>JAWLAD010000015.1:0-62789 GCA_041395605.1 Steroidobacteraceae bacterium
GTTCAGGGTCTTGTGCCTCTGGCTGCTGTGCGCCACCACGATCACCCCTGCGATCGCCGCCGTGCCGATTCCTAAGCCGCCAGGCATCGACGCACGCGGCTACCTGCTCGTCGACCACGCCAGCGGACGCGTCCTCGCGGAGCAGAACGCCGACGAGCGCATGGAACCGGCGAGCATCACCAAGCTGATGACCGCCTACGCCGTCTTCAAGGCGCTCGCGGAAAAGCGCCTGACGCTGGCGGAGCCGGTGACGATCAGCGAGCGCGCATGGCGCTCCGAGGGCTCGCGCACGTTCGTGCAGGTTGGCACGCAGGTACCGGTGGAAGTGCTGATCAAGGGCATGATCGTGCAGTCCGGCAACGACGCGACGATCGCGCTGGCGGAACGGGTCGGTGGCACCGAAGAGGCGTTCGCGCAGCTGATGAACGAATATGCGCGGCGGCTTGGCATGAACGCGTCGAACTTCACCAACAGCACGGGCCTGCCCGACCCCGATCTGTACACGACGGCCCGCGACATCGCGACGCTCGCGCGCGCGATGATCCGCGAGTTTCCGCAGTATTACCGCTGGTACTCGCTGCGGGAGTTCACCTGGAACGAGATCACGCAGCCGAACCGCAACGGACTGCTGGCGCGCGATCCGAGTGTGGACGGCATCAAGACGGGCCACACCGACAGCGCCGGTTACTGCCTGGTCACGTCCGCCAACCGCCGCAACATGCGCCTCATCAGTGTGGTGCTCGGCTCGTCGTCGATGAAGGCGCGCGAGACCGCCAGCGCGGCGCTGCTGAACTACGGCTACAACTTCTACGAGACGGTGCGTGTGCGCGCGGCCGGCGAGAGCGTGCTGCAGCCGCGGGTCTACAAGGGCTCCGTGGAATCGGTGGCCGTTGCCCCCGCACGCGACGTGCTCGTGACGCTCGGCCGCGGCAGCGCCGGCAACCTGCGCACGGAGGCGACCGTGCGTGAACCGCTGATCGCCCCGCTCGCTGCCAATGGCGCGGTTGGCGAACTGGTCGTGCGCGATGGCGACGAGATCGTCGCGCGCTCGCCGCTCTATCCGAAGACGGCCGTCACGGAAGGTGGCCTCTGGTCGCGCCTGACCGACTCGGTCGCGCTCTGGTTCCGCTGAACGACAGGTCTGCCCACGGCACCCATGGCTGAACCGCTGCCCTGGTGCCATCTCGACGGCGCCGTGATGCCGCTGGCGGACGCGCGGATCTCGCCGCTGGACCGGGGCTTCCTCTATGCCGACGGTGTCTATGAAGTGGTACCGGTCCATCGCGGGCGACCGTTCCGTTTCGTCGAACACATCGCCAGACTCGAGCACAGCCTCGCGGCCACCGGCATCGCCAATCCGCACGACCGCGACGGCTGGCGCGCGCTGTTCCGCGAGCTCCTCGCCCGCAATGGGGCGGCGGAGCTGTACGTTTACCTGCAGGTCACCCGCGGCGCCGAGTTCGGCCGCAACCACGCCCCGCCGCGCGATCTCGAACCGACGGTGTTCGCGTTCTGCGCACCGCTGCCGCCCGCAGATCCGCGACTCCTCGCAGACGGGCTGGCGTGCATCACCGCGGGCGACACGCGTTGGGCGCGCTGCGATATCAAGTCGGTCGCATTGCTGGCCAACGTGCTGCTGCGCGGCGCCGCCGTCGAGCGCGGCGCGCAGGAGACGATCCTGATCCGCGAAGGCTGGCTGACGGAGGCCAGCAGCTCGGCCGTGCACGTGGTGCTCGACGACACGCTGCTTGCACCGCCGCAGACGCAGGCGATCCTCGCGGGCACGACCCGCGCGGTCGTCGAGGAACTCGCGCAGGCCGCCGGCCTGCGCTGTATCGCGCGGCCGATCAGCGAGGCGGAGCTGCGCGGCGCCGACGAGGTCTGGCTGTCGGCAGCCGTCCGCGGCCTGGCCTCGGTCACGCGCCTCGACGGGCACGCCGTCGGCACCGGGACACCCGGCCCGTGGTTTCGCCGGCTGCACGCGGATTTCGCCACCCTGATCGGAGGACTCGCGGACACGCCGTGGTGACGCGAGTGGTGATGCAATGACCGACCCGGACGCCGACCTGTTGCGCTTCCCGACCGACTATCCGATCAAGGTCGTCGGCCGCGCCGATCCCGCCCTGCGTGGGCGCATCGATGCGGTGGTGCTGCGCCACGTGCCTGACCTCGCGCAGGAGCGGGTCAGCGAGCGCGTGAGCGGCGCCGGCAACTTCGTCTCGATCACCTATGTCGTGGTCGCGCGCAGCCGCGAACAGGTCATCGCCCTGGTCGAGGAACTGGCCTCGAGCGAGGGTGTCGTCATGGTGATCTAGCCGCGCCGGCCGTCGCCCGGCTCAGCGACCGATCAGCGCGAGGAACTCACGGCGCGTGTCGGCGTTCGTCTTGATCGAGCCACGCAACGCCGACGTCACCGTCGCGGTGCCGGTGTGGCGCACGCCGCGCGACTCCATGCACATGTGCCGGCATTCGATGACGACCGCGACACCGAGCGGCTGTAGATGGGTATCGAGCGCATCGGCGATCTGGTTCGTCAGCCGCTCCTGCACCTGCAGGCGCCGACCAAAGACCTCGACCAGGCGCGAAATCTTCGACAGCCCCAGGATGCGCTTGTCCGGCACGTAGCCGACGTACGCCCGGCCGAAGAACGGCGCCAGATGATGCTCGCACAGCGAGTAGACGGGGATATCGCGCACGATGACCATTTCGTCGACGCGTTCGGCCCCGTCCTCGAACGATTTCAGGACATCCTCGGGCTTCTGCTGGTAGCCGCGCGTGTATTCCTTCCACGCCTTCAGGAACCGGGCGGGCGTCTCGACCAGGCCCTCGCGGTCCGGATCCTCGCCGATGAACTTCAGCAGGCGGCGAACCGCGGCCAACTCTTCCTGATCAGACATGCTCATTCCCTTGATTGACGGCAGACCCCGACCCACTGTCACCACGCAGGCAGTGCAGCAACGTCGGACCGATTTCCCTCGCGACTTCCACCACGTCCTGTGGACCGCCCAGCGCAGCGAGCTGCGTGACGGCCAATCCCGGATAGCCGCAGGGATTGATGCGATCGAACGGCTCGAGCCCCATCGAGACGTTCAGCGCGAGGCCATGATAACTCGCTCCACGGCGGACGCGAATCCCGACACTCGCCAGCTTCGCGCCCGCGACATAGACGCCGGGCGCATCGCGGCGCGCGCTCGCCTCGATGCCGTGGCTGGCCGCGTAGCGGATAACCGCAAGCTCGAGGGCCGACACCAGCGCACGCACGCCGAGCGCGGCGCGCTTGAGGTCCCACAGCACATAGGCGACCAGCTGACCCGGACCGTGGTAGGTGACCTGCCCGCCGCGATCGATGCGCACGACGGGAATGTCTCCTGCGCCCAGCACGTGCGCCGGGTCGGCGTTCATGCCGAGCGTGAATACGGGCGGATGCTCGAGCAGCCAGATTTCGTCGGGTGTCCGTGCACCGCGCTGGTCCGTGAAGTGCTGCATCGCCTGCCAGGTCGGTTCGTAATCGACCCGGCCGAGCCAGCGCAGCACCGGCCGCGGTGCGTCGTGCATCTCAGCGCGACGGCGCGCCCGGCGCGAGCGCCGCCAGCCGCGCGTTGTCGAGGCCGGCGTTGTTGCCGGCCAGCGCCTGCTCGGCGCGGTAGCTCGAGCGCACCAGCGGACCGGAGACGCACTCGCGGAAGCCGCGCGCGAGCGCCCAGTCGCGGTAGCGGTCGAACTCCTCCGGCGTGACGTAGCGCGCCACGGGCAGGTGATTGATCGTCGGACGCAGGTACTGCCCGAGCGTCAGCAGGTCGACCTTCGCCGCGCGCAGGTCGTCCATGGCTGCGGCGATCTCGGCGTCTGTCTCGCCGAGGCCAAGCATCAGGCTGGTCTTGGTCAGCACATCGGCACGATGCTGCTTCGCGTGCGCGAGCACGTCGAGTGTCTGCGCGTAGCTCGCGCGCGGGTCGCGCACGGGATGCGTCAGCCGGCGCACGGTCTCGACGTTCTGCGCGAACACCTCGAGCCCGGAGTTGACGACGGTCTCGACATCGGCATGCACGCCCTGGAAATCGGGCGTCAGCGCCTCGACCACGGTCTGCGGCGATCGCGCCTTGATTTCACGCACGCAGGCAGCGAAATGCGCGGCCCCACCGTCGGGCAGGTCATCGCGGTTCACGGAGGTCAGCACCACGTAGCGCAAGCGCATCAGCTCGACCGTGCGCGCGGCGTTGGCCGGCTCCTCGGCATCGAGCCAGCCGCGCGGGTTGCCGGTATCGACGGCGCAGAAGCGGCAGGCCCGCGTGCAGACCTCGCCCATCAGCATCAGCGTTGCCGTGCCGGCGTTCCAGCACTCGCCGATGTTCGGGCACTTCGCTTCCTCGCAGACGGTCGCGAGGCGATGCTCGCGGACGATCTGCCTGACCTGGTCGTAGCCCGCCCCGGCCGGCAGCGGCGCCCGCAGCCAGCGCGGCTTGCCCGCCAGCGCGCGCCGCTCGCCCGCGGCGACCGACTCCTCCAGACGGGTCTTGATACCGTCGCGGATCGCGGTGAAGCCCTGGGCGGTCTGGTACTTCTCGCCGCTGCGCGGCCGTTCCCCGGGCGCACCCTCGACGACGATGGGGATCTGGTTGAGGTCCTTCACGATCCGCCGATTCTAGCCGATGGCGCCTCCGGCCAGACGTTCATCGAGCGCGCGCAGGCGCTCCGGCGTCCCTATGTCATGCCACTCGCCGTCGTACAACTCGGCGCGCAGCTGGCAGGAAGCGGCAGCGCGGCGCAGCAGCGGCAGCAGCGGGAAGCGCCCGTCGCTGCAGCCGGCGAAGAACTCCGGTCGGTAGACGCCGATGCCCGAAAACGTGCGTCGTGGCACGGCGGGCGGCGCCGAATCGTCCGCGTCCCCGCCCAAGATGTCCCAGCGGGCCTCGCCCGCCACCGCCGCCGCGGCGCGTGCCTGCACGCGGAAATCGCCGCGCGGGTGCTGCGGCGGGTTCGGCACCAGCACCAGTGCCGCGAGTGCGGCGGCGTCGAGCCGCGGCAGTCGCTCGTAGCGGTAGTCGGTCCAGACGTCGCCGTTGACGACGACAAAGGGGTCGGGACCGAGCCAGCGCAACGCGCGGAAGATGCCACCACCGGTCTCGAGCGGTTCGGGCCCCTCTTCGCTGTAGCGGATCGACACGCCAAAGCGCGCGCCATCGCCCAGATGCGCGCTGATCTGGCTGCCGAGCCACGACAGGTTGATGACGATGTCGCGAAAGCCGGCGCGCGCCAGCGACTGCAGGTGCCACTCGACCAGCGGCCGGCCGCCCACCTCCAGCAGCGGCTTTGGGTGCGCGTCGGTCAGCGGCCGCATCCGTTCGCCGCGACCCGCGGCGAGGATCATCGCGCGCATCGGCACTCCTTCACGCCGGACAGGCCATCGGTGGCGGCCGCGGCGCGAGTTCGCGCGCGTTCGCGCCAGCCAGCAAGGGCGCGATGCGCGCCTCGAGCCAGCGCGCGAGTGGCTGCAGTTCACCATAGCGCGCGGCCGTGTCGCGCGCGTACGCAAGCGTCAGCGGCAGGTCGCCGAGGTAGCCGATCTTGCCGTCGCGGTACCAGAGCCGCGCGAAGATGCCGAGCACCTTGATGTGGCGCTGCAGCCCGATCAAGTCGAAGTGCCGCAGGAATTCCCGTTCGCGCGGCAGACCCTCGAAGCCCGCGGCGCGCAGCGCCGCATGCTGCTGGCGCACCCAGGCCTCGACGCGCTCGCGCGGCCAGCCGATGTAGCAGTCCTTCAGCAGCGAGACGAGATCGTAGGCGAGCGGACCGCGCAGCGCGTCCTGGAAATCGATGATGCCCGGATTGCGCCCGGGGAGGATCATCAGGTTGCGCGAGTGATAGTCGCGATGCACGAAAGTCACCGGCTGCTCGAGCGCCGCCGCGATCAGCAGATCGAAACTGCGGCGCAGCAGTGCCGCCTCGTCGGCATCGAGCCGCAGCCGCAGGTGCGCCGCGACGAACCACTCCGGCATCAGCTGCATCTCGCGCTCGAGCACGGCGGCATCGTACGGCGGCAGTTCAGCCGCCAAATCGCGGCCGGCCACGGCAATCCGCAGCAGTGCTGCGAGCGCGTCGGCATACAGCGCATCGACGCACCCGGGCTGGCGCAGCGCATCGAGATACGGCGCGCGACCGAGGTCCTCGAGCAGCACGAATCCCTGCGACGGATCCACGTCATGGACGTGAGGTACATGTACGCCGGTGCGTTCGAGCAGCCGCGCGACCTGCAGGTAGGGCGCGATGTCCTCCTTGTCGGGTGGTGCATCCATGACGATGCGCGTGGCCCCGCCCGCCAGCGTTGCACGGAAATAGCGCCGGAAGCTCGCATCGGCCGACGCGACCTCGACGCCCTGCACCTGGCCCGGCAGCACCTGGTGCAGCCAGGACTCGAGCGCCGCGAGGCGCATGTCGGTCGCGTTCATGATTTCCGTGGGCGAAGGAGACGCTCTCATTATAATGCGCCGAGATGAGACTGTTCCCGGCCGCTGTCCTGTTCGTCTGCGCTGCGCTCCCGGGAACGCCCGCGCTGCATGCCCAGCAGGCTGCGCCTGCCGAGCGGCCCGTGGCCGAGTCGCCGCGCGTCTGTCCGCTGCCCACGGGCGCCGTCACTGCCCAGGTCCGCCGCCCGCCGCCGGATCCCGCTCGGACAGAACCGGCCGCGCCCGCCGAGATCGACATCAGCAGCGACAACGCCGTGCTGGGTGTCGATGGCAACGCCACCTTGTCCGGCGACGTGCGCGTGACCCAGGGCGATCGCGAACTGCGTGCCGGCAGCGTCGAGTACGACGCCCGCCGCAACGCCTTCAGCGTCAAGGGGGCGGTCGAGTACCGCGATCCGCTGGTGCGCGCCCGCGGGCTGTCGGGGGATTACGCGCAGAGCGAGGGCGCCAACTTCAGCGGCGCCGAGTTCGAACTGCCGCAGCGGCCGGCCCGCGGCACGGCCGAGCAGATGCACGTCGGCCTGGACGGCGTCATCGAACTGCAGCGCGTGACCTTCACGACCTGTCCGCGCGACGACGCCTCGTGGCAGATCGAAGCGCGTGACATCTCCCTCGACACGCAGCGGCGAACCGGCTCGGGGCGCAGCGCGCAGATCCAGTTCAAGGGCGTGCCGATCCTCTACCTGCCCTACATCTCCTTCCCGCTGGGCAGCGAACGCAAGAGCGGCTTCCTGTTTCCGAACGTCGGCCATACGACCCGCAGCGGCGCGCAGCTGACCGTCCCGTGGTACTGGAACGCCCGCCCGAACATCGACGTCACGCTCGAGCCGACGCTCTACCAGCGTCGGGGCCTGGACTTCGGCGGCGAGGCGCGCTGGCTGTTCGAGCGCCAGGTCGGCGCGCTGCGCGTCAACCTGCTGCCGGGCGATGACCTGGCGGGCATCGATCGCACGCGCCTGCGACTCGACCACCGCGCTGACTTCGCCGACAACTGGCGGCTGCGCATCGCCGCCGAGGATGTCAGCGATGCGGGCTGGTTCGAGGACTTCGCGCAGGGCCCGGAAGGCACCAGCATCGCGTTCCTCGAGCGCCTCGCCGAAGTGACCTACCGCGACGAGTTCTGGCGCCTGCGCGGTGAATTCCAGCAGTACCAGACGATCGACAGCGGACTTGCGCCCGAAGAACGACCCTATGCGCGCCTGCCGCGGCTGCTGGCGAACGGCGCATTCAACTTCGGACCCAACGGACTGATGTCGCTCGGCATCGAATCGGAGATCGTGAACTTCGACCGGCCGGTCGGCGTGACGGGCTGGCGCCTCGACGCCGCGCCGACCGTCGGACTGGACCTGCGCGGACCCGGGTTCTACCTGCGCCCGTCAGCGGGCTATCGCTACACCCGCTATGCGCTCGACGACACGGCACCGGGCACCGACGACGCGCCGACCCGCTCGATGCCCTTCGCGGCGCTGGATGCCGGACTGGTCTTCGAGCGCGAGGCCGGCACGCATGGCCAGCGCCGCGTCACGCTGGAACCGCGGCTGCTGTACCTGTACACGCCCTACCGCGACCAGGATGCGCTGCCCATCTTCGACACCGCCCGCCCGGACCTGAACATCGTGCAGCTGTTCAGCACCAACCGCTTCGTCGGTGCCGACCGGGTCGGTGATGCCAACCAGGTCAGCGTGGGCGTCACGACCCGCCTGTTCGATGGCCGCACCCAGGGTCAGTTCCTCGCCGCGACATTCGGCCAGACGTTCTACTTCGAGACGCCGCGGGTCGTGCTGCCGGGCGAGCCGCCGTCGACGCGCCGCCGCTCCGACGTCGTCGCGCAACTCGCGCTGGCGCCTTACCGCAACTGGAGCGTCGACATGGGCCTGCAATGGAATCCGCAGAGCCGCGACCACGAACGCAGCCAGGTTCGCGTCCAGTACCGGCCCGACGCCGAGCGTGTGCTGAACTTCGCCTACCGCTTCCAGCGCGAGCGGCTCGAGCAGGGCGAGGTGTCCGGGGCCTGGCCGATCGGGCAGCGCTGGAACCTGTTCGCGCGGATGGTCTATGACCTGCAGGACAACCAGTCGCTCGAACGCTTCGCCGGCATTGAGTACAAGGCCTGCTGCTGGCGTTTGCGGGCCGTCGCGCGGCGCTTCGTCTCGAGCCGCACCGGCGAACGCGACACCGGCATTTACCTGCAGCTGGAACTCAACGGCCTCGCCAGTGTCGGAACCCCGGCGGACGCTTTCCTCGAGAGGGCGATCCGCGGCTACACCAGTTCCGGCCTAACTTATTGATTTGCAAGTCGCGGGTCGCCGGGAGCGCCGAAGTGTCGCTAGAATGCCCGCCCCGTCCGGAGTGCCGCAGAACATGATCCGCATCGTCCCCCTCGTTCGCCCCGCCGTCTGCTCGGCGCTGCTGCTGACGTCCCAGTTGCTGTGGCCGGCGCTGGCGCAGGACGCCGCGTCCGCGAGCCCGCCGCGCGCGACGAGCAGCACCGGCGTCGCACTCGATCGCGTCGTCGCGGTCGTCAACGAAGGGGTCGTCCTCGAGAGCGAACTGGAGGAGCAGTCGTTCGTGATCGCCGACCGACTGCGCCAGCAGGGCCTCGAGCTGCCGCCGGTCGCGGTGCTGCGCCAGCAGGTGCTCGAGCGGCTCGTGATGCAGGAGATCCAGATGCAGCGCGCAAAGCGCGGCGGCATCCGTGTCAATGACGAGCAGCTGAACGCGGCATTGTCCGACGTCGCGGAGCGCAACGGCCTGCAGCTCGCGCAGCTGCCCGAAGCGCTCGCGTCCCAGGGTGTCGATTACGCGAGCTATCGCGAGGGCCTTCGGCGCGAACTGACGCTGCAGATCCTGCGGCAGCGCGACGTGATCCAGCGGATCAACATCAGCCCGCGCGAGCTCGACCAGTACCTCGAGAAACAGAAGTCCCGACCGTCGGAGTTGAACGAGTACAACCTGTCGCACATCCTGGTCGCCGTGCCGCAGGCCGGCACGCCGCAGCAGATCGAAGAAGCCTCGCGCCGCGCCGCGAATGTCTACGAGCGCGCCCGCGCCGGCGAGGATTTCTCGCAACTGGCGGTCGCCTACTCGAACAGCCAGACGGCGCTCGAGGGTGGCAGCCTCGGCTGGCGCAAGGGCCCGGAGATCCCGACGGTGCTCGCCGATCTCGTCGTCGGGCTGAAGCCGGGCGATGTCAGCGAACCGCTGCGGACCCCATCCGGCTACCACATCGTCAAGCTCAATGAACTGCGCGGTGCGGACATGCCGTCGGTGGTGCAACAGACCCGCGCACGCCACATCCTGCTGAAGCCGACCGAAATCCAGGACGACGCCACGGTCCGGCAGCGCCTGGTCACGCTGCGAGACCGGATCCTCGCCGGTGAGGATTTTGCCGGCCTTGCGAAAGTCGTGTCCGAAGACCCCGGATCAGGCGCGGAAGGCGGCGACCTCGGCTGGACGGCGCCTGGCGCGTTCGTGCCGGAATTCGAAGCCGTGCTCGCGAGCCTCGGCGAGAACGAGATCAGCCAGCCGTTCCGCACGCAGTTCGGCTGGCACATCGTGCAGGTGATGGGGCGGCGCGAGTTCGACAACACGGACGAACTGCGCCGCCAACGCGCGTTCATGCAACTGCGCGAAAGCAAGGCCGAAGAAGAAACCGAGCTCTGGCTGCGTCGCCTGCGCGACGAGGCCTACGTCGAGAACCGGATCTGATCCGGGCGCGGCGATGACTGCGGTGCCGTTGCCGCGCATCGCGCTGACCTCCGGCGAACCAGCCGGTATCGGGCCCGAGCTGTGCGCGATGCTCGCCGCCCGCGAGGACTTCGATGCCGAACTGGTCTGCTTCGGCGACCGCCAGCTCCTCGCGGCACGGGCGGACAGTGCAGGCGTCGCACTGACGCTGCGCGAGTTCGACCCGGACGCAGCCGCTCGCCGCCACCTGCGCGGCGAACTGCAGGTCGCCGATCTGCCGCTCGCCACCCCCTGCGAAGCCGGACGCCTCGATCCGGCGAACGCGCGCTACGTACTCGGCCTGCTCGATGCGGCGCTGGCGGGCCTGGCGGCCGGTCGATTCGATGCGATCGTGACCGCACCGGTGCAGAAGAGCGTCATCAACGCGGCCGGCGTGCCATTTTCGGGCCACACGGAGTACCTCGCCGAACGCACGGGTGCGGCATTGCCCGTGATGCTGCTGGTGGCCGGTACGCTGCGCGTTGCGCTCGCCACGACCCACTTGCCCCTCGCGGCAGTCAGCGCCGCGATCACGCGTCAGCGGCTCGACGCGATCCTGCGCGTTCTGGATGCCGACCTGCGCCGCCTGTGGGGGATCGCGCGCCCGCGGATCGCCGTCTGCGGACTCAATCCGCATGCCGGGGAATCCGGCCATCTCGGCGACGAGGAACTCGAGACGATCGCGCCGGCGATCGAAGCCGCGCGCCGGGCGGGGCTGAGCGTCGCCGGCCCGCTGCCGGCCGACACGGTGTTCCTGCCGCGCGAACTCGCGCAGCACGACGTGGTGCTCGCGATGTACCACGACCAGGGCCTGCCGGTGCTGAAGCACGCGGGCTTCGGTGAAGCCGTCAACGTCACGCTGGGACTGCCGATCCTCCGCACGTCGGTCGATCACGGCACGGCACTGTCGCTCGCCGGCAGCGGTCGCGCCGACGCGGGCAGCCTGCGCGCAGCCACCCGGCTGGCCATCGAGTTGGCGCAGCGGCGGCGGACCGCAGCGGCCGCCTGAGCCGCACCGGATGGTGTTCGCCCGCAAGCGCTTCGGCCAGCATTTCCTGCACGATCCCGGCACGCGCCAGCGGATCGTCGACGCAGTCTCGATCCAGCCGGGCGATGCCCTGGTCGAGATCGGGCCGGGGCGCGGCGCGCTGACGCGCCTGCTGCGCGAGCGCGCCGGCTCGCTGGACGCCATCGAGATCGATCGCGATCTGGCGGCGGCACTCGAGCAGGAATATCGGACGGACCCGGGGTTCGTGCTGCACCGGACCGATGCACTGCGGTTCGACTTCGCGGCGCTGGCGCAGCGGCGCGGCCAGCGGCTGCGCGTCGTCGGCAACCTGCCGTACAACGTCTCGACGCCACTGCTGTTCCATCTGCTCGCCACCCATGCCGCCATCGCCGACCTGCACGTCATGCTGCAGCGGGAAGTCATCGAGCGCATCGTCGCGGCGCCCGGCAGCGAGCACTATGGCCGGCTCGGCGTCATGCTGGCGCCCTGGGTGGACGCCGAACACCTGTTCGACGTCGGTCCCGGTGCGTTCCAGCCGCCACCGCGTGTCTGGTCGGCGGTCGCCCGGTTGCGCGTGCGCCTCGAGCCGGCGTTCGCGGTCGACGAGCGCTACGGCAGACTCGTCACGGCGGCGTTTTCGGCACGACGCAAGACGCTGCGCAATGCCTGCCGCGGCCTGCTCGACGCGACGGCGATCGAAGCCGGGGGCGTCGACCCGGGCGCACGGCCGGAAACGCTGTCGCCGGCCCAGTTCGCCGCGCTTGCACGCCGCATGGCGAGCGGCTAGCGTTCCCGGCATGGCGCTCTACCGGAAACTGCTGTGCGTGGTCGATCTCGATGACGAAGCGGTCGCGATCGCGCGCCGCGCGCTCGAGGTCGCGCGGCTGTCGGGTGCCGAGGTGCGGTTGTTGCACGTCTTCGAGTTCGTCCCGGTCGAACCGATGGGCGAGACGCTGATGCCTGCCGTGCAAATCGAAGAGGAGCTGCTGGCGCGCGCCCGGCAACGCCTGAACGCGCTTGCGGCCGAGGTGGGACTGCCCGAAGACGCGGCACGGGTCGAGAGCGGCAGCATCAAGGGCGAAATCATCCGCGTGGCGCGCGACTACGCCGCCGACCTGATCGTGATCGGCAGCCGCGAGCGCCACGGCGTGTCGATCCTCGTCAACCTGACGGAAGACACGGTGCTGCACCAGGCCCCTTGCGACGTGCTCGCAGTGCGTATCGCCAGCGGCCGCGGCTGATTCCTTCGCCGGCGGGGAAGACTCCATGGACAGCGCCCGCAACCGGATCGGTATCGCCGTCGACACGGTCTACCTCGAGGACCAGTCCGAACCGCGCGAACGGCGCTACGTGTTCGCTTACACGATCACGATCCGCAACGAGGGTGCGGTCGCCGCGAAACTGCTGCGGCGCCACTGGATCATCACAGACGCCGACGGACGCGTGCAGGAAGTCCGCGGCGACGGCGTCGTCGGCGAACAGCCCCGGATCGCGCCAGGGCAGGGTTTCCGCTATTCGAGTGGCGCCGTCATCGAGACGCCCGTCGGCTCGATGCACGGTAGTTACCAGATGCAGACGGACGAAGGTGAACGGTTCGACGCGCCCATCGCGCCGTTCAGGCTCGCCAAGCCGGGCGTGCTGCAGTAGCCCATGGCGCGCTGGGCCATCGGCGACGTGCAGGGCTGTGCAGCCGAACTGCGCGCGCTGATCCGCTCGCTGCGGTTTCGCGCCGACCGCGACCGGCTGTGGTTCGTCGGCGACCTGGTCAATCGCGGCCCGGATTCGCTCGAGGTCCTGCGCATGGTGCGCGCGCTCGGCGACAACGCCATCGTCGTCCTCGGCAACCACGACCTGCACCTGCTGGCAGTGGCGCTGGGGGGGCAGCGCGAGCGCAAGCGCGGCGACACGCTGGACGCGATCCTCGCGGCGCCGGATCGCGACCAGCTGCTCGACTGGCTGCTGGCCCGTCCCCTCGCCTACCAGGATCCGCAGCACGGCGAACTGCTGATCCACGCCGGCCTGCTGCCGCAATGGACCGCGGCGCAGGCCGTGCAGCTGTCGCGCGAGGTCGAGCGTGCGCTGCGCAAGGATCCGCAACGCCTGTTGTCGGGCATGTACGGCAACCAGCCGGATCACTGGGACGACGGGCTCAGCGGCATGGCGCGCCTGCGTTGCACGATCAACGCGTTGACGCGCCTGCGCTGGTGCACGCGCAGCGGCGTGATGGACCTCAAGCGCAAACATGCGCCGGGCCGCGACGAGCGCGACTACCTGCCGTGGTTCCGCGTGCCGGGGCGCGCCAGCACGGGCACGCCGATCATCTTCGGGCATTGGTCGACGCTCGGCTTCGTTGCCGAAGCGGACGTCGTCGCGATCGACACGGGGTGCGTCTGGGGCGGTAGCCTGACCGCATGGTCGCTCGAGCGCCGCGAGCGGCGCAGCCTGCCGTGCGAGGCCCGTCAGGAGATCGGCGCAGACTGAGGATTCGTTGCCGCGCCCCAGCGCAGGTACACCGGGTCGTCGCTGCGCGCCTTGAGGAATGATGGCGGCAGCGGCAGGTCAAGCGTTGGACGCCGCGCCGCCCCGACCACGGGCAACAGCACGCGTTGTTCGGCGGTGATCTCCAGTGCCGCGAAACTGCCGGGTTTGACACGGAACGAGACCCGCACCGGCCAGCCCGCCGCCGTCTTCGGTCGCATGACGACACTGCCCGCCGCGCCCGCGCCGGTCATGTCGATGACCAGGGTATTGCGCCGGAAGTATTGTGGGAACGACGTGACCGGCGAACCGGCCTGCGGCGACTCGAACACGATCTCGTCGACGATGTCGGGCGCGACGACCGGCTTGGCCGCAAACGGCCAGCGCCATTTCGGTACATCGAGGCTGCTGCAACCAGCCAACAGCAACGCTGCGGCCAGCGGCCCAATGATGATCGACTGTCGCTTCACGGTGACACTCCCCCACGGGTTCTGCGTACCATAGGCCCAGCGAGTGTACGAGAATCCAAGCCATGAAACCGCTGAACGCGTTCAATTTGCAGCACTGGATCGACACCCACCGGCATCTGTTGAAACCGCCGGTCGGCAACAAGTGCCTGTTCCGCGACAGCGAGTTCATCATCATGGTGGTCGGCGGTCCGAACTCGCGCAAGGACTTTCACGTCGATCCCGGCGAGGAGTTCTTCTACCAGCTCGAGGGGGACATGCTGTTGCGAACCATGCAACAGGGGCAACTGGTCGATGTGCCGATCCGTGCCGGCGAGGTGCTGTTGCTGCCACCCGGCGTGCCGCACTCGCCGCAGCGCTTCGCCGACACCATCGGCCTGGTCGTCGAACGACAGCGGCGCGCCGGCGAGTTCGATGGCTTCCAGTGGTACTGCGACAGCTGCCATGCACTGCTCTACGAGGAGCAGCTGGCCCTGACCGATATCGAAACCCAGTTTCCGCCGCTGTTCGACCGCTTCTACGGCAACCCGGACAACCTGCGCTGCCGCAGCTGTGGCGCCACCACGGAGCGCCCGGCATGACGCTCGCGGCGCGCTGGCAGGCAGGCGAGGACAGCTGGCGCGCGCCACTGGACGCGCCGGTGAGTCTCGCGATCGCGCTGCACTTCGACGCGCCGGGCGTGCGGCATTTCGGCGCCCCTGCGCCAGCGACGCGACCGCTCGACGCCGGCGGCTTCCACGGCGACGTGGCGCACGGTGGCAGCTGCAATTGCCGCAGCATCACGTTGATCCCGCACTGCCATGGCACGCATACCGAGTGCATCGGCCACTTGACGGCTGCCGCGGTCCACGCGTGGCGCGTCGCCCCGCTGACCCTGCAGCCGAGCCTGCTGCTGTCAGTACCGCTGCAGGTCGCACGCGACTGCCACGAGACCTGTGGCCCGCCGTCGCAGCCGGATGACCTGCTCGTCACGCGCGCGGCTCTCGACGCCGCGCTGGCACGGCTGCCACCGATGGCAAGGGGTTTCTCGACCACGGCGATCGTGATCCGCACGCTGCCGAACGACGCGACGAAGCACGTTCGCGATTACAGCGCCGGCGACGCGCCCTACCTGACGCTCGACGCGGTGCGGTGGCTGCTCGAGCGCGACACGCGCCATCTGGTACTGGACCTGCCGTCGCTCGATCGCAGCCACGACGCGGGCGAACTCTCCGGCCATCGACTGTTCTTCGGCCTGCCGGCGCGTGATGCGGGCTCCAACAGGAAAGACACCGTCCCCGGCGCAGGCGGTCGCGCTGACTGCACGATCACGGAGCTCGCGTTCGTACCGGACGTCGCGACCGACGGCCCCGCACTGCTGCAGCTGACATTGCCGGCCATCGACGGCGACGCCGTGCCCAGCCGGCCACTGCTGTATCCGCTCGCACCTGCATGAGCACCGCCGCACAGACGCTGCCGCGTTCGTTGGACGAGGCCCGCGCCATCGATGCCGCCGATCCGCTGCATGCGCACCGACTCGAGTTCGAACTGCCGCGTGGTGGCGATGGCGAGCCACTCGTCTACCTGTGCGGCCATTCCCTCGGCCTGATGCCGCGCGCGGCGCGCGGACTGGTCGCCGGTGAGCTCGACGACTGGGCACGACTCGCAGTGGAAGGACACCATCGCGCGCGGCGCCCGTGGATCGACTACGCGGACCGCGCGCGCGAAGGGCTCGCCGCGCTGACAGGTGCCGATCTGCACGAGGTCGTCGCGATGAACTCGCTGACGGTCAACCTCCACCTGATGCTCGCGAGCTTCTATGCACCGCGGGGCCAGCGGCGCCGCATCCTGATCGAAGCCGGCGCATTCTCGTCGGACCGTCATGCGATCGCCGCGCAGATTGCCTGGCATGGACTCGATCCGGCGAGCGAACTGGTCGAGCTCGTGCCCGCTCCGGGCGAGAGCACGCTCGGTACCGACGCGATCGAGGCTGCGATCGAACAGCAGGGCGAGCGTCTCGCGCTGGTGCTGTGGCCCGGCGTGCAATATCGCACGGGCGAGGCCTTCGACTGCCAGCGCGTCGCGGCGGCGGCGCACCGCGTCGGTGCGTTCGCCGGCTTCGATCATGCGCACGCGATCGGCAACCTGCCGCTCGACCTGCACGGCGATGCTGCCGACTTCGCGGTCTGGTGCAGCTACAAGTACCTGAACGCCGGGCCCGGCGCCATCGGCGGGGCCTATGTCGCGGCCCGTCACGCCGCCGACCCGGCGCGGCTGCGCCTCGCAGGCTGGTGGGGGCATGAGGCCGCGACGCGATTCCGGATGGCGCCCGGCTTTCAGCCGGAGCGCGGTGCCGCGGGCTGGGCGCTGAGCAATCCGCCCATCCTGTCGACGGCGCCCCTGCTCGCCTCGCTCACGCTGTTCACGGCTGCGGGCATGGCTGGACTGCGGGCGCGCTCGCTGCGCCTGACCGGCGTGCTCGAGGCGTTGCTGCGCACCCACTGCGGCGACGCGATCGACATCGTCACGCCGCCGGATCCGGCACGGCGCGGTGCCCAGCTGTCGCTGCGCTGCGGTTCGCCGGCGCGCGCGCGCCAACTGTTCATGGCGTTGCAGGCCGCGGGTGTCGTCGGCGACTTGCGCGAGCCCGATATCCTGCGGCTTGCGCCTGCACCGCTCTACAACGGCTGCGCAGACGTCTGGATCGCCGTCGATGCACTGCGCCGCTCGCTCGCGGCGGGCCATTGATGCGCTCCGGCACGCAAGTCACGATCGTCGGTGCCGGCCTGGCAGGCGCGCTGCTCGCCGTGCTGCTGGCGCAACGCGGGTTGCGCGTGCGGGTGTTCGATCGACGCGCCGACCCACGCCACACCATGGCCGAGCGCGGCCGGTCGATCAACCTCGTGCTCGCAGCGCGCGGCCTGCGCGCGATCGAGCGCGCCGGACTGTTGCCACGGATCGAGCCCTTGCTCGTCAAGGTCAGCGGCCGCGCGATCCATGACGGGCCGCAGGCGCCGACCCGTCTGCCGTACGGGCAGCAGGGCGAGTACATCCATTCGGTGTCGCGCGCCGACCTGAACTGCGCGCTGATCGACGCCGCCGCTGATACGCCGGGTGTCGAGTTGCGTTTCGGCCAGCAGTGCCTCGGCGTCGCCCCTGCGTACGACACGCTGCTGCTGCGTGATGCCGCGAGCGGCGCGGGCCATGCCGCGGCACTCGGCCCGACGATCGCAACCGACGGGGCCGGCTCGGCCGTGCGCCACAGCCTGGCCGCCGGCGGCCTGATCAACGTTCGCGAGGAGCGCCTCGAGCACGACTACAAGGAACTGACGATGCCGGCCGATGCGGCAGCCGTGCTCGCGCGCGATGCACTGCACATCTGGCCGCGCGGTGGCTTCATGCTGATGGCCCTGCCGAATACCGATGGCAGCTTCACGGCGACCTTGTTCCTCGCGCGCGAGGGTCGCCAGGGGTTTGCGTCACTGCCGGACCGCAGCGCCGTGCGCGAGTTCTTCAACCGCGAATTCCCGACGGCGCTCCCCTGCCTGCCAAACTATCTCGATGAGTTCGCCGCGAATCCGCAGGGCCTGCTCGGTACGGTGCACTGCGACCGCTGGCATCACGGCGGCAAGCTGCTGTTGCTGGGTGATGCGGCCCATGCGATCGTGCCGTTCCACGGCCAGGGCATGAACTGCGCGTTCGAGGACTGCGTCGAGTTGGCGGACCTGATCGACGCCGGCGCTGACTGGCCTGAGGCCTTCGCAGGGTTCGAACGCCGCCGCCGGCCACAGGCGGAGGCGATCGCACTGATGGCGCTGGAGAATTACATCGAGATGCGCGACACCGTCCGTGACCCCGTGTTCCAGCGGCGCAAGGCCTGGTCGCTGGAACTCGAGCGCCGGCATCCCGCTCGCTTCATTCCGCGCTATTCCATGGTCATGTTCCACGCCGAGATTCCGTACGACGAGGCGTTGCGGCGCGGCGCCGTACAGGACCAGCTGCTGGCGGAACTCGACACTGGCGGCGGGCTGGACGAGGCGTCGCTCGCCCGCGCCGATGAACTCATCCGGATGCGGCTGCCTCCGCTGTCCTCTCGAGCAGGCTGAACGTCATCGGCCATGCATGGCGCGCGTCGGCCGCATGCTCGCTGCGCTCGACTTCGCGCCACTCGGCGGCATCGACTGGCGGGAAACGCACGTCGCCGTCGACATCCGCATGCACAACGGTCAGATAGAGCCGGTCGGCGTGTGCCAGCGCCCGTGCATAGACCTGTGCTCCGCCGATGACGAAAATCTCCTCGACCGGCCCGGCCGCCGCGAGCGCCTGCGGGAAATCAGGCACGACGATCGCGCCGGACGGGACGAAATCCGCCTTGCGGGACAGCACGATGTTGCTGCGACCCGGCAAGGGTCGCCCGATGGATTCCCAGGTGCGCCGTCCCAGATGATAGGCTTGCCGAGCGTCAGCGCCTTGAAGCGCGCAAGGTCATCCACCGGCAGGTGCCAGGGCAAGTCGTTGTGATGCGACCGATGACCCCGCCGGGGTCATCGCGACGATCAGGGACACCCGCGGCACGGACCGCTCGTGTGACGGAGTTCTCGTTTCTGCGCACATATGTCTGGCTGGTATGTTAGCTCTGTGAGTGATTGCCGTCGCCGCCGCGGGCGATTCGCGAACAATGTCACGAAAGGATCCGGGCCTGCGGCCCGAACTTGCCGCGTCACCCCGGGAACCACAGGCGCCATGACACGTCCACACCGCCCTGCTGCAACACTTCGCCGGCTCGCCGCAGCGCTGTTGTTGCTGTCTGTCGCGCTGTTGGATGTCGGCACCGCCTGGGCCCAGTCGCAGACGCCGATCGCACGCTCGGCGCGCTTCAGCGGCAATATCAACTTCGTCGCCACCGGCGGTTCGCTGCGGACCGAAGACAACACCGGCAATGCCTGTGCCGTGGCGCCGACCAGCACGGCGACGCTCAGCGGTATTCCAGCCGGCACGTCCGTCGTGGCGGCATTCCTGTACTGGGGCGCGTCGACCAGCGGGGGCGCGACGCCGGTCGTCGACGCGGGCGTGACCCTGAACGGCACGGGCGTCACCGCCGCGCGCAGCTTCACCGCCGTCTTCAACAACGGCGGCACGCTGCTGCCGTACTTTGGCGCGGTCGCGGATGTGACGGGCCGCGTGACCGGCAACGGCAGCTACACGTTCGGCGGACTGACCGTCAGTACCGGGGCGCCACACTGCGCCGTGCAGGCCGTGACGGCTGGCTGGGGCCTGATAGTCGTCTACGCCGGCACGAACGAACGGCTGCGTGCCATCAATATCTTCGATGGCCTGCAGTTCTTTCGCGGCAATGCATTGACCCTGACACCGGATGGCTTCCGCGTCCCGACCAGCAACATCGACGGCCGGGTCGCGGTCGTGACACTCGAGGGCGATCCCGTCAATTCAGGCCCGCTGGGCGGCTTCACCGAAAGCCTGACGTTCAACGGTTCGCTGCTGGATGACGGCCTCGTGCCGGCCGGCTCCGATCCCGTCGTGCAGCAGTTCGACGGCACCGTGAACTCACAGGGCACCGTCACCGCATACGGCGTCGACGTCGACACCTACGATGTCTCGACGCTGCTCGCCCCGGGCCAGCAGTCGGCGACCACCGTGTACTCATCGGGCGGCGACCTCGTGCTGCTGCTCGCCCAGGTGGTCAGCGCCACCAGTGAGCCTCGGGTCGACCTGCAGTTGACGAAGAGCGCGGCGACGCCCCTCGTCGTCGGGTCGAACGCTGACTACACGCTGACCGTCACGAACGGGACGGCGGGGGGCAACGAGCGCGAAGACAACGTCATCACGGTCACCGACGTACTGCCCGCCGGCCTGACCTACGTTTCCGGGACAGGCAGCGGCTGGACCTGCGCCGCCAGTGGGCAGACGGTGACCTGCACGCGCCCACCGGCGCTCGATCCAGGTGCGACCGCGCCGCCGCTGACGCTGACAGTCGCCGTCGACGCGGCTGCATTTCCGTCGATCAGCAATACCGCCAGCGTCACGAGCGCCAGTTTCGATTTCGATCCGGCCAACAACAGCAGCACGGTCGTCTCGCCCGTGCTGCGACCGGATCTGGGCAGTTCGAGCAAGACCGTCGTAGATCCGAACGGCGGCGAAGTCGATCCGGGCGACGTACTGCGCTACACGATCACGCTGACGGAGACCGGTGGCGCCGCGGCCACCGGCGTCGACGTGCTGGACGACCTGCCAGCCAACACGAGCGGTTTCACGCTGCTGTCGCTACCCGCCGGCGCGACCGATGCCAGCACGCCGACCGGCGGCGCCAACGGCGCGGGCCTGCTCGACCTGCGTGGCATCACGGTACCGGCCGGCGGCTCGATCGCGATCGAATTCGAGGTCACGGTGCTGGCCACGACCTCCGTCGGCGCGACGATCGAGAACACGGCGACGATCGCGCAGCCGAACGGTCCGGGCGCCTCCCCGGCCGCACCGACGCTGGTCGTCTCTCCATCCCGGATCCCGGCCGGCGGCCTGAAGCCGCTCTACCTGCGCAGGGTGTCGGCCACGTCGCGCCCATTGTCGCGCGTGCCTGCCCCGTCGGGCGAGACCTTCGAGACGGTGCCAGGCAATGGCAGCCGCGTCTGGACCCTGGCTCCCGCCCTGCAGCAGCCGCTGTCGATCGCCGCCGGCGGCATCCCGGTACGCCTGTGGCTGACACGCAGTGGCGCGACGTCGTCGCGGACGCTGCTGCTGACGCTGGCCGACCCGGTGTCCGGGTTCTCCACCAGCGTCACGCAGACCGTCTCGCCACCGACCGGCACCACGCCGGCGCTGTTCACGTTCGTGCTGCCGAACCCGCTCGCGCGGACCTTCCCCGCCGGCGCCGCACTGACACTGACGATCGCGCAGACCTCGCCGACGCAAACCAACCGGGTCACGCGCGTCCATCCGATCGGCGTCGGCGCTGGCACATCGGCCTACTCACGCATCGAACTCGACGCGACGACGGTGATCAACGTCGATAGCGTGCAGGCATTCGATGCCGCGTATCCGGCCGGCAGCGCCACCACGACCCATGCGCCCGGCGCGGACATCTGGGTGCGGGCGAGCATCTCCGATCCGTTCGGCAGCTTCGACATCACCGCCGCCACGGTCTCCATCATCGACTCGACGGGCACGACCCGGGTCAGCGCCCAGGCGATGACACAGGTCGCGGACGACGGCGTCGCGACGCGCGTCTTCGAATTCCCGTATAGCGTGCCGGCGGCCGGACCCGTCGGCGGCTGGTCGTTGCAGGTCGTCGGCATCGAAGGCACCGAGGGCCTGGTCACCGACCTCGGCGTGGGGCCGCTGCAGATCGCGATCCCGCCACCGCAGTTGCGCGTCCAGAAAACCTCGGAAGTCATCAGCGACCCGTTCAACGGCACGCTGAATCCGCGGCGCATCCCGGGCGCGATCGTGCGCTATGCAGTGACCGTCACGAACACCGGACCGGGTGCCGTCGACGCGGATTCGCTCGTCATCCAGGACGTGCTGCCGCCCGACACCGAGTTGCTGGTCGCTCCATCGCTCGGCGCAGCGATCGAATTCCTGCAGGGCGTGCCACCAAGCGGACTGTCATTCTCGCCGGCCACTGGCGTCGCGTACTCGAACCAAGCTGCCGGCGGCGCGCCCTGGAACTACGTTCCCGCCCCGGGAGCCGAGGGTTTCGATCCGGCGATCCGCGGACTGCGCATCACGCCGAGTGGCTCGCTGGCCGGCAGCACCGGCGGCGGCGATCCCTCGTTCACCGTGCGCTTCCGCGTGCGGGTGCGCTGACGGCGACCCGCACGCGCAGCGCAATGGCTTCAGTCGTCGCGGCCGCGCCCGCGACGCTTGTGATCACGGTGCCGGTCGTAGCGGCGCGCATCCCGCCAGCCTTCGCGATAGCCATCGCGGCGACCGTCGCGGTAATGGTAGCGGGCCCGATTCTTGTGGGCCCATGCGCCATAGGGAGCGCCGTAGTATCGCCGCCCGTCATGGCGATAGCCGCGGTAACGATGGTCGCGGTAACGATGGTCTCGATAGCGGTAGTCGCGATGACCGTAGTCCCGGTAGTCGATGCCGAAGCCGTACAGGCCGCCGCGGTCGAGGTCGAGGTAGATGCGCGTGCTGTCGCGGGCTTCGGCCTCGATCGCACCGAACCCGAGCACGGCGGCAATGGCGATGTATCTGAGCACTTGGTCCTCCTGCCCGCGCGCCGGATGCGCGGGGTGCGAGGACGAAGCTAGGCGTGCGCGACTGAACCCTTCCTGAACGCCCGCGGCCGCGGGCGTCCAGGTCGGGTGGTGCCGGGAATCAGCGCTTGCCGGCCCGCTTGCCGGCGCTGGCACTGCGCTTCGCGGCCTTCTTGCGCGGCTTCGGCTCGGGCCGCTTGGGTGGCCACAGCATCGTGCCGCGGCACTTCGCCGTGCCGCAGCGGCAGGCGAAGATCTGTCGACATTCGGCGGGTCGTTCGTTCGCGGATCTCATAGTCGTAACCCAGTTCCTCGCCAGGCTGGATCAGTCCGCGTCGCCTCGATGTAGACCTCGCCCCTTCGATGAGACCGACTCGCAGTTGCCATCGCAGGAGTGGTTGATGAAGCGCGCTGCGCCGCTGCCTACGCCGGCATCGATCACGGTCTTCTTGTCGACGATGAACAGGAAGGTGTGGTTGTCGTTCTCGTCATGGTCCTCGTAAGGCGGTCGGCCTCGGCGTGCGACAGTCGCTCGCCGACGGCCTGATCACGCGCGTGCCTTGGTGGATGCGGCGTGTCGCGAATACGCCCTTGCCGTGGATCCGCGAATTGCGGACGCGATCATGGGTCGCCTCGGTTGCTGCTGGTCGTCATGGCTCTCCTGCTCGTCTGCCGTTAAACCGCGACCGGTGCCTTTGATCCGTGCCGATGCTGGTAATTGGTGGAACTCGAAATCGTCGTACGTGTAGGCCGAATATCGTCGGCGGCCGGCGCCGGATCACGAGCTCGGGCAAGCGGTAGCGGTTCGCGGCCCAGCTGCAGGTCCGCCTGTTCGAGATGGTTCAGGTACAGGTGGCAGTCGCCGCCGGTCCAGACGAAGTCGCCGACGCGCAGGTCGCACTGTTGCGCGAGCATATGGGTCAGCAGCGCATACGAGGCGATGTTGAACGGCATCGCCGATGAAAATGTCGGCACTGCGCTGGTACAGCTGGCACGACAACTGGCCCTCGGCGACGTAGAACTGGAAGAACGCGTGGCAGGGCATCAACGCCATCTGGTCGAGCTCACCGACATTCCACGCGCTGACGATGATGCGGCGCGAATCCGGGTTGCTCAGCAGCGTCATGCACGACCTCTCCGCGATTCGGTCGACCTGCGTGCCGTCGGGCCTGGCCAGGAACGCCACTGCTTGCCGTAGACCGGCCCCAGCTCACCGGCCGGGTCCGCCCATTCATCCCAGATCGTCACGCCATGCTCCTCAGCAGGTAGGGCGACATTGGTGTCGCCGCGCAGGAACCAGAGAAGCTCGTGCACGATCGACTTCGTGTGCACCTTCTTGGTCGTGACCAGCGGAAAGCCCGCGTTCATCGAAGCGTACCATCAACCAACTGATGACGCCAGCACCATCACCGATCCTGAGCGCGGCATGCGCCACGGCGCATAACGAACATCACGAGGGTCTTCCGTCACCGCCACGCCGAGATTGCCCGATGCATCGCGGCGCCGGTAGGCGATCGCCAGCAGCGCGATACCGGCGGCGATCAGCGGCAGCGGACAGCAACATCCCCATCGTCAGCCAGCCGCCGACCAACAGATAGCCGATGTTCTCATCCGGCAGCCGCCAGAACTCGACGATCGTCCGCCCGGTGCCGTACAGCACGAGGAACAGCCTGGACGCGGCGAGTCGAGGCCGCGGCGTCGACGTGAACTTCTTCACCACAGCACCGCGAACAGCACCAGGCCCACGGAGCAGCGCTCAGCCCGCAAGGTGTCGCGTGGCGCACCTGGCCGTTGACCATGAAGCCCCAGGGCACGTCGGTGGGCTTGCCCCACAGCTCGCCGTTGATGAAATTGCCGATGCGCCCGGCGAACAGGCCGACTCCCGGCACGGCCGCGGTGAAGTCGAAGACGTCGGCAACGTGGCGCTTGCGGCGGCGTGCAAACAGCGCCAGCGCGACGATCACGCCCGCAAGGCCACCGTGGAATGACATGCCGCCCTTCCAGATCTGCAGGATGTACAGCGGCTCGCGCAGCCACAGGCCCTCGCTGTAGAACAGCAGGTAGCCGATGCGGCCACCGAGGATGACCCCCAGCATGCCGAAGAAGATCAGGTCATCGACATCGACGGCGGTCCAGGTTGAACCCGGTTGGGCCGCCCGGCGCCGCGCCAGCCACCAGGCCGCCGCGAAACCGATGACATACATGATGCCGTACCAGTGCACGCGGACCGGACCGAGCGAAAAGGCGATGGGATCGAAGCCGGGGTAGGTCAGCATCGGCGCACTGTAAACGCCTGGCGCGCAGCGCGCCTATGGCCGCGTGTCTACAGTTACGTCAATCACCCGTCACCCGGCAGAAGTAGGCCTTCAGGTAGCGCGTCTCGGCGATGGCCGGGTGCACCGGATGATCGGGGGATCGCTCCGCCCGCCTCGGAGGACTTGCACGAAACGCCTCCTGCGTGGCGCGCGCCGCCCTGGATCGCGGGCGAGCAGCGCCTGCGGCTCGAGATGCCAGGAACAGCTGCACGAGACCAGCAGGCCATCGTCCGCGAGCACGCGCAGCGCAAGCTGGTCTCAGCTCGCGGTACGCGGTCACCTGCCGGAATGTCCTTCGGTGGCGCTTGATGAATGCCGGCGATCGACGATCACCGCATCGAACTGCCGCCCGGCACCTCGCGAGCGACGCAAGCACATCGAAGGCATCCCCGCGCAGCAGTTCGATCGACGCCGTGCGGCGGCATTACGCGCGACCGCGTCCAGCGCGCTGCGAGCTGTCGACAGGTCACGGCGGCGGCGGCCGGCGTCGCGGCCGTGATGGCCTCGCCGCCGGCGTAGCTGCAGACGTCCAGCACCTCGCACCTGGCGCGAGGTAGCGGGCGAGGCGCGCGCGGTTCCAGGACTGATCGTAGAACCAGCCGGTCTTCTGTCCTGCAGCCAGCGGCGCACGAAAGCGCAGGCTGCGGCCCGGAGCCGGATGCTCGATCGCTTCGATGTCCTCCGGCGCGTCGCCCCAGGCCGTCGCCACCGCCTCCGGCAGCCCCTCCAGTGCACGTGCCGCCGAATCGTTCTTCCAGACCAGCGTGGCCGGCGCCAGCACCTCGCGGATCGCCGCCTCGACCTCGGGGCGCAGCGCGTCCATGCCAGCCGTCGTGATCTGGCCGACGACGACGTCGCCGAAGCGATCGAGCACGAGACCGGGCAGCAGGTCCGACTCGCCATAGCAGCACCGATAGTGCGGCGTCGGGTACAGCCGCTCGCGCAACGCGAGCGCAGTGCGCAGGCGGGCGGCGATCAGTCGCCGGTCGACCACGGCGTCGCCCTGCGCGCCCCCCGCGCGCGCCACGATGCGTGCGCAGATCAGCGTCGCGGGATTGACGTAGCCGATGCCCAGCGCCTGGCCCCGGTCGCTGACGATGCGCACGGGCTGCCCTGCGCGCAACGCCGTCAGCGGCGTCGCGACGGTATCGACTTCGTTGCTGAACACCCACAGATGCCCGGCTCGCAGGCGTTTGTCCTCGCCTCGCTTGAGGCGCAGGTCGGCGGGTTGGATGGCAACGGACATCGACGCGTCGGCTCGACTTCGGGAAGACTTCGATGGGCTATAGTGCGCGCCATTCTACCCGCCGGCGGTGACACACGGATGGCTGATCAGGACCCGCGCACCAACCGTCTCGCGGCGTCGACCAGCCCGTACCTGCTGCAGCACGCCACGAACCCCGTCGAGTGGCACCCCTGGGATGCCACGGCCCTCGAACTCGCGCGCACCCGTGGCAAACCGATCCTGCTGTCGATCGGCTACTCGGCCTGCCACTGGTGCCATGTGATGGCACACGAGTCGTTCGAGGATGCGGCCACGGCGGCCGTCATGAACGAGCATTTCGTCAACATCAAGGTCGATCGCGAGGAGCGGCCCGACCTCGACCGCATCTACCAGATCGCGCACCAGATGTTGACGCAGCGCGGCGGCGGCTGGCCACTGACGATGTTCCTGAGCCACGACGACCAGCAGCCGTTCTTCGGCGGCACCTATTTTCCGGGCGAAGCCCGCCACGGCCTGCCGGCGTTCCGCGAACTGCTGCTGCGCGTCGCGGAGTACTACCGCACGCAGCAGACGGAGATTCGCGCGCAGAACGCGGCGCTCGTGCAGCGCGCTGGCCGATCTCGCGCCACCGCCTGCAGCCGCCGACGCGCCGCTCGACGCCGCGCCGCTGCGGGCGGCCCGCGCGATCGCCGAGCAGCGCTTCGACCGCGACTGGGGCGGCTTCGGTGGCGCGCCGAAGTTTCCGCATCCCGCCACGCTGGAGCGGCTGATGCGCGACTGGCGTGCGACCAGCCGGCGGCGCCGAGCCCGACCTGCACGCGCTGTACATGGCGACGCTGACGCTGGCGCGGATGGGCGAAGGTGGCCTGTTCGACCAGCTCGGTGGCGGCTTCTTCCAGTACTCCGTCGACCCGTACTGGATGATCCCGCACTTCGAGAAGATGCTGTACGACAACGGCGCGCTGCTCGCCTGCTATGCGCAGGCAGCGGTTGCGACCGGCGATGCGGCCTTCGCGCGACTCGCCGCCGCGACCGCCGACTGGCTGCTGCATGACCTGCAGGATGCGGTGGGCGGCTTCCATTCGAGCTGGGATGCCGACTCCGATGGCCACGAAGGCGCCTACTACGTCTGGCAGGCTGCCGAAGTGCGCGCCCTCGTGCCCGAGCCCACGCAGCACGCCGCGTTCGCGGCCCGCTACGGGCTCGACCGCGAGCCGAACTTCGAAGGCCGCGACTGGCACCTGCACGGCTTTCGCAGCGTCGCCGACGTCGCCACCGCCGTCGGCCTGCCGGTCGAAGCCACGCAGGCGCGCATCGACACCGCCCGCGCGACGCTGCTGGCCGCGCGCCGGCGGCGCACGGCGCCCGCGCGCGATGACAAGCTGCTGACCTCCTGGAACGCGCTCGCGATCCGCGGCCTTGCGCAGGCGGCGCGGGCACTCGACCGCGACGACCTGGAGACTGCCGCGAGCCGCGCGCTGGAGCGCATCCGTCGCGACTTGTGGCGCGACGGCCGCCTGCTGGCAACGGCGCGCGGCGGCACCGCCCACCTGCCCGCCTACCTCGACGACTACGCCTTCCTCGCCGACGCGATCCTCGAACTCGCGCAGCTGCGCTGGCGCAGCGACGAAGCCGCTCTTGCGGCCGCGTTGCTCGATGTACTGCTGCAGCATTTCGAGGACAAGGCCGGCGGTGGCTTCTTCTTCACGGCCGACGATCACGAGCAGCTCATCGTGCGCAGCAAGGGCTTCGCGGACGAGGCAACGCCCTCCGGCAACGGCATCGCGGCGCTCGCGCTGCAACGCTGGGGCTGGTTGCTCGGCGAGCCGCGCTGGCTGGCCGCCGCCGAGCGCACGTTGCGCGCGGGCTGGCGGCCGCTGGAGCGCTATCCACTCGGGCACATGAGCCTCGCGACCGCGCTCGATGAATACCTCGAGCCCGCCACGATCATCGTGCTGCGCGGCGCTGCACCAGCCATCGAACAGTGGCGTCGCGACCTCGACCGGCTCTGGGATCCGCGGCGGCTCATCATCCCCATCCCCGACGACGCCGCAGGGCTGCCGACTGCGCTCTGCTCCAAACCGGCCGGCGCGGACGGCGCGCCGCGCGCCTACGTGTGTCGCGGCGGCGCCTGCAGCGAACCGCTCGATACGCTCGATGCACTCGCGCGCAACCTGCGGTTGAACCCTCGACTGATGGCGCCGGCCCACACTTCGGATGGCGCGCCGCGCGTACCGCCTGCCACGCCGCGCCTGGTACTGCGCGAACTGCGCGCCAGCGATGCTCCGTTCATGCTGGAATTGTTGACGTCGGCATCCTTCCGTCGCTGGATCGGCGAGCGCGGCGTGCACGACCTGGCTTCGGCGCAGGCCTACATCGAGCACGGTCCGGTCGCGAGCTATGCGCGACACGGCTTCGGGCTGTGGCTGCTCGAGCGCCGCGTGGACGGCACGGCGCTCGGGATCTGCGGCCTGCTGCGACGCGAGAGTCTCGATGACGTCGACATCGGCTACGCGCTGCTCGACCAGCACGGCCGGCAAGGCTATGCCCTCGAGGCCGCCCGGGCCTGCCTGGACTGGGCGCGGTCGCATGGTCTCGCACGCATCGTCGCAATCGTGCAGCCGGACAACCGGGCCTCGATCCGGCTGCTCGAGCGACTCGGCATGCGTTACGAATCCCTGTTGCCGCCGGACCCGTCAGGCCAGCAGCTCGCGTTGTACGGCGGATCAAGCGCGCCGCTCGACCAGCTCCGCTGAAATCTGCGCGACGTTGGCGCAGCCGGCGAGCGCCATCGCGATCGACAGCTCGTGGCGCAGCAGTTCGAGCATGCGGCGCACGCCGTGCTCGCCACCGACCGTGAGCCCCCACAGCACGGGGCGACCCATCAGCACCGCATCGGCACCAAGTGCGAGCGCGCGCAGCACATCGATCCCGCGACGGATGCCACCATCGACCAGCAGCGCGGGCGGCTGCGCGGCGCTCGCGCCCGCCGCGCGCATCGGGCGCAGGGCCGCGGCGATCCGCGGCAGCACGTGCGCCGTGGCCGGTGCACCATCGAGCTGCCGTCCGCCGTGGTTCGACACGATCACGCCCGATGCACCGTGGCGCACCGCTGCGACGGCGTCGTCCGGCCGCACGATCCCCTTGACCAGCACCGGCATGCCCGCCTCGGCCACCAGCCATTCGAGGTCCCGCCAGCCGAGCGTCGGGTCGAACAGGCCATCGACATAGCCGATGACGCCCGCACCAGCCGCCGGCGCCGTCGCGAGGCTCGCGAGACCCGCGAGGTTGCCAAGCGGCAGATGCTGCGGCAACGAGAACTGCTGGCGAACGTCACGCTCACGCTGCCCCGCCACGGGCATATCGACCGTCAGCACCAGCGCGCGGCAACCCGCGGCGCGGGCGCGCGCAACCAGTTCACGCGTGACACCGCGATCGCGGTACACGTACAGCTGGAACCCCAGGCCGGCGCTGGCGACCGGTGACACGGCATCGACAGCGTGGTTGGCGAGCGTCGACAGCACCATCGGCGTGGCCGTCGCCGCAGCGGCACGCGCCGTGGCGAGTTCGCCGTCATCGTGCGCCAGCCGCTGGCAGGCGGTCGGCGCGATCAGCACCGGCCAGTCGATCGGCCGGCCGAGCCGCTGCGTGCCGAGACTGCGATCCGCCACGTTGCGCAACACGCGGTCGTGCACGTCCCAGTCGCTCCACGCGCGGCGGTTGGCCGCCAGTGTCTGCTCATCGCCGGCGCCGCCGGCGTAGTAGGCGCGCACGCCGGCAGGTAGCCGTGGCAGCGCGGCCTGCTCGAAGTCATCGAGGTTGATCAGCTCCTGCACGCCCGCTCCGTCATGCCAGCAGGCTGCACAGTCGTTGTCGGAGCGGTTCGAGTGACGCTGCATCGAAGCGCGGCGCGGCAGCCCAGTCATACGCCCAGGGATGGGCCGTGCGCAACGACTCGACCTCGTCGGCGTAGCGCGGGACCAGGTGCGCATGCAGCGCTGGCTCGACATTGCCGTACATCGCGTAGTTGATGCGCACCGCGCCGGTGGCTGCCAGCAGCGCGTCGCCGAAGCGCGCGAGATCAGCGAGAAACGCTTCGCGGTGCGCGGGTGGCATTGCGTTCAGGTGCGGCACGACCGGGTCGGGCAGCAGCAGGCAGTAGCCGCGCAGGAACTGCTGTTCGCCAAACACCGCCCAGCCCGATGGCAGCCGCGCGACCAGCGTTGGATCCGCCTGCGCCTGCAGGGCCGCGACGCGCCGATGGATGGCCGTCGCGCTCACGCTGCGACCCGGCGGGGCATGGTGAAGGTGGCGACGACGGGCATGCCGGGATTCTAGCGCGTCAATGTCCAGCGACCGCCCAGCCGTGCGTCGCGGCGGCGCTGCACGGCGAACGGCACGCGGTCGAGCCGCGCGCAGGCGTGGAAGTCGGCCTCCGGCGCCCAGGCCAGCGCCGGGTCGAAGAACTTCCGCGCAGCTGGCGCGGCGCGCAGCCGCTCGATCAGCACGCCCTCCTGCTGGTCGGCGCAGGCGCCGCCTCGCGCGGCGAGGCGGGCGGCAAACCACTCGGCGCACAGGTCATCCTCGACGCATCGCTCGCGCGCCTGGTGGCCCATCGCCACGACCCAGACTTCCGGGGGCGACAGCGCCAGCACCGCCGCCACCGTCGCACCGAGGTTCACGAACGCTCCGGTGAACACCACGTCCGCCGCGGCAGCCTCGAGGCCCTGCGTGCCGGCATGCGTCGTGTGGATCAGTGTCCGTCCGGCCAGCGGCAGCGCCCTGACCTCCGTCGGCGAATTGCCGGCGTCGAAACCCGGCAACGGCTGGCCGTGGCGTTCGCCGATCAGCCAGGCGTCCGGCAACGTCCGTTTCAGGCCATAGGCGTCTTCGACCGCCGCCACCGGCACGATGCGCGCGGCGCCGGCCTCGAGCGCATAGGCCGCCACGCTGCAACAGCGGAACACGTCGATGACAATCGCGACGCCGCGACTCGCGCGCGCGCCTGCAACGTGGTGGACGACCTCGATCCGCATCGACGCGACGTTAGCACGCCGCCGCGGCAACGGACGCCGCTACAATGGCGCATGCGCCAGGTTCCGCGCGCCATTGCGTTGCCCGCCCTGCTGTTGTTCGCGCTGCAGTCTCCACTGCTCGCCGGCGCGGACCCGCCACGCTGGTTCAGCGGCACGCAGTTGACCCGACCGGCCGTCAACCTGCTCGGTGAGATGCGCTCCGCCGAGAGTCGTGGACTCGATTCGCGCGACTATCGCGGCAACGAGCTGGCGGTCGCGATCGCCGGGCTGCCGCCGGATGCCACCGCCACGCAGATCGCGCGCATCGACGCGGCGTTCAGCACGAGCGCGGCCCGATTCGTGGCCGACCTGCACGCCGGTCGGGTGTCGCCGCGCCAGGCCGGCCACGACCTGGCGGTGCCGCATGCGCAGCTTGACCCCGACCTGGCACTGGCCGCCCTCGCGCGCAGCAGCGACACCGCCGCCGTGCTCGATGACTGGGAGCCGGGGCTGCGTCATTACACGCTGCTGAAGCGCGCACTGGCGCGTTACCGCGAACTCGCGCTCGAACCCGGATTGACGGACCTGCCGGCGCTGCCCGCGCGCAGCGTCAAGCCGGGTGAACGCTACGCCGGCATGCCGGCGCTGCGGCGACTGTTGCGCGCGCTCGGCGACCTGGACGATCCAGTTGACCGCGCCGACGCCACCAGTGCCGCGGTCGACGCATCCGGGGAATCATTGCTGGACCCCGCCGCGGTAGCCGCGCTGCAGCACTTCCAACGTCGACACGGCATCGACGCGGATGGCGCATTGGGTCGCACCACCTGGGCTGCGCTGACGCGACCGCTCGCCACTCGCGTCCGCCAGATCGAGCTGTCCCTCGAACGCGCACGCTGGTTGCCGCCGCGCCTCGATTCGCCGCCGATCATCGTCAACATCCCGCAGTACCGGTTGTTCGCGTTCCACACGACGGAGGATGCCGAAGACGCCATGCTGCAGATGAAGGTGATCGTCGGCCGAAACTATCCGGGCCAGCACACACCGGTGTTCGCGGCTGACATGCGCTACATCGTGTTCCGCCCCTACTGGGACGTGCCGGCCTCGATCATGCGCAGCGAGTTCCTGGCGCGCCTGCGGGCCGATCCGTCCTGGGCCACGCGCAATGGCTATGAAATCGTCTCCGGCGCGGGTGACGATGGGAAGCCGGTACCACCCACTGCGCAGAGCGTCGAGTCACTGGCGCGCGGTTCCCTGCGCTTGCGCCAGCGACCCGGCGCAGCCAATGCGCTCGGACTCGCCAAGTTCATGTTCCCGAACCGGCACAACGTCTACCTGCACGGCACGCCCGTCCAGTCACTGTTCGCGGCGTCCCAGCGTGCGTTCAGCCATGGCTGCATTCGCGTCGAGGATCCGCTGGAACTCGCGACATTCGTGCTGCGCAATGATCCAGCCTGGAGCCGCGAAGCGATCGCCGCCGCGCTGCAGGGCCCGGCACCCGTCCGGGTGAACCTCGCGCAACCGATCCGCGTGATGATCCTCTATGCAACGGCGCTCGCGACGGAATCCGGCGAGGTGCTGTTCTTCGAAGACATCTATGGGCACGACGCGCGGCTGGAACGCCAGTTGGGTTCGCGCCAACGTTTGCCGCCGATCGCGGCCGACCCCCGCTCGGAAGGCTCAACCAGCCCAGGCGCGGACGCGGCCCGTATCGAGGTGCACGAAATCGGAACGCCGGTAGTAGCCGACGCCGCCGCGCGCCGACGCCAGCGCCAGGTCGCGCAGTCGCGCGCAGGAGACGTCGCGCAGGCGCACGTCGATCGCCCGACCCTGCATGTGCAGGCTGCGCTTCGCCACGCCGCCGCTGGCAGCGGCGAGCCGCTCGTTCGTCTGCGGCGAGCGATACCCGGAAATGATCTCGTAGCGGGCTTCAACGCCGGCAGCGGCGGCCAGATCGGCCAGCTGGTCGAACAACACGGGTTCGATCGGATGGGCCTGCTGCGCCCGATGATCACGCAACAGCCAGTTGATCTGGTCGATCGCCGTCGCGACATAGCCGGCGGCGGCGCGATAGGCCACCGCGAGTTGCTCGCCGGTGTGCGTGTTGTGCAGCTCGAGCCAGCGTTCGACCCCGGACGCACGCGCCGCAGCGCCCGCCTGCGCGCCGGCGCAAAGCGGCCAGCTGGCAGCGATGACGCCGGCGCCCGCGGCACGCAGGATCTGTCGGCGGTTGAACAGCATGAGTCCGATGGTGTCAGGTCGCTGACCCGGCGGCAACCCGGGGCGCCCCGAAGTCCGTCGTGGCGCGGCGACAGCGGGCAGCCGCAGGCTCAATACTCGACTGGCATCACGTTTCCGGTATCGCCCGGACGCGCATTGACGGAGACGACCGTCGCTCGCGGAAAGAAGTTGAACTCCGACGCGCTGGCCCAGGTGTAGGCGCCCATCGCGCGGCCGACGACCAGATCGCCGGCATCGAGCAGCGGCAGCATCAGGTTCTCGGCGATGACGTCGATGCTGTCGCAGGTCGGTCCGGCCAGCACGGCGGGCAGTTTCTCGCCGCCTTTCTTCAGGGCCTCGACCGGATACCGCGCGTGATCGAACAGCTGGCCGCTGTAGCTGCCATACAGGCCATCGTCGAGGTAGTACCACCAGTGGCCCTCGCGCAGCGCGCGACCCATCACCGATGCCACACCGATCGCCGCGGGCCCGACGATGTAGCGGCCCGGCTCGGCGATCACACGGATGCGCCGCGGCAGCGCCGCCAAAGCGGCGCGGATCGGTGCACAGAACCGCTGGATCGCTGGCGCTCGCTGGCCGTAGTCGATCGGAAAGCCGCCGCCGATGTCGAGCGTGTCGCAGGGGCCGAGCTTCTCGCGGCGCGCTGCGGCCAGCAGCTTCGCGCAAGCCTCGATGGCCTCGACATGCTTGCCGGGATCCGCCGCCTGCGAACCAACATGGAACGACAGTCCCCGCACGGTGATCCCGAGCCGGTGCGCGAGCCGGGCCAGCGACAGCAGGTCTTCCGGATCGCAGCCGAACTTGCGCGACAGGTCACAGACGGCACCGGGGCTGCGGAACGACACGCGCAGCAACAGTTCGGCGCGGTCGCGGTGCCGTTCGAACTTGCGCACTTCATCGGGATTGTCCGCGACGAAACCCGTGACGCCGCGCGCCAGGGCGTTAGTGATGTCGATGTCGCGCTTGATCGGATGCGTGTGGATGCAGCGCGCGGGATCGACGCCCAGCCGCACGACCAGTTCGACCTCGCCCGTGGTCGCGAGGTCGAGATAGCCACCGAGCTCGACCACCGTGTTGACGACGGCGGGATGCGGCAGCGGCTTCAGCGCGTAATGCAGGTCGACGCCGGGCAGCGCACGGTGCAGCGCGCGATACTGGCGCCGCACGCGCTCGCAGTCGACGACCAGCAGCGGCGAGCCGAATTCGGCCACGAGCCGGCGGATCTGGCGCGGCTCGAACGGATCGATCCAGCGCGGCGCGCGGCGCGCCCTCAAGGCAGCTCTTCCGTGACCGGCGTCGGCGCACTGGCGCGCGCGAGGCGGTCGCGCACCGCGGCCCAGGGCAGGCCGTCCGGCACTTCCTCGACCAGGATGGCCGCCGCGCCAGCCTTGTCGAGCGAGCGCAGGTTCGCGTAGAGGTCGTGCTGGTAGACATCGGCCCGGCGGCCGGCGTTGATCCACGTGACGTTGGCGCGCGCGAGCCGCGGCGGCCGCTGCGCCAGCACCGCGATGCGCTTGTCTTCGGCGATCAGTGCCTCGATGCGTGGCTCGAGCTCCGGTGTCGAGACGATGACGACCCGAGTCTGCGGGGCGTAGTGCTGCGGCAGGCCGCCCGGTACGCGCGGCGCGCCGGGCGCTGCGCCGACCTCCAGGTCCGGCAGCACTTCGCGCAGCTGGTCGATGCGCACCGCGCCGGGACGCAACAGGCGTGGCGGCCCATCGAGCAGCGCGACGATCGTCGACTCCAGCCCGATCGTCGATTCGCCACCGTCGAGGATCACGCTGACCGCGTCGCCAAGCTCCTCCCGCACGTGCTCGGCGCGCGTCGGCGAGAGGCGACCGAAGCGGTTCGCCGACGGTGCGGCAATGCCGCCGCCGAAAGCCGTCAGCAGCTGCAGCGCCATCGGATGCGACGGAATGCGGATCGCGATCGTGTCCTGTCCGCCGGTCAGCAGTTCCGAGACGTCGGGATGGCGGCGCAGCACGAGCGTCAGCGGACCCGGCCAGAATCGCTCGGCGAGCATCTCGGCCTTGGCAGGGACATCAACTGCCCAGCGCGGCAGGAAACGCGCTGAATCCAGATGCACGATGACCGGGTGGCTGGCCGGCCTTCCCTTCGCTTCGTACAGCCGACGCAGCGCGGCCGGATCACGTGCGTTGGCACCCAGGCCATAGACGGTCTCGGTCGGAAAGGCGACCAGCTCGCCGTTCCGCAATGCGGTGACGGCGGCCTCCAGCTCCTGCTGTGTGGCGCGGCGCAAACGACTCATGCGGTCATTGTACCAAGCGCGCGGCGAACTCGCGGGCCAGCAGTTCCACGGACAATGGCGCCGATCCCTCAGCCTTGTTGTTGATGATCACGAGACCTTCGTCGCCATTTTGCAACGCCTGCCAGACAACGCTCGCGATCTCCCCGCGCGTCTCCGGATCAGGGTCGACGAGACGGTCGAACGGCGCGTAGCGGCTGCGTGCTTCCTCGTAGAGCTGGCCGCGCTCGAGCAGCCAGCGCACCACGCAGGGTCCTCGACCGGGCCGCGACAGCTGCTGCGCGAGGCGCGGCATGCGCGGATGCGCGCTGTAGCCGTGCACGGCGCCGGTCGCCTCGAGCATGGATTCGTAGTCGGCGCCGAGCATCGCGGCATCGCGCCACTCGATCGCGAACTGCACCCCACGCGGCATCTGCTCGAGGAAAGCATGCAGGCGCTCGATCACCCGCCGCGGCTCGCGCAGCAGCGCCGCGGGCAATGGCGAGAACTGCAGCAACAGCACGCCGAGGCGATCGCCCAGGCCTTCGACAGCAGGCTCGACGACGTGCCGCAGCGCGTAGTCGGCGTCGAGGAAGGCAAGCGGCGCGCGCGCGAGGAATTCGGGCCGGCGTGCGCCGGGCGGAATGGTCAGTGCAGCGTGCGCCTTGACGAGATATCGGAAATCCGCCGGTGTCGCCGCCGCGAACTCGCGCCACTCCGCCGTGCGCAGCGGCGCGTAGAACGCGCGGTCGACCCCTACCGCGCGCAACAGCGGGTGGCGTGCGTAAGCGGCCAGTCCGTGGCGCGCAAGGTCGGTCTCGCGATGGCGGCGCGCCCAGACCAGGCCCTGCCAGCCAGGGAACGACCAGCTCGACGTCCCCATGCGAAGCGCCCCTGGCAGCCGCGCCGCGAGTGGCCCCAGCGCCGGATGGGCCGTCGCCTCGACCGCATCAGGAGCCGCGCTGCCGAACAGGTCCTGCTGGCCGCCCTCGTTCACTCGAGCTCGCGCCGCTCCCAGTCACCGTCATCACGCCGCAACTCGTACGCAGGCCAGTAATGCCGGTCGAGCTTCAGCGTGATGACCTCCTGTGCGTTGTTCCATGCCAGCGTGCGCAAGCGGACCGAGGAGCGGTCCGGCCGGCCGGTGACGACACGCAGGAAACTGTCGAGGTCTGGCGTCGCCACGCCGTCCACTTCAACGATGCGCCGCCCCGGGAACAACCCATGGCGCGTTGCCGGCGAGCCATAGGCGAAATAGCCGACGTAGATGCCGTCAGGGGAAATGCCGCGTTGCGCGAGCATCGCCCGATGCGGCACCTGCAGGGTTGCACCGGCCCACTGCACGATGCGCTCGATATCGACACCGCTCAGCGCGACGGTCGGCACGTCGACGCGGCGCTCGGCGTTCTCGCGCCATACGGTCACGGTGACCCGGGGCCGATCCGCCACGGCGCGCTCCGCCGCGCGGAATCCCGTGACCACGACGTCGTCGATCGCCAGCAGCAGGTCGCCCTGGCGCAGCACTGCCTGGGCCGGCGTACCACCGACGAGTCGGGCGATGCTGAGCACCTGGCGCTGCTGAGGCCGGCTCTGGCTGATGCGTTCGATCCAGGCGTCCGGCAGGCCGAGCCGGCGTGCCGTCGCGAGCGGCAACGGACTGAACTCCGCCTCGAGCGAATGCAGCGGCCGCCCCGAGCGCGCACGCTCGACCATGTCCGCGACCAGCTCGATCGCGATACCGCGGCTCATCTGCTGCACTTCGCGACCGGTGTCGAACGCGAAGCTGGACCACAATCCCAGCACATTGCCGCGGCTGTCGACCATCACCCCGTCGTCGACGCCGGCCGCCGTCGTCAGCGTGGCCACCTCGAGGTTCGCGTCGCGGAACTGCATCGTGCGAGACAGCGGCAACACCAGCGGCCCGACGTCGCCGATCTGCGTCGCGCGCGACTTGATGTCGCCGTCCCGACCGAGCCCGACGACCCAGATCGTCTCGCCCACCGCGAACGGGCGGGCCGCCAGCGATGCGGCGCGGACCGGCGTCGTGCCGATCAGCGCCGGATCGAAGCGCACCAGCGCGAGGTTGTGCAGCGGGTGGATGTACTCGACGCGGCCTGGCACTTCGAGCGTACCGGCGAACGTCAGGCGCACGTCACCGATCGAAACGGGCACCGTGTTGCGGTCGACGACCACGAGGCCCTGCGCCGCGTCGACCAGCAGCCCGGTGCCATAGTAGTTGCGTTCCGTGACTCCCGAGACGGAATACGGCATGTCGAAACCCACGCCGACCAGTGACGGCGCGAGCCGGTTCGCGCGGGAATCCATTGCGCCGCTGAAGGTCGTGCTGCCAGGCGTCGGCAGCGGCGCGGCCGCGGCCGGCGGCAATGCCACGCAGTCCCAGAAGCCGCTCGCGTCGTTGCGGCTGCAGCGCCGTGCCGCGAACCAGCGTCGGTCGATCCGCACGGAGCGCAGCTGGGAGCCGTTCGGGTCCTCCAGCGTCGTGTAGCGCACCGTGATCCGCGCGCCATCACCGAGCGGCTGCAGCAGCGCGATCAAGGCATCGAGGTCGGCGACCTCCTCACCATTGACGGCGCGGATGACGGCACCACGCGGCACGCCTGCCGCGCCGAACGCATACCCCGGGTTGGCCACCTGCACGCCGCTGATGGGTACGTTCAGGTGGCGGGCCCGCTGCCAGGACAGCGTGTGCAGGATGCCATCGCCGAACTCGAGGTAGCTCGCAGGCGTGATCGCGTGCAGGTCATCGACCTGCAGCACCGCTTGCAGCGCTTCGCCGCCGCGATTCAGCTGCAGCGTGACCGCGCTGCCGACACCTTCGTCGAGCACCGCGGCCAGCGGCTCGAACTGCGTGACATAGCGCCCGTTGACGCGCAGCAGTATGTCGCCGGGCCGCAGCATCCCGGCCGCGGCCGAGCCAGGCTGCACCTCGGCGACGACCAGCATGCCCGTGTAGGCCGGGAACTGGCGTCGCACCGCTGCCTCCGTGGCCCCGTCCAGGCCGAGGGCGACGCAGTTCGTCGAAGGCGCGTAGGTGAACACCGTCTGCAGCGTACCGCGCGTCACGGGCCTGCCCGCCTGGATCAACTCCAGCGCGCGTTTAACCCGCCCGAGCGGCAGATAAAAGCTCGACGCCGCCCCGTTTGCACCACCGGCATTGAGCCCGACGACGCGGCCACGGATGTCGACGACCGGCGAACCCGACGAACCGCCGGACGTACCCGACGCCGCCTGCAGGTAAAACGTATTGAAGTCGTTGTACTTGCCGATGCCGTAGTTCGGCGCAAGGCGGTCGAGCTTCGCGAGCGTGCCCTGCAGGATAGAGAGCTGCTCGCCGGCGTTGTTGCCGATCACGCGGATCTCCCGCCCGACCTGCGCGCCCTCGGGATGCAGCGGCAGCGCCGCCGGGCGCGTGAAACGCAGTTTGGCCGGGTCGTAGCGGTAAATGCCGAAGTCGTGCACCGGATCGCGGTACACGGGGTAGAGCTGTACCTCTTCGCGGTTCAGGAAAATCGCCTCGACCGTCACCGGTCCCGGCGTCACGACATGCCTGTTCGTCAGTACCAGGCCGCGTTCGGCGTCGACCACGAAGCCGGTCGCCTGCGACGACGTGTTCCACTCGGTATCGAAGGCGCGGGTCTGGTCGACCTTGATCGCCACCACGCTGCCGGCAATGCGTTCGAGCGTACCGGCTCACTCCGGCGGTGTGTCGGTCGTGATCGCCTGCGCGACGCTGCGCAGCGGCAGGGCCGCGCAGAGCAGCCCGAGCAGCCATGGCAAGCCGACTGCCGCGACCCCGCTGCGCACCATGACACCGCCGCGCATCCGTTCGCTCATGGCTTGCTCCCTGGGCCGCTAGAGGCTGGTGCCGAAAGTATCGCGGTAGCGCGCTGCGAAATCCGTGAAGCCGATCCGGTGATTCTGCGTGCCGTGCGCTTCGATCTTGATCGCGCCCATCAGCGACGCGACCCGCCCGGTCGTGGCCCAGTCGAGGCCGCGCTGCAGGCCGAACAACAAGCCCGCGCGATACGCGTCGCCGCAACCGGTCGGGTCGCTGATGCGCTCGGGTCGCGCCACCGGGACATCGATGCGCCCGCCGTCGGCGTAGATCTGCGAACCCTCGCCGCCGCGCGTGACGATCAGGGCCTTGACCTTGGCGGCGATCTGCTCGAGCGACATGCCCGTGCGTTCGCACAGCAGGCTGGCCTCGTAGTCGTTCGCGGCGACCCAGGTGGCCTGGCCGATGAAGCGCGTCAGCTCCGCGCCATCGAACAGCGTCATCCCCTGGCCGGGGTCGAAGATGAACGGGATGCCCGCCGCCGCGAATTGCTCGGCATGCTGGATCATGCCGTCGCGATTCTCCGGCGCGACGATGCCAAGCTTGATGCCGCCGCCTTCCGGCACGCGATTCGCGTGCGCGCGATTCATCGCACCGGGATGGAAGGCCGTGATCTGGTTGTTGTCGGCGTCGGTCGTGATGTAGGCCTGCGCGGTGTACTCGTCGTCGAACTGGCGGATGTGTTCCGTGGCGATGCCGCAGTCCCCCATCCAGGCACGATACGGCGCGAAGTCCATGCCGACAGAGGCCATCACCCGTCCCTCGCCCCCCAGCATCTTCAGGTTGTAGCCGATGTTGCCGGCGCAGCCACCGAAGTTCTTGCGCAGTCCCGGCACGAGGAAGGCGACATTCAGCATGTGGATGCGATCGGCCAGGATGTGATCCTTGAAACGGCCCTCGAAGACCATCACGGTGTCGTAGGCCACCGAACCACAGATCAGTGCAGTCATGATTCACTCCACGCGCGGGCGCGATGCAGGAAGAAAACGTTGCGCGGCGATCCGTTCACCGGCCCAGCAGCACGAGCAGCCAGACCGCGCCGAGCAGCACGAACGACAGCATGACGGCCGCCGAACCGATGTCCTTGGCCAGCCCCGACAGCTGGTGGCGCTCCATGCCGATCCGGTCGACGGTCGCCTCGATCGCGCTGTTCAGCAGTTCGACGATCAGGATCAGCAGCACCGGCGCGACCAGCAGCGCGCGCTCGACGCCATTCCGGCCGAGCCACAGCGCCAGCGGGATCGCGACCACGGCGAGCGCGAGTTCCTGGCGGAACGCAGCCTCCTCGCGGAACGCGCCACGGAATCCCTTCAGGCTGTTGCCGAACGCACGCAACACGCGCGTCATGCCGCTGGGCTTGGATCGATCGATGGGGTCTGTCACGACCTGCAGTGTACCCCGCCAGCCCGGTCAGGCGCTCAGGCCGCGCCCTTCCAGGTCAGGTCCAGCTGCTTGGCCGCGCGCACGTCGTCGAGGCGCCGCACCGGCATCGTATGCGGTGCCGACTTGACGATATCCGGCTGCCGCCGCGCTTCGTCCAGGATCGCCGCCATCGCCGCGACGAACTCGTCCAGCGCCTGCTTGCTCTCGGTCTCGGTCGGTTCGATCAGCAGGCACTCCGGCACCAGCAGCGGGAAGTAGGTCGTCGGCGCATGGAAGCCGTAATCCAGCAAGCGCTTCGCGACGTCCATCGCCGTGATGTTCAGCTCGCGCGCTTCGCGCTTCAGCGTGACGATGAACTCATGGCTCGCGCGCCGGTTCTTGTAGGCGATCTCGTAGCCTAGCTCGCGCAGCCGGGCCAGCACGTAGTTCGCGTTCAGCGTCGCGTACTCGCCGACGCGGCTCATGCCGTCGCGGCCCAGCATGCGCATGTAGACATAAGCGCGCAGCAGCACGCCCGCGTTGCCCATGAAGGTCGACAGCCGGCCGATCGACTGGGGAAGGTCGCGCTCCGTGAGCCAGCGATACACCGGGCCGTCGCGACCCGCATCGCGACCCACCACCGGGATCGGCATGAACGGCAGCAGGCGCTCGCCGACGCCGACCGCGCCAGCACCCGGCCCGCCGCCGCCATGCGGCGTCGAGAAGGTCTTGTGCAAATTCATGTGGATGACGTCGAAGCCCATGTCGCCCGGCCGCACCTTGCCGAGGATCGCGTTGAGGTTCGCGCCGTCGTAGTACAGCAGGCCGCCGGCCTCGTGCACGATGCGCGCGACGGCCTCGATCTTGCGTTCGAACACGCCCAGCGTCGACGGATTGGTCAGCATGATGCCGGCGGTGCTCGGGCCGACGACCGCCTTCAGCGCGTCGAGGTCGACGTCGCCTTCGGCATCGACCGGGATCTCGCGCACCACGCAGCCGCACATCGTCGCGGTCGCGGGATTCGTGCCGTGCGCCGCCTCGGGCACGATGATCTCGTTGCGCGCGAGGTCGCCGCGCGCGCGGTGATAGGCGCGGATCATCGCGACGCCGGCGAACTCGCCCTGCGCGCCGGCCATCGGCGTCAGCGACACGCCGCGCATGCCCGTGACTTCCTTGAGCATTTCCTGCAGCTCGTACATGCAGGCGAGGAAGCCCTGGCCCTGCGACTCCGGCCCGAGCGGATGCCGGCCGAGGAACTCCGGCAGCATCGCGTACTGGTTACAGGCCTTCGGGTTGTATTTCATCGTGCACGACCCCAGCGGGTAGAAGTGCGTGTCGATCGAAGTTCAGCTGCGACAGCCGCGTGATGGCGCACCGTCTCGAGTTCGCTGATCTCGGGCAACAGCGGCCGCGAGCAGCGCACGCAGCGCCTCCAGGATGTCGCTGACGTCGCCGTCGCCGGCGGGCCGCTGGTGAACGCGCCGCGACCCGGACGCGAGTACTCGAAGTGACCTTTTTCCTTGCGCCATGACCATGTCGGTGCTCCTCAGGCCGCCTGCGCGCCGCGGCGTCGCCCAGCAGCGCAGCGCTTCTCGATGTCGGCGCTGGTCTTGGTCTCGGTCGCGCAGACGAGCAGCGCGGGACCGAGTTCCGGATAGTGCTCGGCGAGATCCAGTCCGCCGACGACGCCGCTGCTCGAGCTCGCGCAGCATCGGCGCGACCGGGCGATCGAACTGCAGCACGGCTTCGTGGAGGCGCGGGCCCGCGAACGCCACGCGCACGCCCTTGATGCGGGTCGACGCGGTGACGAGTTCCTGCGTGCGCTGGTGCGACAGCGACGCCACCCGCCCGAGCCCCGTCGGACCGAGCAGCGACAGGTAGATCGTCGCGGCCGTCATCAGCAGGCCCTGGTTGGTACAGATGTTCGAGGTCGCCTTGCCGCGGCGGATGTGCTGCTCGCGCGCCTGCAGCGTCAGCGTGAAGCCTTCCTTGCCATTCAGATCGACGGTGCGGCCAACGATGCGCCCGGGCATGGAACGGACGCAATCCATGCGCGTCTCATGAAACCGAAGTACGGTCCGCCCGACGACAGCGGCACGCCCAGTAAGCGGCTCCGTCGCCGACGACGATGTCGGCACCCTTCGTGCCCACTCGCCCGGCGGCTTCAGCACCGCGAGCGAAGTCGGGTTGACGACCGCGATGACGAACGCGCCCTGCGCGTGCGCCCAGTCCGTGAGCGCATCGACGTCCTCGAGCGTGCCGAAGAAGTTCGGCTGCTGGATCACCAGCCCGTGATGTCCTGGCCGTCGAGGGCCGCGAGCGCCGCGCGATCGAGCTTGCCCGTGTCCCGCTCATAGCCGACTTCCTCGAAGCGCATGCCCTGGTTGCCCGCGGTCGCGACCGCAGCGACACAGCGGGTGCGGCGTTAGCGACACCGGCACGCGCATCGACTTCGATCTGCGGTGTGCGCGTGCCGCCATCAGCGCCGCCTCGGCGACGCCCGAGCCAGCGTCATACAGCGACGCGTTCGACACCTGCATGCCGGTCAGGCTCGCGATCATCGTCTGGTATTCGTAGATCAGCTGCAGCGTGCCCTGGCTGGCCTCGGCTGGTAGGGCGTGTAAGCGCTGTAGAACTCGCCGCGGGTCGTCAGCGCCCACACCGCCGACGGGATGTGGTGCTCGTAGGCGCCGGCACCGAGGAAGCACAGCGGCCGGCCATCCTGGCGGGCACGCTCGCTCATCAGGCGCCCGATTTCCATCTCGCCGAGTGCTTCGGGAATGCCTGGCAGGCCGGCGACGCGCAGCGAGGCCGGGATCTCGTCGAACAGTTCGTCGATCGACTGCGCGCCGATCGTCGCCAGCATCTCGGCGACATCGGCCTCGGTATGCGGAATGAATGGCATGGCTCAGCCTCCCTCGGCCGCGAGCACGGCGGCGTAATCGTCGCCCGACAGCATGGCTTCGTATTCGGCCAGCGACGTCGGCTGGATGCGCATCAGCCAGCCGGCGCCATAGCAATCCTGGTTGATCAGTTCCGGCGTGCCGGCCAGTTCGGTATTGGCCGCGACCACCGTGCCTGCGATCGGCGAGTAGACGTCTGACGCCGCCTTGACCGACTCGACCACGGCGCAGGCTTCGCCGGCACTGACAGCGCGTCCCGTCTCGGGCGTTTCGACGAACACGAGGTCGCCGAGCGCATGCTGGGCGTGGTCCGTGATGCCGATCTCCAGCGTGCCGTCGCCGAGCGGGCGCGCCCATTCGTGGGATTTCGTGTAGCGGCGATCAGCGGGCACCTGGCTCATGACGGACTCCTGCAGGAAGACGGTGGCGATACGAAGATGGTGACTGGGCGAAGACGGTCTCAGGGCAGCGGCGTGACGACCTGGCCGTTGCGGACGAAGGGTGGCTTGACGACGCGCGCCGACATCAGCTTGCCGCGGATGTCGACCTGCACGCGCTCGCCGACGCCGCGCGGCACGCGCGCGAACGCGATCGAGCGTTCCAGCGTCGGCGCGTAGCTGCCGCTCGTGGTTTCGCCGTCGCCGACGCCCGGCACGATGACGCGCTGGTGGCTGCGCAGCACGCCGCGGTCCTCGAGCACGAGGCCGACGAAGCGCGCCGCGTCACCGCGCGCCCGCACGGCTTCGAGCGCCGCGCGACCGATGAAGTCGCGGTCCGGCGGGTCGAAGGCGACGGTCCACGCGAGCCCACTCTCGAGCGGATGGTGCTGCTCGTCCATGTCGTTGCCGTAGAGGTTCATGCCGGCCTCGAGGCGCAGCGTGTCGCGCGCGCCCAGCCCGCAGGATGCGACGCCCGCGGCGTTGAGCCGGCGCCACGCGGCTTCGGCCGCCGCCGCCGGCAGCATCAGCTCGAAGCCGTCCTCGCCGGTATAGCCGGTGCGCGCGACGAAGCAAGGCTCGCCGCCGGCGAGTCGCGACTCGCGGCCGAAGAACGCGCCGAGCGCGAGGCAGCCTTCGCGGGCATCGACGGAGATCAATTCGCGGACGACGGCCGCACGCGCCTCGGGACCCTGCACCGCGAGCATCGCGAGGTCCGCCCGCTCGATGACTTCGAGCGACAGCGACTGCGCGGCGACCTGGGCGCGGATCCATGCCAGGTCCTTGTCACGCGTGCCGGCGTTGACGACCAGCCGGAACCAGCGCTCGTCGAGGAAGTAGACGATCAGGTCGTCCAGCACGCCGCCCGACTCGTTCAGCATGCAGCTGTACAGCGCCTTGCCCGGCACCTGCAGCTTGGCGACGTCGTTGGCGAGCAGCCGCTGCAGGAAGGCGCGCACGCCGTCGCCGCGCAGATCGACCACGCACATGTGCGACACGTCGAACACGCCGGCCCGACGCCGCACCGCGTGGTGCTCCTCGATCTGCGAGCCGTAATTGACCGGCATGTCCCAGCCGCCGAAGTCGACCATGCGCGCGCCGAGGGCGACGTGCAGAGCGTGCAGGGGGGTCTTGCGCAGCATGGGTCGGGAACTCCAGTCGGACGGCTCTGGCGGTGGACACGAATGGCTGCACGCACCTGCCGGTGCGCGCCGCCCCTCTGTCCTTGAACCTGAGAGATGAGGTGCGCGAGGCACCGCTCCCCTTCGGTGGGCGCCGAACCGAAACGGCCCCGCGCCACTCTCCAGAGCCCGCCTGCGACCTGCCGTACGTTTGCCTGAGCGATTCCGGGCGGAACTTGCGCCTTCGGCGGCCTGCGCTTGCGGCAGGCTCTCTCCGACAGTCTGGACTGCGAGCACCTAAATGATAGCAGCAGCCCGCGGCGATCCGCAGCGGATTTCGCGCGAGGGCTTTCCCGGCGAGAATGGCGCCCCGCCCGGAGGCTTCGCGACATGACATCACTCGCCCATCACGCCAGCCGCCGCCCGCCCGGCCGGCCCCTGTACTGGGCATTGCCCGCCGCCTTGCTGCCATCCATCCTTGTGTTGGCCGGCTGCGTCAGGCCAGTCGCAACGCCGGGCGACGCCGCGGCGCCCGACACAGTCGCCGCGGTCGAGGCCCTCGAGCGGCAGCGTTTCGCGGCGCTCGAACGCAATGACCTGCCGGCACTGGAACGGGCGCTGGCAGCCGATCTGGTCTACTGCCACTCGACCGCCCGCTGCGAAACCCGCGCCGAGTTCCTCGCGGCGCTGCGCGACGGCGGCATGCGCTATCGGCGCATCGAGGTGCTCGAATTGCGCAGCCGCGTCGTCGGCGATGCCGTGCTGCTGCACGGCCGCATCGCGCTCGTTGCCGAGATGGCGGGCAACCCGGCGCAGATGCAGCTCGTCTACACCGACGTCTGGGCGCGACGTAACGGCCGCTGGCAGCTGATCGCCTGGCAGTCGACGCGGGCGCCCGCGCCCGCCCAGCCGTAGAATCACGGCATGAGTACCTTGCCCCGCCAGCGGCGCTGGACCGCCGCCCCGCTCGCTGCCGCCGCGACCCTGCTGCTCGCGGCCGCGTCCAGCGCTGTCACCGCCGCCACACCCGATGCGGCGAGCGATCCGGTCGCCCGCCTGCATGAACTGTTCGACGCCGCCTGGGAGCGCGACCTGCGCGAGAACCCTCTGCTCGCGACCTACCAGGGCGACGCGCGCTACAACGATCGCTGGCCTGACCTGTCGGCCGCGGCCATCGAAGCGAGTCACCGCGCCGATGTCGTCACGCTCGCCCAGCTCGGCAAGATCCCCCGCGCCGCGCTGCCCGCCGCGGAGCAGCTCAACTACGACCTGTTCGCGCGCGAATACGAGCAGCGCCTCGCGGTCTGGCCCTTCAAGCCATGGCTGTACCAGATCAACCACCAGGGCGGCGTGCAGACGCTGTCGGAGCTGGCCGAGCAGCTGCCATTCAACAACGCGCGCGATTACGCCGACTGGCTCGCGCGGCTGCGCGGCCTCGGCGCGCACATCGACCAGCACATCGAACTGCTGCGCATCGCGGCACGCGAGGGCCGCACCCAGCCCCGCGTGATCATGGAGCGCATCCCGCCGCAGCTCGCGGCGCAGATCGTCACGCGCGCCGAGGACAGCCCCTTCTATGCGCCGTTCACGCGCATGCCGGAATCCATCCCCGCCGCCGAGCGCGCCCGCCTGCAGGCCGACGCGCGCCGCGCGATCGAGACGGTCGTCGTGCCGGCCTACCGGCGCCTGCAGCAGGCGTTCAACGCCGAGTACCTGCCGCGCACGCGCGCGAGCGTCGGTCTCGCCGACACGCCCGCCGGCGCCGACTTCTACCGCGAGCGCATCGCCTACCACACGACCCTCTCCACGCTGACCGCCGACCAGATCCACGCGATCGGCCTCGCCGAGGTCGCACGGATCCGCGCCGAGATGCAGACGATCATCACGAAAGTCGGCTTCCAGGGCGACTTCGCGGCTTTCGTCAACTACCTGCGCACGGATCCGAAGTTCTTCTACGCCACCGAACAGGAGCTGTTCGATGGCTACCTCGCCGTGTCGAAGCGCATCGACCCGAACCTGACGCGCCTGTTCGGCAAGCTGCCGCGCACGCCCTATGGCGTGCGGGCGATTCCGGCGACCAGCGCGCCGAACACGACGACCGCGTACTACCAGCCGCCCGCGATGGACGGCACGCGCCCCGGTTACTACTACGTCAACCTGTACCGGCCGGAAGTGCGGCCGAAGTGGGAAATGGAAGTGCTGTCGGTGCACGAGGCCGTGCCCGGCCACCACCTGCAGATCGCGCTCGCCTACGAGCAGGCCAGCCTGCCGCGCTTCCGCCGCTTCGCGGGCTACACCGCCTACGTCGAAGGCTGGGCACTGTATTCCGAGAGCCTCGGCGAGGAGCTCGGCCTGTACCAGGACCCGTATTCGAAGTTTGGCCAGCTGACCTACGATATGTGGCGCGCAGTGCGGCTGGTCGTCGACACGGGCTTGCACGCGAAGGGCTGGAGCCGCGAGCAGGCGATCGCGTTCTTCCGCGACAATGCGCCGAAGACCGACGCCGACATCGTCAACGAGATCGACCGCTACATCAGCTGGCCAGGCCAGGCGCTGGCCTACAAGATCGGCCAGCTGCGCATCCGCGAGCTGCGCAGCGAGGCCGAGCGCACGCTCGGCGAGCGCTTCGACCTGCGCGCCTTCCACGACGAGCTGCTGTCCACCGGCGCCGTCCCGCTGGATTTCGTCGACCGGCAGATGCGGCAATGGATCCAGCATCGCGCCGCCGGTGCGACACCTACGGAGACACAACGATGAGCGGTACCAGATCCAGCGTCGCGCGCCGGCACAGCGTCGCGGCCAGCGTCGGCGGCGTGCGGGTCGGCGGCGATGCCCCGATCGTCGTGCAGTCGATGACCAACACCGACACGGCCGACATCGACGGCACGGTGCAGCAGGTCAAGGCACTGGCGCGCGCCGGCTCCGAGCTCGTGCGCGTCACCGTGAACACCGAGGAAGCGGCCGCGGCCGTGCCGCACATCCGCGACCGTCTCGCGCGGATGGGCGTCACCGTGCCGCTGATCGGCGACTTCCATTTCAACGGCCACCGGCTGCTGAAGGCCCACCCGGCCTGCGCCGAGGCACTCGCCAAGCTGCGCATCAACCCGGGCAACGTCGGTCGCGGCAGCAAGCGCGACCCGCAGTTCGCCGAGATGATCGAAGTCGCCTGCCGCTACCGCAAGCCGGTGCGCATCGGCGTCAACTGGGGCAGCCTCGACCCCGAACTGCTGACGCGCATGATGGACGAGAACAATGCGTCCGCGACGCCGCGCAGCGCCAACGAGGTCATGCGCGCGGCCGTGGTCGAATCGGCGCTGCAGAGCGCGGCGCGCGCCGAGGAACTGGGCCAGCCGCACGACGCGATCGTGCTGTCGGCCAAGGTCAGCGGCGTGCAGGACCTGATCGCGATCTACACCGAGCTCGGCCGCCGCTGCGACTACCCGCTGCACGTCGGGCTGACGGAAGCCGGCATGGGCAGCAAGGGCATCGTCGCATCGACGGCGGGCATCGGCGTGCTGCTGCAGGTCGGCATTGGCGACACGATCCGCGTCTCGCTGACCCCCGAGCCAGACGGCGACCGCACGCAGGAGGTCATCGTCGCGCAGGAGATCCTGCAGACCATGGGGCTGCGCTCGTTCACGCCGATGGTCATCGCCTGCCCGGGCTGTGGCCGCACGACCAGCACCTACTTCCAGGAGCTCGCGCAATCCATCCAGGGCCACATCCGCCACCGCATGCCGGAATGGCGCAAGCACTATGCGGGCGTCGAGGACATGACCGTCGCGGTGATGGGCTGCGTCGTCAACGGCCCCGGCGAGAGCAAGCACGCCAACATCGGCATCAGCCTGCCCGGCACGGGCGAGCGACCGGTCGCGCCGGTCTACGAAGACGGCGAGAAGACCGTCACGCTGAAGGGCGAACGGATCGCCGAGGAATTCCAGGATCTGGTCGAGAAGTACGTCGCGCGCCGCTATGCGCGCCGGGAGCCCGCATGAGCGAACTGCATGAACGGCGCTGCGCGCCCTGCGAGGGCGGCATCCCGCCGCTGTCGCCCGACCAGTGCCGCAAGTACCAGGCGAAACTCGCGCCGGGCTGGACGCTGTCGGATGACATGAAGTTCCTGTCGCGCGAATTCCGCTTCAAGGACTTCTACCGCACGATGAGCTTCGTCAACGCGCTCGCGCACATCGCGAACGTCGAGGACCATCACCCGGACCTGGAGCTGGGCTACAACTACTGTCGGGTGCGCTGGAACACGCACGCGATCGGCGGATTGTCCGACAACGACTTCATCTGCGCCGCCAAGGTCGACCGGATCGACCTCAGCTGATCGCGGCGGCGGCGCGGGCGGCCGCGGGCAGGTCGCCGGCCGTGCCGAGTGCCCGCTCGAGGAAGAAGCGCTTCGCGAGTTCGCTGCGCTCGACCCAGCCGAGGCTGCGCCGCGCCAGCGTCGCGAGCGTGCCCTGCCCGGTCGACAGCAGCGCGTTGAACGCGTCGAAGGCCAGGCTCATGGCCTCGTTCTCGCCCTTGCGCCAGCGCTCGTAGCGGCGCAGCACGCGCAGCGCGCCAGGGTCCTCCCCTTCGCCGAGTGCCGCCGCCAGCACCTCGGCGAGCGCCGCGGCATCGAGCAGCCCGAGGTTCACGCCCTGGCCCGCGAGCGGGTGCACGACGTGCGCGGCGTCGCCGATCAGCGCGACCCGCTCGACGGCGTACTGCGGTGCGAGCAGCCGCTGCAACGGCGGCGCGAGCCGCTCGCTGGTCAGTTGCAGCGCGCCGAGCACGCCGTCGCTGGCGGCGGTCAGTTCCTGCTCGAACTGCGCGGGTGCCACCGCGAGCAGGCGCCTCGCCTCGGCCTGCGACAGCGACCAGACGATCGAGCACTCGCCGCTCGCGAGCGGCAGCAAGGCGAGCGTGCCGTGGCCCAGGAAGCGCTGCCAGGCCGTCGCCTCGTGCGGCCGTTCGGGACGCACGCGCGCGACGACGCCGAGCTGCAGGTAGTCCTCGACGCGCGCCTCGAGCCCGGCAAGGCGCCGCACGACCGAGCGGGCGCCATCCGCACCGACCACCAGCCGCGCCGTCAGTGCTGTCGTGCTCCGGTCGGCATCGCGTTCAAGCGTCGCCCGCACGCCGCCGGACTCGAACTGCAGCGACCCGACACGGGCCGCGACCAGGCGCCCACCGGCCGCCGCAAACGACGCCAGCGACGCGGCCTGCAACACGCGGTTGTCGACGATATGGCCGAGATCCGGTTCGTGCAGCGATGCGGCGTCGAAGACCAATGCGCCCGCAGCGCGCGCGGGCACGTCATGCGGCCAGACATGCATGCGCTCGTAGGGGCAGGGGTCGCTCGCGGCGATCGCAGGCCAGGCCTGGGCGCGCATCAGGATCCGCTCGCTCGCGCGCGAAATCGCCGACACGCGCAACCCGGCGGATGCACCGGCAGTGCGCCCTGGTGGTTCGACCGCGAGCTGTGGATCCAGCAGCGTGATGCGCGCGGCGTCCAACGACGTCACGTGCGGCAGCAGCGCCGCGAACGTCGCCCCGACCGCGCCGCCACCGACGACCAGCACGTCGCAGTCCGGCGCCCCGCGTGCCACCCGGCGGCCTGCGGTCATGGGGGCAGGCGCAGTCCGCGCGCGAGCCGCGGCGTGCGTCCGGCGAAGCCCCAGCTGACTCGCGACAGGGCCGACTTGGCCGTCGGGCTGAGGTCGAACAGCAGCAGCCCCAGATCGCGGGCCAGTCCCATGCCGGGCCGACGATCGCCGAACAGCCGAATCAGGCCGTCGGTGAAGCGGGCCACGCCATCGCGGTCGGCCGCGCGGCGCGCCGCGAACTCGGCGAGCAGTTCATCACCGCCGGGATCGAACCCGGTGGCGGTCGCCGTCGCTGCATGGTTCATCGTTCGCTCGACCAGCAGTTCCGCGAGCGTCGCCGCGTCGCGCAGGCCAAGGTTGAACCCCTGGCCAGCGACCGGGTGCAAGGCCTGGGCCGCGTTGCCGATCAGCACGAGTCGTTGCGCGCCGGCGCGGTTCGCCCGCATCAGGCTGAGCGGATAAGACGCACGCCGTCCGACGCGGATGAAGCGACCCGCACGCCAACCGAAGCAACGCTGCAGTTCATCGAGGAAGCGCGCATCGTCCCAGCCGAGTGCGTCGGCCGCCCGATCAGGCGTCAATGTCCACACGACACCCCAGTCGCCGCTGGCCAGGGGCAGCAGCGCCAGTGGGCCCGAGGGCGTGAAGCGCTCATACGCCACGCCATGGTGCGGGCGGTCCGGTGTCAGGTTCGCGATCACGGCAACCTGCCCATACCCGGCGATCTGCGCCTCGATGCCGGCCGCCGAACGCAGCAGCGACTGCGCGCCGTCCGCGGCGACGACCAGCCTTGCCCGCAGGCGCGGCGGCACCTCTGGCGCGGCGGATTCCAGCTCCAGCACGCGCGCCTCGCCATCGAGCCCGCCGCCACTGGCCCGCGCCGGCATGCAACGCAGCAGCGCCGGCTGCGCGCCCAGCCTGTTCCACAGCGCGCGCCCGAGCACGCGATTGACGACGACGAAGCCGAAGGCGTCGATCCCCTGCTGCGCCGCCTCGAGCCGCGCGAAGCCGAAGCGCCCTGCGTCGGAGACGTGGATCGTGCGGATCGGCGCGGCGTCCCCCCGGACGTCATCCCAGACACCCAGGGCCTCGAGGATGCGCCGCGTGCCATTGCCCAGCGCAGTGGTCCGATCATCGAAGCTCGGCTGCGGCGCAGCGGCCGCGGGGTCGACCCCTTCGACCAGCGCGACGCGCAGCGGCGCCTGCGCCAGTGCTAGCGCCAGACTCGCTCCGACCATGCCGCCGCCGACGATGGCGACGTCGACCGACGTCGCATCGACGCTGGCCTCGCCGCGCGCGGTGCCGCTCAAGCGGCCCCCATCAGCGCTTCGATCTCCTCCGGATCCTTCGGCACGGCGCGCGTGAGCACCTGGCAGCCATCGCGGGTCACGGCCACGTCGTCCTCGATGCGGATGCCGATGCCCTGGAACGCCTTCGGTACGCCGCGCGCGCCGGGCGCGATGTACAGGCCCGGTTCGATCGTCAGTACCATGCCCGACTCGAGTTCGCGCCAGACGTCACCGACCTTGTAGTCGCCGACATCGTGCACGTCCATGCCCAGCCAGTGCCCGGTGCGGTGCATGTAGAACTGCCGATAGGCCTGCGACTTGACCAGCGCCGGCACCCGCCCCTTGAGCAGCCCGAGGCGTACGAGCCCGGCCGTCAACACCTGCACCGCCGCGTCGTGTGGCTCGTTCCAGTGGTTGCCGGGCTTCACCTTGGCGATCGCCGCGAGGTTGGCCTCGAGCACGACGTCGTAGACCGCGCGCTGTGCGGCGCTGAACGCGCCATTGACCGGGAAAGTGCGGGTGATGTCGGAGGCGTACTTCTGGTACTCGCAACCCGCATCGATCAGCACGAGATCGCCGTCCTGCAGCCGGGCACGGTTCTCGACGTAGTGCAGGATGCAGCCGTTCGCACCGCCGCCAACGATGGGCTGGTAGGAGATGTCGGCCTGCGCCGCGTGGAACTCGTGCAGCAGTTCCGCCATCAGTTCGTACTCGTGCCGCCCCGGCCGGCAGAAGCGCATCGCGCGGACATGCGCGCGCGCGGCGATGTCGGCGGCTTGCTGCATCAGCGCGAGCTCGGCGCGACTCTTGTACAGCCGCATGTCGTGCAGGAAGTGCTCCAGCGCGACGATCTCGTGCGGCGGGTGACGCCCGTGGCGGGCCTGCGCCCGCAGGCCATTGACCCAGCCCAGTACTCGCTGGTCGAACTCGTGGTTGACGCCCATCGTGTAGAACACGCGGGCGCGGTTTTCCATCAGGCCGGGCAGGATGTCGTCGAGATCGGCTATCGGGAAGGCATCGTCGGCGTCGAAATCGCCGGTCGCGCCCTCGGGGCCGGCACGGTGCCCATCCCAGGTCTCGCGCTCCGGATCACGCTCGCGGACGAACAGCAGGTACTCCCCGCCCGCCCGGCCCGGCACCAGCACCGCGACCGAGTCCGGTTCATCGAAGCCCGTGAGGTAGTGGAAATCGCTGTCCTGCCGGTAGGCGTAGTGGACGTCATTGTTGCGGATCCGGGGCACCGCCGCCGGCAGCACCGCGATCGAGTCACGCCCCATGATCCGCATCAGCTGCCGACGGCGACGGGCATATTCCTCGCGGCTCAGCGGCTTCGGCTTGGACATGGCGACGCGTGGCCTCCGGGTGTGCGCGCGTGATCAGTGCAACGGCGTATCGTCGGCCGGCGCGACGGCGGACGCGCCGCGCCAGCGTTCGAACTCGTCGAACAGCAGCTGGGCGGCGACCCGCACGAACTCCGTCAGTTCGACCCAGGCTTCCTCGTTGGATTCATCGCTGGCGTCGCGGTCGGCAGTCACCTGCGTGATCGACGTCAGGTCGCGGACCACCTCGCCGGCGTCGCGGGACATCTGCTCCGGGCCCGGCAGCGGTCGCGAACCCAGCCCGTACAGGAACCCCTGGCACCAGTGGCCGAGCGCCTCGGCGCGGCTCTCAATACTGGATTCATCGTCCGGCAGCAGCGGCTCGAAGGCCATGTCGTCCGACACCAGCGCGGCCCGCGTCGCGTCGAACACCTCCTGGAGCAGGGCCATGGATGCATCGTCCGCGCGTCCCTCGGCGTACAGCTCGGCGCACCAGTCCTCGACCGTGAAGTCCGACGCCGCGCACAGGCCGCCCGTCAGCGTCCCGTGCGCCTCGGCCGCATCCGTCAACGCGCGGGAATCTGCAAGTACTTTCTGCAGCTGGTCGAAATCGGGGCTCATGGCGCGGCGATTATGCCTGATGGACCGCCCCGGCATTGCCCTCCGCCTGCCGCGGCTCTACCATCTCGCCCATGAGCGACGCCTCTCACAACAACTTCGAAATGGAACTCCGGCGCCTCGAAAAGACCGTCGATGAGCTGCTCGCGCAGCTCGCTGCTGCGCGACGAGAACCGGGCGCTGCGGCAGCGGCAGGATTCCCTGTCTTCCGAGCGATCCAGCCTGTTGCAGAAGAACGAACTGGCACGGGCGCGCGTCGAGGCAATGATCGGTCGCCTGAAGATGCTGGAGCACAGCGCGTGAGCGACGCCGACAAGGTCGCCCGCGTGACCGTCCGCATCCTCGACAAGGATTTCATCATTGCGTGTCCGCCGGAAGAACGGGCCGAACTGCTCGAGTCGGTCGAGGTCCTGAACGGCAAGATGCGCGAGATCCGTGACTCGGGAAAGATCGTCGGTCTCGACCGCGTCGCGGTGATGGCCGCCCTGAACCTGACGCACGACATGCTGCGGCTGCGCAATCGCGACAAGCGGGTCGAGGGCGAGTTCCACGGGCGCGTGCGTGCATTGCGTGAACGTGCCGACACCGTGCTGGCGCGCAACCAGCAGCTGGACCTTTGACGCCGGGACTTGCGTCGTCGCATCGCTCGCAGGCCCGGCAACCGGCACCGCACTGCCGTCATTTCTGCGAACTCCCGCGCATTTGTGCCGGCCGCGCGACTCGAACCGTCACGGCAGGTGTTGTACAGTCGTCCTGACGTCGCCTGCGGTGTTCGAATGCGGATCGGGTTACCTCTCGACCCTAATTGAAACACCCAAGGGGCATATGAGCTTGCTGTCAGCATTGTGCATGTCCGTCCTGAACGGAAAGCCTTACCTGGCGCAGCTCGCCCCACTTGTTGCTCCGTGTCGAGAGCAATGGTCCAACACGGCACAGGCGGGCGGCGTCACCTCTTTGCGCGGCGGGCCGCAACCGGCCCGCCGCCGCGCCGTGCCCCGATGAACCCCGTTCCGGGGCACGACGACCCGCTCCGTCGGCGCGCCGCCTTGCGCCGCGAGGCCCGCGGGCGGCGGCGGGCGCTCGATCCTGCCCTGCGCCGCGGTGCACAGGACGCCACGCTGCGCCACTTCGTCCGCGTCATGCGCCTGCAGCCAGCGCGGCGCATCGCCGGCTACCTCGCCGGGCCCGACGAATTCGATCCGGCGCCCCTGATGGCCGCCGCCCATGACCAGGGCGCACGGTTGTTCGTGCCGCGCCTGTCGCGGGTGCACCCGGCCGGCATGGGTTTCGCGCCGCTGGCGCCGCCCCTGCGGCACAATCGCTACGGCTTGCTCGAACCTGTCGCCGCACCCTGCATCTCGCTGCTGCAGATGGACCTGGTGCTGGTACCGCTGGTCGCGTTCGATGCCCGCGGCTTTCGGCTCGGCATGGGCGGCGGATTCTATGACCGGGCGCTTGCCTACCGACGGCGGCGACAGCACTGGCGCGGTCCGTTGCTGCTCGGCCTCGCCTTCGGCACGCAGCAGGTGGACCGCATTCCCGAGCTGCCCTGGGATGTGCGCCTCGATGCAATCCTGACCGAAAATGGCTGGCTCAAGTCAGCGGAGGATCGAATTTGAAGTACTGGCTGATGAAGACCGAACCGTCGACCTTCGGCCTCGCGGACCTCAAGCGTGCCCCGAAGCAGACCACCGGGTGGGACGGCGTGCGCAACTACCAGGTGCGCAACATGCTGCGCGACGAGATGAAGAAGGGTGATCTCGCCTTCCTGTATCACTCGAGCTGCGACGAGCCCGGCATCGTCGGTGTCGTCCAAATCGTCAGGGAGGGCTACCCGGATCCGACCGCGTTCGATCGCAAGCATGCCCACTACGATGCGGCCAGCAAGCCGGACGCACCGCGCTGGTACCAGGTGGACGTGAAGCTTTCGAAGCCTTTTTCCCGTGTGATTTCGCTGGGCGAGCTGCGAACACATGCGCAGCGCGAACTCGCCGGCCTGCTGATACTGCGCGCCGGCAATCGGTTGTCGATCACTCCGGTGGACCCCGCGCACTGGAATTTCATCATCTCTCTGGCGCGATGAAGATGTGACGCACTGCCCTCTAGTCAAGAGGCGTTGCTTGTTTTTTACATTTGCGTGTATATACTCGCCCTCGGACTAACCCGTAACTGGAGATACATCATGGCTAAGGCCAAGAAGAAGGCGAAGGCGAAGGCCAAGAAGAAAGCTGCGAAGAAGAAGTAGCACTTTCTGCTTGCCTCGCGGCGAGCGTGGCCAAAAGCCCGCTCGCCGCGTCTCCAAAGCAAAGCGACGATCCGATGCCCGCACCATGCGGGCATCGTCGCATCAGGGGTCCGATCGATGAGCGCAGACAAGGGCAAGCAGGCCGCGGCGGACGCGGCGCTCGAATGGGTCAGGGACGACATGCTGGTCGGCGTGGGCACGGGATCCACCGTCACTCACTTCATCGCCGGCCTTGGCGCGCTGCGACACAGGATTCGCGGTGCCGTCTCGAGTTCGGAGGCATCGACGCAGCGACTGCGCGAGCTAGGCATCGAAGTGCTCGATCTGAACACGGCGGGACCACTCGAGTTGTATGTCGACGGCGCGGATGAGACCACCCGCCACCGGCACCTGATCAAGGGTGGCGGGGCCGCGCTGACCCGCGAGAAGATCGTCGCGGCTGCCTCGAAGACCTTCGTCTGCATCGTCGACGAATCCAAGGTGGTCGATGTGCTCGGGGCCTTTCCGCTGCCCATCGAAGTGATTCCGATGGCCCGCTCCTACGTCGCCCGGGAACTGGTCGCCCGCGGCGGGCAGCCGGTCTGGCGCGAAGGCGTCGTCACCGACAACGGCAACCAGATACTCGATGTGCATCACCTGCGCATCCTCGATCCGCCCGCCCTCGAGGTGGACCTGAACCAGATTGCCGGTATCGTGACGGTCGGTCTGTTCGCCCGGCGCGCTGCCGACGTCGTGCTGGTCGGTGGACCGGGCGGCGCGCGCCGGCTCTGATCCTGCGTCCGCACCGCCAATGAAAAAGGCCCGCTCTGTCGAGCGGGCCTATTAGTTTGGATGGGGGACTAGGATTCGAACCTAGGTAAACGGAGTCAGAGTCCGTTGTCCTACCGCTAGACGATCCCCCAAGAAAACTGCTGGATCGCGAAGCGCCCGCACCTCCGCAGCCGGCCCGGTGGTAGTCGGCTCGTGTGCACCTGGATCAGCGCTTCGAGTACTGCGGACCGCGGCGAGCCTTGCGGCGACCGACCTTCTTGCGCTCCACTTCGCGGGCATCGCGGGTCACGAATCCCGCTGCACGCAGCGGCCGGCGCAGCGTTTCGTCGAACTCGATCAGCGCGCGGGTGATCCCGTGGCGTATCGCGCCGGCCTGTCCGGTGATGCCGCCGCCAGCGACCGACACCGTGATGTCGAAACGGCTGTCCAGCTGCACGGCCTCGAGCGGCTGGCGGACCATCATCCGGCCCGTTTCGCGACCAAAGAACTCGTCGAGCGGGCGCTCGTTGACGGTGATCTTGCCGGAACCCGGCTTGAGGTAGACCCGCGCGGTGGCGGTCTTGCGTCGGCCGGTGCCGTACTGGGTGGCGGGCATGGGGTGTTCCTGCGTGGAATTAGAAGCTCAGCGGCTTGGGTTGCTGGGCCTGGTGAGGATGCTGGTTGCCGGCGAACACGTGCAGCTTGCGGTACATCTGTCGGCCGAGCACGGTCTTCGGCAGCATGCCCTTGACCGCGATCTGGATCACGCGCTCCGGGTGCTTCTGCAGCAGCTTGTCGAGCGCGATCGACTTGATGCCGCCGATGAAACCGGTGTGGTGGTAGTAGATCTTGTCGCTGAGCTTGCGGCCGGTCACGCGGATCTTGTCGGCGTTCACGACGACGATGTGATCGCCCATGTTGACGTGCGGGCTGTAGCTGGCCTTGTGCTTGCCCTTGAGGCGCAGCGCAATGTTCGACGCCAAGCGCCCGAGCGTCTGGCCGTTCGCATCGACGACGAACCAGTCTCCCTTTGCCGTCTGCGCGTTCGCAAATACCGTGCTCATCTGACTCTCCACCCGCCTCGATACGCCGCGCGCCCGCAATGGGGGCGGCCTCGGACGGGTCACCGAAAAGGTCGCGCAGTGTACTCAAGCGGTCCGGGGTTTGCAAAGGACGCGTCCGGGGCCTGGCCGGCCGGCCGGCTGCCCGTTCCAGGGCCCGGCAGGCCTGCGGGGACTTGCGGCATGGCACTATAATCAAGTGTCCCGTCAGCTGGCTGGGTAGGACCGACGCCATGAGCCTGGATCGACTGCTGGAACCGCTGCTGGCCACGGCCGACAACGCGCTGCGGTCCGTATTGGCCGAGCACCGATCGGCCCGTCCGACCCCGGGTGCGTCCGCGACCACCGACCAGGGAAGCAGGCTGCCGGAGCCGCAACGGCGCCATGTCGCCGGGTTGATGCGCGTCAATCACTCGGGCGAGGTCGCCGCGCAGGCGCTGTACCAGGGCCAGGCCGCATTCGCCCGCAATCCCCGGACCCGTGAAATGCTGCTGCGCGCGGGCCGCGAGGAAACCGATCATCTGGCCTGGTGCGAACAGCGCTTGCGCGAACTGGACTCGCGCCCCAGCCTGCTGGCGCCGCTGTGGTATGCGGGCTCGTTCGCGCTGGGCGCCGCCGCGGCCGCGTTCGGTGACCGGATCAGCCTCGGCTTCGTCGCGGAGACGGAACGCCAGGTCGAAGGGCACCTGGAGTCGCACCTCGAGCGCCTGCCGGTCGACGATACGCGCAGTCGCGCGATCCTGGCACAGATGAAACAGGACGAAATGGAGCACGGCGACGCGGCGCTCGCGGCCGGCGGCGGCGAGTTGCCAACCCCGGTCAGGGAGGCGATGCGCGCGACGGCGCGTGTGATGACCTTCACAAGTTATTGGGTCTGATCGACATTCTGCCTTGCGCCGCGCGCGGCTTATGTATAAAACGTGCCCCAACGAGCGCGAATGCGCATGAATCAGGGGGTTTTTGTGGTGGACGAAACGGTCAAGCCGCTCAGCGACATCCCGGCGATCAATCGCTTCCTGAGCTACTGTCGGATTCGCACCGTCCCGTCGAAGACGGTCATCATCCACGCCGGCGACCTGCCCGACGTCCTGTACTACATCATCTCCGGCTCGGTCGAAGTCATGATCGAGGACGAGGAAGGCAACGAGATGGTGCTGGCCTACCTGAACAAGGGCCAGTTCTTCGGCGAAATGGGCCTGTTCTATGAGCAGCCGACGCGCACCGCCTGGGTCCGCACCCGCGGCCAGTGCGAACTCGCCGAGATGACCTATCCGCGCTTCCGGCAGATCGCGGCCGAGAGCCCGGGCTTGATCTTCGAACTCGCGACGCAGCTCGCGACGCGCCTCGACCGCACCAACAAGAAGCTCGGCGACCTCGCCTTCGTCGACGTCACCGGCCGCGTCGCCCACGCGATCATGGATCTGTGCGGCGAGCCCGATGCCATGACGCATCCCGAGGGCATGCAGATCAAGGTTTCGCGCCAGGAACTGTCGCGCCTGGTCGGCTGCTCGCGCGAAATGGCGGGCCGCGTGCTGAAGGTGCTCGAGGACCAGGGCCTGCTGCGCGCGACGGGCAAGACCATCGTCGTGTTCAACGCGCGCCCGAAGATCAAGACGCGCCCGGTCATCGTGCCGGTCAAGGGTGCGGCCACCGCGACACCCGCCAGGGCTGCCCCGGGTCGCGCTGCCGTTGCCGACGATGATGACGATGACGACTGGGACGACGACGAGACCTGAGTCGCGCCCCGATTGCCGTCACGAACACGCCCGCCTCGCGCGGGCGTTTTCATGGGTGCCCGGCCGGGCGCTGGCTCAGCGCTTCGCGGCCGCGATCTGCGCGCGCATCTGCCGGATCGTCGCGGCGTAGTCCGGTGAACCGAAGATCGCGGAACCCGCCACGAAGGTGTCGGCGCCCGCGGCGGCAATCGCGCCGATGTTGTCGACCTTGACGCCGCCGTCGACCTCGAGCCGCACCGCGCGACCGCTCGCATCGATACGCCGGCGCACCTCGCGCAGCTTGTCGAGCGCGGACGGAATGAAGGCCTGCCCGCCGAAGCCCGGATTGACCGACATCAGCAGCACGAGGTCCAGCTTGTCGAGCGTGTGGTCGAGCCAGTGCAGCGGCGTCGCCGGGTTGAACACCAGGCCCGGCCGGCAGCCGTGCTCGCGGATCAGCCCGATGGTGCGGTCGACGTGCTCGCTGGCCTCGGGATGGAAGCTGATGTAGGTCGCACCGGCCTTCGCGAAATCCGGCACGATGCGGTCTACGGGCCGGACCATCAGGTGCACGTCGATCGGCGCCGTGACGCCATGCTTGCGCAGTGCTTCGCAGACCAGCGGGCCGATCGTCAGGTTCGGCACGTAGTGGTTGTCCATGACATCGAAGTGCACGATGTCCGCGCCGGCGCCGAGCACCGCGTCGACCTCGGCGCCCAGCTTCGCGAAATCCGCCGACAGGATCGACGGCGCGATCCAGTCCGCTTGCTTCATCCCCGTCACTTCAATCCCCTCCGCGCACGGATCAGTTCCCAGGCCTCGATGATTTGCTGCGTGCGCTGCTTCGCGTGTTCGAGCATGGATTCCGGCAGGCCGTTCGCCTTCAGCTTATCAGGGTGATGGCGTGACAACTGGCGCCGATACGCCTTCACGACCTCGTCGTCGCCGGCGTTCGCCGCGATCTCCAGCACCTCGTAGGCCTCGGCCAGCCTCGCCGCATCGGCTGCCGCGTCGGCCGCGCGCGCGCGGGAGGAGCCTTGCCGCAACCGCAGCACGGCTTCGAGGTGCGCGAATTCGATGCCGCCGACGCCGACGCTCGCGGCGATCCGCTGCAGCAGCGGGCGCGACGGCCCCGACAGGTCGGTGCCGAGCAGCGCCGCGCGCAACTGGATCTCGAGGAAAATGCGCAGCAGGTCCGGCCGGTCGGCGCAGGCCGTGACCAGGCTCGCCATCGAGCCGCGCAGGTCGAACCCGGCGCGCTTGCCGCGCGAGTAGCAGTCGATCGCGGCGTTCACCTGCGCACCGTTCAGGCGAAACTCGCGCATGATGGCGCGCGCCGCATCGATCTCGCGCTCGGAGACCCGCCCGTCGGCCTTGGCAACGTGCCCCATGACTTCGAACGTGCTGCGGAAGAACCGGTCCGCCACGTCGAGCGGTGTCGGCCGCTCGCGGGAACCGCCGCGGCGAGTCCCACCCTGGCCGTCGTAGGCATGGCCGGCCAGCGCACCAAGCGCCGCACCGATCGGTCCGCCGACGACGGCGCCGAGCACCCCGCCGAAGACTTTTCCACTCCACTTCATGCTGTCATAGTAACAAGCCGACCCTGACACGGACCGCCGCGTGGCCGCTTCCCCGAACACCGTTCACACTACCGCGCTGCGCCGGCTACGCCGGATCCACACGGGCAAGGTCCGCGACATCTACGACGTCGATGCCGACCACATGCTGATCGTCACGACGGACCGCCTGTCCGCGTTCGATGTCGTGTTGCCGGATCCCATCCCGCACAAGGGACGCGTGCTGACGGAAATATCGAACTTCTGGTTCGCGCGCACGACCCACATCGTGCCCAACCAGCTGACCGCGCGGAGCCTGGCGGAGCTGCCGCTCGATCCGGACGAACGCGCATTGCTCGACGGCCGCGCCGTCATCGTCCGCAAGCTCAAGGCCCTGCCGCTCGAGGCCGTCGTGCGCGGCTACCTGATCGGTTCCGGCTGGAAGGACTACCAGCTCGGTGGCACGGTCTGCGGCATCCGGCTGCCGCAGGGACTGCGGCTCGCCGAGCAGCTGCCGGAGCCGATCTTCACGCCGGCCAGCAAGGCACCCGCGGGCCAGCACGACGAGAACATCGATTTCGCCGCCATCGTCGCACTGGTCGGTCCCGGGCTGGCCGCGCAGGTGCGCGACACCGCGCTCGCGCTGTACCGCTACGCGGCGTCGCACGCGCTGGCGCGCGGCATCATCATCGCCGACACCAAGTTCGAGTTCGGCGTCGACGCCGGCGGGCGACTGACGCTGATCGATGAAGTCCTCACGCCCGATTCGTCGCGCTTCTGGCCGATGGACCGCTATGCGATCGGCACCAGTCCGCCGTCGTTCGACAAGCAGTTCGTGCGCGACTATCTCGAGACCCTCGACTGGGACAAGCGCGCGCCCGGACCCGCGCTGCCGCCGGAGATCATCGCCAAGACCAGCGAGAACTACCTGACGGCACTGCGCCGCCTGACAGGTCCGCCGACCCCGCCGTGAAGGGCACCGCGGGCGGCCGGGGCAGCACCCCTACGCCCGTCGTTGCGACCATGCGGCGATCCGCGCGTGCAACGCCGCCAGCCCCTCGGTCAGTGCCGCGGGCCCCGGCTGCAGGATGATCGCCGACTTGATTTCATGCAGTTCGCCGTCGCGCACCGCCGGTACGTCAGCCCAGCCGGGGCGGGCCGCGACGAGTTCGGGCCGGAACTTCTTGCCGCACCAGGACCCCATGATGATGTCCGGCGCGCGCCGCGGTACCTCGAGCGGATCGGCGACGATGCGATCCTTGCCGAGCGGTGCCTGCGCCAGTTCCGGGAAGCAGTCGTCGCCGCCGGCGATGCCCAGCAGCTCCGAGACCCAGCGGATCGCCGAGATCTGCGGCTCGTCCCATTCCTCGAAATAGACGCGTGGGCGCCGCGGCAGCGCCGCGGCCGCGCGCCTGACACCGTCGATCCCTGCCTCGAGCCGCGCCACCAGCGCCGCGGTCTTCGCCTCGCAGCCGATCATGCCGCCAAGCACCCGCACGGTGCGCAGGATCTCGCCGACACTGCGATGGTTGAACACGTGCACCTCGATGCCGGCACGGACGAGCTGCGCGGCGATGTCGGCC
>JAWLAD010000016.1:0-62589 GCA_041395605.1 Steroidobacteraceae bacterium
TGCGGCGATCACGCCGAACACGATTGGCGACGGGAGCCCCGCGATCGCGAAGCCGATCGCGACCAGCGCGCCCTGCAGCATGCCGGTGGCCACGGTGCCGTACACGACGGCGCGGGTCGTGCTGCCGATCAGGCGCAGCAGTGACTCGCGGCGTGCGCCTTCGAGCGGGATCAGCGTCGTCATTCGATCGAGCAGCGCGACGCCATCGCGCAGCAGGAAGAACAGCAGGAACAGCATCAGGAAGAAGCCCGTGACCGTGCCCAGCGCGCCAGCCAGCAGGTTGCCGCCGACCCCTGCCGCACTGCGCAGGGCGTTCTCCGCCGCCGCGGTTGCCCACTCCTGCATCTGCTGCGTCGAGACCGGCGTGTTGTCGCGGACCCAGCGCAGCGCCGGGCCAACCAGCGGCCAGCCCTCGGCCTGCGCGAACGGATCGCTGTGCCAGATGGAGGCGCCGGCCCGCAGCCGGTTGATCAGCGCACTGACCTGGTCGACGAACGACAGCGCGAGCAGCGTCAGCGGCGCGAGCAGCACGATGGGCGTTGCCGCCGTGATCAGGCCCGCAGCCGCGCCGGGCCGGTCGCGCAGCCGCCGCGTCAGCCAGCGTTGCAGCGGCGCCAGCAGGAACGCGAGGCAGACACCCCAGGCCAGTGCGCTCCAGAAGGGCTCGAGGATCCGGTACAGCGCCCACAGCAGCCCGGCGGCGAGACCGGCGAGCACGATTCGTTGGTACAGCGTCGCATCCATGCCGCATTTTGCCGTGCAAGGACCTTTCACGGATACTCTCGCGATGTGTCATCACGTCTGTCGCGTCCTGGCCGTGCTCTGCACCAGCCTGCTGCTGACGGCCTGCGCTGCCGGGGGCGGCCGCCCGGACGCGGCCTCGGACGAGCGCCTCGCCCCACGACCCTCCACCAGCGTGCCCCCGACCATGGCCGTGCATCCCCTGACCTATGCCTACGTCGTCGTCAGTGTTGCGGACATGGACCAGGCGCTCGCGCTCTGGGTCGATCGCTTCGGCATGGAGATCGTCACGCGCCGCGATGGACGGGACACGTCGCTCGCGGCGGCCTGGGGCATCCCGCCGGGCGACATCATCGACCAGGCGCTGCTGCGTACGCCTGGCGTGCGCGAGGGCGGCCTGCACCTGGTGCGATTCCGCGTGCCGGGGCCCGCGGTGCGCGAGGATGCGGCGCCGACCGACCTCGTGCCCAAGAGCATCGACATCGCGGTGCGCGATATCCAGGCTCGCCACGCGGAGCTGCTGGCCGCGGGGTACCGGTTCCGCGCGCCCGTCAACCGGCTCGTGACGGACTCGGGCCTCGAGGTGTTCGAGACGCACATGTTCGGCCCCGATGCGCTGAACCTGGTGCTGCTCGAACAACCGGCCCATCCGGAACCCGTCAGCAGCAAGGGCTATGGCGTCGCGCCGCAGATCGTCGTGATTTCGCCCGACAACCTGCGCGAGTCGAGCTTCTGGCAGAGCCTGCTGGGCCTCGAGCAGGTATCGCACAACCAGTTCGCGGGACCTGCGATCGAAAAGGCGGTGGGACTGCCCCCCGGCGCCAGGCTCGACATCCGCATCATGGGGGATTCGCAGGTTGATTACGGTCGCATCGAAATCGTGCAGTACGAAGGCGCGTCGGGTCGCAATCTGTATCCGCGGGTCAGACCGCCGGCACGAGGACTGCTGTCGGTGACCTATTTCGTGCCGGAAGTCGACTCGATCATCGCTCGCGGCGCGTCGCTGGGCGTCCGCGATCTCGGCAGGTTCAATGGGGTCTACGGCGTGGGCCGGCTCGCCACCGCGACGACACCCGCCGGGCTGCGCGTCGACCTGTTCGCGCCGGCGCGCTGACGCGCGCTACCAGCTGTTGCGCAGTTCGCGCAGCTTGACGAACACCGTCCGCGCGTCCGGCTGTTCCGGCAGGTCGGGGAACTTCTCCCGCAGTCGCGCGACGATGACCGGGTTCTGCAGCCGGAAGAACGTGTTGAACCGCTTCTCGTCGCCCAGCGTCGTCACCGGTACTTCCGGTGCCGCCAGCGGCGCGGTGCGCTCGGCCATCGCCGCCGCATCCCGATTGCCGGGCTCGCGATCGAGCGTGAAGGCGAGGTTGCGGCCGAAATACTCATGCCCGGGATACACGACCGTGTTGTCGGGCAGTGCCGCCAGCTGGCGCGAGAACGTGTCGTAGAGCACTTCGGCGTTGCCACTGTGGCAGTTGCCCGCACCGGCGTTGAACAGCGTGTCGCCGCAGAACAGCGCCGGTTGCTCGGTATGCGACAGCATGCAGACGTGCGCAAAGGTGTGGCCTGGCGTGTCGAGCGACTCGAGCTCGACGGTGCGCCCGACCTTGACGATGTCGCCGCGGGCGAGCCCGCGGTCGACGCCGCCGATACGGCTGGCCGCAGCGGCATGTGCGATCACTGTCGCGCCGGTGGCCTCGCGCAGGCCTGCATTGCCGCCGGTGTGGTCTTCGTGCTCGTGGGTGTTGAGGATCTGCGTGATCGTCCAGCCGCGGGCATTGGCCACCGCAAGGCAGCGCTGCCACTCGAGCGGATCGATGGCCAGCGCGTCGCCTGTCTCGGGGCAGGCGACCAGATAGTGGAAGTTGCGGAGGCTGTTGTCGGCCCAGATGCGTTCGACGAGCATGAACAAACCTTAGCATAATGAGCGCATGCAGATCGCCGTCGTCCCGGTCACGCCTTTCCAGCAGAACTGCTCCGTCATCTGGTGCGAGCGCACGCGTCGAGCCGCCGTCGTCGATCCGGGCGGCGATCTCGCGCAGATCGAGCAGGTGCTTCGGCAGGAAGGCCTGACGCTCGAGAAAATCGTGCTGACGCATGCGCACATCGACCATGCCGGCGCGACCGCCGAACTCGCGCGCCGCACGGGTGTGCCGATCGAAGGGCCGCACGAAGGCGACCTGTTCTGGATCGAGCAGATGCCGGCGCAGGCACGCATGTTCGGCTTCGATCACGGCGAGGCGTTCACGCCGACGCGCTGGCTGCACGGTGGCGATACGGTCACCGTGGGCGACGAGACGCTCGAGGTCATCCACTGCCCCGGGCACACACCGGGGCACATCGTGTTGTTCCATCGCACCGGTCGCTTCGCGATCGTCGGCGATGTGCTGTTTGCCGGCTCCATCGGCCGCACGGACTTCCCGCAGGGCAACCACGAGCAGCTGCTGCGCTCGATCCGCGAGCGGCTGTTTCCGCTCGGCGACGACATCACCTTCCTGCCTGGCCACGGCCCGACCTCGACCTTCGGCGCGGAGCGCGCCCACAACCCGTTCGTCGGCGACCGGCAATTCCGCTGATGACCCGGACGGTGTGTGCCGTTCGGCACCCGAAGCAAAAAGGCCCGACGATCGCTCGTCGGGCCCTTTGCATCGCGGCGATCAGCGCTGGCTGATCAGAAGCTCCAGGTCACGCGACCGTAGACGTAGCGGCCCGAACGGCCGAACGGCGAATAGTTCGAGAAGGGCGTGTTGCCGGTGCCGTTGCGCGTCGTCGGGAAGGCATCCGGATACTCGTCCGTCAGGTTCTCGGCGCCGAGCGCGAACTTCAGCTTGTCCTGCCAGTTGTAACGCAGCTCGAGGTCGACCAGCGTTTCGCTCGGCAGCACGAAATCCAGTGCCGCGCTCGTACCGGGGTCCAGCACGTCGCCGTAGCGCGTTGCGCGCAGCGTCGCGCCAAGGCCGCCCAGCGCCCAATTCACCGCTGCGGTGAACTTGTTCTCCGGCGTGCCCTGTTCGAACGTCAGCACGTTGATCCGGCCGAACAGCTCTGGCGAGGGCGACAGCGCCGCGAGCGGCGCGGTCGTCGGCACGCGCGTGACTTCCGTATCACTGAAGTTCGCGGTCAACGTGATGTCGAACTTGCCGGCCGATGCAGTCGCGACCGGGATCGTCGCGACGACATCCACGCCCTGTGTTTCGGTGTCGACGCCGTTGATGAAGAAGCGGCCACCGCCGACCCCGATGAAGCCCTGCGCGGTCAGGAAGTCCCGCACGTTCGCTTGCGTCAGGTTCTCGGACAGGACGATGCGGTCGTCGATGTCGATGCGATAGGCGTCGACCGTCAGGTTGAAGCGCGGCAACTGCAGCACGAAGCCGATCGATGCATTGAATGATTCCTCCGCATCGAGGGGCTGGGCGCCGAGCGCGATGGCGACGGGATCGGTGACCGGGAAGGTCGTGATGTCGAACGGCACGCCGTTGATGAAGTTCGTCGACGTCGTCGCGAAGTACTGCTGCTGCAGCGACGGCGCGCGGAAGCCATTCTGCACCGCGCCGCGGATCGCGAAGCTGTCGGTGAAGTCGTAACGCACTGCGAGCTTGCCGGACGCGTTGGAGCCGAAGTCCGAATAGTCCTCGACGCGCAGCGCGACCGAACCGAGCAGCTTGTCGGTCAGGTTGGCTTCGAGATCGACGTAGGCGCCGACGGCCGTGCGGTCCTCGTCCACTTCGTTCGCCGGGCGGAAGCCCGGGAACACCTGCGCGCCGGACGCCGTCGGTGAGCCATTGCCGAGCAGCACGCCGCCATTGCGGTACGAATCGGGCTCGCCGGCGGTGATCGCGTAGCTCTCGCGCCGGGCTTCGACGCCGACCGCGACGTTCAGCGGCGAGGCGAGCGCGCCGATCTCATACTTGCGGACGCCTGACACGTTCAGCACCAGCTGGTCGTAGTCGAAGCCACCGGCGTCGAAGACGGTCTTGCTGGTCGGTCCGATCGAACGGTTCAGCGTGTTCTCGATCGTGAACTCCATTTCGTTGAAACCGTAGACCAGCGACGAATCGAGGTCCCACGCGCCCGCCGTCCACTGCATGCCGAATGCGCCGCTGTAGTCGGTGACGTCCGGAGCGATGATCGGCAGGAAGCCGTCGGGGTAGATCTGCACGACGTTGCGGTCGTCGAGCGAGCGGCGGAAGAAGCCGGCCGACTTCGCGGAACGATCCTGGTAGCTGACCCAGCCGTACAGTCGCGCGCCGCTCGCGAGGTCGTAGCCGGCATTCGCGAACAGCGAGGCCTGCTGCACCTCGGGTTCGCCATACCACGCATTGAACCGGTTGATCGTCAGTTCACGCGGATCGAATGCGCCGGCGACCAGCGCATACTGCTGGCGGCTGTCGAGGCCGGTGCGCTCGGTGCGCTCTTGGTCCTTGTATTCGGCCGCGATCGTCAGGAAACCGCTGTCGCCGAGCGCGAAACCCTTCCAGCCGGCGAGCGTCAGGGTCTCGCCGTCGGACACGCTGCGCGTGAACTGCGACGGGACCGTCCAGGTCGCGCCCATGGGCGCCGCGCCGACCGGTGCGCTGTACTCGGAATCGCGGACACCGTAGTTCAGGCTCAGGTCGCCGCCCTCGGTGTTCTCGCGCAGGCGGACGTTGATGACGCCGGCGATCGCATCGGAGCCATATTGGGCCGACGCGCCGTCACGCAGCACTTCGATCGAGCGCACCATCGCGCTCGGAATCGTGTTCAGGTCGACGGCCGACGAACCGCGACCTACGGTGCCGTTGACATTGACCAGCGATGCGGCATGCCGGCGCTTCGAGTTCACCAGCACCAGCGTCTGGTCGGGTGCGAGTCCACGCAGCGTCGCCGGGCGGATCGTGTCGGTGCCGTCGGCGAGACCCGGACGCGGGAAATTGAACGAGGGCAGTGCCGTCGACAGCGCCTGGTTCAGTTCCGGCACGCCGACGTTGTTCAAGGTGTCGGCGGACACGACATCCACGGGCACGGCCGTATCGAGCACCGATCGGTTCGCGACGCGCGTGCCGGTGACGACGACTTCACTCAATTCGTCTTCGGCAGCGTCCTGCGCGTGGCCCGGCACTGCCGCGAGCCAGGTCAGCGAACCCGCCAGCGCGAGCACGGAGAAATTCCCGATGTTCATGAGCCCATCCTTAGGTGTTATGTATGCTGCAATTTTACAACAGCGATAGCCCGCCAACAAGCTGCGGATAAGCAGTTTCGTGGCTTCAGAACAACAGTGGCGCGGGGTGCTGGCCCGGCAGACATCCGGATACGCGATACTGCGGGCCAATTCCCTCGTCGATATGGAGTGCGACATATGGGCCGGTGTGCAGCGGGCAGGCGGGTGTCGGCGGTGCTGGGCGCGGCATGGGCCGCGGCATGGATCTTGTTGCTGGCGACCGTCGCGGTGCTGCCCGGGTGGGCGGAGGCGCATGGTCCGAGTCGCGCGCGGACCGTGCTGGTGTTCGGCGGGTCCGGGCAGCTCGGCGCCGAAGTCGTCCGTGAACTCGTCGGCGAGGGGCATGACGTGTTCGTGTTCCTGCGCGCGAGCTCGGATCGCTCGCGACTGCGCGGCCTGCCGGTGCAGCTGCTCGAGGGCGACGCGCTCATCGAAGCCGACGTGCGGCGCGCGCTGCGGGTCACGAAGTTCGACGACGTCGTCAATGCGCTCGGCCGCAGCGAGTCCGGCGTCGAGTTCTTTGCAACGACGGGGCGCCACATCGTGAAGGCCGCGAAGGACACCGGGGTCGCACGCATCATCCTGCACAGCTCGGTCGGCGTCGGTGCGAGCCGCGCGGTCTATCCGGCAGAGCGCTGGCCGGCGATGGCCAACCTGATGCGCGCGAAGGAAGCCGCGGAGCGCGACCTGATCGACAGCGGCCTCAGGTACGTGATCATCCGCAACGCGATCCTGCGCAACCTTCCAGCGGGACAGGACGATCTCGCGGTGCTCGTGCCGGGCGAGACCGCCTACGGCGTGGTGTCGCGTGCTGGGCTTGGCCGCCTGACGCGCGAGTGCATCGAAAGCACGGAGTGCGACAACCGCATCTTCCATGCTGTCGACCCCGACATGCAGCCGCCCGAGAGATCGCAATGACCGAGTTCGGCATCGTCATGGAGGCTTCGCCCGGCTATACGGCGAAGCTGGCTGCGGAGATCGAACGCCTCGGGTTCGACATCCTGCTGTGCCCGGACACGCAGAACCTGAGCCCCGACCCGTTCAGCCAGCTCGCGCTCGCGACGCAGACGACCACGCGCCTGAAGCTCGGCACGGGGGTCACGAACCCGGTCACGCGCGACGCGGCCGTGACCGCCTGCGCGCTTGCGACGCTGCAGGCGGAGTCAAACGGTCGTGTGCTGTGCGGCATCGGTCGCGGCGACTCATCCGCGGCCCATATCGGCATCCGCAATGGCACGACCGCGCAGCTGCGCGAATTCGTGCAGCGGCTGCAGGCCTACGGGCGTGGCGAGACGATCGATCGCAACGGCACGCCGTCACGGCTGCGCTGGTTCGATTCGCTGCCGGTGGCGCCCGTGCCCATCGACGTCGCCTGCACGGGTCCCGCCACGATCAGGATGGCTGTGGACGTGGGTGATCGCGTCAGCTTCGCGGTCGGCAGCGCACCGGAACGCATCAGGTGGGCCATGGACACGGCGCTCGCTCGCCTGGCGGAGACCGGGCGCCCGCGCTCGAGCCTGCGCATCGGCGCCTATGTGAACCTGATCTGCGATCCCGACGAGCAGCGCGCCATCAATCTGGGCCGCATGATCTCCGGCATGGTCGCGCACTTCGCCGGCATGAAGGACGCGCCGCTCGATCACCTGCCAGAGCAGCTCAAGGGCATCGCCGCGCAGATGCAGACCGGCTACGACATGAAGCGCCACGCCCAGGAGGAAGGCTCGCACCTGGGCGGTGTCCCCGATGAGTTCGTCGACTGGTTTTCGATCTGTGGGCCGCCGGCGAAATGCCGCGCGCGTCTCGGCGAACTGATCGACATGGGGCTCGATCACGTTTACCAGCTTGGCGGCTCGCCGGTGGCGCATCCGCACGGTCCCCGCCAGGCCGCGATGGTCGAGCAGGCGAAACTGTACGCCACCGAAGTGGTTCCGCACTTTCGTTGAGTTGCACCATGCAAAGCCACTTCATCGACGTCGACGGATTGCAGCTCCACGTGCGCAGCGCCGGCAGCGGACTGCCGGTCGTGCTGTGGCATCCATCACCGCTGTCGGGCACGGCGGTCTGGCCGCTGGCCCAGGTGCTGGCGCAGCACTTCCGCGTCCATGCCTTCGACACGCCGGGCTACGGATTGTCCGATCCGCCGCCGGTGCCGCCGCAGTCGCTCGACGACTACCTGCCGTTGTTCGCGCGCGCGCTCGACGCACTCGGCGTGCAGCGCTGCGCGCTCTATGGCGCGGCCACCGGTGCGCAGCTCGCGGTGGAATTCGCCAAGCGCTACCCGGAGCGCGTCGCGCAACTCCTGCTCGACAGCGCCGGTCACATCGACGCCGAAGAATGCGAGCGCATCGTGCGGGATTACTTCCCCGACGTCACGCCGCAGTCCGACGGCCGCCACCTCGTCACGCTGTGGCAGATGGTGCGGGACCTGTTCGTGTTCTTCCCGTGGTGCGACACGCGTGATGCCAGCCGCATCGACCGTGACCTGCCGCCGCCGGCCCTCATCCAGGCGATGCTGCTCGACTACCTGCGTGCCGGCACGCGTTATGACTGGGCTTACCGGCCCGCATTCCACAACGAGCGCGCTGAACGCACGCAGGCCGTCCGCGTGCCCGCGGCGCTGGTGCGCTGGCAGGGCAGCATCGCATTGCGGATCACCGATGCGTTGATCGAAGCCGGATTGCCGCAGAACTTTTCCGTCATCCACTGTGGCGGTCCGATCGCCGAGCGCTACCGGGCGATCAGCGCCTTCCTGTGCGAGCAGTACACCAACGGTCACGCCCCGGTGCGCGACGCGTCGGCCCCGGCTGAGATCGCGCGCCGGCCCGACCGATTGCGTCGAGACATGATCGAGACGGCCGCCGGGCGCCTGCATCTTTGGCGCTGCGATGCGGGCGCAGGTGCGCCCTTGCTGCTGCTGCATTCGGGCACGGGTTCGTCGACTTCTCTGTTGCCTCTGGCGCGCAGTGCCGTCGGGCACCGGCCTGTGTATGCCCTCGATCTGCCTGGCCACGGCGAATCGCGGCCTGCGGCAGCGGAGGAGTCCGCGTCAGTCGAATGGGCGGCGCGCGTCGTCGAAGCGGCGCTCGATGAACTCGGCCACGACCAGGTCGAAGTGATCGGCCAGCACTATGGCGCGCTCGTTGGCCTCGAACTCGCGCACCAGCGGCCGCGGCGCGTCACGCGGCTCGTGGCGGTCGGCATGCCGTGGTTGATGGCGGAAGAAAGCGTCGCGGCGGCCAACGACGCAGCGCCGTCGATCGCGCCACTGGCCGATGGCACGCACCTGATCCGCGCGTGGTACATGATGCGCGACAGTGCGCTGTGGTTCCCGCATCACCGCACCGAGCGCAGTCGCGCGCTGCGGTTGGACCCGCAGTTCGACGCCGCCGCGATCCACTCACGCGTGGTCGAATTGATGAAGATCGGCGATCGCTACCGCGACGTGCTACGCGCGCAGGCCGAATACCCGGTTGCGAGCCGCCTCGGCGAGTCGCGCATCGAACTCGTGCTCGCGCGCGTGCCGGGCGATGGCTTCGGTGCGCGGGCCGAGTTCGCGGCGGCGGCGGCTTCGCGGGCGCGCGTTCTCGACCTGCCGCGTGATCAGGCGGAGTGGTTGGCGGCGCTCACCGAGAAAACCTGAGCATCCGCCGCAGCGTGTCGTCGCGCAGCACGTAGTGGTGGAACAGCGCCGCTGCGGCGTGCAGGCCGATCAGCCAGTAGCCCACGGTGCCGGCGGTTTCGTGGATCTCCTCGATCAGCTCGGCAAGGTCTTCGTTCGGACCCACCAGCGGCGGCAGCGTCAGGCCCCAGAATGGCACGGGCTCGCCCTCGGCGCTCAGGATCAGCCAGCCGCCAATGGGCATCGCGATCATCAGGGCATAGAGCGCCACATGCACGACTTTGCCGGCGAGTGCCTGCAGCGCAGCGGGTGGCGGCGTGATCGGCGGCGTGCCGCCCGCGAGCCGCGCTGCGAGCCGCACCCATACCAGTGCGAACACCGACAGCCCCAGCATGAAATGCCAGGTCTTCAGCAGGTTGCGCGGGTCGCTGCCGCGCGGGAACAGCTCCCGCAGCTCGATGCAGGCATAGACGGCGGCGAGCAGCGCGAGCATGAACCAGTGCAGCGCGATGGTCAGTTTGCCGTAGCGGTCGGTCATGGGCGCACCTGTGTCGTTTCGCTTGCGTCGATCAGGTTCCAGAGCGTGCCATCCGGTGCGGTCAGCAGCAATGCGGATTCTCCGAACTCGTTGCGGCAGATACCTGTGACGTCGGTTGCGCCGGCGCCCAGTGCGAGTTGGCGCGTGCGCTCGAGGTCGCGGACGCGGAGCGAGTAGAGGCAGTAGCCCAACGCGCCGGGTCGGGACGCGTCGCGCAAGTCCGGCATTTCGATCGAATCGCTGAAGTTGAAGAAAATGATGCGACCAGATCGCTTGTCCGCACCGTCACCGCTGCGCGGGTCGTCGAAGCGGTGCATGTGGAAGCCCTCACCCTCCCGCAGTCGGAAGATGTCCTTGCCGGACGAGCCGATCTCCGCATACGGCAACCTGAAATCCCCCGACTTTCGCAGCCCGAGCACGCGGTCGTAGAAATCGAAGGCATCCGGCGCGACGCCGCGCGTGACGACGCAGCAGTGCGTGAACTGGCTGCCTTCGAACAGTGAGCCGGGGGCAATCCGGCCGTACAGCGGGCTCGGGAAATCGGCGCGCTCGAACAGCACCTGCCGGTACAGCGGCTGCAGGATGGCCATCTCGAGCGCCCCGCTGATCGTGCGGCGAAAGCTGTCGCGGGAGGTGCCCGGTGCGGCGACGAGGTCCGGATGGAAGATCTCGATCGGTGCGCCACTCTCGCGACGGTACTTCGCGTGCGCGACGATGCGCGCGAGCTGGCGGACCTCCGCGGCCGTCCAGCGATTGCCGACAGACTTGAACGGCGCGAGGCCGAGGCCAGGGCCGGTGGGCTGCGCCCACTGCATCAACCGGATCAAGCCGTGGTCGGCATCCTGGTGCCACAGGCGCACGATGCGCGCGGCGCTGTGCACGCCATACAGTTGCCTGGCCTGCGGTGCATCGAGCCGCCCGATGTCACCGACGCGATAGCCGAACAGCTCCCAGTACGCGATGGCTTCGACGAGGTCGGGCACGCCGATGCAGGCATCGAATGCACCACCGACTACAACTCCGCCCATGCGCCCTCCGCCATCATCGCAACCCCCAGGCCGCGCCCTGCTGCCACAGCATGAACGCGGCGAGCAACACGAGCACGATACCGAACATCCTGCGCAACTGCTGCTGTGGCAGGCGACCGCCGACGTATTGCCCGGTGAGACTGCCCGCGACCCCGATCGCGATGAACGTCGCCAGCAGCACGGTGTCCAGCTGCCGGAGCTGCGACGCATCCGCGATCAGGTGTGCGACGAATCCCACCAGTGCGTTCAGCGCAATGACGACCAGGCTGGTGCCGATCGCGGTGCGCAGCGCCAAGCCACCGAGCAGCGTGAGTGCGGGCAGGATCAGGAAGCCGCCACCGACGCCGATGACGCCCGTCATGGCGCCGATCGCAAGCCCGTCTGCGACGATGCGCAACGATGGGCGCCGCCGCTCCGGGTTCGCTTCGCCGGCCTGCGCCGATGGGTTGCGCAGCATGCCGTAGGCCGCCCACAACATCACCAGCGCGAAAATCGTCAGTTGCACGCTGGCGCTGAGGCCGTGCGCGAGCCGCGCGCCCAGCGCGGCCCCCGCCATGCCGGGCAGGCCGAACAACAGCACGCTGCGCCAGACGATGTCGCCGCGTCGCGCGAACGGCACGGCGCCCGCGCCGCTGATCGCCGCGACGATCGCGAGCGAACTCGTGATCGCGAGCTTCTCGGGCACGTCGGCCAGGTAGACCAAGACCGGAACGGTGAGGATGGAACCGCCGGCGCCGAGCAGTCCGAGAGAGATGCCGACCAGCAGCGCGCCGAGCCAGGTCCAGAGCATGCCGGGCGGCTATGCGGTCGTCGGGATGTAGTGATCCACCAGCAGCGCGGCGAACAGCCACATCAGGTACTGCACCGAGAACTTGAACACGCGCATCGGCAGTTCGGCGCGGTCGGTGAATTTCATGACCAGCGCGTAGTACAGGAAGATGCTGTTGAGGACCAGCGCGGCAACGAGGTAGATCAGGCCGCTCATGCGCGTCAGGAACGGCATCAGCGTGACGAGGAACAGCAGCACCGTGTAGAGCAGCACCTGCAGCCGCGTGTACGCGACGCCATGCGTGACGGGCAGCATCGGGATGCCGGCGCGCGCGTAGTCGTCGCGGCGCGCGATCGCCAGCGCCCAGAAGTGCGGCGGCGTCCAGATGAAGATGATCAGGAACAGCAGCAGCGCGTTCGGGTCGATCGAGTTCGTGACGGCCGCCCAGCCGAGCACCGGCGGTGCTGCGCCCGCCGCGCCGCCAATCACGATGTTCTGCGACGTCGCGCGCTTCAGCCACACGGTGTAGACCACCGCATAGCCGATCAGTGACGCGAACGTCAGCACGGCGGTCAGCGGGTTGACCAGCCACCAGAGCATGACCATGGAGCTCGCGCCGAGCGCGAACGCGAAGCCGAGTGCCTGCGAGTTGCGCATCGAGCCGGTCGGGAACGGCCGGCCGCGCGTGCGCGCCATCTGCTCGTCGATCTTCTGGTCGAGCACGTGGTTGATCGCCGCGGCGCAGGCGGCCGCGAGCGCGATGCCGAGGTTGCCCCACAGCAGCGCGTCGAGCGGCGGCATGCCGGGCGTCGACAGCAGCGTGCCGACGATGCCGGTGAATACGATCAGCAGCACCACCTTGGGCTTGGTCAGCTCCAGGTAGTGCCGCCAGGTCGCGCGCGGCGGCGCGAGGACGTTGCTTTCGGTGGTGGCCACGGCGGCTCCGGCGGCAGAGGCGGTGCAGGGTAACAGAACGGCTGCGGACCGGGCCCGCGGCGCGGACTCAGGCCTCGCGCAGGCGGCGGTTCAGCGCCAGCGTCGCGAGCAGCAGCACGGCCGCGCCGGCGTTATGCCCGGTCGCGAGCGTCAGCGGAAATGCCTCGACCACCATCAGGATGCCGATCAGCAGCTGCAGGCCGAGGGCAGCCTCGACCCAGGCGCCGCCGTTGCGCACCAGCGGCGTCGGGCCGCGCCGGAACGCGAGCCAGGCGAGCAACCCGATCACGAGCGTTGCGACGATCGCCGAGGCGATGCGTGAAGTGGATGGCGACCCGCGCCGGGTGCTCGAGCACGCCGCCGGTGTAGTTGATGTCGAGGCCGCGCCACAGCACGAAGGCGTCGGCGTAGTCCATGCCTTCCGGCCACCATTGCGCCTGGCATTGCGGGAAATCGGGGCAGGACACGGCTGCGTAATTGCTGCTGGTCCAGCCGCCGAGCGCGATCTGGAAACCGAGCACGACCAGCGCGACGATGCCGAGCTTGCGCACGCCGTCGAGTGCCGCCGTGCCGGTGGAGCCGAGCGCGGGCGTGACGACGCCGGTACGCCGCCGCATCGTCAGCCACAGCCAGAACAGCAGCGACAGCGTCGTCAGGCCGCCGATCAGGTGCAGCACGACGACCAGCGGCTTGACCAGCACCACACGGTGAAGGCACCGAGGATGCCCTGGAACACGACCGTGGCGAGCAATGCCACCGTGAAGCCGATGCTGGCGGGGCGATCGCGGCGGAACGCGATCGCGATCGCGGTGATCAGCACGATGATCAGCCCGAGCGTCGTCGCTGCATAGCGATGGATCATCTTCGCGCCAGGCCTTGCCGGAGTCATACTCCCAGCCGGCGTCGAAGGCAGCGATGCGTTCCGGGTTCTTCTCGGCGTGCGCCGGCGTGACGTGGCCGTAGCAGCCCGGCCAGTCGGGGCAGCCGAGGCCTGCATCGGTCAGGCGCACCCAGGCGCCGAGCACGATCACGGTCAGGCACAGCAGCACGCCGAGCAGTGCGAGGCGGCGGATCAGCACTGCGGGGGCAAGGTTCTCCGCCGCGGACTGCGGCAGCACGGCATCGTTCATGGCATCACCCGATGTGCGAGAGCTTCAACAGCTTCTCGATATCCTTCAACAGTCCCTTGGGATTCTGGCGCGTATCGAATCGCAGCATCAGGTTGCCGAGCGGATCGACGACGAACACCGTGGTGTCGCGCTGGTCGGCGGGAAACTGCGCGACGAGTTCGCGTGCGGCCGGATCGATGGGCTGCACGACATCGAGGCCGCGGTGCTCGCGTTCGAGGAAGTCGGTGTTGCAGCAATCACTGGTTGCGATGAACACGCGCTGCACGCGTTTCATGTCCTCGGCCAGCAGCAGGCGTGTCTGGCGCATCGTCCACAGCGCGCGCTGGCAGGCCTCGTTGCAGGCGCCGTTGCCGATGTAGACGAACGACCATTTGTCGCGCAGCAGGCCGGCGCGGGCCGAGGTCGTGCCGTCGGCGAGCGTGAAGGCGACGTCTTCGAGCGGTCGCACCGGCGTGATCAGCTCGCCGTTGTTGGTCGTGCCGTCGGGGCGCCAGCCGCCCGCGTAGTACAGCCAGAACGAGAACATCAGCGGCACGAAGAACAGCGCAGCGAGGCCGATCAGCGTGCGTCGTCCGCGGGCGATATCAGCGGGGTTTGGCGCGGGGGGCACGCCGGTCGGCTGTGGTGCAGCAGGTGTCTGGGTCATGACTCGTTCCTGATCGTTCTCGTGTTCAGCAGTGCGTACAGCAGCAGCAGCACGACCGCGAAGCTCCACCACTGGATCGCGTACGACCAGTGCTTCTCCGGCACCATGCCCGGTGGTTGCCAGTCGCGCTGGTAACCCTCCGCGGCGTCCGCATCCAGCAGCAGCTGGCGCGCTTAGTCGACAGCACGCCGAGCGCGGCACCAGCTCCTGCATCGTCGGGTAGGTCGTCACGCGCGGCCACCCACCCGTCCGCGGGGCGCGGCGCGCCCCGACTCGAGGCCAGCGCTCGGCAGCTCGTCGACGCGCCCGACCACGGTAGCGCGCTGCCGCCGCCGCCGGGGACAGATCCACGCCGGGCAGCCGGTCACGGAAGCCCTCGAATGGCACCCAGCCGCGGTTGACCAGCAGCCAGCGCCCGTCCGGCACGCAGTGGCGTCAGCACTTCGTACCCCGCCCGCCCGTCCCGCGTGCGGTTGTCGAGCAGGAACTGTCGCTGTCCATCCCAACGACCCTGGACACTGACCCGCGCGAAGCGCGACAGGTCGGACAACGAGCGGGCGTCGAGAGCTTGCGCCGGGCCCTGCCCCGCCGCGAACTGCTCGCGCAGCTCGGCCTGTAGTCGCCGCGACCCCATTGCCAGCGGCCGAGACCGATGAACAGCAGGAGCAGCACCAGCGTCAGGCCCGTCATGAGCCACGATGGCGCGAACTCCCGCCGTCCGATGGCGATGCGTATCTGCACGGAGCCCGTATTCTAGTGGCTCGGAGAGCCGATTGCAGCGGCCGCTGCCGCTGCGAAGCCCTATAATTCACGGCTTGCGCGGCGTTGCTGCCGCAGCCGGAGAGCGCGTTGGAAGTGTTCAAGCTGCTGGTCGTCTGCGCGCTGATCGGGATCGTCGTCAGTCTCGGCAGCGCGCTGTTCCACCTCGTGACCGACAAGGGCGACTCGAAGAAGATGGTCCGCGCGCTGACGGTCCGGATCGGCCTGTCCGTGACGCTGTTCCTCGTGATCATGGCCGCGTGGGCGATGGGCATCATCGCGCCGCACGGCGTCGCGCCCTGAGGCGCAACGCCCCGAGGCGCAACGCCGGGCGGCGCCACTCACCATAAGTCCGGGTTCGTCGCGCCAGGCGGCCCGTGGTTGCCGCTGCGGGCGCGACCGGCCTCACGTTTCGGCAATTCTCCCCGTGGGTTCTCTTGCAATGCAACAGGGCGCCCATAGGATGCGCGCGCTTGCCCGAAACACGAGGAGAATCCAGATGGAACTGATTGCCGGGATCGTTGCTGCGACGCTGTGCCTGATGATTGTCAAGATCATCGAGACCGTGACCTCGCGCAACTGACACGCCCAAGAAAAAGGCCCGGTTTCCCGGGCCTCGTTCGTTCAGCACGCGCTCGCGCTCGCGTCAGAGCCAGTAGACGAAGACGTACAGGCCCAGCCAGACGACGTCGACGAAGTGCCAGTACCACGCCACCGCTTCGAACGCGAAGTGCCGTTGCGGCGTGAAATGGCCCTTCATCGTGCGGAACCAGATGCACAGCAGCATGATCGCGCCGATCGTCACGTGGAAGCCGTGGAAGCCGGTCAGCATGTAGAACGTCGAGCCGTAGATGCCGGTGGACAGTTGCAGGCCGAGTTCTTCGTATGCGTGGATGTACTCCCAGGCCTGCAGGCCGACGAACAGGAAGCCGAGCAGGAAGGTGGCCGCCAGGAACAGGTTCAGCGTGCCGCGCTTGCCTTCCTTCAACGCGTGGTGCGCGATCGTGATCGTGACGCCCGACAGCAGCAGGATCGCGGTATTGATCGCGGGCAGGCCGAAAGCCGGCACGGTCTCGTAGCTGCCATCCTCGCGCGGACCGAGCTTCGCGGGACCGTTGGTCGGCCAGGCGTTCTCGAAGCTGTCCCACAGCAGAAGCTTGTTGAAGATCTTGACGCCTTCGCCGCCGATCCACGGCACCGACAGCTGCCGCGCGTAGAACAGCGCGCCGAAGAACGCCGCGAAGAACATCACCTCGGAGAAGATGAACCACATCATTCCCATGCGGAATGACTTGTCCACCTGCATGTTGTACATGCCCTTCTGGTTCTCGCCGATCACGACCGAGAACCAGCCGATGAACAGTCCGACGACCATCAGCAGGCCGATCGCGAACAGCCAGGGGCCGTACCACTCGTTCAGCCAGCCGCAGACGCCCAGCATCATCGTGAAGAGTGCGAACGACCCGTAGAGCGGCCACGGGCTGTCGTGCGGGATGTAGTACTTGTCTGCGGTGTGTGTTGCCATAGTTAGAGTGCGCCGACGCGCGTCGTGTTGTCGTAGAAAACGTAGGAAAGCGTGACCCGGTCCATGTGCTTCGGCAGGGACGGATCGACGACGAAGCGCACCGGCATCACCTTCTCCTCGTCCACGGTGAACGATTGCGGCGTGAAGCAGAAGCACTCGGTCTTGTGGAAGAACGCGGTGGCCTTGCCCGGGGCGACGTTCGGCACGGCGTGCGCGACGGTGTCGCGGCCGGTGCGATTGTGCGCGACGTACTCGACCTCGTAGAGCTGGCCGGGATGCACCTGCATCGACTTGACGACCGGCCGGAAATCCCAGCTGCCGACGCTCGGCAACTCGGCGACGAAGTCGACCGTCACCAGCCGGTTCTCGTCCGGGCGTTCCTCGATGACGCGCGCTTCCTGCAGCGCCTTCTGGTTGCCGTAGCCCGTGACTTCGCACAGCACGTCGTAAAGCGGCACGAGCGCGAAGCCGAACGCGAACGCGCCCGCTGCGAAGCCGAGCAGCTTCCAGGTCAGCGAGCGGTTCTCACGGTCGACGTTCACCGTCGTCAGCTCCGGAAACCCGTCACGGTCAGCACGATGAACGTGATGTAGAACGCGAACGCCACGAGGCCGAGCGTGATCGCGCTGCGGCGCACGCGGCGGCTGCGTTCGGCGTCGTCGCCCATCAGTGCATGACTCCCTTGGCGATCAGCTGCGGCGACGGCGGCGTATCCCAGCTGTGGTAGGGCGCCGGCGTCGGCAGCTCCCACTCGAGGCCATGCGCGCCTTCCCAGGGGCGCTGCTCGGCCTGCTTGCCGTTGCGGATCGCATCCCAGACGACGTAGACGAACAGCAGCTGCGAGAAGCCGAAGATGAAGGCACCAACCGACGACACCATGTTCCAGTCGGCGAATTGCGTCGCGTAGTCCGGGATGCGGCGCGGCATGCCGGCGAGGCCGAGGAAGTGCTGCGGGAAGAACAGCACGTTGACGCCGATCGTCGAGAGCCAGAAGTGCCACTTGCCGAGCGTCTCGTTGTACATCCGGCCCGACCACTTCGGCAGCCAGTAGTACACCGCCGCCATGATCGAGAACACCGCGCCCGGCACCAGCACGTAGTGGAAATGCGCGACGACGAAGTAGGTGTCGTGGTACTGGAAGTCAGCCGGCGCGATCGCGAGCATCAGGCCGGAGAAGCCGCCGATCGTGAACAGGAACAGGAACGCGATCGCGAACAGCATCGGCGTTTCGAACGTCAGCGAGCCGCGCCACATCGTCGCGCACCAGTTGAACACCTTCACGCCCGTTGGCACCGCGATCATCATCGTGGACAGCATGAAGAACAGCTGGCCGGCGAGTGGCATGCCCACCGTGAACATGTGGTGTGCCCAGACGATGAAGGACAGGAACGCGATCGAAGCCGACGCGTAGACCATCGACTCGTAGCCGAACAGCGGCTTGCGCGAGAACGTCGGGATGATTTCGGAGATCACGCCGAACGCCGGCAGGATCAGGATGTAGACCTCGGGGTGGCCGAAGAACCAGAAGATGTGCTGGAACATGACCGGATCGCCGCCGCCGGCGGCGCTGAAGAAGCTCGTGCCGAAGAAGTGGTCGGTCAGCAGCATCGTCACGGCACCCGCGAGCACCGGCATCACCGCGATCAGCAGGTAGGCCGTGATCAGCCAGGTCCAGCAGAACAGCGGCATGTTCAGCAGGCCCATGCCCGGTGCGCGCATGTTCATGATCGTGACGATGACGTTGATCGCGCCGAGGATCGACGACGCACCCATCAGGTGGATCGCGAAGATCGTCAGCGGGAAGCTGTCGCCCGCCTGCAGCGACAGCGGCGGGTACAGCGTCCAGCCACCCGCGGGCGCGCCGCCCGGTACGAACAGCGTGCCGATCAGCAGCAGGAACGCGAACGGCAGGATCCAGAAGCTGAAGTTGTTCAGGCGCGGCAGCGCCATGTCCGGCGCGCCGACCTGCATCGGGATCATCCAGTTCGCGAGGCCGGTCCACGCCGGCATCACGCCACCGAAGATCATCAGCAGGGCGTGCACGGTCGTCATCGAATTGAAGAAGCCCGGATCGACGAACTGCATGGGCCTGGCTGGAACAGCTCGAGGATGACCAGCGCCATCGCACCACCGGAGGAAGAACATCGCGCAGGCGAAGATCAGGCACAGCGTGCCGATGTCCTTGTGATTGGTGGCGAACACCCAGCGACGCCAGCCGGTCAGGCCGTGGTCGTGATGCTCGTGGCTGGGTGTTGGTCGCGTGCGTCGTGTTGGGCCATGGTCTGTTCTCTAGCGTTGCGTTCTGTGGCGCGTCGTGTCCGGTGTGCTTCAGCCGCGCGTCGCGGATGCGGTGTCGGCGGTGCTCGCCTGCGCGGGCACGTCCTGGGCCGCATCCGTCGGGGCCTCATCCGTCGGGGCGGCGTCCGGCGCGGCTGCGGCCTTCTGCGCGGCGAGCCAGGCGGCGTACTCGTCCTTTGGCAGTACCTTGACGACGATCGGGTATGAAGCCATGGTCGCGGCCGCAGCCGCGCACTGCCCGCGGTAGGTGCCGGCCTTGCCCTTGTCGACCTTGGAACCACATTTCCTGTTGACGAAGCCCGGGATGGCGTCTTCTTCATGCCGAAGTCGGTACCCACCAGGCGTGGATCACGTCCTGCGCGGTCAGCAGCAGGCGAACCTTGGTGTCCTCCGGCACGACCAGCGGGTTGTCGACGTTCAGCAGGTAGTCGGGCACCTGCCTGGGATCGAGGCCGGACTGCAGCTGGCGCGTCTCGTCGCTGGCGCGATCCAGCGTCGAGAAGAAGCCGATGTCGTCGTCGATGTACTCGTACTGCCACTTCCACTGGTAACCGGTGACCTTGATCGTCAGCTCCGTGTTGCGCGTGTCTTCGATCGCGATCAGCGTGCGGGCGGCCGGCACGGCCATCACGACCAGGATCACGACCGGGATGACGGTCCAGACGATCTCGGCCTTGGTGCTGTGGACCATGGTCGTGTCGGGGACCGCGCCCTTGGACTTGCGGAACGCGACGATCGCGTAGGCCATGACGCCGAACACGACGACACCGATCGCGACGCAGACCCAGAAGATGATCATGTGCAGGTCGTAGATCTTTTTCGACAGCTCGGTCACGCCGACCGGCATGTTCAGCAGGCCCCAGCCGCTTTCGGCCTGGGCGAGCGGAGCGGCGAGGAACGCCGCGGCCGCGGCGAGCATCTGACGGGCTGTCTGGTTCATCTTCGATTCAACCTTGGCTTCGAATACATGGATCGCTGCTTCAACGCGCATCAGGCGCCGCAGCGACGACTGCCAGCGGCGGGCCGCCGAGCAGTCGCTGCAGGCGCTGCGCGACGCTGCGCCGCTCCTGTTCATTGAGGAAACGACCGATCTCGCAGCGACGCCCGTGCGACTCGATCAGGAGCTGGCTCGGATGCAGTGGCGAATCGGCGGCGCGCATCTTAACCCGCGCCCAGTAGCGCTGGAACACGACCCGCTCCCGCCGTTCGACATCGACTTCCTCGATTTCGACCGACTCATCGGTGATGGTGATCGTCTGGCGGTGATGGCGCCGCTGCAGGCTGCGATGCATCGCCCAGCCGAGCAGTCCCAGCTCCAGGCCCGCGAACGGCAGCACCGGCCAGAACCCCTGGGCGGTCGCCAGCGCGGCGACGACGGATGTGACGAGGCAGAGGCTGCCGAAAAAGGTCCAGGCCGTGCGCGGTGTCAGCGAGCAGTTGGGTGTCAGCGTGAGGCTTTGGACAGGCGCAGTCATGTCGGCCGCGGGATCGTACCGCACCTGCGTTTTGTATCTCAACTCAATGACTTACATTACAAAGTCCTGATACAGCGGACGCCAGCGCGGCGCGGCGGGCAGCGCCCTGTTCGCGCCAGCCGATGCGCGCCAGCGGCTCGCAGTCGAGTCGCCGCGACAGCGTGTCGATCTGTGCGTCGAGCTCGGCCACGTCCGCCGCGACGACGTTGGCGATCCAGCCTGCGCGCGGCGCACCGCTGGCGGCCATCGCCTGCCAGGTCAGCTGCGCGTGATTCAGGCAACCGAGGCGCATGCCGACGACCAGCAACACCGGCAGTCCGAGTCGCACGGCCAGATCCGACATCGACAGTGCATCGGTCAGCGGGGCCAGCCAGCCGCCGGCGCCCTCGACCAGCAGCCAGTCGCTATCGGCGGCGATATCACGGAATCGTGCGTACAAATGCTCCAAATCGATGGTAACGCCGTCGATCTTCGCGGCAATATGGGGTGACACGGGCTGCCGCAGGCAGTAGGGGTTGATCCACTCGTACGGGTGCGCCGACTGGGCCGCGCGCTGCAAGGTCAGCGCGTCGTCATTGCGCCAGCCCGCCACCGTCGCGGTGGCACCCGCCGCCACCGGCTTCATGACGCCGACGCGTTGGCCGGTGGCGGCCATCGCTTCGACCAGCCCGACCGACACCCAGGTCTTGCCGATCTCGGTATCGGTGCCGGTCACGAATACGCCGGCGACGGGCGATACGCTGCTCACGGGGTTTCCCCGTCAGCCCGGCGACGGCGCTGGCCAATCTGCCCGACCGGGATCACGGCCACCGTCGGCTCCGATTCCACGGTCGCTGCTGGTCGCGCACGCGGTGCCCAGGCGACGCCGTAGATGACCTCCCACGTCGACGGCAGGCGCCCTGCGGCGCGCAGCGGCTCGTAGGCGGCCTGCAGCGTCGCGAGCGCGCGGCGTCCCAGCAGTCCGCGCCGTCGATCGCGATCGGCGTTCACCGCGCCGATGCGTTGCAGGTCGCGCATCAGGTCGATGACGCTGTCGTAGTCGAGCTGATGCGTGTCCACGTCGAGCACGGGCTGCTCGAAGCCGGCGCGCAGCAGCGCGTCACCGACGTCATGCATGTCGAGGAAGCGGTGCACGTGCGGCGCGTCGTCGACCGCGGCCCAGGCCGCGCGCAATTCCTGCAGCGTCGCCGGTCCGAAGGTCGTGAACGCGAACGCGCCACCGGGCTCGAGGGCGCGCGCGATCTCGCTGAAAGCCGGCACAAGCTCGTCGCACCACTGCAGCATCAGGTTGCTGAACGCGAGTCCGGCGCAGCCGTGCGACAGCGGCAGTGCACGCGCGTCCGCGGCGACGCGCTCGAAGCGATGGCCCCATCCGCCACCGAACCAGCGGCCGCCGAACCAGCGCTCCCGCCAGCCGAGCAGCGCACCGGCCTGCGCGAGCATGCCCGGTGCGAGATCGGTCGCGACCACCAGGCTGCGCGGATAGCGCTGCTTCAGCGCGCGCGCCGCGTGGCCGGTGCCCGCCCCAAGGTCCAACACGACCCGCGGTGCGATCCGCAGCTCCGCGACGCGCGCCAGCAGTTCCGTACGCACGATCGCCTGCAGTCTCGCCGCCGCGTCGTAGCGCTCGCCGGCGGCGCTGAAGCGCGCCCGGACATGCGCGAGATCCAGCCGCGGTGCCGCAGCGCCGTCATCGCGCATCGACGCCCTCCAGCAACCAGTCCGTGACCTGCTGCGGATGCGACAGGAACGGTGCATGGCCGGCGCGCGCGATCTCGCGGTACTCACCGCGGGGCAGCGCGGTCGCGAGTGCCTGCATGGCCCACGGTGGCGTCACGCGATCGTACTGGCCGCCGATCACCAGCACGGGTGCATCGATCACGCCGAGTCGGTCGCGCAGGTCGGTCGTCCGCAGCAGTTCCAGGCCCGCGGCGAGCGCACCGGTCGTGGCTGCGCCGCGCGCATCGAGGGCCGCCTGCAGGCCACGCAAGGTATTGCCGGCCTGCGCGCTGCCGCGCACCTGCAGCTCGAGGAATTCGTGCACGGTGCGGCGGTGGTCGTGCCGCAGGTGCGCGGCGAACTGCTCGAGCACGGCGGCGGCAAGTCCATGGGGCCAGCCGTCGCGTGCGACGAAGCACGGCGTGCTCGCCAGCAACGTCAGGCGCTTGAAGCGCCGCGGCGCGGCGGTCGCGAGCGCGAGTGCGGCCATGCCGCCGAGCGACCAGCCGAGCAGGTGCAGCGGTACGCCGTCGGCGGGCCAGGTGGCGTCCAGTTCCGCCGCGAGCTGCGCCGCGAGTGCGTCGATGCCGTGCTCGAGCACCGCGACGTCGGCGGTGCTTCGACCGTGGCCCGGCAAGTCCAGCTGCAGGACATCGAACCGCGGCGCGAGTTGCGTCGCGAGCCGGTCGAACACGGCGCCGTTCAGGCCCCAGCCATGCAGCATCACGATTCGGTGCGGCGCCGCGCCCACATTCATTCCCGCCCGGCCGGGACCGTATCGCAGGCCTGCGAGAGCGCGGCGACCAGCCGGTCTACGTCGGCATCCGCATGCGCCGCGGACAGGGTCACGCGCAGGCGCGCCGCCCCCTGCGGCACCGTCGGTGGCCGGATCGGCGTGACCCAGAAGCCGTCCTCGCGCAGCAGGTGGCTGATGTCGAGGCAACGCCGTGCATCGCCGACGATGACGGGCTGGATGGCGGTGTCGGACGGCAGCAGTGGTAGACCCGCCTCCTGCGCGGCGCTGCGAAAGCGTTGCGTCAGCTCACGCAGTCGCGCACGGCGCGCAGGTTCTGCGCGGATGACGCGCAGCGCCGCACGGGTTGCCGCCGCGACGGGTTCGGCAGCGCCGTGGTAGATGTAGGTGCGGGCACGCTGCAACAGCCAGTCGACCAGGTCGGCATCGCCGGCGACGAAGGCGCCGAAACTGCCACAGGCCTTGCCCAGCGTGCCAACCAGCACCGGCACGTCGTCCGCGCCGAGCCCGAAATGCTCCAGCACGCCGCCGCCGTGCTCGCCCAGCACGCCGAAGCCATGCGCATCGTCGACGATGAGCCAGGCCTCGTGCGCGCGTGCGGCAGCCGCGAGTTGCGGCAGCGGCGCGAGATCGCCATCCATGCTGAATACGCCGTCGGTAACCAGCAGCGCGCCGGCCTGCGGGCTGCGCGTGGTGTCGAACGCCGCGAGCGCCTGCGCCGCGACCGCGGCGTCGCGATGCGGATAGCGTTCGAGCCGCGCCCGCGACAGCAGCGCTGCGTCGAGCAACGACGCATGGTTCAGGCGGTCTTCGAGCACGAGGTCATCGCGGCCAGCGAGCGCCATCACGACGCCAAGATTTGCCATGTAGCCGGTCGAGAACAGCAGCGCGCGCTCGCGGCCGCAGAACTCCGCGAGCTCGCGCTCGAGCGCGTCGTGCTCGGGGCCATGCCCCGTGACCCGGTGCGATGCCCCGGCACCGGTGCCGCGGGCGCTGGCGGCCGCCTGCATCGACGCTGCCAGTGCAGGGTGATCCGCGAGCCCGAGGTAATCGTTGCTGCTGAAATTCAGGTAGTCGCGGCCCGCGTGGTGCAGCCGCGCACCCGGGCGCTTTTCGAGCGTCGAGCGCTGGCGGCGCAGCGCCCTGGAATCCAGCCCGGCGAGCGCTGCGGCGAGTGCGTCAGGCCGGCGGCGCATGCGCCGCGACCTCGGGTTCGATACCGAGCCGCGCGAGCAGCGCGCGGTCTTGCTCGACATCCGGGTTGCCGGTCGTCAGCAGCTTCTCGCCGTAGAAGATCGAGTTCGCGCCGGCGAGGAAGGCCAGTGCCTGCAGTTCGTCCGACATCTGCTCGCGGCCGGCCGACAGGCGCACGTAGGACTTCGGCATCACGATGCGCGCGACGGCAATCGTGCGCACGAAGTCGAGCGGGTCGATCGGCGCGCGCCCGGCAAGCGGCGTGCCCGGCACCTGCACGAGCTGGTTGATCGGCACGCTCTCCGGATGCTGCGGCAGGTTCGCGAGCGTTTGCAGCATCCGCGCGCGATCGCGCACGGTCTCGCCCATGCCGACGATGCCGCCACAGCAGACCTTCATGCCGGCATCGCGCACGGCATCGAGCGTGTCGAGGCGGTCCTGGAATTCGCGCGTCGTGATGATCTCGCCGTAGAACTCGGGCGAGGTGTCGATGTTGTGGTTGTAGTAATCGAGGCCGGCGTCGCGCAGTTCGCGCGCCTGCTCGGTGTTCAGCATGCCGAGCGTCGCGCAGGTTTCGAGGCCGAGCGCGCGCACCTCGCGCACCATCGCGGCGACCTTGTCGATGTCCTTCTTCTTGGGCGAGCGCCAGGCCGCGCCCATGCAGAAGCGCGTCGCGCCCGCCGCCTTGGCCGCGGTCGCGCGATCGCGCACTTCGGCGAGCTCGAGCAGCGTCTCGCGATCGAGGCCGGTGTCGCAGCGGACGCTTCCGGGCAGTAGGCGCAGTCCTCGGGGCAGGCGCCGGTCTTGATCGACAGCAGCGTGCTCATCTGCACGCGGTTCGGTGCTGGTGCTCGCGGTGCACGCGCTGCGCGTGGAAGATCAGGTCCGCGAACGGCAGCGCGAACAGCTGCTCGATCTCCTCGGTGGTCCAGTCGTGACGGACGTCGCCGAGGGCGCGGCCGCGGGTGTGGTCGTTCATGGCAATTCCCGGCAGATATCGAAGCGGACGAAGGAGACCCGGCGGGGCAAGCTGCCCGGACCGCGTCGGGATGTTCGGCGCGGCCCCTGCCGGGTGTCAACTTCAGGATGGCAATTCAGTCGACAATCACCGGGTGGTGGCAGCACCGACGGCATGGCCTGCCGTGGATCGAGCGCCTGTCGCTTGCCGTGCTGGCACCGCGCTGCATCCGTTGCGGCGGCTCGGCCGCGCCACTCGCCGTCGATCTGTGCGATGTCTGCCTCGCCGATCTGCCATTCCGGCCGCTGCCAGGCCCTCGAAGTCAGCGGCGTCGGCGCACATCTTACTGCGTGCCGCTGCGCTATGAAGAGCCGGTGTCCGGCCTGCTGCGCGCGCTGAAGTTCCACGCGGACTGGCGCCCCGCCCGGGTGCTGGGCGCGGTGTTGGCCGCGACCCGCGCTGCGGCCGGCGTGGCGCCGCCCCGCGCGGTGTTGCCGCTGCCGCTGCATCCGGCGCGACTGCGGGAGCGCGGCTACAACCAGTCCGAACTGCTCGCCGCCGCGCAGCGCGCTGGCTGGGGTTGCCGATGCTGCCGCACGCGCTGGCGCGCGCGCGCGCGACGTTGCCACAGACGCAGCTCGATGCGGCCGAACGCCGCGCCAACCTGCGCAATGCCTTCGTGCTCGCCGACGCCTGGCGCGATGGCGCCACCTTGCCGCGCGACGTCGCGCTGGTCGACGACGTCGTCACCACCGGCGCAACCCTGGCGGACGCGGTGCGGGCGCTGCGCCGCTGCGGCGTGCAGACGGTCGAAGTCTGGGCCGTCGCGCGCGCCGAGCTCGCGCCGCGGCCGGATCCGCCGGCGCACTGTCGGGAAACCTGACAACCGCGCCGCGCCGGGCGCTGTCATATCGTGCCGGCGCGTCGCAACCCGTTGATCCATCGAAGCAGCATCGATGCTGGCGCACTTCGTGCTTGAAGCGATGGCAGCACGGTTTTTTCGGGGAAGGAAGCGCGGGGCGGGTCGCGCGATACGGGTCGTCAAGAACCCGGTCGCGCTCGATCCTTCAGGCCGTGCGCTGCCAGAAGTCGAGCGCAATGCCCGCGAAAATCACGAACCCGACCCAATGGTTGTTCAGGAAGGCCCGGAAACAGGCGTCGCGGTCGCGGTCGCGCGTGCTCCACAGCTGCAGCGCGAACAGCGCACCGGCGCATAGCAGTCCCGCCCAGTACGCGCCGCCCAGCTGTTCCGCGCGCCCCACCAACGCGAGGCCGAACAGCATCAGCAGCTGCATGATGCCGATGATCGCGCGATCCATCTCGCCGAACAGCAGCGCGGTCGAGCGCAGGCCGAGCTGCGCGTCATCATCGCGGTCCACCATCGCATAGAAGGTATCGTAGACCGCGGCCCAGACGATCGCTGCGAGCAGCATGACCCACGCCGTCCGCGCGACGGCGCCGCTCTGCGCCGCCCAGGCCATCGGCACACCCCAGCCGAAGGCCACGCCCAGGTAGAACTGCGGCGCCGGGAAGAAGCGCTTGAAGAATGGATAGCTGACGGCCAGCAACGCACCGATGAACGACAGCGCGATCGTCAGCCTGTTCAGCTGCAGCACCAGCACGAACGAGGCGAGCAGCAGCGCGCCGAACAACAGCAGCGCACCGTAGGGCGAAATGCGGCGCGCCGCGAGTGGCCGGTCGCGGGTGCGCTTGACGTGCGGGTCGAAGTCGCGATCGGCAAAGTCGTTGATGATGCAACCGGCTGAGCGCATCAACACCGTGCCCAGCACCAGCACGAGCAGCACTACGGGGTCGGGGCGGCCGTCGGCGGCGATCCACAGCGCCCACAACGTCGGCCACAGCAGCAGGAAGATGCCGATCGGCCGGTGCAGCCGGGTCAGGTAGACGTAGTCCCGCCAACGCGATGCGAGACGCTCCCCGGCCGGCACCGAATTCAGCGCCCCCTGGGCATGCACGGCGTTGTCCGTCGAGGTGTTCACGCTGCCCGCACTACGCCGCCGCCGGGTCGAGCCGGCCCACGTCTGGCAGGAATACTTCACGCAGCGTCAGCGCCAGCGGCGGCGAATGCGTCGCGAAGTCGAACACCGAGCGGCGCACCCACAATGGTTGTGGCGGCAGCGCGCGACGCGCCAGTGCAGCACGCACGACATCGACATCGTCGTACAGCCGTGCGTAGTCGAACTGCGGCCTGCGTACGGCACCGTGCGCCGCCAGCGCCTCGCCCAGCGCGGTCTGGCCGATGCGTGCCAGCCAGGGTTCGGCCGCGAGCGTCGCGGCAGGCACGCGGGTCTGCGCCCAGACCCAGGTCACGCCGTCGCAGCACAACTCGATCTCGCGCAGGTGATCGCCCTGCGCATCGCGCTCGCCGAGGATGTTCATCCGGAAGCGTTCGCCGCAGGTGTCGCGCATCCGCTGCGTCAGCAGCCCGGGCGTCAGCAACCAGCTGCGCAGCCGTGGATCGCCTTCGTAGCAGTTCAGCGCTTCGCCCGGCAGCCACAGCTGGGTGTCGACGCGCGTCGCGGGTGCGGTGTCTTCGAGGGCGGCCATGGCGGTGCGGGTCGGGTCCGGGCACGTGAAGTTGGCGTGGGAAACGGCGTACGGTGGGCGCGGGCCGTCAGCCGACGCGACCGTATTGCTCATCGGCGCCGATCCAGCGCGCCGCGAGCGGGGCGATTCTATCGCGATAGCGCGCCAGCATCAGCTCGGCGGCCTGGTGCACGCGCGGCAGCAGGTCGGCGTCGCGGCCGAGGTCCGCGACCCGCATGTGGGCGAGGCCGGTCTGGCGGGTGCCGAGCAGCTCGCCGGGGCTGCGCAGCTCGAGATCGCGCTGCGCGATGAAGAAGCCGTCGTTGCTTTGGCGGATCGCATCGAGCCGGGCGCGGGACAACCGTCCGAGCGGCGGCCGGTACAACAGCACGCAACTGCTCTCGTGCGCGCCGCGACCGACGCGGCCGCGCAACTGGTGCAGCTGCGCGAGGCCCATGCGCTCGGCGTTCTCGATCACCATCAGCGTTGCGTTCGGCACGTCGACGCCGACCTCGATGACGGTCGTCGCGACCAGCAGCGCTGGATCTTCCCGGTTCGGAACGCGCGCATGGCCTCTTTTCTTGCGCGGCGGCATGCGGCCGTGTACGAGGCCGACGCGCACGTCCGGCAGCGCTTCCGCGAGCACGGCCGCGGTTTCCTCGGCGGCCTGGTACTGCAGTTCCTCGGATTCCTCGATCAGCGGACAGACCTGCAGAAAGTAGGCCTGCCGGCCCTGCGCGACGGCGGCGGATCCGGGCGACGACCTCGTCGCGCCGGCTGTCGGCGGCGACGACGGTCTTCACGGGCGTGCGGCCCGGCGGCAGCGCATCGATGATCGAGACGTCGAGGTCGGCATAGGCCGTCATCGCCAGCGTCCGCGGGATCGGCGTCGCCGTCATGATCAGCTGGTGCGGGTGCAGTTCGCGGCGCCGGCCCTTCTCCTTGAGCTGCAGTCGCTGCTGCACGCCGAAGCGGTGCTGCTCGTCGACGATCGCGAGCGCGAGGTCGTGGAATTCGATGCCTTCCTGGAACAGTGCATGCGTGCCGACCACGAACTGGCCCTCGCCGGAGGCAACCAGCTCGAGGGCGCTGCGCCGCGTGCGGGCCGGCTGCGAACCGGTGACCAGCACGACGGTGACGCCGAGCGGCCCGAACCACTTCTCCAGGTTGCGGAAATGCTGTTCTGCCAGCAGCTCCGTGGGCGCCATCAGCGCGGCCTGGTGGCCGCTGCCGATCGCGCGGGCCGCGGCCGCTGCGGCGACCACGGTCTTGCCGCAGCCGACGTCGCCCTGCACCAGCCGCGTCATCGGCGTGTCGCGCGCGAGGTCGGCGTCGACGTCGTCGAGCGCGCGCCGCTGCGCATCGGTCAGCGGAAACGGCAATGACGCGATGAACTTCGCTTCGAGCCCGGCCGCGTCCGCGAGCGGCGCCGCGGGGTCGGCGGTGGCCTCGGCGCGCAGCATCTTGAGCGCGAGATGGTGTGCGAGCAGCTCCTCGAACGCGAGCCGTCGCTGCGTCGGGTGGCGGCCATCGAGCAGCGCATCGACCGGCGCATCACGCGGCGGGCGGTGCACGTAGGCCAGCGCGTCGGCGAGACTGGGCAGTGGTGCGGCCCGCATCGTTCGTCAGCGCGAGCACGTCGGGCGGCAGCCAGTCGCGCACGCCGGTATTGCGCAGCTCGACCAGCGCCTGGTCGATCAAGCACGCGCAGGCGTCCCTGCGTGACGCCTTCCGTCATCGGGTAGACCGGCGTCAGCGTGTCATCCATCGGTTCCATCTCGCCCGAGAAGCGCCGGTATTCCGGGTGCACCATCTCTAGCCCTGCGGGGCCGCGCCGCACCTCGCCGTAACAGCGGGATGCGCGTGCCGCGCGCGAGTCCCTGCCGCTGCGCATGGCTGAAATAGAAGAACCGCAGCGTCAGGAAGCCCGAACCATCGGAGATGCGCGCCAGCAACTGGCGCCGGCGCGGAATGCCACCTCCGCGAGCAGCACCTCGCCTCGACGACCGCGCGCGTGCCGGCCTGCAGCGCGCCGATCGGCACGACACGGGTACGGGTCCTCGTGCAGCGGCAGCAGGCAACAGCAGGTCCTGCACGGTGCGCACGCCGAGTGCCGCGAGCCGTTCTGGCGAGCGCGTCGCCGACACCGCGCAGCGCCGTGACCGGGCGCTGCTCGCGCGGGGTCAGCGACCCCAGTGCCAGAGCACTCGATCTCGACGCGGGCGCCGCGCGGCAGCGCCGCGACACCGACCGCTGCACGCGCCGGGTAGGTTGCGCGAAATACTGCGCCATGACTTCGTTGACCTTGCCGAAGTGCGCGAGGTCGGTCAGGAAGATCGTGACCTTGACGGCGTCGTCGAGCGTGCCGCCCGCCGCCGTGGCGATTGCGCGCAGGTTGTCGAACACGCGCCGGATCTCGGTGTCGATGTCGCCGCTGACGAGCTCCTTCGTGGCCGGGTCGAGCGGGATCTGGCCGGAAATCCACACCGTGTCGCCGACGCGCACGGCCTGCGAGTACGTGCCGATTGCCGCCGGTGCGTCGGCCGTGTGGATGATCTGTCGCTGGCTGGACATGCTGTGGCTCCGATTCAGTCTTCGCGCGCGCGGTGCGCGAGGGTGCGCGTGACGCCGCTGACATCCGGCATGCGGCGTATCGTGCGGACGATTTTCGCAAGATGCCGTCGGTCACGCACCTTCAGTTCGAACACCAGCACCGAGGTTTCCGCATCCCGTTCCTCGAGCGTCACGTGATCGATGTTGGTCTCGGTGGCCGCGATCGCCGCCGCGACGGCCGCGAGCACGCCGGTGCGGTTCGCCACGTTGACGCGCAGCTCCGACGAGAACAGCCGGTTCGGCGCGGCCTGCCAGGTCACCGACAGCCAGCGCTCCGGGTGACGGCGGTAGTCCTCGACGTTCGCGCAAGGCTCGCGATGCACGACGATGCTGCGCGCCCGGCGGACAGGAACGCCATGATCGGATCGCCCGGTATCGGGAAACAGCAGCGTGTGTAGCCGACCAGCAGGCCTTCCGTGCCGGCGACGGCCAGCGGCGCCGGCGCGGCGGCCTGTTCCCGTCGGCTGGCGCGACCGGCAGCAGGCGCTGCGCGACGAGCGGTGCGAGGCGCTCGCCGAGGCCGATCTTCTCGAACAGCTCGTCGCGATCGCAGCAAGCCGAGTTCGCCGAGCGCCGCGGCGACCACGCGCTCGTCGATCGCATCCAGCGTGCTGCCGGACTCGGCCATGCCTGCGCCAGCAGTCGCTGGCCGAGGTCGATGGCTTCAGAGCGACGCAGCCCCTTGAGGTACTGGCGAATGGCCGCGCGGGCCTTCGCGGTGACGACGAAGTTGACCCAGGCGGGATTCGGCATGGCGCCTTCGCCGTGACGATCTCGACCGTTCGGCCGCTGCGCAGCACGGGCGCGCAGCGGCGTCAGCCGGCGGTCGACTTTCGCCGCGACGCAGCGATTGCCGACGTCCGTGTGCACGGAATACGCGAAATCGACGACCGTGGCGCCGCGCGGCAGGCGCAGGATCGTGCCCTTGGGCGTGAACACGTAGACCTTGTCGGGGAACAGGTCCACCTTGACGCTCTCGAGGAATTCCTCGGAGCTGCCGCTTTCCTGCATCGTGATCAGGTTCGCAAGTCATCTGCGCGCGGCTCTGTTCGGTCGTCGAGCCGTCTTCGCTCGCCTTGTACTTCCAGTGCGCGGCGATGCGCCGGACTCGCGACGCGGTGCATGTCGTCGGTGCGTATCTGCACTTCGATCGGCACGCCGTTCGGCCCGAACAGCGTCGTGTGCAATGACTGATAGCTGCTGACGCGCGGGATCGCGATGTAGTCCTTGAAGCGCCCGGGCATCGGCTTGTAGACGTTGTGCACTGCGCCGAGGGCGCGGTAGCAGGTGTCGACGCTCTCGACGATGACCCGCAGGCCATAGACGTCGACGATGTCGGCGAGCGCCGAGCGCTTGCGCGCCATTTTCTTGTAGATGCTGTAGAGGTGCTTCTCGCGCGCCTCGACGGTGCCGTTGATCTGCGCCTTGCCGAGTGCGGTACGCATCTGTTCGGCGATCTTGCCGAGGAACTCCTTCTGGTTGCCGCGCGCGCGCTTCAGCGCGCGCTCGAGCACGCGGTAGCGCTGCGGGTAGGCGGCGCGGAAGCCGAGGTCCTCGAGCTCGAGCTTGAGGTTGTACAGGCCGAGGCGCTCGGCGATCGGCGCGTAGATCTCGAGGGTCCTTGCGACGATCGTCGCACGCTTGCATCGCGTCGATCGTGCGTACGTTGTGCGTGCGGTCTGCCAGCTTGACCAGGATCACGCGCAGGTCGCGCACCATCGCGAGCAGCATCTTGCGGAAGTGATTCCGCCTGCGCTTCCTCGCGGTTCTTGAACTTGATCTGGTCGAGCTGGTCACGCCATCGACGATCTCCGCGACCGTCTCGCCGAAGCGCGCGGCGATCTCGCCTTGTCGATCGACGTGTCTTCCATGACGTCGTGCAGGATCGCCGCGACGATGGTGTCGGCATCGACCCGCAGCGTCGCCGATCTCCGCGGCCGCGACCGGGTGCGCGATGTAGGACCGCCGGACTTGCGGCGCTGGCCGCGGTAGCCTGGGCGCCGAACCTCGGCGGCGTCGCGAATGCGCTTGACCTGCTCGGGCGGCAGGTCACGCTCGACGGCGTTCAGCAGGTCGCGCAGCCCCGGCGTCTTGTAGGGGCCGGGCAGCAGTTCCCGGAGCGTGGAGGCGTAGTCCATGTCCGGGTCAACCTGCCGTGGTCAGAAGTGGGGGATCAGTCTCCGAGGCCGAACTGCGGTGCGCGGAAGCCGGGCTCCGGCTCGAGATCGAAGTTCAGGTCCGTGATGTTCTCGGGCGGCGGCGGCGGGGCCGGCTCGGGCTCGGGCTCGGCGAGCATCTCGGCGGTGATGTTGCCGGCCGCGATCTCGCGCAGCGCCACCACCGTCGGCTTGTCGTTCTCCCAGGGCACGGTCGCTTCGGCACCGTTCGACAGGCGGCGCGCGCGCGCCGAGGCCAGCAACACCAGCTGGAAAATGTTGTCGACGCGGTGGAGACAGTCTTCGACGGTAATGCGTGCCATGGGCGCCCTGCGGTAAGTGCTTGAAACAGGTGGGTTGACAAGGATAGCCGAACGGCCCCCCGACAGCCAGCCGGCGCGCCGTGCGTCAGTCGCGCGGCAGCGCGTTGCCGAGCAGGTCCTTCAGCAGCGGCACGAGTTCCGGCCGGTCGCTGGCGAGTTCCGGCGCCGGTCCGGCCACGATGCGGCGCAGGTCGGCGACCGCCTGGTCGAAATCGTCGTTGACGACCACGTAGTCGAATTCCTCGAAATGAGTCATGTCGGAGACCGCGTCGCGCAGCCGGCGCGCGATCACGTCGTCCGGGTCGGTACGCCGCGCGCGCAGCCGCCGTTCCAGCTCGGCCCGGGATGGCGGCAGGATGAAGATCGAGATGCAGCTGGGCAGGCGGGCACGCACCTGGCGTGCGCCCTGCCAGTCGATCTCGAGGACGACGTCGTAGCCGGCGCCGAACGCCCGCTCGAGGGCGAGCCGGCTCGTGCCGTACCAGTTGTCGAACACGTTGGCGCTTTCGAGGAACCCATCGGCCTCGCGGATCGCGTGGAACTGCTCCGGGGTGACGAAATAGTAGTCGCGCTCGTGCTGCTCCGACGGGCGCTGCCGGCGGGTCGTGTGCGAGACGCAGACGCGCACGCCCGGCTCGGCCGCGAGCAGGGCCTTGACGAGGCTGGTCTTGCCGGCCCCCGATGGGGCCGCGACGACGAACAGGCGACGGGGCATGGCTGGCTCACCGGGCCCACTGCGGCCCGCAAAGGGCGCGATGTTATACATGGAGGCTGGGAGAATCACCGCCAGACGTCACGCTGGCGCAGGGGAAACCATGAGCAAGCGGCAGGCCGCGGCGATCGCAGCGATTCTGGGGGGGCTGGCGCTGGTGGGGACGGTCGCCGCGGCCGATGGCGGGCCGCCGCCGGTGGGCCCGGACCTGCGGGCCGCCTGCGCGGCGTTGCCGCGGCTCGACCTGGCCGGCGTAGCCGATGCGCCGGCGCAGCTCCTCGAGGTCGCCAACGTCGCCGCCGCCGACCCGACGCCGGCCTACTGCCGCGTCCGGGGTTATGTCCGCCCGAACGTGCGTTTCGAGTTGCGCCTGCCGCTCGGCAGCTGGAACCGCAAGCTGATCATGGAGGGCTGCGGCGGCTTCTGCGGCACGCTGCAGTACGCCGAGCGCTGCGACGATCGCGTGCGTCGCGGCTATGCCTGCATCGTCTCGGACATGGGGCACGCCTCGACGCCGTTCGATGCCAAGTGGGCCTGGAACAACCGCGAGGCCGAGATCGACTTCGGCTATCGCGCGACGCACGTAACCGCCGTCGCCGGCAAGGCAATCACGACGGCTCTGTACGCGCAGCCGCCACAGCGCAGCTATTTCCACGGCTGCTCGACGGGTGGCCGCCAGGGTCTCGTCAGCGCGCAGCGCTTCCCGCGGGATTTCGACGGCATCATCGCCGGTGCGCCGGTGCTGCGGATGCCACACAGCGGCCTCGTGCTCGCGTGGTCGCTGCGGGCGCTGCACGAGCGCGACTGGCGCGCGCGCGTGACGCCGCGCGACGTCGAGCGCCTGCACGCCGGCGCGCTGCAGCATTGCGATGCACGGGACGGCCTCGTCGACGGCATCATCGGTGATCCGTTCAACTGCGACTTCGATCCCGCGTCGGTGGCAGGGCTGACGCCCGCGCAGGTCGATGCCTTCCGCAAGGTCTATGACGGTCCGCGCGACTCGAATGGCCGCAGGCTGTTTCCGGGTGGCCTGCCGCGCGGCTCCGAGCTTGACTGGATCGGTCCACTGGTCGCGCGCGATGCGAATCCGCCTCTGTTCGCCGGTTTCATCGGCGACCTGTTCCGTTACCTTGCGTTCGCCGAGGACCCGGGCCCGCCCTTCACGCTGCATGACCTCGACTTCGACCGCGATCCGCCGCGGCTGGGCGCGATGGCGCAGATCCTGACCGGCGCGAACCCCGACCTGCGCGAGTTCGCCGCACGCGGCGGCAAGCTGCTGCTGTACCACGGTGGGGCCGATCCGGTCGTGATTCCCGAGCCGACGGTCGATTACCACGAGATGGCGACCCGCGTGCTGGGCGGCGACGCCGCAGCGCGCGAATCGCTGCGGACGTTCATCGTGCCCGGCATGGCGCACTGCAACGGCGGCGCCGGGGCCCACGAGGTCGACTGGCTCGCGGCGCTCGAGGCCTGGGTCGAACGCGACCAGGCACCCGAGTGGCTGCAGGGCCGGCGGCCGGCGACGGATCAGGCGCCGGAACTGCGCCGCCCGTTGCCCGCCTGGCCGCTGCAGGCTCGGTATTCGGGCAGTGGCGATCCCGACGCGCGCGCGAGCTGGCGGTTCGAGCCCGTGCCGCTGGTCGTCGGTGGCTTGCGCGCGATGACGCTGGCCACGGCGGATCCCGCAGCGATGCGCCGCTTCTTCGTCGATGGTTTCGCGATGCGCGAACGACCGGGGGCGTCGCCACAGGAGTTCTGGCTCGAGCGCGCCGGCGATCCCGCCGCGCCGCGGCTGCGGATCGTCACCGTGCCCGACAGCGCGCCGCGGTTGCGCGAACGACCGTCGGCGCAGCGCGATGGCGGTGCGTCGCTGTCGTTCGCGCTGCAGCGCCCGGCACCACGCCGCGGCAAGTCGGCGAGTGGCACCGGGGCGAGTGGCACCGGGGCGAGTGCCGATCGGATGCCGCCCGCGCTCGCCCGGCTCGCAACCGCCGGTTACCGCACGATCGGTCAGTTCACCGTACCGCTCGCCAAGCCCGGTGGCGGCAGCTACACGGTCGAGGAGTTCTATTTCGTCGGGCCTGACAACCTGCTCGTGCCGGTCGTCGTGCGTCCGCCAGACATGCCGAGCATCGCGCTGATCGATGCCGCCAGCGGCTTCGGTGGCCCCGCCTACGGTGGCATCACCGTGCCCGATGCGGATGCCGAGATCGCGTTCCATCGCGCGCTGCTCGGACTGGAGCTGCGCCGCGACATCCAGCTGACCGAACCCGCGCTGCTGCGTGCCGCAGGCCTGCCGGCCAATGCGACCGTGCGCTTCGTGCAGCTGTTCGCGCCCGGTACGAGCAGCGGCAACCTGACGCTGATCGACCTGGGTGCGCGCGGCGAGCGCAACCCGATCGCCGCGGAGGCGACCGCGCGCGGCGTGATTCGCTGGACGTTCGAAGTCAGTGATGTCGAGGCCGCGCGCCGGCGGGTCGAAGTTGCGGGTGGGCGTGTCGTGCGCGACGTCGCGCTGGTGAAAGGCGGACCCTGGGGTCCGCACCGCAGCCTGGAGGTCGCATCGCCGGCGGGTCTGCGGTTCGAGCTGATCGAACTGCCGTAGTGCGGTTACTCGATATTCTGCACCTGCTCGCGCATCTGCTCGATCAGCACCTTCATGTCGACCGCGAGCCGCGTGGTGTCGAGCTCCTGCGACTTCGAGCTCAGCGTGTTGGCTTCGCGGTTCAGCTCCTGCATCAGGAAGTCGAGGCGACGCCCGGCGGGTTCGCCGGCGCGCATGATGCGGCGCGTCTCGTCGACGTGGCCGGCGAGACGATCGAGTTCTTCGGCGACGTCGAGCCGCTGCAGCAGCAGCACGACTTCCTGTTCGAAGCGCTCGGCGTCGACCTGGGTGCCGAGGTCCGCGATCTTTTCCGCGAGCCGGGCGCGCACCCGTGCCTGCAGTTCCGGCGCCCGCGCGCGTAGCTGCGCGACGATCTCGCCCAGCGCCGCACAACGCTGCTCGATCGCCTCGGCGAGCCGCTCGCCCTCGCGCGCGCGCGCCGCGGCGAGCTCGGCGACCGTGGCTTCGAACAACTGCCGCGCGGCTTCGAACAGGCTGTCCCGGTCGACCGGGTCGTCGCGCACGACGCCGGGCCAGCGCAGCACTTCCATGACGTCGACGCTGTGCTGGGCAGGCAACTGTTGCGCCACGTCGCGCACGGCTTCGAGCACGCGCGCGAGCGCGGCCGCGTCGAGCTGCATTGCGCGCGCGCCGGCGGCAGCCGGTCGCAGGTGCATGGTGCAGTCGACCTTGCCGCGCTTCAGCGCGGCGCCGAGCCGCTGGCGCAGCTCGGTCTCGAGTCCGCGCAGTTCCTCGGGCAGGCGAAACCCGGCTTCGAGGAAGCGGTGGTTGACGCTGCGCAGTTCGCAGACCAGCTGGCCGAGGGGGCTGTCCTGCTCGCGCCGCGCGAAACCCGTCATGCTCGTGATCACGCTGTGCCCCCGGTTGCGGCGCGATCCGCCGGGCGCGGTCACGCTTCGTGCTATAAAGCGCGGCAGTTTAGCGAATCAGGGCGGCACCTTGCGCGTCGACTATGCGGATCTCAGCCTGATCGGCGGGCGGGAAGACAACCAGGATCGTTGCGCGGTCGCGGTGTCGGAGAAATCGGCGCTGCTGGTCGTCATCGACGGCATGGGCGGACATTCCGATGGCGCACTCGCGGCCGAAACGGCCTGCAAGTTGCTGGTCGAGGCGTTCTGGCACACGCCACTGCCGCTGTTCGATCCGCTCGGGTTCCTGCACCTGCAGCTCGGGCGCGCCCATGAAGCCGTGGTGGCGCTCGGCGGGACGCTGCCGCTCGAGCAGCGACCGCGAGCGACCTGCGCCGCCTGCATCGTGCAGGGCGACTCCGCGTACTGGGCGCACATCGGCGACAGCCGCATCTACCACCTGCGCGGCGGACGCATCATCGAACGGACGCGCGACCACAGCCATGTCGAGTTCCTGATCCGCGAAGGTCTGATCAGCGAAGACCAGGCGCAGCAGCATCCGATGCGTAATTTCGTCGAGTGCTGCATCGGCGGCGAATACATGCTGCCGGAGATGGCGATCACGACGCGCCGCAAGCTGCAGGTCGACGACGTGCTGCTGGTGTGCTCCGATGGCTTGTGGGGTGCGCTCGACGACGAGGCGATCGCCGGCGCCTTCCCGCCGCGCCCTGGCAATGGCCCGACGCTGCGCGAAGGCCTCGGTGCGCTCGGCGCGTCGGCCGTCAAGGCCAACGGTCCGGCCAGCGACAACACGACCGCAGTCGCACTGCGCTGGCTCGGCCTGTGAACGCGACCACCCGTGGCGCGGCCGGCGCGCGACCCAGTGGCCGCGCCGCCGATGAACTGCGCGCCGTGCGTTTCGAGCGCAGCTACACGCGGCACGCCGAGGGCTCGGTGCTGGTCGAGTTCGGCGGCACCCGCGTGCTGTGCACGGCGAGCATCGAAGACGGCGTGCCCGGATTCCTGCGCGGGAAGGGCCAAGGCTGGGTCACGGCGGAATACGGCATGCTGCCGCGTGCGACGCACACCCGCTCTGCGCGCGAGGCCGCCAAGGGCAAGCAGAGCGGCCGCACGCAGGAAATCCAGCGGCTGATCGGCCGCAGCCTGCGGGCGATCATCGACCTGCGCGCACTCGGCGAACGCACCGTCACGCTCGATTGCGACGTGCTGCAGGCCGATGGCGGCACCCGCACGGCGGCGATCACCGGTGGCTATGTCGCGCTGGTCGATGCCTGCGGTGCGCTGCAGCGGCGTGGCGCACTCAAGGCCTCGCCGCTGCACGGCCAGATTGCCGCGGTGTCGGTCGGCATCGTCGCCGGCACGCCGGTGCTCGACCTGGACTATGTCGAGGATTCGCAGGCGGAGACCGACATGAACGTCGTCATGAAGGATGGCGGCGCGTTCGTCGAAGTGCAGGGTACGGCGGAAGGCCATGCATTCCGTCGCCATGAGCTCGATGCGCTGCTGGATCTCGCCGCCAGCGGCATCCAGCGCCTGTTCGCATTGCAGCTCGAGGCCTTGCGGATCGCCTGAACCGCGCTGGTCGTCCGGGAGCTGCGTGCCGATGCAGATTCGCGTCGCCGATTTCGACCACCCGTCGCTGCGCGAGCTGCTGCACGCGCATCTCGATGGCATGCGGGCGCATTCGCCGCCCGGCCACGTGCACGCGCTCGATCTGTCCGGACTGCAGCGTCCGGACGTCGCCCTGTTCATGGCGCTCGAGGGCGATGTCGTCGTCGGCATGGGTGCGCTGCGCGCGCTCGACGCGCGGCACGGCGAAATCAAGTCGATGCGCACGCGCGATGGCTGGCTGCGTCGCGGTGTCGCAGCGCAGCTGCTCGAGCACCTGCTCGCCGTCGCGACGGCGCGAGGCTATCGCCGCGTCAGCCTCGAGACGGGCTCTGGGACTGCATTCGAGCCTGCGCTCGCGCTGTACCGGCGGCGTGGCTTCGTGTCCGGCCCGGCGTTCGGCGACTACGTCGCGAGCGACTTCAACCAGTTCATGCACCTTGACCTGCTGCCTTCGGCGCGCCGACCGGTCGTGCTGGCGACCGGCAATCGCGGCAAGCTGGCCGAGTTCCGGCAGCTGCTCGGCGACAGTGGCTTCGATGTGGTGCCGCAGTCGCAGTTCGGCATCGATCCGCCGGAGGAAACCGGGACGACATTCGAGGCGAACGCCGAGCTGAAGGCGCGCCACGCAGCGCGCCTGACGGGGTTGCCGGCCTTGGCTGATGACTCCGGGCTCGAGGTCGATGCGCTCGGCGGCGCGCCGGGTGTCTACTCGGCCCGCTACGCTGGTGCGGGCGCCAGCGACGCGGCCAACATCGCGAAACTGCTGGCCGCGCTCGCGGCCGTACCGGACGCGCAGCGCACGGCGCGGTTCCGCTGCGTGATCGCCTGCGTGCGCACGGCCGATGATCCGGCGCCGCTGCTTGCGCGCGGCGCATGGGAGGGGCGAATCCTGGCGGCGCCACGTGGCAGCGGCGGGTTCGGCTATGACCCGGTGTTCCTCGATCCGGCATCAGGATCGTCGGCGGCTGAACTCGATGCCGCGGCGAAGAACGCCCGCAGCCACCGGGGAGCCGCGCTGCGCGACCTGCTGGCGCAGTTGCGCGCGACCGCGGCATGACGGCATCGACGGCTGCGAAACCGGACGCGACGCCGCTCGCGCTGTACGCGCATTTTCCCTGGTGCGTGGCCAAGTGTCCGTACTGCGACTTCAATTCGTTCGCGTTGCGCGGTGAGTTGCCAGTCGAGACATATCTGGAGGCCTTGCGTCGCGACCTCGACGCGCAGCTCGAGTGGTTTGCGCAGGCCGCGCCCGCTGCCCTGCCGTTGCCGGCGCGCCCCGTCACCAGCGTGTTCCTCGGAGGCGGCACGCCGAGTCTGTTCGCGCCCGATGCCATCGGCCGCTGGCTCGAGGTCGCGCGCGCACGACTGCCGTTCGCGCCGGATTGCGAGATCACGCTCGAGGCCAATCCCGGCACGATCGAGCGTGGACGCTTCGCCGACTACCGCGCCGCCGGGGTCAACCGCGTCTCGCTGGGGGCGCAGAGCTTTGGCAGCGCGCAACTCGCTGCCCTCGGGCGCATCCACGGCGCCGCCGACACCCGGGTCGCCGCGGCCGAACTTCACGCGGCCGGACTCACCAACTTCAATCTCGACCTGATGTACGGGCTGCCTGGCCAGACGCCAGCGATGGCGTGCGCCGACGTGCTCGCCGCGCTCGAGCTCGAGCCCGCGCACCTGTCGCATTACCAGCTGACGCTCGAACCCGGCACGACGTTCGCCGGCAGGCCACCCGATGCGCTGCCGGACGACGACAGCGTCGAGCGCATGCTGGCCGAATGCCTGGCGGTGTTCGATGCGCACGGCTTCGCCCGTTACGAGGTGTCGGCCCACGCGCGCCCCGGTGCACGCTGTCGCCACAACCTGACCTACTGGCATTTCGGTGACTACCTCGGCGTCGGCGCCGGCGCGCACGGCAAGCTGACGCTGCCGGCTGCCGCGGGGCCGCCGCGGATCCTGCGTACGACGCGTCCGCGCGAGCCCCGGCGCTATGGCGCCGATCCGGTCACGCTGCAGGTCACGGAGGTACCGCTGGCGCAGCGACCGTTCGAATTCCTGCTGAATGCGCTGCGACTGGTGGACGGCTACGAGATCGCAGACTTCACGACCGCGACCGGACTGTCCTGGGACTCGCTGGGGCCGACGACCCGCCTGCTCGAGCGTGGGCTGCTCGTGACCGAGGGCGGACGTGTCCGCGCGACGCAGCGAGGGCTGCAGTTCCTCAACGAACTGCTGATCGAGTACCTGCCCGACCCGCTGGCGGCGGTCCCGACTTCGCCATGGCCGACAATCACTTAGGCGATTCCGGGCCGCAAAATGCAATCTATGCACAGGCCCTGATGCCGGGGCGAAATTGAGGCAATTACACGCCCAATCGCCAGTCGCGCGGAACCTTAACTTCGTAAGTTATTGAATAAAATACAAATACACATGTGGTCACAAATTGACCAGTCGCACCAATAATCAGCAAGTCCGCGAATCGGGATGCGGGAAGGGCGGCCGGTCCACAGAACTATCCACAGATATTGTGGATAAGGCCGGATGGCCCGACGCCTGTGATCGGGCGCTTGAATCCAGCGCGTTCCGCCGCTATGCTGCGCGCCCTTTTTCCCTGCCCTAAGCCGCTACGGCGGCGGGACGACGACGATGAAAGACGGCATCCACCCCGACTACAAGGCAATCAAGGTCAGCTGCAGCTGCGGCAACACGTTCGAGACCCGCTCGACGCTGGGCCAGGACCTGGCCGTCGAAGTCTGCTCCGCGTGCCACCCGTTCTATACCGGCAAGCAGAAGATCGTCGACACCGCGGGCCGGGTCGACAAGTTCCGCAAGAAGTACGCGACGGCCGGCGCACGCTGACGCGGCGGCCCTGCGGTCGGCTCGATACAAGGCGCCTCCGGGCGCCTTTTTGCTGGCGAGCCGGTTGCGCGCCCCGCTGCGCCGCCCTTCGGGCATTGGAACTTCTGTCGCCGCGGCCCCATCCTATTGAGGTGCGCCCCGCGAGGCCGGGGCGGGGGATCTGCTGATGTCGCGCAAATTGCTGCTGGCCGCGCTCGCTGGCGCCACGCTGTTCACCGCTGGCTGGGCCGGGGCCCAATCCGCACCGAAACCGGCCGCGTCGGGTGCGCCGGCCGCGGGCAGCGTGCCGAAGGCGCTGAAGCGTGAAGCCGAGGCGGGTCGGCGTGCGTACGAGCAGATCATCAAGGCCTATGGCGTCTACGACGACCAGGCGATCCAGGACTACGTCGCCGAAGTCGGCCAGCGCGTCGCGCGGCAGAGCGACCTCCCCGACGCCGAATTCAAGTTCGTCGTGCTCGACGAGCAGGGCATCAACGCGTTCACGACCGGTTGCTGCTACGTCTACGTCAATCGTGGTTTGCTCACGTACCTGAACTCCGAAGCCGAACTCGCGTCGGTGCTTGGCCACGAAGTCGCGCACGTCACGGCGCGGCATCCGTCGAAGCGCCAGCGGCGCGGCATCGCGGCGTCGATCCTCGCGACGGCCGCCGCGGTGATGACCGGCTCGGGCGCCGTCGCGGATCTGGCCAACATCGGCGCGGGCGCGTGGCTGCAGGGTTACGGGCGCGACAACGAACTCGAGGCGGACCGCCTCGGCCTGAAGTACTCGACCAAGGCCGGCTATCGGCCCGAGGCGATGGGCGAGGTGTTCGAGATGTTCCGCCGCGGCGAACGCTTCGAGCTCGATCGCGCGCGCGCCGAAGGCCGCCAGCCGCGGATCTACCACGGCCTGTTCTCGTCGCATCCGACCCCGGATGCGCGCGCCGTGCAGGCGGCGAAGGGCGCCGCCAACATCAGCGGCGAACCGCCGGGCGGCTGGATCGAGAATCGCGACGGCTACATGCAGCGGCTGAATGGCATGGTCTATGGCTCGAGCCGCGCGCAGGGCATCGTCCGCGAGAATCGCTTCTACCATGCGGATCTCGGCATCACGTTGGCGTTCCCGCGCGCCTGGACGGTCGACAACCAGCGCGATTCGCTGTGGGGCTACACCGTCAACCGCGACACGATCATGCGCATCACGGTCGCGACGCCGCAGCCCGGCCAGGGGCCGCGTGAATTCCTGCTGACCCAGCTGCGTGGCTCCACGGTACTGGGTGGCGAGGCACTGAACTCCAACGGCATGGACGGTTACACCGTGCGCACGACCAGCGGATCGCCGCTCGACGGCGGCAACGGTCCGGTGCGCTGGGTCACGCTGTTCCGCGGCAACCAGGCCTACATCTTCGCCGGCGCGAGCCGCTCGTCGCGCAATGCCACGCCCGAGGCCGATGGCCTGTTCCTGTCGGTCGCGCAGACGATGCGCAGCCTCAAGCCGTCCGAATATCCGTTGGCCGAGCCCTTTCGCCTGCGCGTCAAACAGGCGAACGCCGACACGCGCCTCGAGAGTTACGCGGACGCCGTGCCGGTCGAGCGCTACCAGAAAGAGGAACTCCTGTTGCTGAACGGGCTGTACCCCGATCGCAGGCTGTCGGCGGGCGAGCTGTACAAGATCGTCGAGTAGCGTCGCGACACCGTCGCCGGCGGTGCCCGGCGGCGAGCGAGGACCGCTGGGCGGAACCGTGTCACGAACCGCGCGCCGACGCCGTGGCGGCGGCCGGTCCTGCCTTGATTCCAGCATCGTGCCGTGTCACCTTCCGAAAGTTAAATCGGAAGCTGACGAACATGGCCAACAAAACTCTCGAAGTCACCAATCCCGCCACTGGCAAGAAGTCCAACCTCGCGGTCCGCACCGGCACGATCGGCCCGGATGTCGTCGACATCGGCGCCCTCGCGAAGGACCACGGGCTGTTCACGTTCGACCCGGGTTTCATGGCCACGGCGAGCACCGAGAGCAAGATCACCTACATCGACGGCGACGCCGGCGTGCTGCTGTACCGCGGCTACCCGATCGAGCAGCTGGCCAAGCACAGCTCCTTCCTCGAGGTGTCCTACCTGCTGCTGAACGGCGAGCTGCCGAGCAAGAAGCAGGAGGTCGATTTCGCGACCAGCATCCAGCGGCACACGATGATCAACGAGTCGCTGCTGCGGATGTACAACGGCTTCCATTACAACGCGCACCCGATGGCCATGGTGTCGGCGATCGTCGCGTCGATGTCCGCGTTCTACCACGACAGCATGGACATCAATAACCCGCGGCACCGCGAGATCTTCGCGCACCGCATCATCGCCAAGATCCCGACGATCGCGGCGGCGGCCTACAAGCATTCGGTGGGCCAGCCGTTCGTCTATCCGCGCAACGACCTCGACTACTGCAGCAACCTGCTGCACATGTTCTATTCCGTGCCGTGCGAGCCGTACCACGTCGATCCGCTCGCGGCCGAGGCGCTCGACCTGCTGCTGATCCTGCATGCCGACCATGAGCAGAACGCGAGCACCTCGACGGTGCGTCTCGCGGGTTCCACCGGCTGCAACCCGTACTCGGCGATTTCGGCCGGCGTGTCGGCGCTGTGGGGTCCGGCGCACGGCGGTGCCAACGAAGCCGTGCTGGAAATGCTCGAGGAGATCGGCACCGTCGACAACATCCCGAAGTTCCTCGCGCAGGTGAAGGACAAGTCCAGCAACGTGCGGCTGATGGGCTTCGGCCACCGCGTCTACAAGAACTTCGACCCGCGCGCGAAGATCATCCGCGAGATGTGCCATCGCGTGCTCGCCAAGATGGGCCGCACCGACAACCCGATGCTCGAGCTCGCGCAGCGGCTCGAGGAGATCGCGCTGAAGGACGAGTATTTCGTCTCGCGCAAGCTCTACCCGAACGTCGATTTCTACTCCGGCATCATCTACAGCGCGCTGAACATCCCGCGCTCGATGTTCACGGTCATGTTCGCGATCGCGCGCACCGCGGGCTGGGTCTCGCACTGGCAGGAGATGATCTCGGAGCCGGGCTACAAGATCGGCCGGCCGCGCCAGCTCTACACCGGCCCGGTGCAGCGCGACTACGTGCCCTCGGAGATGCGCGGCTGATCGCATAATCGAACGACCGCCGGCCGTGGCGTGAAACGCGTCACGGACTGCGGCGTCCGCCGCCGGCAGCATCGTGGCCAAGCTCCGGAAGATGGCAACCCGGTGGAGGCCCCATGCCAGCGCCCAAAGGAACGGGACACGTCCGCATCGACGACCGCGGCAACTCCGTCTGGGAGTTCAGCAGCCAGGATGGCGAAACGACCGTGCGCACCGAACGCGTGCTCGCACTCGGCGATGAATTGAGCCTCGTGCAGACGGGCATGCATGAATCGATCGCCAAGCCGGCCGCTGTTGCCGCCGCGCCCATCGCGCCGACCGCGCCTGCAGCCCCCGCGGTGCCGACCTACGCCGCGATGGAGACCAAGCCGCCGCGCAAGCCGCTTTCTCGCCAGGAACTGCAGAAACTCAGCGAGGAAATCGTCCGGCAGCGGCAGATGCGCGAGGCGATGAAATCAGGCGGCCGCTGACACCGCCGGAGCGGCCGCATCCTTCTGGCCGCGCTCCGCGCAGTCCGCCATCCGTTCCAGGTTTCGCAGCACTGCAAGGCTCGCCAGCTCCATCTGCTCGACTGCGCGACTGACCGCCTCCGTACAACCCTCCGCCGCGAACAGCTGCAGGGATTCATGCGCGGCGCGGTGCACGAGTTCGTGCGGTTGTTCCAGCTCACGGTAGCCGGGCAGGCGGCTGAAATGCTTCAGGCCGTCGCCCTCGTAGTACCACTTGCCGAGCCGGCAATGGCGGTGAGACGCGAGCTCCGTCGCGCGCGTTTGCGTCTGGCCGAGCAGCGCTCGATACACCTTGAACTTGAATACCAGGTGATCGAGCTTCGCCAGTTCGACGAACGCGCGCAGCGAACTGGCGTCGATCACGCGTTCGAGGTGCAGCGAGATGTCCATGACCGACTGCATTTGTCCCATCAGGTCGCGCCCGTGGTCGCTGTGCCGCCGCGCGCCGGTGGCCAGGGCCGCGACCCGTGTCGACGCCGATCCCGTGATATCGCGGATGCGTCCCGCGAGTTCGCCGATCTCGCGCGTCGCCGTGCCCGAGTGCTCGGACAGTGAACGGACCTCGGCGGCCACCACGGCGAACCCGCGCCCATGCTCGCCGGCGCGCGCCGCTTCGACGGCGGCATTCAGCGACAGGAGCTTGATGCGATTCGCCAGGTCGCGGATCGTTTCGACGACGCCGACTATGCGGTTCGCGCCTTCGTCGAGCTCGCTGACCTGGCGCGCGGAATCGCCGGACTCCTGCGCCAGGTGATCCAGGTTCACCGACATGTCCTGCACGGCGGAGCGGCCGGATTCGGACGTGCCCGCGGCCTGCTGGGCGCGTTCGCGCTCGGCATGCAGCGTGGCTGCCATGCCCGCGAGGCTCTGCTGCGTCGTCTCGAGCGACTGGCTGAACAGCTCCAGGTTGCCCGTCAGGCTGCGCAGGAACGAATTCTCGGCGCGCAGCGTCGCCAGTTCCTGTTCCAGCGCCGTGACCTCCGTGCGCGCCTCACCGGCGACGTCCGCACTCGCGTTCGTGCGGCGTGTGAACCGGTGCCACCATTTCGAACCCTGCATTCAAAGACCCTCCGCGCACTGTATCGGCGCGATGGGACGTCGCTTGAGTGGGCGCGCTTCAGCTGGTGCGCGGTTCCGCGAGCAAGGCCTCGACCTCGGCCAGGTCGGCACGGCGCATCGGCCGGCCGTCGACCGGACTGACCGGCGACTGGCGGATGCCATCCACCGGGAAGACGACGACCTCCACGGGCTGCGCGTCGATTTCGAGCTCGATCGTCGGCTGCAGCAGCACGCGTTCGGCATTGAGCTTGAGCCGCTTCTCGCCCATCTCGTACGGGATGCCCTGGTCCATCAGCCGGAAGGCCACGGTCTCGGCGCGATCGGCGAACACATGGAGCTGCACATGTGCGTGTTCGGTGGCCGTGCCCGTCAGCACGGCGCCGACCAGGCGTGGCTGGAAATCGCCCAGCGCGCGCATCGCTTCGGCAGCCGCGAGTCGCTGTGCATACAGCGATTCGACGTGCTGTTCCCCGCCGAACAGCCGTTGATACTCGGCGAGCGCGTCCTCGATCTCGCTGTTGCGCGGCAGCACCGCGCCATCGACGACGCCGAAGCGTTCGGCGGCCTTGCGCTTGGCGAACAGGAAATCGCGGATGCCGTGCTCGGCCATGACGCGCGCCGCCTCCTGGGCGAGGGCGCGGCGCAGGTTCTCGGCGCGCGGCGGCAACTTCTTGCTCATCGACGGTTCTGCGTGGAAATCAGAAGATCGGTTCCGGCGCGATGTCCCCGCTCGCCGGGTCGGCGCTGATCGTCGTGCCGCCGCTGCCCGGCATCACGGGGGCATCGCCGAGCACACCGCCGGTCGGCAGGCGGTTGGCCATGAACGTTTCGAAGATGGCACTGGGATCTTCAGCGCTCGCGACCGCGCCCGTATAGGGCGAGATCCGCACCTGCACGAGGCCCGCAGGCATGGGTCGCGGCCTGACCGGCACGCCCTTGAGCGCTTCCTGCATGTAGTAGACCCAGATCGGCAACGCGGTGCGACCGCCTTCCTCGGTCTCGCCGAGCGACTTCTCCTGGTCGAAGCCGACCCACACCGAAGCGACGAGGCTGCGGTTGAACCCATTGAACCAGACGTCCTTGGAATCGTTGGTGGTACCGGTCTTGCCGCCCAGATCGCTGCGGCCGAGCGCAAGCGCGCGCCGGCCCGTGCCGCGCGTGATGACGTCGGCCATCATGCTGTCCATCAGCCAGGCGTTCTCGGCGCTGATCACGCGCTCTGCGCGCCGCTCGGCCGGCAGCTTGCAGGCCCCGGGCTGGAGTTCGCAGCCCTGTTCGACGACGCGTGGTTCCGCCTGGTAGACGACTTCGCCAGTCGGGTTCTCGATCCGTTCGATGAAGTACGGCTGCACGCGGAAGCCGCCGTTCGCGAACACGGAGAACGCGCTCGCCATGTCGAGCGGCGATGCGGCCATCGTGCCGAGCGCCATCGTCAGGTTGCGCGGCAAGGCCTCGCGCGCGAATCCGAAGCGCGTCGCGTGTTCGATCGCGGGATTCAGCCCCATCGCCTGCAGCAGCCGGATCGACACCAGGTTGCGCGACCTCACCAGCGCCTCGCGCAACCGGGTCGGCCCGCCGAAGCGGCCACTGGAGTTCTCCGGCCGCCAGGCCTCCTCCATCGACGGGTCATCGATGACCACCGGCGCGTCCATGATCACCGAGGCGGGCGTGAAGCCGTTCTCGAGCGCCGCCGAGTAGAGGAACGGCTTGAAGCCAGAGCCCGGTTGGCGCTTGGCCTGCGTGACCCGGTTGAACTTGCCGAGACCCTTGTCGAAGTAATCGAAGCCGCCCACCAGCGAGACGATCGCGCCGTCGTCCGGATCGAGCGCAACCAGCGCACCCTCGGCCTCCGGCACCTGGGCGAGTTCGGTGGTCTCGCCGCGCGCGATGACATAGACGACATCGCCGCGCGCGACGATCTCCGCCGCCGTCTTGGGCTCCGGACCGACTCGGCCGTTCGGCAGTTCGCGGCGCGCCCACGCCATGCCTTCCCAGCCGAGCGTCACGAATCCCCGGCCGCGAACGTACGCGCGTGCGGACTGCGCCGCGACCTCCGTGATCACGGCGGGTGTCAGCTCGCCGATGTTCGGGTGCTCCTCGGCCAGCGTCGCGAGTCGCGCCGCATCTTCATCGCCCTGCAGCGTGACCTGCGCCGTCGCACCGCGCCAGCCGCCGCGCCGGTCGTACTCGACCAGACCGAGGCGCACGGCACGGTTGGCGGCCTGCTGGCGCACCGGGTCGATCGTCGTGAACACCTTGTAGCCCTGGTTCTGCGCTTCCGGACCGAAGCGCTTCAGCACTTCGAGCCGCACCATCTCGGCGACGTAAGGCGCTTCGACTTCGTACAGCGGCGCGAACACGCGCGAGCGCACGGTCTCCTTCGCGGCGGCTTCGCCTTCGGCGGCCGTGATGTAGCCCTGCTCCTGCATGCGACGCAGCACGTACAGGCGGCGCTCGGCGGCGAGTTCCGGGTTTGCGATCGGGTTCGTGCGCGACGGCGATTGCGGGATGCGCGCCAGCGTTGCCACTTCGGCCAGCGTCAGCTCGGGGAGTTTCTTGCCGAAGTAGGTTTCCGCGGCCGCGGCGACGCCATAGGCGCGCTGGCCGAAGAAGATCACGTTCATGTAGAGCCCGAGGATTTCCTCCTTGGAAAATTCGCGCTCCAGCCGGTAGGTCAGGAACACTTCCTGCAGCTTGCGGCGCCACTTGCGGTCCTGGCTCAGGAACAGGTTACGGGCGGTCTGCATCGTGATCGTGCTGGCGCCCTGCAGGTTGCCGCCCGGCAGCAGGTTTACCAGCGCCGAGCGCAGGATGCCGGCGTAGTCGAAACCGCTGTGCTCGAAGAAGCGGTCGTCCTCGGCGGCAATGAAGGCCTGCTTCACGCGCTCCGGGATGTCTGCGTAGGCGACCGGTGTCCGGCGCTGTTCACCGATCTGGGCGATCAGCTCGCCGCTGCGGGTGTAGACCCGCAGCGGTACCTGCAACTCGGCGCTTTTCATCGCCTCGACCGTCGGCAGGGACGGGTTCAGGTACACGTAAGTGCAGGCGATCGCGTAGGCGGCAGCGGCGGCGAGGCCGGCCAGGCCGGTGATCGAGAATATGGCAAGGCGCTTGTAATTCGGTTTCACAGAACAGTCTTCGGTTGCTTGCGCCCCCCAGGGGCGCTGTGCATAGTAGCCGCGGTCAAGTGGGCAAACCCACCGAAAGGTGGGGACGCAAAGCTTCCGGTCTAAGGGTCGAGGGCCTATGACAGCGGGGTTGCCGGCTGAACAGTGTACCCATCCGGGTCCGGCGAGCCGTCATCCCGCCCTCCTGCGCGCCTTTGCCGCCATAGCTGAGCGTTTCGTGAGCGTTCTCACGTTCTATTTGACAATTCGCTGTTATATAGTGCGGCGCGAGTTGCAATATTCTGGTCGCTTTTTCGTGTAACTCACTGAAAACGGGAAAAATTTAGTGTTCCTCCTCACACGAAAGTACCGTCCGCTGCTGGGTCTCGATATCACAACCTCGTCCGTGAAGCTCATCGAGCTGTCGTCGGGGGGCAGTAATTCGTTCCGGGTCGAGGCCTATGCGGCCGAGCCGACGCCCGTCAATTCGATGAACGAAAAGGCCATCGTCGACGCCGAAGCGGTCGGTGAGGCGATCCGGCGCGCCGCCAAGCGTGCCGGCACCAAGCTCAAGGATGTCGCCATCGCGATCAGCGGCGACGCTGCGATCACCAAGGTGATCCAGATGCCGAAGAACCTGCGCGGCGCCGATCTCGAGCAGCAGGTGGAAATCCAGGCCGACCAGTACATCCCGTTCCCGATGGACGAAGTCAGCTACGACTTCGAAGTGCTCGGCCCTTCCGAGAAGGATGCCGAGACCATCGACGTGCTGCTGGTCGCGACGCGCACCGAGAACGTCGAGCAGCGCCAGGCGGCCGTCGCGGCGGCGGGACTGACGGCGAAGATCGTCGACGTCGAAGCCTTCGCGCTCGAGAACGCCTGCCGCCTGATGGTGCACCAGATGCCCGAGGGCGGCATCGAGCGCACCGTCGCGGTCGTCGACTTCGGCGCGAGCAGCACCACCTTCAGCGTGCTGCGCAACCTCAAGGTCGTCTACACGCGCGACTTCAACTTCGGCGGGCAGCAGCTCACCGAAGAGATCATGCGAACCTATGGCCTCTCGATGGAGGAAGCCGGGCGCGCGAAGAAGGAAGGCGGATTGCCCGGCAACTACCAGGCCGAGGTACTCGATCCGTTCATCGACGACATGACCCAGCAGGTGAGCCGCTCGCTGCAGTTCTACCTTGCGTCGGGTTCGGGTCGCGAACAGCCCGAGAAGATCCTGATCTGCGGCGGCTGCGCCAACATCCCTGGCGTGGCCGACGTGATCGCCAGCCGCGTCGGCATCGCCGCGGAGCGGGGTGATCCGCTCGGCGGCATGAAGCTCTCGTCCCGCGCCAAGGCGCAGGCCGTGAGCAAGGACGCCACGGCGCTGCTGACCGCCTGTGGCCTCGCACTGCGGAGCTTCGACGAATAATGCCTCGCATAAACCTACTCCCGTGGCGTGAACAGCAACGCAAGGAGCGCAAGCTCGCGTTGGGCGTCGCCCTTGGCGGTGCTGCAGTCGCTGCTGCGCTCGTCACGCTTGGCGTCAACCTGTTCTACAACTCGCTGATCAACGGCCAGGAAGATCGCAACGAGCGCCTGCAGGCCGAGATTCGCGAGCTGGACAAACAGATCGAGCGGATCAACACGCTCGAGACGCAGAAGCAGAACTTCATCGCTCGCATGGAGATCATCGAGAAGCTGCAGCGCTCGCGTCCGGAAGTCGTGCACCTGTTCGACGAGCTCGTGCGGACGATTCCCGACGGCACCTACCTGACGGCCCTCGAGCAGACGAAGAACCGCCTGAAGATCCAGGGTGTCGCGCAGTCGAGCACCCGCGTCTCGACCTTCATGCGCAACATCGACGCCAGCGAATGGTTGCGCAACCCGGAACTGGAGGTCATCGAGACCAAGTCCGGCCAGACGCTCGGCGCGAATTTCACGCTGTTCGCCGACCAGGTCTCGACGCTCGCCGAGGACGAAGCGGCCGCAGCGGCGGCCGCGGAAGACAAGGGCAAGAAGGGCAAGAAGGCGAACAAGAAGCAACGCACGGCCCGGTCGGGCGGCGCGAAGTCGGGCGGTGAGTCATGAACATCGCTGAACAGTTCCGCCAGGTCGACTGGAACGACCCGGGTCGCTGGCCGCTGCTGGTGCATGCGGTCGTCGTGGCCGCATCCTTCCTCGTGCTCGCCGTCGCGTTCTCCTACCTGTTCGTCGTCAAGGAAAAGAAGCCCGAGCTCGAACGCAAGGAAAAGGAGGAGCTGGAGCTGCGCGGCGTGTTCCGCGAGAAGCACCAGAAGGCCGTGAACCTGTCGATCTACGAGCAGCAGCTGGCCGACATCGAAAGCTCTTTCGGCGCACTGCTGCGCCAGCTGCCTGGCCGCACCGAAGTGCCGAGCCTGCTGGTCGACATCTCGCAGACTGGCGTCGCGGCGGGCCTCGACGAGAAGCTGTTCCAGCCCGAGAACGAGGACAAGAAGGATTTCTACGCCGAACTGCCGATCAAGATCCGTCTCACCGGCAGCTACCACGAGTTCGGCGAATTCGTCAGCGGTATCGCCGCGCTGCCGCGCATCGTCACGCTGCACGACATCTCCATCAAGAGCGAGAAGGGTGCCGCGTTCGACCAGTTGACGCTGGACCTGACCGCGCGCACCTACCGGTATCTCGATGAAGAAGAGATCGCTGCGGTCGAAGCAGCGCGGACGGCGCGCGATTCGAAGGGCAGGAAGAAGAAATGACAGCCTCCGCACGCAATTCCGGACGAACTCCCGGGCGGGTCCTGATCGCCGCGGCGCTGGCGGCCTCGATGCTGCTTGCTGGCTGCGCCAGCAAGGACTCCGAGCTCGAGCGTTTCATCCAGAAGACGAAGAAGGAAAGCGGCGGCAAGGTCGAGCCCCTGCCTGAAGTGAAGCCGTACCAGTCCTTCACCTATGCGGCGCGCGAGATGCGTTCGCCGTTCATGCCGGGTGGTTCGGGTGCCAGCAGCGCCTCGTCGCTGCGGCCGGATTCCAGGCGCAACCGTGAGTACCTCGAGCAGTTCTCGCTCGACACCCTGCGCATGGTCGGCACGCTGCGTCTCGGCGGCGGCAACTATGCCCTCGTCCAGACCAAGGACGGCCTCGTGCAGCGCGTGCTGCCGGGCAACTACATGGGGCAGAACGACGGCAAGGTGATCGACGTGCAGCCGACCAAGATTACGCTGATCGAGATCGTTCCGGACGGGGTGGGCGGGTACATGGAACGTCCCGCGTCCCTGGCGCTGAGCGAATAAGGGAGAAGTTTCCAATGACCTTTCTACGTTCCGGATTCGCCGCGGCGCTGCTGATCGCAGGTTCGTTCGCGACGCTGGCCCAGGCGCAGACCGACGCGGGCGCGAACAAGCTCGAGGCGGTCGACGTGCAGACGCTGCCTGGCCAGCAATTGCAGCTGACGCTGCGGATGGCCGGCCCCGCGCCGGAGCCGCTGGCGTTCACGATCGACAATCCCGCGCGCATCTCCCTGGACCTGCCGGGCACGTCGCTCGCGCTGCCATCGCGCCGCATCGACGTCCGCGCCGCGGGCCTCGACACGATCCTGGCCGCCGAAGCCAACGGCCGCACGCGCCTCGTGTTGAACCTCGATCGGCTGCTGCCGTACCAGACGCGCGTGTCGGGCAACAGCATCATCGTCAGCCTGGGCGGTGCGCCGGCCGCAGCCGCGCCGGCCAGTGCATCGGTGGCGCGCCCGGCCGCCGACGCGGGCAGCCCGGCGCGCTCGATCCGCAGCATCGATTTCCGCCGTGGCGCCGAAGGCGCAGGCCGCCTGATCGTCAACCTGTCTGACCCGCGGACCCCGGTGAACCTGCGCCAGCTCGGCAACCAGATCGTGGTCGAGTTCAGCGATGCCCAGGTGCCGCGCAACCTGATCCGCCGCTACGACGCGCTCGACTTCGCGACGCCGGTGTCGACCTTCGACGTGCAGCGCGCCGATGGCGGCACGCGCATCGTCATCAACGCAACGGGTGATTTCGAGCAGCTGGCGTACCAGTCCGACGACCAGTACGTCGTCGAGGTGCAGCCGTCGCGCAAGGCCGCCGTCGCCGAAGTCGACGACAAGAAGGTCTACACGGGCGAACGCCTGACGCTGAACTTCCAGAACATCGAGACGCGCGCGGTGCTGCAGTTGCTGGCCGATGCCTCGGGCCAGAACATCGTCGTCAGCGACACCGTGTCCGGCAACGTCACGCTGCGGCTGCAGAACGTCCCCTGGGACCAGGCGCTGGACATCGTGCTGCGCACCAAGGGCCTCGACAAGCGCATCAACGACAACGTCATCGTCGTCGCGCCGACCGACGAAATCGCCTCGCGCGAGAAGGCCGAGCTGGCCGCCCGCAAGGACCTGCAGGAGCTGTCGCCGCTGCGTTCGGAATACCTGCAGGTCAATTACGCGAAGGCCTCGGACCTCGCCGCGCTGATCAAGACGCAGGGCAACTCGCTGCTGTCTTCGCGCGGCAGCGTCGCGGTCGACGAACGCACGAACACGCTGCTGCTGCAGGATTCGGCGGACAAGCTCGCCGACATCCGCCGGCTGGTCGCGACACTCGACATCCCGATCCGCCAGGTGCTGATCGAGGCGCGCATCGCGATCGTCAACGACGATTTCACGCGCGAGCTCGGCGTGCGCGCCGGCTACACCGGCATCCGCCAGAACGGCTCCAACGGCGTCGGCATCGTCAGCGGCAGCCTCGAGGCCACCGACATCGGCCTGTCCTCGGCGCTGAACAACCTGCAGAGCAGTGGCTCGCCGTTCCCGATCGACGTGCCGGTCGATGGCGATGCGTCGCGCCGTTACGGCGTGAACCTGCCGGTCACGAGCCCCGCGGGCCGGCTTGCGTTCATGCTGCTGGGTTCGGATTACATCGTCGACCTCGAGCTGTCCGCGGCGCAGGCCGAGGGCCGCGGCGAGATCGTCTCCTCGCCGCGCGTCATCACGTCGAACCAGCGCGAAGCGAGCATCGAGCAGGGCGTCGAGATCCCCTACCAGGAGTCGGCGTCGAGCGGTGCCGCGACGATTTCGTTCAAGAAGGCCGTGCTCGCGCTCAAGGTCACGCCGCAGATCACGCCGGACAACCGCATCATCCTCGACCTGAACGTCAAGAAGGACAGCGTCGGCCAGGTCATCGTGACCTCGGGCGGCGTCAACGTGCCGTCGATCGACACTCGCGAGATTTCCACCCAGGTGCTGGTCAATGACGGCCAGACGGTCGTGCTCGGCGGCATCCTCGAGACCGAGCGCCGCGACAGCGAAACCAAGGTGCCGTACCTCGGTGACGTACCGGTGCTGGGCCGCCTGTTCAAGACCACCCGGAAAAGAGAACGACAAGCGGGAACTGCTGATCTTCGTGACGCCGAAGATCCTGCGTGAAGGGGTCAACGTGTACTGATCGCCGGACTGACGCGACCAGCCACACCGATTCAGACAGGACATGATAATGCGCAAGCTTGCTTCGATTGGAGTGTTGATGCTGACCGCCGTGCTGGGCGCGTGCGGTGGCGGCGACGATGCCGCCTTCGAGAATCCGGGTGCGGGCGGCGGCGGCGGTGCCACGTCGGCGACGCAGCTGTCGGTGGTCTCCAGCACGTCCTCCATTCCGTCCGACGGTTCCGCCGATGCCACGATCACGGCGTTCGCGCGCGACGCGAACAACGCACTCGTCCCGGGCGTCGTCGTCACGTTCACGGCCGACAGCGGCGGCTTGACGCCGGCGTCGGCGACGACCGGCTCGGGCGGCTCGGCGTCCAGCACGCTGATCACGGCCGGCGACACGTCGCTGCGCACGATCACGGTGACGGCGCGCGCTGGCAACCTGACGGCGACCGTGCCGGTGCAGGTCGTCTCCGGCGGTGGCGGCACGAACACGCTGCGCATGGGTCGCGGCAGCGGAGCGACGTTCGTCCAGGGTAGCCTTGAAATCGCCAATGCATCGCTGTCGGCAGGCGGCAGCACGTCCGTTTCCGCCTACATCGTCAATTCCGACGGCACGCTGTACACCCAGTCAGCGACGGTCAATTTCAACTCGCAGTGCATCGCGGGGGGTACCGCAACGCTGCAGCCCGGCGCAGCTGTCCAGACCTCGACCGGCATTGCGACCGTGACCTACCAGGCGCGTGGTTGCAGCGGCGCCGACTCGGTGTCTGCCACCGCGACGGTGGCCGGACAGTCGCTGTCGGCGACCGGCACGATCACGGTCGCGGCCGCAGCGGTTGGATCGATTGCTTTCGTTTCCGCGACGCCGAGCAATATCGCGCTTCAGGGCACCGGTGACTCGACGCGTCCCGAGAGCTCCATCGTCGTGTTCGAGGTACGTGATGCCACCGGCGGCCCGGTCCCGAATGCGGATGTGGCCTTCCGGCTGAATACCTCGGTCGGCGGCATCTCCCTGACGCCGACTACTGGCACCAGCGATGCGCAGGGTCGCGTGCAGACCGTCGTCAGCGCCGGTACGGTCGCGACCTCGGTCAACGTCACGGCGACCGTGACCAGCGTGACGCCCAACATCAGCACGCAATCCAGCCAGCTGACCGTCACCACGGGTATCCCGACCGCGAACAGCTTCTCGCTGGCAGTGCAGTGTTTCAACATCGAAGGGTGGGACTACGACGGCGTCACGACGGCCGTCACGGCCCGTCTTGGCGACCGCTTCCAGAATCCCGTGCCGGATGGTACGGCGGTGACGTTCACGTCGGAGGGCGGCAACATCCAGTCGCAGTGCACGACGACGACCACCGCGACGGAAGGTGGCGTCTGCAACGTCAACATCCGCAGCTCCGAACCGCGCCCGGCGAACGGTCGCGTCACGGTGCTCGCAAAGGCGATCGGCGAGGAGTCGTTCGTCGACTCCAACGGCAACGGGGCCTTCGACAATGGCGAGGCCTATACGGATCTGGCCGAACCGTTCCGCGACGACAACGAGGACGGCAGCTACCAGGTCGGTGAAGACTTCTTTGATTTCAACAACGACCAGAACCGCACGGCGGCCGACAGCCTGTTCAACGGCGTGCTGTGCAACGACACGACCGGTCGCTGCGGCGCGGCCAGCACGCGCTCGACCGGCATCGGTCGCAACGCGATCGTCGTGTTCTCGGGCAGCTTCCCGGTGGTCACGCAGCCCGGCAATGTCGCGCTGCCTGGCAGCTTTCCGGTCGGCGCACTGAACAGCGCCCGCGGCATTTCCTTCTATGTCCGTGACCAGCGCGGCAATGCGATGCCGGCCGGCACGACGGTGCGGCTCGAGGCGTCGGGTGCTTCGCTCGGTGTCGCGTCGCCCAGCAACTTCGACGTGCCCTGCTCGACGACAACTGCCGAAGTGTCCGGGACGACGGTGTTCCCATTCACCGTGACCTCTGGTTCGTCCGCAGGTTCCGGCGTGCTGACGCTGACCATCACGACGCCGCGTGGCAACGTGACCACGGTGCAGATCCCGGCGTCGGTGCCGTAACGCGGCGCGCCTGCCGCGATGCTGCAACGGCCGCCCCAGGGCGGCCGTTGTTTTTTCGGCGCCCGGCCTCGGGCACACTGCACCCATGCGCGGCAGCCAGAACGTCTTCCTGATTGGTCCGATGGGTTCGGGCAAGACTGCGGTCGGCCGTCACCTCGCCAAGCAGCTGGGCCTGAGTTCACGACAGCGACGCCGAGATCGAGCACCGCAGCGCCGACATCCCGCTGATCTTCGAGAAGGAAGACGAGGGCAGGTTTCCGCGAGCGCAGGCGGCGGGTGATCGACCAGTTGACGGCGCTGGATGGCATCGTGCTGTCGACCGGCGGCGGCGCCATCCTCGCGCCGGGCAGTCGCGAGCGGCTCGCTTCGCGCGGCTTCGTCGTCTACCTGGAAACGTCGGTTGCGCAGCAGGTCGAGCGCGTGCGTTCGGCGCAGCACCGGCCGTTGCTCAGCGGCGTCGATCCGGCGGGCAAGCTCGCGGAGCTGATGGCGCAGCGCGAACCGCTGTATCGCGGGACGGCTGATCTGGTCGTGCCGACGGATGGCCGCAAGGTCGCATCCGTTGCGGACGGATCTGCGCGAGTTCCGGCGCACCGTATAATCGCGACGATGCAGCGTCTGCAAGTCGACCTCGGCGAGCGCACCTACCCGATCCTGATTGGCCCGGGCCTGCTCAGCCGGCCCGATCTGCTCGCCGAACACGTGTTGCGCGTGCAGGGTGCCCGCCGTGACTCGCGACCTGCTGCTGGTCAGGAGCGACGGTCGGTCCGCGCGCAGCCGCCTGCGAGCGACGCTCACAGCCACCGGCGCCGACACGCGTGTCGTCGAAGCCGTGCTGCCCGATGGCGAGCGCCACAAGCACCTGGACAGTATCGCGCACTGCTGGATGTGCTGGTCACGAACCGGTTTGCACGCGATGCCTGCGTGCTCGCCCTGGGCGCGGCGTGGTCAGGTTGTGGCGGGATTCGCCGCCGCCTACTCTACCAGCGCGGCATCGATTTCGTGCAGCTGCCGACGACGCTGCTCGCGCAGGTCAGGCACTCCTCGGTCGGCGGCAAGACCGAGTCAACCATCCAGGCGGCAAAAACCTGATCGGCGCCTTTCATCAGCCACGTGCCGTCATCGCCGACACCGACGCCTCGCGACGCTACCACCGCGCGAGTTGCGCGCCGGCATCGCCAGATCATCCAGAGCGCGCTGATCTGCGACGCGGCGTTCTTCGACTGGCTGGAACAGCGGGTCGAATCCCTGCTGGCACTCGATGGCGCGGCACTGTCCCACGCGATCCACCAGACCTGCCAGATCAAGGCAAGCATCGTCGCACGCGACGAACGAGAGACAGGTGATCGCGCGCTGCTGAACCTCGGCCACACGTTCGGTCATGCGATCGAGGCGGTGCAGCACTACGGTGGCCTGCTGCATGGCGAGGCGGTCGGTGCAGGGCTCGCCATGGCGGCGACGTTTTCGGTCGAGGCGGGCCTGATGCCCGCCGAGCACGCCATGCGTGTCCACGCGCTGCTGCGCCGCACCGGCCTGCCGGTGGAGGCACGTGATGTGCCGGGTGCCGCGGCGCTGGATGCCATGCGCATCGACAAGAAAGTACAGTCCGGGCGCATCCGCTTCGTGTTGCTGCGCGGCATCGGGGCGAGCCTCGTGACTGCCGATTACCCCGAGCCAGCCCTGGCACGGACGCTCGCGGCGCATTTCGCCTAGCCAGTTGAATCCAGTTCGACGCGGAGCTGCCGAAACGGTCAGGGGTGAATGCACTCCCGTCGGCATCCCGCCGGCGTGGCTGCCTACATCATGGAGGATGTATGCACCCACCCCGTTCCGTGGTTTCCCCGACGAACCCCTGCCCTGTGGCGCCTGGTCGGTGCGTTCACACTGGCGAAGCGGCAGCGCTGCTCGCGCTGCCAGTGGCGCTTGCAGGCGACAAGCCGAAGGCCGACATCGTCGACCTGGCGGTCGCTGCCGGCAGCTTCAAGACGCTCGCGGCGGCGCGCTGGCGGCCGCAGGCCTGATCGACACTGAAGGGCCCGGGTCCGTTCACGGTGTTCGCGCCCACCGATGCAACCTTCGCCAAGCTGCCGGCCGGCACCGTCGATGACCTGCTGAAAGCCGGAAAACAAGGCGAAAGCGACCAGCGTACTGACCTATCACGTCGTGCCGGGCAAGGTGAAGGCGGCTGATGTCGTCAAGCTGACGGAAGCGCAGACGGTGCAGGGCCAGTCCGTGAAGATCACGGTCGCCGACAGCCAGGTCAAGGTCGACGGGGCGACCGTCACCGCGACGGATGTCATGGCGAGCAATGGGATCATCCACGTCATCGACTCGGTCATCCTGCCGAAGTAAGCCGCGCGGCGGCAGGCGCCACCAGCAATGCGCCCCGGCGTACGGCCACAGCCGTTCGCCGGGGTGCGGCTCGAACCGCGGCCTCTATACTGGTTGTCCGTGAGGCCGCGGCCTCGCCTCGTACGCTGCCGCCATGACGACACTCGCTCCGTATGCCGCCCGCGCGGAGGGTTCGCGCGGCCGGCGCCATGCCGAACCCGCGCCCGAGCTGCGCGGCGAGTTCCAGCGCGACCGCGATCGCATCATCCACTGCAATGCATTCCGGCGCCTGACTTACAAGACGCAGGTGTTCGTCAACCACGAGGGCGACCTGTACCGCACGCGGGTCACGCACTCGCTCGAGGTTGCGCAGATCGGGCGTACCCTGGCGCGCGTACTGCGGCTCGATGAGGACCTGACCGAGGCGATCTGCCTGGCGCACGACCTCGGCCACACGCCGTTCGGCCACGCCGGCCAGGACGCGCTGAACGATTGCATGCGCGATTACGGCGGCTTCGAGCACAACCTGCAGTCGCTGCGTGTCGTCGACGAACTCGAGGAGCGCTATGCCGGCTTCCAGGGCCTGAACCTGATGTTCGAGACGCGCGAGGGCATCCTGAAACACTGCTCGGCGGCCAACGCGCGCCTGCTCGGCGACGTCGGCGAGCGTTTCCTCACGCGCCAGCAACCGTCGCTCGAAGCGCAGCTCGCGAACCTGGCCGATGAGATCGCCTACAACAACCACGACGTCGATGACGGACTGCGCGCCGGCCTGATCACGCTCGATGAACTCGATGACGTGCCGCTGTTCGCGCGCGAGCTCGCCAGCGTGCGGCTGCAATGGCCGGGTCGGGAGACGGGCGCGGGTGCCGGGAGGCGGGTGATCCACGAGACGATCCGGCGGATGATCAATCGCATCGTCAAGGATGTCGCGGCGACCACCCAAGTCCGGATCGACGCGATCGCGCCACGCAGTGTCGGCGACGTGCGCCGCGCCGCGGCGCCGCTCGTGGTGCTCAGCGACGATGTTGCTGCCGAGCACCGCGAGCTCAAGCGCTTCCTGCGCGAGCGCGTCTACAGGCACTCGCGGGTACTGCGCATGACGACCAAGGCGCAGCAGGTACTGCGCGGGCTGTTCGAAGCTTTCCTGCGCGAGCCGGCCCTGCTGCCACCGGATTTCGCCGCGCTCGCCCGCAAGGCCGAAGCCGACGCTGGCAAGGCGGGCCGTGCCCGCGTGATCTGCGACTACGTCGCAGGCATGACCGACCGCTACGCGTTCCTCGAGCACCGCCGGCTGTTCGACCCCGCCGCACCGAGCTGAAAATTCCGCGCCAGCAGCGCAAAATGTCCCCATGACAGCCAACGCACCGACACCCACGAACATTCCCGCCCGTGATCGCCTGATCTTCGCGCTCGACGTGCCGGATGCAGCCGCCGCGCGTGAGCTCGTCACGCGGCTCGATGACAGCGTCAACTTCTACAAGATCGGCCTCGAGCTGTTCATGAGCGGCGAGTATTTCGCGCTGCTCGACTGGCTGCGGGAGCGCGACAAGCAGATTTTCGTCGACCTGAAGTTCTTCGATATCCCCGCGACCGTGGCGGGCGCCGTCAAGCGGCTGCGGAACCGCGGCGTGACGTTCGCGACCGTGCACGGCAACCAGGGCATCATGGAAGCCGCCGCAGCCGCCAAGGGCGATGTCAAGATCCTCGCCGTGACCGTACTGACGAGTCTCGATCGCGGCGACCTCGACGATCTCGGCTTCCAGTGCGACGTGCAGCAGCTGGTGCTGTCGCGCGCGCGGCGAGCACTCGAAGCCGGCTGCGACGGCGTCGTGTCATCCGGGCTGGAGGCCCAGCAGCTGCGCGCCGACATCGATCACCGGCTGCTGGTCGTCACGCCGGGCATCCGGCCGGTCGACAACCGGCCGAGCGACGACCAGAATCGCGTCGTGACGCCGACGCAGGCCTTCGCCTGGGGCGCCGACTACATCGTCGTCGGCCGGCCTATCCGCGACGCCGCCGATCCGCGCGCCGCGGCACTCGCGATCCAGGCCGAGATCGCCGCCGCGACAGCGGCGCGCTGACCCGAGGAGCTGACGATGCCACCGACCGAAGCGAACCAGCCGCTGCTCGAAGCCATCCGGCGCATCCTGCGCCCGCTGGTACGGATGATGGTCCGGGCCGGCATCAGCTGGGACGACTTCGCCGAAGTCGGCAAGCGGGTGTTCGTCGAGACCGTGGTTCGCGAGCCGGCTGCGGGCCCAGAAGTCAAATCGATTCCGCGCATCGCGTTGACCACCGGCCTGCCGCAGCGCGAGGTGCAGAACATCCTCGAGAACACGTCCGGCAACGGTACCCGCGGACCGAACATCGCGGTGCTGCTCGCGGAAATCGTCCAGCAGTGGCACACCAATCCGGCGTTCAATGGTCCGTACGGCGTGCCGCTGGACCTGGATTTTGACGACACGCCCTCGCGCAGCTTCACGGCGCTGGCGCGCCGCGTGACCCGTGACATCCCGCCGCGCCGGCTGCTCGACGAGTTGATCGGCGGTGGCGCGGTCGTGCCGGCGGGCCCCGACCATTACAAGATCGTGACACGCACCTTCGTGTTCCCGTCGACGATGACGCCCGGCATGTATGAGTACTTCGGCACCATCATGACGGATCTCGCCGCAACCGTTGAATTCAACATGCGCGACGACGTCGGCGACAAACGCCTCGAGCGTTCGGTGTTCACTGATCGGCCACTGACCGCGACGCAGATCGCGGCGTTCCAGGCCTTCGCCCGCACCCGCGTGCCGGAGCTGATCGGCGAACTGGACAACTGGCTGTCGCGCGCCGCGATCGACGCGCCGCCCGAGGGCAGCGAGCCGATGTTCGACACGGGGGTGAACATTTTCCAGTTCGTGCGGGAACGAATGCCTGAGCCACCGATCGAATCGCTTTACCAGCCCCGTGCCCCGTTGGGGTAATCTCGCGCCCAGATGATCCCCACCGATTCCTTCTCCGGCCCGCGTGTCCGGACCGTTGCTCGTCTCTGCCTGCTGGCCGCGCTACTGGCCCTTGCGGCCTGCGCGGACGCCCCTGCGCCCGGCGGGCCCGGGCGCGGCGGTCCGGGTGGTGGTCCGGGCGGCGGGCCGCCGCTGGCGGTCGTCACGGCCGCGCCGACGCGCGAGCTGCTCGGCAGCGAGATCGAAGCCGTCGGCACGGCACTCGCCAACGAATCGGTCGAGATCACGGCCAAGGTGTCGAATCGCATCGAGGCCATCCGCTTCGCCGAAGGCCAGCGTGTCGCCAAGGGCGCCGTGCTCGTGCAGCTCGATCGCGCCCAGACGGCGGCCGATCTCGCCGAGGCCGAGGCGAATCTCGGCGAGGCCCAGCGGCAATTGCGCCGCG
>JAWLAD010000017.1:0-59966 GCA_041395605.1 Steroidobacteraceae bacterium
CTGCGGGTCGCGAAGCGCTGTACCGGCGTGCGAGCGAGCATGCCGCACGATACTGCCGTGCCCTGGAGCGGCGGTTGCGTCGCGACGGCGATCGCCGTCAGGCCTGGTCGCGCGAACTGTGTGCTGAACTGAAACGCTGGTATCGGCTGCCGGAGTCGCGCAAGCTCGAGCGGGCGGCCGCGGCCGGCTGAGCGCTCAGTCCTCGTTCTGCTTGCGCAGCGCCTCGACTGCCCGGCGCTGCTTGATCCACGCATCGAGTTTGCGCAGGTCCGCCGGTTTGCGCGGCTTGCCGTCCCCGCCGGCGCGCCGCATCTCCACGCCGCGATCATACGGGTTGACGCCACCGGCCATCGAACTGAGCCGCAGCGAGCGCGCCGTCGGCGACGAATCCTCGACGATGCTCAGCGCGACGCGAGGCGCACGTGCCTCATCGCCGTCGAGCCGCTCCCATTCCACCGAGGCCTGGCCGCGTTCGTCATGCACGATGCGCCCAAGCCGCCGACGCGGGAACTCGACCGACTCGGGGCCGCTGTCGAGAATCCTCGCCTGGTTGCGTTTGTCGGCGTCGTTGTCCATGGGCCCCGTTACGGGACAGTTCTTCCCGCGATGCAGCAGACTAGGGTGTAGGCGGATCCCGACATGTGATCGGTATCACAGTTCGGCGGACGCAACATAACGCACGGCCTTCAGCAGGCCGAACCCTGTCTTGCCGTCGTCGATCTCGCCGCTGTCGACGCGCTGCACGGCCTCGTCCAGCGGCAGCCAGTGCACATCGAATACCTCGCCGTCCTCTTGGACGCCGCTGGCCGGCGCAAGGCCCGTCGCGAGATAAAGATGGATGCGCTCCGTGAACACGCCTGGCGAACTGAGGTAACGACCGAGCCCGTGCCAGTGCTTCGCCTGCACACGCGCCTCCTCGGCCAGTTCGCGGCGAGCCGTCACCTCCGGCGGTTCACCCGGCTCGAGCTTGCCAGCCGGCAGTTCCCAGACCCAGCCACCCGCGGCGTGCCGCCACTGCCGCAGCAGGCAGACGCGGCGCTGCGCATCGATCGCGACGACGGCCGCGCCTCCGGGATGGTGGACGATCTCGAGCGGCAGGCGATGGCCGTTCGGCAATTCAACGTCATCGATGGTGAGGCGCACGACGCGGCCCCGGTAGATCTCGCGAGCTGACAGCAGCATTCGATGCTCTCCTGCTGGCGTACGATACGCAGCGGGAGGACAGTCTAATGCAGTACAGGTGGCTGGGACGGTCAGGGGTGCGCGTGTCGGAGCTGTGCCTCGGCACGATGACGTTCGGCGAGGAGCACGGCTTCGGCGCGGATATCAGTGAATCGCGGCGGATGTTCGACGCGTTCATCGAGGCGGGTGGCAACTTCATCGATACCGCGAACATGTACACCCAGGGCAGCAGCGAACGGTTCCTGGCGGAATTCATCGCGCCGCTGCGATCGCGACTCGTCCTCGCCAGCAAGTTCACGATGAGTACCGATCCGGCGGATCCGAATGGCGGCGGAAACTCGCGCAAGAACATGACGCAGGCACTCGATGCGACGCTGCGGCGCCTGCGCACCGACTACCTGGATCTCTATTGGGTGCACGCCTGGGACCAGCAGACACCGCTGGATGAGGTGCTGCGGGCATTGGACGACGCGGTACGCGCCGGCAAGATCCTCTACACGGGTTTTTCCAACGTGCCCGCCTGGGTCGTCGCGCGCGCGCAGACGCTGGCCGAACTGCGCGGCTGGACGCGCTTCGTCGCGCTGCAGTTGCACTACAGCCTGGTCGAGCGCCACGTCGAGCGCGAACTGCTCCCCTGTGCCGCGGCGCTCGGACTGGCCGTCACCGCATGGAGTCCGCTCGCCGGTGGCGTGCTGAGCGGCAAGTACAGCCGCGATCCGGCGCAGCGTGCCGGGCAGCCGGGGCGGCTGACGACGACGTCCTGGGGCAAGGCTTTCCTGAACGAACGCAATCTCGCGATCGCCGGGCAGGTCGCCGCGCAGGCGCAGCGGCTGGGACGCAGTCCCGCGCAGGTCGCGATCCGCTGGCTGCTGGAGCGACCCGGCGGCACCATTCCGATCATCGGTGCGCGCGATGCCCGGCAACTGCAGGAATTGTTCGGCGCGCTGGATTTCCAGCTCGATGCGACGGCGACCGAGACGCTGGATGCAGTTGGGCGGATCGAGCTCGGCTATCCCGGTTCGTTGCTGGGCAGCGAGGGCAGCCAGCGGATGGTGCACGGTACGCACGCACCGGTGAGTCTCGCCCGCGGCCGCGACTGAGCGCGCGGGGCGGCGGCGCCGGGTCGCTCAGCGCCCGGCGGGCGCTGCCGGCGTGGCTCCAGTGCGTTCAGCAAAGCGACGCAGCAGATCGGCCGGCGTCGCGGTGCCGGCGAACTCGAGCGGCGTGCCGTCGCGCCGTTCGACCCGCACGCGCCAGGATCCGCCGCTGGCGAGCATCGCAAGCGCTGCATCGTCGAGCCTGAACACATGCTGCGCCGACCACGGTGCCGGTTCGCGATAGGGCGGGGACAGCAGGCCGGTGCTGCGGCTGTCGACCGCCGATCCCAGCACGACTTCCTCGCCGCCTACCGCCAGCGTTGGCACGAGCGCATCGCCGCGCTCATCGGGCACGGCGATCCACAGCCAGCGCTCGCGCCGGCCCATCCGGTTGGTTTCGAACGGCGCGACATAGGCGAACGGATCGGCGTTCGCCCCACGTGGAGCGGTCGTCGTCAGTTCCACCGGCGACGCCAGCCGGGTCAGTGTCGTACCCGTGGCTTCATCGAGCAGTTCGCGGACGTCGTTCGCGGGGCGCGCCGCGCAGCCTGCGAGGACTGCCGCCAGCAGCGCTGCACAGGCCGTCATGGAACGCAGGGTTCGCCGGTCGGAGTCAGCAGCCTTCATCCCCGCATTATAGTAGCGACCCGTCCGTCGCATGCCGCCCATCGATGTCGCCACCGCCGCTGCACGTCGTGTTCGTCGCGCCGTTCTTCCTGGCGGCGACCCTGCGTTTCATCGCCGCGACGGCGGCGCTGGAGGGTGTCCGGCTGTCGCTGGTCAGCCAGGATCCCCTCGAGCGCCTGCCAGCGGCGCTGCGGGAGCGGCTCGTCGGCCATTGGCGCGTCGCCGACGCGCTCGATGCCGCGCAGATCGTGGCGGCCGTGCGAGAACTCGGGCGGGGTGGCGGCGCGGTGCACCGGCTGGTCGCATCGCTCGAACAACTGCAGGAACCGCTGGCCATCGCGGCGCGCGAGCTCGGACTGCCCGGACTGGATCCGCAGGCGGCAAGGCGCCTGCGCGACAAGCGCCGGATGAAGGACGCATTCGTGCAGGCGGACGTGCCCTGCGCGCGCTATGCGCAGATCGGCGACGCCACCGCGGCGCGCGACTTCGCGGCCCGCAGCGGCTGGCCACTGGTCGCCAAACCACTGGCGGGCGCGGGCGCGCGGCATACCTTCCGCATCGAGGATCCGGCCACCCTCGAACGCTACCTCGCGCGGTATCCGCCCCGCGCCGACCAGCCAGGGTGCTGTTCGAGGAGCTCCTGCGCGGGCGCGAACACCCTGGATGCCGCCGTGCTGCGCGCGGCCAGCTGGTGCCGTGGCGCTCGATCTCGGTGTATGCGCCGTCGACGCTGACCGTGATCGAGAACCCGTGGATCCGTGCTGGTGCGTGTTGCCGCTGGGCATGAACTCGACGCACCCGAGTTCCGGCAGATCGACACGATCGGCCCGCGAGCGCTGCAGGCGTTGGGTCTTGCGACCGGGCTCGCGCACATGGAGTGGTTCGCACGCGATGACGGCACTGTCGCCGTCTCGGAGGTGGCGGCGCGCCCGCCCGGCGCGCAGTTCACGACCTTGCTGTCGCTCGCTCATGGCGCCGACTTCTATCGCGCCTGGGCGCGCCTGATGGTGCATGAGGCCTTCGAGCCGCCGCGGCGCAGCCAGGCGGCGGGTGCTGCCTACCTGCGCGGCCTTGGCCAGGGTCGCGTCGCGGCCATCGAAGGGATCGATGCGCTGCAGCGCGAGTACGCCGACCTGATCGCCGAGGCGCACTGGCCGACGCCCGGCACGACGCAGGGCGCGGGCTACGAGGGCGCCGGGCACGTGTTGTTCCGCGGGCCGGACACGGCGCGCGTCGCGGCGGCGCTGCGCCGCGCGGTGGAACTCATTCGCGTGAAGCTCGTCTAGGAAGCAACGCCGGCGCTCGGGCCTATAATCGCGCATGTCCTTGATCCAGATCGGTCGCCTGGCGGCGACAGTCCTGCTGCTCGCCCTGCCCACGCCGTCCGGCGCGGAGTCCGGGCCGGCGTCGCCGGTCGCTGCGCCGCCGCCAGCAGCGGCGCCCCTGCAGGCCGCCAACGCCTACCTCGATGGGGCGCTGCCGGGCGTCGGCCGGGCGTCGGAAGCCGGCAGCAACGCACCGCCGGACCTGCTGGACCCGCTGCCTCAGGCTGACCTGATCGTCGTCCGCAAGACGGAACGACGCCTGTACCTGCTGCACCGCGGCCAGGTACTGCGCAGCTACCGCGTCGCGCTCGGGCTGAACCCGGTCGGGCACAAGGAGCGCTCCGGCGACTTCCGCACGCCCGAGGGCCGCTACCGGATAGAGCGCCGCAACCCGCGCAGCGATTTCTTCCTGTCGATGCAGGTGTCGTATCCGAACGCGCGCGATGCAGCGCATGCGCGCCGCAATGGCTGGTCGCCGGGCGGCTCCATCATGATCCATGGCCTGCCCAACGAGCCGCGCAAGAACGCTGATTACTACGCGACCCAGGACTGGACCGACGGCTGCATCGCCGTGTCGAACGCGGACATGCTCGAGATCTGGATGCTCGTGTCGAACAACACGCCGATCGAAATCGAACCATAAGAACGCAGCGCCGGGAGGCGCAGGCATGGAAACCAGTATCGTCGTTCCCGAATTCGTCGACGCCCGCGTCGGCCCGCGCGGCGCGCTCGAAATCCTCTCGCAGGAGGAGATAGAGAAACTGCTGTCGAGCGGTCAGGGCGGCCTGTATCCGCTGTTCCGCCAGTGCGCGCTCGCGGTGTTGAACTCGGGCAGCGACAGCGACAATGCCAAGGAAATCCTCGATCGCTACAGCAATTTCGACATCCGCATCGTGCGCCACGCATGGGGCGTGAAGCTCGAGATCAAGAACGCGCCGGCATCGGCCTTCGTCGACGGACAGATGATCCGGGGCATCAAGGAACTGCTGTTCGCCGTGCTCCGCGACGTCGTCTATATCTCGAACGAGATCGTCGACAGCGGTCGCTTCGACCTCGCGAATCCACAGTCCATCACCAATACCGTGTTCCACGTGCTGCGCAATGCGCGCGTGCTCGACCACAAGCAGCGGCCCAATCTCGTCGTCTGCTGGGGCGGTCATTCGATCAGCCGCGAGGAATACGAGTACACCAAGAAGGTCGGTTACGAGCTCGGACTGCGTGGCCTCGATGTCTGCACCGGCTGTGGGCCGGGCGCGATGAAGGGGCCCATGAAGGGTGCGACCATCGGCCACGCCAAGCAGCGCATCACGTCGGGCCGTTACATCGGGCTGACCGAGCCCGGGATCATCGCGGCGGAGCCGCCGAACCCGATCGTCAACCAGCTCGTCATCATGCCGGACATCGAGAAACGGCTCGAGGCCTTCGTGCGGCTCGCGCATGGCATCGTCGTGTTCCCGGGTGGTGCGGGCACGGCCGAAGAGATCTTCTACCTGCTCGGCATCCTGCTCGACCCGCACAATGCGCGACAGCCGTTTCCGGTCGTGTTGACCGGACCCCGCCGCAGCGCCGGCTACTTCGAACAGATCCGTGCATTCCTCACGGGCACGCTGGGGCCCGATGCGACCCGCCGGCTGCGCATCATCATCGACGATCCGGCGGAGGTGGCGCGCGTCATGGTCCGCGGCCTGGAGGACGTACGCGATTTCCGCCGCTCGAAGTCGGACTCGTACGGATTCAACTGGCTGCTGCGGGTCGGTGCGGACTTCCAGCAGCCGTTCGAAGTGACCCACGAGTCGATGCGCGGGCTGCGCCTGAAGCGTGACCAGCCGGTGCACGAGTTTGCCGCCGACCTGCGCCGTGCGTTCTCGGGCATCGTCACGGGCAATGTCAAGGAGCACGGCATCCAGACGATCGAACGGCATGGTCCGTTCGAACTGGCTGGAGAGCCCGAGGTCATGCGCATGCTGGATGAGCTGCTGTCGGCATTCGTGTCGCAGCAGCGCATGAAGCTGCCAGGCAGCGTGTACAAGCCTTGTTACCGCATCGTCGCGACATAAACGCGCCGGTTCCGAGTCGCCCTTCGCATAATGCAGATGTCCGCCGCGCGAAGGGCCGGGGCAGTGTGAGCTGGGGTACCGGATCGCGACGCCGTGCGCTCCCTAGGCTTGGTCATCGAGGAGACCACGCCCATGAGCACGACTGGCCGCTTCCGCAACGATTTGATCGCCGCCGCCGGTGCCGGGCGCGAACCGGCCGCTGCGTCGCCGGTCGCCACCCAGGCGGGCACGCCGTACGCGAACTGGCTGGATCGCATGCAGCGCACCCGGGGTCGCCATGCCGCGATCACCAAGAACCTTTACACCTGGTCCTCGTACAAGAACTGGGCCGATCGGGTCCGCGATACCTGGGACGAGACGGACGCGCGGCCCGAGGGGATGCCACCGGGAAATCGCCGCGCGCGCTGATCCTGGGCCAACCCGGCCGAGGGGCGCTTCGACCGTGGCGCCGCTACGCCCCCATTGAACCCGTGCTCTCCGCGGCCGCGGCCGCAGGCGTGGCCTCCTGCGATGCGACAGCACCCGCGGGCCCTTCGATCCAGTCCATCAGCGGTTGCCACTGCGCCAGGTCGTCTGCGACCAGATAGGGGCGCATTTCATGGATACCGATACCCAGTTCGGCGCTGCGCACGTAGTTCTGCGAATCACGCAGTGTCGCGACGACGGGCACGTTCAGCGTCGCGAGGAAGCGCTGCAGCGACTGGTACACCAGCGTGTTGCGCCGGACGCGGTTGGCGACCACGCCGATGCGGTTCTCGCTGCGCTTGATCTTCGCGACCAGCAGCAGGTCCGAGATGATGCGCGTGCAGGCATGCACGTCGATGTCGGAAGGCAGGACCGGCACGACGATGCGGTCTGCGTCACGGGTGTAGTCCACCAGTTCCTGGGGCGGAATCGCGGCCGGCGTATCGACGATGACCCGGGTCGCCCCGGTCGGCAACCGCAGGCGGAACGTGCGCGTCTGGCGGTGGTCGCGCTCGTGTGCGGCGATGCCGTCGATACGGTGCATCGATGGCCCGCGTTTGCGGAACCAGCGCGTCGAGGAACCCTGGACATCGTGGTCCATCAGGACGGGGTTGTGGTCACGCACGGCATACCAGCTCGCGAGGTTGATCGCGAGCGTCGTCTTGCCCGAGCCGCCCTTGGGATTGATTACGACGATGCGCAACATGTTGACGTAACGAGACTACGCAGCGGCCGCCTGCTCCGCAAGCGGTGGCCGGCGCCCGCGGCGTCGAACCAGGGTGTGACGCGCTGCGCGGCGTACCGTCACATTGCGCGACTAGAGTACCGCCCATGGAACGCATGCTGCTGCTCTGGGACGATCTCGACGACACCATGGGTATCGTCCGGCACATGATCGGCAACGCCTGGCATGGGTTGTTCCGGGCCCGCTGACCGCCCCCACCTGCGCTGTCGCGGTCGCGGCAGGGCTTGAATTCCCCGCCGAGGCACCCCATTTTCCGTCCGCCCTGCGCGCGTCCGCAGGCCCAGACGAGGAAGTGCCGATGACGACTGCTGCCCCCGATTCGCCGCCCGCCGCGGAAAAGCATGGCTTCCAGGCCGAGGTCCGTGAGCTGCTCAAGCTCATGATCCACTCGCTGTACAGCCACCGCGAGATCTTCCTCCGCGAGCTGATCTCGAACGCATCGGACGCCAACGACAAGCTGCGCTTCCTGGCGCTCGCCACGCCCGACCTGATGGCCGGGGATGCCGAGCTCGGCATCTGGATCGACGCGGATGCCAAGGCCGGCACGATCACGATCCGCGACAACGGCATCGGCATGAACCGCGACGACGCGATCGCGCACCTCGGCACGATCGCCAAGTCCGGCACGGCGGAGTTCTTCCGGCAGTTGTCGGGCGACCAGCAGAAGGACTCGCAGCTGATCGGCCAGTTCGGCGTCGGTTTCTATTCGGCGTTCATCGTCGCGGACGAGGTCGAGGGTGCTGACGCGCAAGGCCGGCGAGCTGGCGCCGCGCGCTGGCGCTCGAAGGCGGACGGCGAGTTCACGGTCGAACCGGCCGAGCGTGACGAGCGCGGCACCAGCATCGTGCTGCACCTGAAGGACGACGGCGAAGGAGTTCGCCGATGGCTGGCGGTCAGCTTCGCTGCATGCCATTCGACCACATCGCCCGGCGTGATGCGGCAGCGGCGAGGCCACGTCGACTTCGTGAGAAGGTCAACCAGGGCACAGGCGCTCGGACGCGCACGCGGCGACGCTGGCGACCAGGATACCCGCGAGCTGGCCTGCCGCGACCGCACGATCTCGCCGAGCTGGTCCTGGAGCCGCTGAAGGCCAGGGCAAGCGCGAGTACACGAGCCTGCTGTACCTGCCGTCGCGCGCGCTGTTCGACCTGCACCAGCGCGACGCCGCCCGGGGCCTCAAGCTGTACGTGCGGCGCGTGTTCACTGCGGACGACGCCGAGCAGTTCCTGCCGCTGTACCTGCGCTTCGTCAAGGGCGTCCTGGATTCCAGCGACCTGCCGCCGAACGTGTCGCGCGAGCTGCTGCAACGCGACCCCGACGTCGACGCGATGAAGTCGGCGCGATCAAGCGCGCGCTCGAATTTGATCGCCAAGTTCGCCAAGGACGAGCCCGAAAAGTACCCGGCGTTCTGGAAGGAACACCTGGCGCGGTCCTGGAAGGAAGCTTCCTGGCCGAGGATGCCGCCAACCGCGCGCTGCTGCCGCTGCTGCGCTCGCGAGCACGCACGAAGACAGCGACGAGCAGAAGGTCGCGCTTGCCGAGTACGTCGCGCGGCATGAAGCCCGGCTGTGGACAAGATCTACTACGTGATCGCCGGCACGGCTGGCGGCACGCGCGGCAGCCCGGTACATCGAAACTCCGCGGGCGAAGGGCGTCGAGGTGCTGTTACTGTCGGACTGCATCGACGAATGGGTTTACATACCTGACTGAGTTCGACTGGGCAAGCGCTTCAAGGACGTCGCGCGTGGCGCGATTCGAACTCGGCGATCAGTCATTGACGACGCCGACAAGGCGAAGGTCGACGCCGCGAACAAGGAGAGCGAGGTTCTGCTGAAGCGCTTCCAGGAAGCGCTCGGCGATCATGCCGAAGCCGTGCGCCAGCACCCGGCCCGCGGATTCGCCCGCCTGCCTGTGATCGGCGACCACGACCTCGGCGCAGATGCGGCGGGTCCATGCGGCCGCGGGCCAGCAGGCGCCGGAGGGCAAACCGACCCTGGAACTCAATGTCGCGCACCCGCTCGTGCGCCGCTTCGATGCCCAGGGCGACGCCGCGCGCGCCAGCGAACTCGCACTGCTGGTGTTCGACCAGGCGAAGCTCGCCGAATCGGGGCAAATCGCGAATCCCGGCGAGTTCCTGCGGCGCCTGAACCGGCTGCTCGGCGAGCTGATGCCCTAGGCTTCGGTGCGGGCGGGCCCGGGTCGGTGCGGTCGCGTCCTGCGCAGGCGTGCATGCCATAATCGGCCGATGCCAACGATCGTCCGGGTCCCGCGCTCGTCGCATCCGGCCTGTCGTCGCGTGCACTGCTGTGCGCCGGCTAGCCCGGCTCGCGCACGCGCGACGCCGGTGCGACCGCTTCCGATTCAGCCACACAGGATTCCGCCACGATGAACGCCACGCAGTTGCAGTCGATCGACCGAGCCTGTTCGGGCCCCGAAGTGAAGCCGGGCCAGCGTGCCAGCGTCCACTACACCGGCTGGCTGTACCAGGAAGGCGCGCCCGACAACAAAGGCCGCAAGTTCGACAGCTCGCACGATCACGGCTCGACGTTCGAGTTCCGCGTCGGCGGTGGCGAGGTCATCAAGGGCTGGGATCTCGGCGTGGCCGGGATGCAGGTCGGCGGCAAGCGTCGGCTCGTGATCCCGCCCGAACTCGGCTACGGCTCCCGTGGCGCCGGTGGCGTGATCCCGGGCGGCGCCACGCTGGTGTTCGACGTCGAACTCTCGGGTATCCGCTGATGCGGCGCGGTGTCGCAGCGGTGTCGTGGGCCGCGGCGCTACTGGTCGCCGCGCAGCCCGCCGTGCAGGCCGACGCGGCCACGCTGATCCACGCGGGGCGCGTCATCGATGGCGTCTCGGACCGGGCACTGACCGAGCGCACCGTCGTCGTCGATGGCGGGCGCATCGCTGCGATCGAACCTGGCTACCGCACACCGGGCGCCGGCGACACGCTGATCGACCTGCGCGGCGGCACGCTGTTGCCGGGCCTGATGGACATGCATGTCCACCTGACCAGCGAGTACTCGCGGACATCGGAACTCGACCGCTTCAAGAAGGACGGCACGGACGTCGCGCTCGATGGCGCTGTCTACGCCGAGCGCACGCTGCTGGCCGGCTTCACGACGGTGCGGGATCTCGGCGATTCATTCCGCGCGTCGATCGCGCTGCGTAACGCGATCAACGCCGGCAAGCTGCCGGGGCCGCGCATCTTCGCCTCGGGCAAGTCGATCGCCACGACAGGCGGCCACGCGGATCCGACCAACGGCTGGGCGGCGCATCTCGGCGGTCGCGTCGGCCCGGTCGAGGGTGTCGTCGATGGTCCGTTGGATGCGGCGCAGGCCGTTCGCCAGCGCTACAAGGAAGGCTCCGACACCATCAAGATCACCGCGACGGGCGGCGTGCTGTCGATCGCGAAGAACGGCCTGAACCCGCAGTTCACCGAGGAAGAGATTCGCGCCATCGTCGCGACCGCGCGCGACTACGGCTTCAAGGTCGCTGCGCATGCGCATGGTGCCGAGGGCATGAAGCGGGCGGTGCGCGCCGGCGTCGACACGATCGAGCATGGAACCTTCATGGACGACGAGACGATGGCGCTGATGAAGCAGAAGGGCACGTTCTACGTGCCGACCATCTCCGCCGGGCGCTGGGTGTTCGACCGCTCGCAGGAGCCTGGCTTCTTCCCCGAGATCGTCCGGCCCAAGGCCGCGCAGGTCGGTCCGCAGATCCAGAGCACGTTCGCGAAGGCCTGGCGTGCGGGTGTGCCGATCCTGTTCGGCACCGACACCGGCGTTTCGGCGCATGGCGACAACGCGCGCGAGTTCCGCTTCATGGTCGAGGCGGGCATGCCGCCGATGGCGGCGATCAAGTCGGCGACGTCTGCCACGGCGCGTTATCTCGAGATCGATGACCGGCTCGGCAGCGTCCAGGTCGGCAAGCTCGCCGACCTCGTCGGCGTACCGGGCGACCCGCTCGCCGACATCACCGTCATGGAACGCGTCAACCTCGTCATGAAGGATGGCGTGGTCCACAAGGCGCCTTGAGCTTCCAGCCGCCGCGTCCCGAGCGCCTCGAGATCGCCGGCCCGGTCGGCGTGCTCGAGGCCTTGCTCGAGCAGCCGGAGGGCGCGGGCGCACCGCCGGCCTTCGGCGTGATCTGCCATCCGCATCCGCTGTTCGGCGGCACCATGACCAACAAGGTCGTGCACATGCTGGCGCGCAGCTGCCACGCGCTCGGCGTGCCGACGCTGCGCTTCAATTTCCGCGGCGTCGGCGGGTCCGCGGGCCAGTACGACGAGGGACGGGGCGAGACCGACGATGCGTTGGCGGTCGTCGCACATGGTCGGGGATTGTGGCCGGGCGCGTCGCTGTGGCTCGCAGGTTTTTCGTTCGGCGCCTACGTCGCGCTGCGTGCGGCGCCACGCGCGGCGGCAGCGCGTCTGGTCACTGTCGCGCCGCCGGTGGGTCGCTGGGACTTCGCCTCGGTCGACCCGCCGGTCTGCCCGTGGCTGGTGGTCCAGGGCGACCGGGATGAACTCGTCGACGCCGCGGTCGTGCAGGCCTGGGCGGCACGGCAGCCGACGCCGCCGCAGTTCGCGTTGCTATCCGGCGCCGAGCATTTCTTCCATGGTCGCCTGCACGAGTTGCGCGACGCGGTCGGTCGCTTTCTCACAGATCCAGCGTGACGCGCAGGCCCGGCTGCGCATTCGTGGCGACGATCTGGCCGCCGTGCGCGCGAACGACCCGGGCTGCGATCGCGAGGCCCAGTCCGGTGCCGTTGTCGTCGGCTGGGCGCGGCGTGTCGACGCGGTAGAAGGGCTCGAAGATCCGCGCGAGTGCTGGCTCCGGCACGCCCGGGCCACGATCGCGGATGTCGATACGCGGGCGCCCCGCCACGTCGCCCAGGCTGACATCGATCGTGCTGCCATCCGGCGCGTACCGCAGCGCGTTGCGCAACACGTTCTCGATCGCGGCGCCGAGCCAGTGCGGATCGCCTTCGAAGGCCAGTGCGTCGGGGCTGCATAGGTGATGCTGCAGCCAGCGCGCCGCCGCTTCGAAGCGCGCATCGGCGAGCAGCGCCTGCATCAGCGCCGCGAGATCCAGCGGCTCGCGCCGCAGCGAAGCCGAGCCAGCTTCGAGCCGCGAGACGTCGAGCAGCGCACCGATCAGGTGGTCGAGGCGACCGATCTCGGTGTCGAGGCGTTCGAGCTGTGCGCGCAGGTCGGCATCCGGTCGGCGTGCGAGTCCGATCGCCAGGCGCATGCGGGCGAGCGGCGAGCGCAGCTCATGCGAGACGTCGCGCAGCAGCCGTTCGCGGGCGTCGACCAGCGCGCGCAGGTCGCGGGCCATCGAGTCGAACGCCGCGCCGAGGCGGCCGAGCTCGTCGCCGCGTGCACGGGTTGCCGCCGACACCTGCGTCTGCAGGTCGCCAGCGGCGAGTGCCTGCGCGGCGCGTTGCAGGTCCGCGATCGGCCGGGTCAGCGAGCGCGCGAGCAGTGCACTGACGCCGGCGACAACCAGCAGCGTGAACAGCACGAGCGGCAGCTGCGCCTGCGGTGCCGACAGTACGCCGAGCAGGGGTGGCCGGCGCGGTGCCAGCAGCAACCGATAGCGTTGCCCGTCGGCATCGAGCAGCTGTGGCCAGCGGCGCGATTGCGCCATGCGTGGTGGCATCGGCAGGTCGCGCCCCAGCAACTCGCGACCGTCGGCGTCCAGCACGTAGATCCGCCGCCCGAACCAGCGTGACTCGTGATTGCGGAGCCAGCGCTGCAGCGCGCTGCGGTCGCCAGCCGCGGCGACCCGCCGGGCGTCGTCGACCAGCTCTGCGATCGCGCCCGGTCTGGCCTCGCGGCGTTCGGCGATGACCCAGCCGGTGATCGAGACCGCGCCGACCGCAATCAGGGCAAGGGCCGCGAACAGCGCGGCGAAGATGCGCAGCGACAGCCGGTTCATGCGGCGTCGCCGCCCGTATTGACGAGTTCGTAGCCAGCGCCGCGCAGCGCGCGAATCTCGATGTCGCTCGCACCGATGTCTGCCAGCTTGCGGCGCAGGTTGCTGACATGGGTGTCGATGCTGCGATCGTACGGCGTCAACTTGCGGCCGAGCACGTCCTCGGTCAGCACCGCACGCGTCACCAGCTGGCCGGGCTCGCGCAGCAGCCGCTGCAGCAACCGCAGCTCCGCGCCAGTCAGGTCGTTCGAACCGGTCGCGGCGCGGATGCGCCTGCGGGTTGCATCGACGTGCAACGAACCGAACACGACGTCCCGCGCCACCGGGTCCGAGAGCGGATCGGCGTCCGGCCGTGCGCGGCGCAGGATTGCGCGCACGCGTGCCGCCAGCTCGCGCGGATCGAACGGCTTCGTCAGGTAGTCGTCGGCGCCGAGCTCGAGTCCCAGTACGCGGTCGATCGCATCGCCGCGTGCCGTCAGCATCAGCACCGGCAGGCGCGGATGCGTCTGGCGCATGCGGCGCAGCACATCGAAGCCACTGCGCTGCGGCAGCATGACATCGAGGATCAGCAGGTCGGGCGGATCGCGGTCGATCGCGGCCGCGGCGTCATCCGGCGTGTGGGCAAGTTGCAGGGAAAAGCCCTCGAGTTCCAGGAACTCCCCTGTCAGCGTCGCCAGTTCGCGGTCATCGTCGAGCATCAGCAGGCGGGGCGTTGGCTCAGGGGTCATGGGCCGGATGGTCGATCGGTGTGGGCGACTTGTCGACCCCGCGCACGGCAGGCCGGCCCATCTTGACGATTCTTTGCAAGGTGCTTGCGGAAACTTGGGGGTTGCCGCCGGTCGAATCCATCATCATCGACCAAGGTTCCACTGGAGCAACATCATGAATCAGTCCTCAGCTTCGAATCGATGGGCCCGCAAGGCGGGTGTCGCCGGCGCACTCGGTGCGGCGGCACTGCTGGCGTTCGCGGCGGGTGCGACGCAGGCCGGTCCACGCCCCGGACGGTCCGCGCATGGCGCAGGGTGGTGCGCAGGCGGCGGGCATGGCGGCGAGTTCGGCCTGGGCGGCTTTGGCATGCACCCGCGGATGTTCGAGCGAATGGCCGCCGAGCTGGACCAGCGACGCGCAGCGCCAGAGCATCCGCGGGCTGTTCGAGTCTGCCCGGCCGTCGATGCAGCAGCGGCGCGAACAGGCGCGCGCCAATGCGGAGCTGTTGCGCAATACCGAGCCCGGTGACAAGGACTACCAAGCCGTCGTCGCTCGCGTCAGTCGCAGCGCTGGCGAACTTGCGTCGGCGGCGGTCAGCGATGCGGCGCAACTGCGGGCGCAGGTCTGGGGCGTGCTGACGCCGGAACAGCGCGTCAAGGCGCAGCAGCTCGGTGAACAGCGACAGCAGCGCCGCGAGGAGCGGCGCAAGAAGTTCCGCGACCGCATGGAGCAGCGCTCCAAGGCTGCGCCGGCCGGGGCTTCAGCGGGGAGCTGATCGGGCAGCCGGAGGAGTCGATCTGCCCAAAAAAGAAGGCCCGCAGTGATGCGGGCCTTCGATTTCAGGATCGATGAACGGTGATCAGTTCACCATGGCCTTCAGGGCCTTCAGCGGCATCACGCGCACCTTCTTGGAGGCGGGCTTGGCCTTGAACATCTGCTTTTCGCCGGTGAACGGGTTGATGCCCTCACGCGCCTTGGTCGCCGGCTTCTTGACGACCTTGAGCTTCATCAGGCCCGGCATCGTGAAGAGGCCGTTGCCACGCAGGCTCTTGCGGATGACACCGTTCAGCGAATCGAAAACTGCGGACACCTGCTTGCGCGACAGGTCGGTCTCCTTCGAAATGTGATTCAGGATGTCCGACTTGGTGGGTGCGCCAGCTTTTTTCGCCATGTCTCGTTACTCCTCGGAGTGAAAATATCTGCGGAAAAACCGCGTAAATGTGAGCGAATCGGCGCGCAACATAACACAAGAATGCAGGTGCGCAAGGACTTTGTGATGGCACTCGCGACGCGCAAATGCCTTGTTTTCTAGGCTTCGAGACCCCGCGCTGTCGCCGCGTGACGTCACCCGGGTCATTGCGTGCTTTGGATCGGGCGTGCCAGGCGACCGCAGAAACGCTGCAAAAACAGATGTTTCAGCGCAGAAGGATCAGGAACACCTGAATCAGGATGCCAGCCCACAGTGGTGACAGGTCGAGCCCCGCGACCGACGGAATCGTGCGGCGAATTGGCCTCAGTACCGGTTCGCAGATCGACTGCAGCACCGACAGCACCGGCGAATACGCGCCCGGAGCGATCATGCCGAGCAGCGCGTAGACGAAGATCGCCCAGAAATACAGCCACAACACCGTCTCGATGATCTCCAGGCCCGCGAGGCGCAGCCACGTCAGCAGGTCCGGTATGCCGGCGCCGACGACCATCGACAAGGCCGCGATCCGCGCCATCGCGATCAGCAGCACCGCGACCACTGACGCGGTATCGATGCGTCCCACCGGCGGCAGCGCGCGTCGCAACGGCATGATCAGCCAGTTCGACAGCTTGACGACCGCCTGCGTCAGCGGGTTGCGGAAGTCGGCCCGTGCCCACTGCAGCAGCAGTCGCAGCAGGAACACCAGGAACAGCAGCGAGAAAAAGGTGTCGACGAGAAAGGTCAGCACTTGCAGCATGAAGCGACTCCGTCAACGTGGTGCAGCGGCCTGCGCCGCCAGTTCCCGGCCGCGCTCGGCGGCGGCGCGCATTGCAGCCAGCATCAGGCCGCGCAGGTCGCCGGTTTCGAGTTGCCGTACGGCTGCCTCGGTCGTGCCGCCGCGCGACGTGACTTCCGCGCGCAGGCGCGGTATCGCCCAGTTCCCGTCCCCGCCAGCCGCGCCGCTGGCCAGTGCGCCGCCGGCCATCAAGCCGGCGCCGTGCAGTGTTGCCATCGCAAGTTCGCGCGCTGTTTCCCGTGGCAGGCCCAGCGCGACGCCGGCGTCGGCCATCGTCTCGGCGAGCAGGAAGAAGTAGGCGGGGCCACTGCCGGACAGCGCGGTCACCGCATCCATCTGCGCCTCGTCGTCGATCCAGACGCACAGTCCGCTCGGGGCGAACACCGCGGTGGCAGCGCGGCGGGCGGCCGCCGGCGTCGTCGCGGCGGCGAACAGCGCAGTCGCGCCGCCGCCCACCAGCGCCGGACGGTTGGGCATCGCGCGGATCAGGGGCAGCCCGCCACCGCTCCACCCGTCGATGTCCGCGCAGCGCAATCCAGCGGCGATCGAGATCAGTATCGGCCGGTCGCGCTGCAGCGCAGGACGCAGTGCCGTCACGACGCCCGCCATGTCCTGGGGTTTGACCGCAAGGACGACGATGCCAGCCCCTTCGACCGCCCCCAGGTTGTCGGCGCAGGCCGCGACGCCCAGGTCGCGCGCAAGGGTTTCCCGGGTCGGCGCGTGGGCATCGGCGACGCGCAGGGTTTCCGCAGGCTGGCCGTGTTGGCGCAGCGCCGCGAGCAACGCCCGTCCCATGTTGCCGCCACCGATGAACGCGATGCGATCGGAAATCATGCGTCCATTGTACGTGCAGCGGCCGGGCGTGGGCCGAACAGCGCAGTGCCGATCCGCACGAGCGTCGCGCCTTCGGCGACCGCGGCCTCGAGGTCCGCGCTCATGCCCATCGACAGGTCGGGCAGCAGACGGGGGCCGCCCAGACGATCGCGCAGCTCGCGCAACCGTGCCAACCAGGCACGTTGTCGGGCGTAATCGGTTTCCGGTGGCGGCAGGCACATCAGGCCGCGCAGCTCGAGGCGGGGCAGGTCGCGGATCGCGCTGACCAGTCCGGGCAGCTCGGCTGCGTCGGCGCCCCCCTTCGACGCCTCGGTCCCGATACGGACCTGGATGCAGACCTTCAGGGGCGGCGCGTGGAACGGGCGCTGCGCCGACAGCCGCTCGGCGAGGCGCAGCCGGTCGACCGTGTGGACCCAGTCGAAGTGTTCCGCGACCGGTCGTGTCTTGTTCGATTGCAGCTGGCCGATGAAGTGCCAGACCAGCGGCCGCGTCCGCAGCGCAGCCAGCTTCGGCAGCGCTTCCTGCAGGTAGTTCTCGCCGAAGTCGCGCTGGCCCAGATCGGCCAGCGCGGCGATCTGTTCGGAGGGCTGCGTCTTGCTGACCGCGAGTAGCGTGACGCAGCTCACACTCCGGCCGCTGTCCGCGGCCGCGCGCTCGAGCCGATTACGCACGTTGCGCAGGTTTTCCGCGAGATTCTGCGTAAGGGTTAACATAGGTACCACATTATCCCTTGGCTATACTCCGTTCGCTTGCCAGGAAAGCCCCGCGGGCTTCCTACCTAGGAGTGTTCATGGCCGTCGATATCGCCCAGTTGCTCGCCTTTGCCGTCAAGAACAAGGCGTCGGATCTGCATCTGTCGGCCGGCATGCCGCCGATGATCCGGGTCGACGGCGACATGAAGCGCGTCAACATGCCTGCGCTGTCCCACAAGGACGTGCACAGCATGGTGTACGACATCATGAACGACAAGCAGCGCAAGGCTTACGAGGAATTCTTCGAAACCGATTTCTCTTTCGAGATCCCGAAGCTCGCGCGCTTCCGCGTCAACGCGTTCAACCAGAATCGCGGCGCTGGCGCCGTGTTCCGCAACATCCCGTCGCTGGTGATGACGCTCGACGATCTCGGCGCGCCGAAGATCTTCCGCGATCTGTGCATGCTGCCGCGTGGTCTCGTGCTGGTCACGGGTCCGACCGGTTCCGGCAAGTCGACCACGCTCGCCGGCATGATCAACCACGCCAACGACAACCGGCCCGATCACATCATCACGATCGAAGACCCGATCGAGTTCGTGCACGAGAGCAAGCGCTGCCTGATCAACCAGCGCGAAGTGCACCGCGACACGCTCGGCTTCAGCGAGGCCCTTCGCTCGGCGCTGCGCGAAGACCCGGACATCGTCCTGGTCGGCGAAATGCGCGATCTCGAGACCATCCGCCTCGCGCTGACCGCCGCCGAAACCGGCCACCTCGTCTTCGGCACGCTGCACACCAGTTCGGCCGCCAAGACCATCGACCGCGTCGTCGACGTATTCCCGGCCGCCGAAAAGGAGATGGTCCGCTCGATGCTGTCCGAGTCGCTGCGCGCCGTCATTTCGCAGACGCTGCTGAAGCGCATCGGCGGTGGCCGCATCCCGGCCCACGAAATCATGATCGGCACGCCGGCCATCCGCAACCTGATCCGCGAGGGCAAGATCGCGCAGATGTACTCGGCGATCCAGACGGGCCAGAAGGACGGCATGCAGACACTCGACCAGTGCCTGCAGGAACTGCTGTCGAAGGGCCTGATCAGCAAGGAAGAGGCCCGCTACAAGGCGCAGAACAAGGATGCCCTCTGATGGATCGCGAACAAGCCATCAAGCTGATGCAGGACCTGCTCAAGCGGGTCGTGGACAAAAAGGGTTCTGATCTGTTCATCACGGCGGGTTTTCCGCCGGCGATCAAAGTCGACGGCGAGGTTCGGCCGCAGAGCGAGCGAGCGCTGACTCCGGAGCAGGCGGCCGTCCTGACGCGCGCCATCATGAACGACCGGCAGTCGAAGGAGTTCGACGCCACCAAGGAATGCAACTTCGCGATCGCGCCGCCGGGCATCGGCCGCTTCCGCGTCAACGCCTTCGTGCAGCAGAGCCACACCGGCTGCGTGCTGCGCCTGATCAACGCGAAGATCCCGACGGTCGAGGAACTCGACCTGCCGCCCGTGCTGAAGGAGGTCGCGCTGACGAAGCGCGGCCTGGTGATCCTGGTCGGCGGCACCGGTTCGGGCAAGTCGACATCGCTCGCGGCGATGGTCGGCTATCGCAACGAGAAGACCCGCGGCCACATCGTCACCATCGAAGACCCGGTCGAGTACGTGCACCAGCACAAGGGTTGCGTGGTCACGCACCGCGAGGTCGGCGTCGACACCGATTCCTGGCACGCCGCGCTGAAGAACACGCTGCGCCAGGCGCCGGACGTGATCCTGATCGGTGAGATCCGCGACCGCGAGACGATGGAATACGGCATCCAGTTCGCCGAGACCGGTCACCTCGTGCTCGCGACGCTGCACGCGAACAGCTCGAACCAGGCCCTCGACCGCATCATCAACTTCTTCCCGGACGGGCGGCGCGAGCAGCAGCTGATGGACCTGTCGCTGAACATCCGCGCGCTGATCTCGCAGCGCCTGATCCCGCGCGAGGGCGGCGCCGGCCGCATCGCCGCGATCGAGATCATGCTGAACTCACCGCTGGTGCAGGACCTCATCTTCAAGGGCGAGGTCGCCAAGCTCAAGGAAGTCATGGCGCGCTCCACGCGGCTCGGCATGCGCACCTTCGACCAGGCGCTGTTCGAGCTGTACGAGACCGGTTTCATCTCCTACGAAGATGCGCTGCGCAACGCGGATTCCAAGAACGAACTGCGCCTGCGCGTCAAGCTCGAGAGCAAGCGTGAAGCGAAGAACCTCGACGACGGCGGCAGCCTCGCCATCCTCGAGGAGGACAAAGGCAAGGTCCTTTGAGCAAGAAGACGACGGGAGACGACGACATGTCAGCCAGCGGAGAGAGCATTCAGGCCGTGCTCGAGGGCGGAGCGCGCGGCTCTGCCGGCCAGGGCCTGAACACCAAGCCGCTGTTCAAGCTGATGGTGGACAAGCACGCCTCGGACCTGTTCTTCACGGCCAATTCGCCGATCAAGATCAAGATCGAAGGCCAGATCTTCCCGATCAACAAGCAGGTGCTGTCGCCCGAGACCGTGCGCCAGGCGGCCTACGGCCTGATGACGCCCGAGCAGCTCGAGACCTTCCACCGCGAGTACGAGATCGACTTCGCCGTCTCCGAACCCGGCCTCGGGCGATTCCGCGTCAACGTGTTCTACCAGCGTGGTTTCCCCGCGATGGTGCTGCGGTACATCACCGCCAACATGCCGAAGCTCGAGTCGCTCGGGCTGCCCGACATGGTGCGCGAGCTGTCGATGCTGAAGCGCGGCCTGATCCTCGTGGTCGGCGCCACGGGTTCCGGCAAGTCGACCACGCTCGCCGCGATGATCGACCACCGCAACGAGACCTCATCCGACCACATCATCACGATCGAAGACCCGATCGAGTTCCTGCACGCGAACAAGCGTTCCATCGTGAACCAGCGCGAGATCGGTGCCGATACGCGTTCCTATGAGCGCGCGCTGCGCTCGGCGATGCGCGCCGCGCCCGACGTGATCCTGATCGGCGAGATCCGCGACCGCGAGACGATGCAGTCGGCGATCAATCTCGCCGGTACCGGACACCTCGTGCTCGCGACGCTGCATGCGAACAACGCGGCCGAGACCATGGACCGCATCATCAACATGTTTCCGCAGGACCAGCACGGCCAGATCTTCCTCGACCTGTCGCAGTACCTGCGCGCGATCATGGCGCAGCGGCTCGTCATGGGACTCGACAACCGGCGCGTCGCAGCCGTCGAGATCATGATGAACACGCCGCACATCGCCGAACTGATCCGCAAGGGCGACATCGTCTCCATGAAGGAGGCGATCCGCGCCAGCAGCGAGCGCGGCGTGCAGAGTTTCGACTCGGCGCTGCACAAGCTGTACGTCGACCAGCGGATTTCGCTCGACGAGGCACTGGGCGCGGCGGATTCGCGCACGAATCTCGAGGCGAAGATCAATTTCGGGTGAGGCGCTGCGGGCTTTTCACCTGCGCGCGTGCATGCGTCCGTCCGGGGACGCTGAAAGTACATCCTGAAGCTCGGGCGCGCCATCCATGGCGCGCACGCCCCGGACAAACGCATGCACACGCGCAGGTGATGAACCCGCGTCGCGCGTGGGTCAGCCAGAAGGCAACTCCGTCGCGGGTCCTGCAGCAGTTCCGGAGCTACCGTGCGATCGCCCTACGGAGCTTCTCCGCACGGCAGCCCGACCCGATGCCGTCGACCGTGCCGCGGGTCGCCTCCGGGCGGCTCACGGCCTGCCGGGGGCGTGCGCGCCATGGATGGCGCGCCCGAGCCCGGCTCGCCCGCCGCGCGCCTATGGGGTCCGCGCGGACTGCGAGCCGCGGAACGCTGCGCGGCTAGGGCGCGACGCACGTATTCACGGCGTCCCCCGGCGGGCAGTGAGCCACCCGGAGGCCACACTCATCACGATCAATCGCGTCGCTCGTGCTACGCCGCCGGGAACACCGCCGCCGCATCGAACACCGGCCCATCGACGCAGACGCGCTTCATGGCCGGACCGTCGGGCGTTTCGACGCGCACGGTACATCCGGCGCAGCCGCCGACGGCACAGGCCATGAATTCCTCGAGCGACACCTGGCAGGGCAGGTCGTGCGTGCGCGCCAGCTCCGCAACCGCGGCGAGCATTGGCGTCGGGCCGCAGGCGAAGATCTCGATTTCCGCGACTGCCGCAGGCGCAAGGCTGCGGAGCCACGCATCGGCCAGGTCGGTCACGTAGCCGTCGAAGCAGCCGGGGAAGCCGCTGCGGCTCGTCAGGCGGCTCGGAATGCCCCATTCGTCGAGCAGCGGCATGCAGGCGATGACGCCGGCGGGCATGCCTTCGACGACGATGGTCGACGGCTTGGTGCGGAACGGGAACGGAATCTCCGACCCCATGATGGCGAGCGGTTGCCAGCCTCCTGGCGGATTGCCGGGCGCAGCGTCGAGGTTGGCCTCGTGCAGCGCCTCGGCCAGGAACACCATCGGCGGGATGCCGACGCCGCCGCCGATCAGCAGCGGCCGCCGCCGGTTCGCGTGGGGCGTGAAGCCATGGCCGATCGGACCGAGCACGGACAGGGTCTCGCCGCGCTGCCTGCGTGCCAGCGCCGCGAGGCCGGGTCCGACGATCTTGTAGAGCACGTCGATCCAGCCGGCGCGGCGATCGACGCGCATGATGGACAGCGGACGGCGCATCGGGATGTCGGCATCGACGCTGAGGTGCACGAAGCTGCCCGGTTGCGCGCGCGCCGCGCAACGCGGCGCCTCGATCCGCAGCACGAACTGCTGTCCGTCGAACTGCTGGTGATCGAGGACGCGACCGTCTTCAAGGCATATCGAGCCGCGATGTCCCTGGCTCATCGGCGCGACCCGGCGATCATCTCCAGCAAGGCCATGCGTACGGCCACGCCGTTGCGGACCTGGTCGCGGATCACGGACTGCGGTCCGTCCGCGACTTCGCTCGCGATCTCGACGCCCCGGTTCATGGGCTGCGGATGCATGACGATGGCATCTGGTTTCGCGAGCGCGAGCCGCGCCGGCGTCAGGCCCCACTCGGCGAAGTAGCGTTCACCGTCCGGAATCGCGGCCTGGGTCATCCGTTCGGCCTGGATGCGCAGCATCATGACGACGTCGCAGTCGATGACCGCATCGTCGATGCTATCGAACCGGCGGCATCCCTCGAACAGGTAGTCGGACGGCATCAGCGCCGCAGGCGCGGCAACACGCAGGTCTTCCACGCCCAGTGTGCGCAGCGCATGCCACGCGGACCGCGCGACGCGCGAGTGCCGGACGTCGCCCACGATCGCCACCGACAGCGGTCGCAGGTCGCCCTTGTGCTGGCGTATGGTCAGTGCATCGAGCAGTCCCTGGGTCGGGTGCGAATAACTGCCCGCACCGCCCGACAACACGCTGACATGCGGCGCGACATCCCGGGCAATCAGGTCGGGTACCTGGTCTTCGGCGTCGCGCAGCACCAACACGTCGACATGCAGCGACTCCAGCGTGCGCACGGTGTCGAGCATGCTCTCGCCCTTGAGGCGCGAGGACAGCTGTACCTCGACGCTGGCGACATCGGCGCCGAGCCGGCGGGCGGCGAGCTCGAACGACAGTCGCGTGCGCGTCGAGGGTTCGGCGAACAGCGCGGCGACCGTGACGCCGCGCAGCGCATCGCTGCGGGCCGGGCGCTCGCCGATCGCGCGCACGAAATCCTGTGCGCGCGCCAGCAACTGCTCGATGATCGGCAGCGGCAGGCCATCCAGCGTCAGCAGGTGACGCAGGCTGCCGTCCGCGTGCAGTTGCTCGGTGCGTTCATGCGTCGACGTATTCATCGCTCCCCTTCGCCCGCCAGCCAGCGTTCGACGATCACGGCCGCTGCGCTGCTGTCGATCGCACCGCGGACGATTCGCCCGCCGCGCCCGTCCGCCCGCCGCGTCCGCAGGCCGGCTTCGGCCTCGAGCGAGGAGTAGCGTTCGTCGACGCGATGGACGGGCAGCGCGAAGCGCTGCTGCAGCGCTGCCGCGAATCGGGCTGCGTCGCGCTCGAGCGCGTGCGCGCTGCCGTCGACATTATACGGCCTGCCGACGACGAGCCGCGCAGGGTGCAGCGCGGCGATCTCCGCGCCGATCGCGGCGAGCACCGGCTCGAGCGAGCTGGCGACCCGGTGGATCGCCGGACGCGGCTGCGCCCTCGCGGTCAGCGTATTGCCGACGGCGACGCCGACGCGCCGCCGGCCGAAATCGAAACCAAGGATGATCTGGGGACCCGGGGGTGCAGTCTCGACGGCTGCGGGGTCTGCCTCAGGCATGCCCGGCCTGGTTGCTGAGTCGGTTGACGTCGATGCCGAGGCGCCGCCAGACGGCGTGCCAGCGCTCTTCGAACGGCGTCTCGAACACGATGGCCTCGTCGAGCGGCAGCGACAACCAGGCATTGTCGAGCAGTTCCTGCTCGAGCTGACCGGCGCCCCAGCCGGCATAGCCCAGGGCTATGAAGGCGTCCCGCGGCCCTTCGCCGCGCGCCATGGCTTCGAGGACATCGCGCGACGTCGTGACCTGGATCTGCCCGGACACGACATGCGAGGAGTCCCACTCGCCGCCAGGTCGGTGCACGACGAAGCCGCGATCCTTGTGCACGGGACCGCCGCGCAACACCGAGCGCGCGCCGATCGCCACGTCGCTGGCTTCGAGCCGCATCTGCGACAGCACCTCGGACAGCGTCATCGGCAGCGGCTTGTTGACGACGATGCCGAGCGCGCCCTTGTCGGTGCTGTGCTCGCAGATCAGGGCAACGGCCTGGTTGAAGTTCGGATCGGCGAGCGACGGCATCGCGACGAGCAGCTGATTCGTCAGGTTCGTCCCGTCGGTCATGGACTGGAGTATGCCGCCGGTACGGCAGTGTCGCCACCCGGCCGCGGCGTGCGGTCGAAGCGCCACTCGTAGGCGAATCGCAGCCGCGGATCGCGGCGTGCCAGGTCCGCCGGAAACGGGTCGAAGGGGCTCGCCAGCTTGAGGATCTCGATCGCTGCCTGGTCGACGTCGGCGAAGCCGCTGCTGCGCTGCACGGCGACGGCCAGCAGCCGGCCATCGGCCGCGAGTTCCACCGCGAGCACCGGGCTGATCCGCGTCTCGAGGCGGCGTGCGATCGCTGGATAGTTCAGCGTGCCCAGGCGTTCGACCTTGGTCCGCCAGGCTTCGAGGTAGGGCGCGATCAGCGAGGCTGCGGTATCCGCGCGCAGCAGTTCGGCGACCGGCAGCGCGGGTCCGCTGAGTTGCGTGGCGACGACCAGCGGTTCGCCCGCCTGCGGCAGGGTCAGCGGTTCGCCGGCGGCACGGGGGTCGAGCGCCGCCTGCGGCAAGGCGACCAGGCGCAGCCGCAGGCGGGTGGCGCTCGAGCCGACGACCGCATCGGCCGCCGACGCGGCCGGCGCGGCGTCCGTGCCCGGGCCACCGCTGGCCGCACCGCCTTCGCCGGCGGGTGCGCTTGCGGGTGTCTCGGCCGCTACCCGCTCGCGGGTCGTGCCGCCGCCGCGCTGTGCGCTGCGGCCGATGTAGGCGGCAGGCTGGTCGCGCGCCTCGTCCGGGGCGCCGCGCTCGGTCGGCGCAACCTCGAGCCCGGGCGCAGTCGTCGGGCCACCATCGACCGTGAAACTGATGCCGGCGATCAGCATGCCGTGCAGCACCGCGGCCAGGAACAGGGTGGTGGCGAGCCGATCGCGCTCCGCCGTCGGGCCGGCGCGGGGGATGTCGATCGGCCCCGCCGCGGTCACGTCCGGGCCTTGAGCCGGCGGTCGATGGCCGCCATCAGCAGCGACGCGATGTCGAGGTTGAACTGCTTGTCGAGTTCCTTGACGCCGGTGGGACTGGTGACATTGATCTCCGTGACGTAGTCGCCGATGACGTCCAGGCCCACGAACAGCATGCCGCGCTCGGCCAGCGTCGGACCGATCTGCGCCGCGAGCCAGCGATCGCGGTCGTTCAGCGGACGCCCGACGCCCTTCGCGCCCGCCGCGAGGTTGCCGCGGTTGTCCTCGCCGCTCGGGATGCGGGCCAGCGCGAACGGGACGGGTTCGCCGTCGATCAACAGCACGCGCGCGTCGCCAGTGCGAACGATGTCCGGAATGTAGCGCTGCACGATCGCGTAGCGGCTGCCGTACTCCGTCAGCGTCTCGAAGATCACGTTGGCGTTCTTGTCGCCCTGGTCGATCGCGAAGATCGAGCGCCCGCCCATGCCATACAGCGGCTTGCAGACGACCTTGCCATGCTCGGCAAGGAAGGCCTTCATGTCCGCCATGTCGCGCGTGATCAGCGTCGGCGCGCAGCACTGCGGGAACCACGCCGTGAACACCTTCTCGTTCATGTCGCGCAGGCCCTGCGGCCGGTTCACGACCAGCGCGCCCTGCAACTCGGCGCGTTCGAGCACGTAGGTCGAGTAGATGTACTCCATGTCGAACGGCGGATCCTTGCGCATCAGGATCGCGTCGATGTCGCCGAGCCGCTCGACGGTCGGTTCGCCCAGCTCGAACCAGCGCGCGGGGTCGTCGAGCACGCGCAGCGGGCGCGCGCGCCCCAGCGCGACGCCGTCGCGCATCGACAGGTCGTTCTGCTGCAGGTAGAGCAGCTGCCAGCCGCGTGCCTGGGCCGCGAACAGCATGGCCAGCGTCGTGTCCTTTTCGAACTTGATCGCGTCGATCGGATCCATCACGACGGCAATGCGGGGGCTCGATGTCATTTTGATTCCAGAAACGTGAACTGCGTGGCATGGCAGGGGGGTGGCGTATATGTTAAAACGCCCACCGGCTGACGTGGATATTGTGTGCCATATCGGCAGCCCGCAGTCGCTTGCCTGGGCGCGCACGCAATTCGGTTCGGTTCAAGGAGCGCAGAGTGGAGACCGCTGCCAATTCCCGGCTGCAGGGCCTCAAGGTCCTGGTCATCGACGACAGCAAGACCATACGCAGGACGGCCGAAACGCTGCTGACCAAAGAAGGCTGCGAGGTGTTCACGGCCGTCGATGGCTTCGACGCGCTCGCGAAGATCGCCGATCACCAGCCCGATATCGTGTTCGTCGACATCATGATGCCGCGTCTCGATGGCTACCAGACCTGTTCGCTGATCAAGCACAACAAGGTCTACAAGTCGATTCCCGTGATCATGCTGTCGTCCAAGGATGGCCTGTTCGACCGTGCGCGCGGCCGGATCGTCGGTTCAGAGCATTACCTGACGAAGCCGTTCACCAAGGACGAACTCCTCTCTGCGATCGAATCGCACATCGGGGGCTGACCATGGCGCTGATCCTGATCGTCGACGACTCGCCCACCGAAGTGCATGTCATGCAGAAGGCGCTCGAGAAGGTCGGCTTCCGCACCGCCGTGGCGGGCGATGGTGCCGAAGGCGTGCGGCTGGCGCGCGAAATGCACCCCGACCTGATCTTCATGGACATCGTCATGCCGGGCATGAACGGCTACCAGGCGACACGCACGCTGACGAACGATCCGTCCACCAGTGCCATTCCGATCGTCATGGTCACGTCGAAGGGGCAGGAGAGCGACAAGGTCTGGGGGCTGCGGCAAGGCGCGATCGACTACATGGTCAAGCCGGTGTCGCCCACCGATCTCGTCGCCAAAGCCCAGTCGACCCTGGCGGCCTGAACCGCGCGATGACGGAAGCCCTGTCGCTCAAGTCGCTGCGCGATCGCCCTTTCGAGCTGCTCGCCGAGCTCGAACGGCGGGGCCGCCTGCTGTCGGCGCAACTCGCGGAGCAGAGTCCGGCGGCGCGTGAGTGGGTTGGTGTCGCGCTGCGGCTGGCCGGCGAATACTTCCTGGTGGCGCGCGAGGAAACCCGCGAAGTGCTCGGCTTGCCGGCTGCGCTGACGCGCGTGCCGGGCGCCAAACCCTGGTTGCGGGGGCTCGCGAACGTGCGCGGCCAGTTGCTGCCGATCGTCGATCTGCGCCAGTTCCTTGGCAGCGGCGTGACGTCCACGACCCGCAACACGCGCGTCGTGGTCGTCAACCACCGCGAGCTGCCGGCGGGGTTGATGGTCGACGAGGTGCTCGGGTTCCGGCGCTTCCCCGAGGCGGACTTCTCCGGCAATGCGCCGCCTACCGTGGTGCGTTGCGAGCGATACCTCGCGGGCGCGTTCCGCCGCGAGGAGGCACGGCCTGGCGATGCGGCCGGTCCCGAGCAGTGGCCCGTGCTGTCGCTGCGCAGCCTGGTCGAGAGCACGCCGTTCCAGGATGCCGCGGCATGAACATCGGTGCGCAGCGCAACGGCGTGGACTCCGGACTCAGCGTCCGTGCGGCTCGCGAGATAGGCGTGCTGGCCGCCACCGCGGCCGGACTGGTGCTGGTCGCCGCCGCGGGCTTCGCCTGGAACCTGCGTGGACCCTCGGCGCCCGGCGCCGCGACGGGCGCAGCGATCGCGGCGCTACAGGACCTGGCCGTACACGCCACGCGCGCGGTGGACGGCGATGCCGAATCGATCCAGCGCGTCGGGTCCGCCACGGCGGTCCTGCGCGAGCGTGCCGGTGACGGCGACCTGGGCGAGCTTTCCGGCGATGCGCGCATGGGGCGGACGCTGCAGACCGGCGCTGCGATCGTCGATGCGGAGCAGCGCCTGCTCGAGTCGGGGCTGGCGCGTACCGAAGTCGGCGGCCTGGCGGCGAAAGTGGTCGCCGAGCTGCGGCGTGCCGTCGCCACGGCAGCCCCCGCGGCGGACGGCGAAATCGTCAACCGCACGCTGGAGCGCACCGATGCGCGGGCGCGGGACATCGAATTGAGCCTGCTGCTGCTGCTCGGCGGCGGCGAACAGGCGCGGCCCGCGGCACGCCGGCTGGCCGAAGCGTCGGACTTCATCGGCCAGGTGGTCGGCGGCTTCTCCGGCACGAATGCCGCCGCCGGCCTGCCGACACTGAACGGTGCCGAGGCACAGGCGGCTTTGCGGGCCGCGCGGGAGGCCCAGCAGCGGGTCGAGCAGCGGGTCCGCGAAGCGGTCAATGCGGCCCCCGCGCGCACGCCGCTGGTCACGGCCGCCAGCACGCTGGTGGTGGATGCGGCAGGACTTGCCCGAGATGCCGCGGCGGCGCCATCCGGCGCGGGTGCCTGGGCCTGGTGGCCGGCGCTGCCGGCGCTGCTCGCGCTCGTGCCGCTTGGCCTGCTGTTCCGCCGCACGCAGGACGTGCGCAGCGAAGCGGAGAAGCAGCGCATGACGGCTGCCGTGCAGCGCAAGGAGGCCGACCGCAACCAGGAGGCGATCCTGCGCCTGCTGGATGAACTGTCGAGCCTCGCCGATGGCGACCTGACGGTCCAGGCGACGGTGACCGAAGACATCACCGGCGCGATCGCGGATTCCATCAACTACGCGGTCGATGCACTGCGCGGGCTCGTGCAGACGATCAACAAGTCGGCGATCCAGCTGGACGGCGCGGCCCGCCAGACCACTGCGCTCGCGCAGCACCTGGCGAAGGCCAGCAATGCGCAGTCGAAGCAGATCGGCTCGGCGACTGAATCCGTGACCGAGATGGCTGCCTTCACCGAAGAGGTCTCCGGCAATGCGGAGCGCGCCGCCGACGTCGCGCGGCACTCGGTCGACGTCGCGCACAAGGGCGGCGACGCGGTGCGTCGTACGATCGATGGCATGAACACGATCCGCGAGACGATCCAGGAGACCAGCAAGCGCATCAAGCGGCTGGGCGAGTCGTCGCAGGAAATCGGCAACATCGTCGAATTGATCAACGACATCGCCGAGCAGACCAACATCCTCGCGTTGAACGCCTCGATCCAGGCATCCATGGCGGGCGAGGCGGGGCGCGGCTTCGCCGTCGTCGCCGACGAGGTGCAGCGCCTCGCCGAGCGCGCCGCCAATGCGACCAAGCAGATCGAAGTGCTGGTGCGCACGATCCAGGCCGATACCAACGAAGCGGTCGTCTCGATGGAGCAGCACGACCGACGTCGTCGGCGGTGCGCTGCTGGCGGAGAATGCCGGCGCCGCGCTCGAGGAGATCGAGCAGGTGTCGAACCAGATCGCGAGCCTGGTGCAGAACATTTCCGGCAGCGCACGCCAGCAGTCCGGCGCGGCGCAGAACATCACGCGCAACATGCAGGTGCTGCGCGAGATCAGCACGCAGACGGCCGATTCGACCAGCGCGACGTCGCTGTCGATCGCCAAGCTGGCCGAGCTGTCCGCGGGCTTGCGCAATTCAGTGGCCGGCTTCCGTCTGCCCGCGGTGCCCGATGCCACGCGGCGCGGTGAACCGGCGGGTGCCGTGGAAGTGCCGCCGCGGCTGACCGGCGTTGGTGGGCGTGGCGGATGACGGCGGTGGAGCCGATCTCGCAGGTGGCCCCGCAGACGCTCGACCTGATTGGTCGGGAGTTGAACGCGACGCTGGCCGATGCCCGCACGCCGCTCGAAGCCTTCATCGAACAGCCCGACAACTACTCGCTGCTCGAGCGGTCGGCGGCTGAACTGCATCGCGTCCAGGGCGTGTTGCGGGTGCTCGAGATCTACGGCGCCGCGCTGCTCGCCGAGGAAATGGAGCAGGTCGCCCGGTACATCATCGAGAGCGCCCAGGAACGCAAGTCGCCGGCCGAGAGTCTCGATGCGCTGCTGCGCGCGATGGTGCAGTTGCCGTCCTACCTCGATCGGGTGCTCGCCGGTGGCCGCGATCTGGCATTGGTGCTGCTGCCGCTGCTGAACGACCTGCGTGCCGTGCGCGGCAGTCCGCTGCTGTCCGAAGGGACGCTGCTGCTGCTGAACCTGAAGAGCGACCGGCGGCCGGAGGCGAGCGGTGGGCCGGACCTCGCGGCCGCGAGCCCGAATGTCACGGTCGCGGCACGTCGCCTCCGGACCCAGTTCCAGCTCGGCCTGGTCGGGTGGATCCGCGGTGAACGCGAAGCCGAGCATCTGGCCGCGCTCGCCAGCGTCGCGCAGCAGATGGAGCAGGTGGCCACGCAGCAGCCCGTGTTCCAGCTCTGGTGGGTCGTCGGCGCCGTCATCGAGGCGCTGGCCGAGAACGGACTCGAGAGCAGCGTGTCGGTCAAGCGGCTGCTCGGCCTCGCCGACCGTGAGCTCAAGCGCCTCTACGAACAGGGCGAGCCGCGCTACTGCCAGACCCCGCCGGTCGAACTGCTGAACAACCTGCTGTACTACGTCGCGCGCGCTTCGAGCCACGGACCGCGCGTCTCCGCAGTGCGCGCGTCGTTCCGGCTCGACGAACTGCTGCCGGTCGACCAGGCGGTCGAAGAGGAGCGCGACACGCTGTCGGCGCCCTCGATCAAGCTGATGCAGACGGTCGCCGCCGCGATCCGCGAAGACTTGGGCAAGGTCAAGGACACGCTGGATATCTTCGTCCGCCGCGGCAGCGGCCAGGCGGCGGAGCTGGGTCCGCAGGTCGAACTGTTGCGCAAGATCGGCGATACCCTCGGCGTGCTCGGCCTCGGAGAGCTGCGCGACAGCATCCAGCGCGAACTGCAGCGTCTCGAGGACATCGTCGCGGAGCGTGCGCCGGCCACCGAGGCGGTGCTGATCGACATCGCGACGACGCTGATCAACGTCGAGGACCGGCTCGACAGCAGCCTGCTGCGGCTGATCGTGCCGCGTCAGGACACTCCTGCCGCCACCGCGGATGATCCGGCGCCCAGCGAGGATTTCCTGCATGTGCAGGCCGCGGTGCTGCGCGAGTGCGCCGTCAACCTCGCGCGCATCAAGGAAGCGGTGGCGCAGAACGTCGGCGGTACGCTCGATGCGGCGGGGCTCGATGCCTGGCCGGAGCTGCTGCGCGGCATCAAGGCGGGCCTGCTGCTGCTGGGGCGAATGCGCGCCGTCAACCTGATCGACGAGATCGGCGAGTGCCTGCAGCGCGTCATGCAGCCCGGTGGCGGTTCGTTGCCACCGACCTACATGGACCGCCTCGCCGACGCGATCGTCAGCGTCGAGTACTACATGGAGACGCTGCAGGCGGGGCGCGCCGAGCCGGACTACATGCTCGACAACGCGCAGGCCTGCATCGATGCGCTGCGCCGTGCCCCGGCGGCCGAAGCGCCCACCGTGCCGCCGCTCGCGGCGTCGGCGTACGCCAAGACGGTGCTGCTCGATCCTTCCGGAGCGTCGATCGGTCCCGATCCGGAGCGCACCGACAACCTCGCGCCGACGATGCTGGCGCCTGCGCTGCGCTTGCCCGCCGGCGCGGAACCTGCTGCCGGCGAAACGTCGCGGCGCCTGCGCGCCCTCGGCGACGGTACCGGCAGTTTTCCGCGCGCGGCGCCGCCGGTACTGGCCGCTGCGGCGCCACCGGTGATCGCACCGACGGCCGCGGCGAGCCAGCCGCCGGTCAGTCCGGATACCGACCCCGAGCTGCTCGAGATCTTCATCGAAGAAGCCCGCGAGGAAGTCGCGCGCATCCAGCAGTACCACCCGGAGTGGGACCGGAATCCGGGCGACGGCGCCTCGCTCGCGATCATCCGCCGCTCTTTCCATACGTTGAAGGGCAGCGGCCGCATGGTCGGCGCGCGGCCGCTGGCGGAGTTCGCGTGGGCGATCGAGAACCTGCTGAACCGGCTGATCGATGGCACCGTCGAACGCAGCCCGGCGGTTGCCGGCACGCTGCGCGATGCGGTGGCGCTGGTCCCGCAACTGGTCGAGCACCTGGCCGGCGGCGCTGCGCCGTCCTCCGACTCCGACGCATTGGCGGCGCGGGCGCATTCGCTCGCCGCCGCGCAGCCCGCTGACACCGAGACGCAACTTGGACTCTCCGCGGCGCCGCTGGCCGCGCCACCGAGCGCCCCGGCCGTCGAACCGGGGCCGGAAGCACCCGTCGCCGAACCGTTCGCCGGGCAGCCGGTCGATGCGCAGGCCGTCGGAGCGCCGCCATTGGCGACAGCCGCGGAGCTCGAGGCCACCCACCCGGGTTTCGTCGCCCCACCGCCTGCAAGCGAACCTGAACCGGAACGGGAGCCGGCCGTCGAACCGCAGGCAGCGGCGGACGATGCTGCTGCCAGCGTCGATACGACCCTGCGGGACATCTACCTGCGCGAAACCGACGCGCATGTCGACGCCGTTCGCCAGTTCATCGCCAGCCGCCGCGGCAAACCGGCGCCGCATGAACTGGATGAGGCCGTCTATCGCGCCTGCCATACGCTCAGCGGCAGCTCCAAGATGGCCGAGGCACGCCACGGGATCCGGCTCGCGGAACCGCTGGATCGCTGGTTGCGCAAGTCCTGGGGCAGCGGTGTCGGCTTGCTCGATGCGGACCTCGACCTGCTCGGCGACTGCATGACGGCGATGCAACAGGTCGCGCGTCACATGGACGAGTCGACCCAGTTTTTCCTGCAGCACGACCTGCTGCGCGAGCGCGTCGCGCGCGCCGAGATCGACCTCGATCGCCGGATCGGCGAGGCCGCGGAGGCCGAGAACGTCGAGATGGGATCGGGCACGGACGGTCCAGACGTCGGCGTTGCCGAAGCACCTGCGGCTGAAGCGGCCGACGGTGGGGCAGGGGCCGACGGTGGGGCAGCGGCTGCCGTCGCGGAGCCGGCCGCTGATGATTTCGATCCCGAGATCGCCGGCATCTTCCTCGATGAAGCCAGTGAATTGATCGACGCCTCGCAGGCTGCGCTGCAGGACTGGAACGATGCACCGGACGATGCAGCCCGGATCGCTGCCCTGAAGCGGCCGCTGCACACGCTGAAAGGCGGCGCACGGATGGCGGGGATCGCCAGCATGGGCGATCTGGCCCATGAACTGGAAACCCTGATCGGCCAGCTCGAACTCGGTACGGTCGCGGCCGTCGATGACGCGCGTGAAGCCACGCAGGCCAGTCTCGACGAGCTTGCGCGGATGCGCGACCAGGTCGCGCAGGGGCGCGGGCCGCGGGCCGCGACCCGGTTGATCGAACGCCTGCAGGCGCTGTCCCGTGGCGAACCGACGGACAGCACGCAGCGGCAGCCGGTCCTGCCCGCCATGGAGCTCGCGGCAGTCGCCGGCGAGGCGGTGTCGCCAGGGCCTGCCACTGAGGACGAGGGCGGCGAAACCGTGCTGGCGCGAGCGCTGCAACTGCCTCCGGAACCGGTGCCGACGCCGCAGCCGCCGGAAGCGGAGGCGATCGTCGCGGAGCGTCGCGTCGCCGGGAGGCCGATGCGCCGGGTGATCCCGGTGGTCCGGCCGCCGCCAGCGCGGTCGCGGCGCTGGTCGTGCCGCCGGGTCGCGAGCCGGTGCCGCAGGCCGACCGTCAGGAGATGGCGCGCGTCGATGCCGAGCTGCTCGACCAGCTGTTGAACCAGGCCGGCGAGGTCAGCATCGGTCGCGCGCGGCTCGAACAGCAGGTCTCCTCGATCGACCACAACCTCGGCGAGCTGTCCCGCACCGTCACGCGCCTGAAGGAACAGCTTCGCAATCTCGAGATCGAGACCGAGAAGCAGATCCTGCACCGCTACGAGAGCGACGCGTCACATCGTGGCGACTTCGATCCGCTCGAGCTCGACCGTTACTCGTCGATCCAGCAGTTCTCGCGTGCCCTGGCCGAGACGGCCAGCGACGTCGCCAGCATCCAGCAGCTGCTCGAGAGCCTGACGCAGGACACGACCAACCTGCTGCAACAGCAGGCGCGCACGGTGACCGAGCTGCAGAATGGCCTGATGCGTACGCGCATGGTCCCGTTCCAGCGCCACGCGCAGCGCCTGCAGCGCATCGTGCGGCAGGCCGCCGCGGAGTCAGGCCGGCAGGCTGAGCTGTCGATCGAGGGCGCGTCGGGCGAACTGGATCGCCAAGTCCTCGAGCGCATGCTGCCGCCGTTCGAGCACATCCTGCGCAACGCGGTCGTCCATGGCATCGAACTGCCGGCGGAGCGTGTCGCCCGCGGCAAGCCTGAAGCGGGCCAGATCCAGATGTCGCTGCGCCGCGAAGGGTCGGAAGTGGTCGTCGAGATCCAGGATGACGGCGCCGGGATGAACATCGCCGCGATCCGCACCAAGGGCATCGCGCTCGGGCTGATACGCTCCGACCAGGCGGTATCGGATGGCGACGTCATGCAGCTCGTGCTGGAGCCTGGCTTCTCCACGGCCAGCACGATCACGCAGCAGGCCGGTCGCGGTGTCGGCATGGATGTCGTTGCCACCGAGGTGAAGAAGCTCGGCGGCGCGCTGCACATGGATTCGAAGCAGGGCGAAGGCACGCGCTTCACGATCCGTCTGCCGCTGACCCTGGCGATCAGCCACGCACTGGTCGTGCGGGTCGAGGACGAGCTGTACGCCCTGCCGCTGCCTACGGTCGAAGGCGTCGTGCGGCTGTCGCGCGATGAAGTCGCCGCGCATCTGGCGCGCGACGGAGCCAGTTTCGAGTACGGTGGCCAGACCTACCGGCTGCAGCAACTCGGCCTGTTCGTCGGCCTCGCGCCATCACCGCTGCCGGCGCAGGATGTCACCGTGCCCGTCGTGCTGGTGCGTGCCGGCGATCATTCGACCGGTCTGGTCACCGACGAGCTGGTCGGCAGTCGCGAAATCGTCGTCAAGAGCGTCGGTCCGCAGATTTCCGGCATACGCGGCATTTCCGGCGCGACGATCCTCGGCGACGGGCGTATCGTCATCATCCTGGACATCAGCGCGCTGGTGCGCGCCGACTGGCGTTCCCGCACGGCCCCGGTTGCGCCGCGCGAGAAGGTCGATGCGCGCGCGATTGCGCTGGTCGTCGACGATTCGATCACCGTGCGCCGCGTGACCCAGCGTCTGCTCGAGCGCAACGGCATGCGCGTGCTGACCGCGCGCGACGGCCTCGACGCCGTCGCCGTGCTCGCCGAACACCTGCCGGACGTGATCCTGCTCGATATCGAGATGCCGCGCATGGATGGCTACGAGGTCGCAGCCCACGTCCGCAACGACGCACGGCTGCGCGACATCCCCATCATCATGATCACGTCACGGGTGGGGGAGAAACACCGCGCCCGCGCGATCGAGCTGGGCGTGACCGATTACCTCGGCAAGCCGTACCAGGAGGCTCAGCTGCTCGAGGCCATCGAACCGCTCGTCGCCGAGCGCCGTCGCGGTGCAAGCCATGGCTGAGCGTCTGCTCGAAGTCTATTGCGTGTTGATGCCGCTGGCCGATGGCCGGTTGATCCTGCCGCGTTCCTGCGTCGCCGAGGTCGTGGGCCACACGGCACCCGCCGAGATGCCCGGTGCGCCGCCGTGGTACCTCGGCACCTTCCCGTGGAGCGGCGCGCAGGTACCGTTGGTGTCGTTCGAGGGCATTTGCGGCCAGCCGATCCCACCGGTGACCGGCCGCACCCGCATCGTCATCGTGCACTGCCTCGGTGACGAACTCGACGGCGGCGTGTTCGGCCTGGTGGCCCAGGGGTTTCCGCAAGTCGTGCGCGTCACCAGCGATGTCGTGCGGCCCGACAATTCGCGCCCGATCCCCGACCGCTGGCCGGTGCTGAGCCAGATGCGGATGATGAGCGAAGCGCCGCTCGTGCCGGACCTCGAGCGCCTCGAACAGATGATCGCCGAGGAGACCAGCGTCACCGGTTGACGCCGGCGCGAGCCGCGGTTCGCCGATCGGCTCAGTCAGCGCCCAGGTCCCCCGCCCACGCCTGCAGTGCCGCCAGTGCCGCGATGGCCGCCGTCTCGGTGCGCAGCACGCGCGGCCCGAAGCGCGCCGTGGTGAAGCCGTGCGCCTGCGCAATGGCGAGTTCGCGCTCGCTCCAACCGCCTTCAGGTCCGACCAGCAACGCGGCGCTGCGGGCGCCGCCGACGGCCCGTGCGAGCGACGCCTGCGCGCGCGGGTCGAGCAGCAGTGCCGGTGCGGCTGCATCGGTCGCGCGGAATTGCTCGCAGCTCGCCGCAAGCGGCGCGGGCGGCAGCAGCGCCGGCACGCGGTTGCGGCCGCATTGCTCGCAGGCGCTGCGCAGCACGCCGAGCCAGTGCGCCTGCCGCCGGCCGGCGCGGTCGGCGTCGAGGCGCATGACCGAGCGTTCGGCCAGCACGGGACGGATCGCCGCGACCCCGAGTTCGGTCGCCTTCTGCAGGACCCAGTCCATCTTCTCGGCGCGCGATACGGCCTGCAGCAGCGTCACGGCGAGCGGCGACTCACGCTCCACCGGATCGTGCGCGCCCAGCTGCGCGCGCACGCCGCCGCGTGCCGCACGTGTCAGCGTCGCGCGATGCTCGCCGCCGCGACCATCGAACAGCGTGATCGTCTGGCCGGGGCCCATGCGCAGCACGCGCACGACGTGTTCGGCCGCCGCCCTCGGCAGTTCGATCTCGCCCAAACCGGCCAGCGGTGTATCGATGAAAATGCGCACCTCACGCATCCCGACCGCCTCAGTCCGCCACCGCAAGCGCGAGCCCGCTGGCCGCGACGTCAGCCATCAGTTCGATCTCGTCCGGCGTGACCACGTAGGGCGGCATGAAGTAGATGACCTGTCCGAGCGGTCGCAGCAGCACGCCACGCTCGAGCGCATGCCGGTAGATGCGCAGATGCCGCCGCTCGCGCCATGGGAACGGTTCCCGGGTCGCGCGGTCGCGGGCGAACTCCACCGCCAGGATGCACCCGTGCTGCCGGATGTCGATGACGTTCGGGTGGTCGGCGAAGCGGGCATCGGCCGCGGCGCGCAGCCGCTGCGCCAGATCGCCCACCCGGACGAGCACGTCCTCGTCGCGGAACACGTCCAGCGACGCGAGGGCCGCCGTGCAGGCGAGCGGATTGCCGGCGTAGCTGTGGGAGTGCAGGAAGGCGTTCAGCCGCACGTACTCGTCGTAGAACGCTGCGTAGACCCGCTCCGTCGTCAGCACCGCTGACATCGGCAGGTAGCCCGCGGTCAGGCCCTTCGACAGGCAGAGGAAATCCGGCGTGATGCCGCCGTGCTCGCAGGCGAACATCCGGCCGGTGCGGCCAAAGCCGACGGCGATCTCATCGGCAATCAGGTGCACGCCGTGCCGGTCGCAGCTGTCGCGCACGAGGCGCAGGTAGGCAGGGTCATGCATGCGCATGTTGCCGGCGCACTGCACCAGCGGTTCGATCAGCACCGCGCAGATCTCGTCGCCGCGCTCGGCCAGCAGCGCATCGAGCGCGGCCGCGGCGCGCTGCGCGCAGTCCAGCGCGGTTTCGCCAGGCGCCGCGGCGCTGGCATCGGGCGACGGAACGGTGAACACGTCCATCAGCAGTGGCCGGTAGATGGCCTTGTACAGATCGACGTTGCCGACCGCGAGCGCACCGAGGGTCTCGCCGTGATAGCTGTTCGCGAGCGTGACGAATCGCGTGCGACGCGGCTGCCCGCTGTTCTGCCAGAAATGGAAACTCATCTTGACCGCGACTTCGATCGCGGCCGAGCCGCTGTCGGCGAAATAGCAGCGCGTCAGGCCGGGTGGTGCGAGTGCGGTCAGCGCCTCGCCGAGCCGGATGGCCGGCTCGTGCGTGAAGCCTGCGAACATGACGTGTTCGAGTCGATCGAGCTGCGCGCGCAGTGCCGCATTGATGCGCGGATGGGCGTGGCCGTGCAGGTTGACCCACCAGGAGCTGATCGCATCGAGGTAACGACGGCCATCGTGGCCGGTCAGCCAGGCCCCGGCACCCGAGGCGATCGGGATCAGCGGCATTTCGCGCTCGTGATCCTTCATCTGCGAGCACGGGTGCCACAGGTGCGTGAGGTCGCGCGCCACCCAGTCACGGTCTGCGGTCGTCATGCCGGCTATTCTGGCATCATGATCCCGGGCCACGCTGCATGACGATACCAATACCCACCGCGCCGCAGATCGACACCGCCACCGGCCGGCTGCGCGGCGTGCGGCAGGTGTTGTCGCCGCATCAGGATGCCCGGCCCGGCGGCCAGTTGCCGGAACTGGTCATCGTGCATGGGATCAGCCTGCCGCCGGGCGAGTTCGGCGGGCCGTGGATCGACCGCCTGTTCACGGGCGGCCTGCCTGCCGATGCGCATCCCTATTTCGCCAAGGTGGCCGCGCTGCGCGTCTCGGCGCACCTGATGATTGCGCGCGATGGCGGCCTGACGCAGTACGTGCCATTCCACTTGCGCGCCTGGCACGCCGGCGTCTCGGAGTACCGGGGACGCACGGCCTGCAACGACTTCTCCATCGGCATCGAGCTCGAAGGGGTCGACGACGTGCCTTATGAGTCGGCACAGTACGCGGCACTGGCCGGGGTGATCCATGCGCTGCTCGGCGCCTATCCGGGCCTCGATCGCGACCGCGTCGTGGGGCACAGTGACGTCGCACCCGGACGCAAGACCGACCCAGGCCTATCATTCGACTGGGCACGACTGCGCGCGGATGTCGCGCGCACCGATCACGCCCCGGGGGATGCATGACGACGACGCCAGCTGCGACTGCGGCACCCGCCACGGCGGGCCGCGATCCGGGGATCTATCCCTGGCTGATTGCCATCACGGGCATGTTGACGCTGTTCGTGTCGAATGGCATGACCGCCACGGGCATCACGATCTTCGATCCGGCGCTGCTCGATGAGTTCGGCTGGAGCCGCGGCGACTTCAAGTTCCGCGACTCGCTGAATCTGGTCGTCGCCGGCCTGGTCGCGCCGGTGGCTGGCATCCTGATCGACCGGGTCAACCCGAAGTACCTGATGATGACCGGCTTCGCGCTGTTGGCCATGGGCTACATGGGCTACAGCGTCATCGCGAACGGCGGTCCGGTGCCGCTGATCGAGGCGATCGCACTGCTGACCATCTGCGGCCTGTCGTTCTTCCTCTATCTCGGCCTGCGGCAGTTGCTGCAGTGGTCGTTGCCCATCGCCGCGGGCATTACCGCTATCGTGGCGATCGCGGCGGCCGCAGCGTACTGGCAGGCGTGGTCCGGCGTCGCGCTGAAGCAGGTCTACATCATCCACCTGCTGTTCGCGGTGGTGCTGTCGACGTCCGGCACGATGGTCGTGATTTTCCTCGTCTCCAGCTGGTTCGTGCGGCACCGCGGCCTCGCGATCGGCATCGCGCTCGTCGGCACCAGCATGGGTAGCGCGGTCCTGCCGTACTTCAACCCCGACCTGATCGCGGCCTACGGCTGGCGCCAGTCGTACGTCATCAACGCCGCGATGCCGGTCGTGATGTTCCTGTTCGTGCTGCTGTTCATCAAGGGCACGCCGCGCCATGCCGGCATGTCCGCCCTGGGGCAGAGCGATGCGATCGGCGACCTCAAGCAGCATGGCCTGACCTACAGCCAGGCCATCCGCACCAAGACCTTCTGGATGATCGCGGTGTCGGGCTTCCTGACCTACTTCTCGATCTTCAGCTTCGTGCAGCACGCGGTCCTGCACGCCAACAAGGGTTTCGGCATGCCGCTGAAAGAGGCCGGCTTCCTGATGTTCGCGTTCAGCATCGTCGCGATGGTGTCGAAGCTGCTGAGCGGCGTCGTCGCCGACATCATCGATCGCCACAAGGTGTTCACCGGCTGCTTCGCGATCATGCTGGCGGGCGTGATCGGCCTTGCGACGATGCGGCAGGAATGGCTGCTGCCTGCGGCGATCACCATTGCGGTCGGCTGGGGCGGCCTGTTCACGCTGTACAACATGCTCGCCGTCAACAACTTCGGGCTGCGCGAGATCGGCCGCATCAACGGCACGGTCAGCCTGCTCGAATCAGTCGGTGCCGGCCTGGGCAGCTGGGTCACCGGCCTGCTGTTCGATGCCTACGGCAGCTATCAGGTTGCGTTCCTGATGCTGGCCGTCATGGTGGCCATTGCGCTCGTGCTGTCGACGCAGATCCGCAGCGAAGTCGACGAACGCGTGCTGATGAAGACCTGAAGTCCGTGCCGCGCGCCGCGGCGCAAGCGGGTGCCTAGGCACCCGCCCGGCGGCGCTTCCTCGCGTCGCGCGCAGCGATCTTCGCCTGCTGCGCAATCAGCCGTTCCTCGGGCGTTCGTCCGGCGCGCAACGCGAATCTCTCCTCGAACAGCGCGCGTGCCGAGCCCGAGCGATACCACGTCACCACGAGGGGAACCCTGGCGAGCCGGAACAGGCCCAGCTGCGGGCAACGCCGGTGGGTCTCGCGGGCAAGGGCCCGGACCCGTGCGACCGATTCGCGGGTGTCCAGCGTCAGGTCGAAGTTCAGCTGTTCGTACTTCGGTTGCAGGTGCAGGTCGAAGAAGAAGCCGCGGATGTCGATCAGTGACCGCAGGCGGGTTGTCAGCCCCGAATGCCTGAATTTCTGGTCACGGGCGACGACCGCGATCGTGATCGACGTGCAACCGGCAAGCGCGGCCAGCTGCGCATGGACCGGCGTCCAGCCGCGTGAGCGGCCACGCAGGTCAGGCGGGTCACCGATGTCGAAGCCCTCGGGTTCGTCGAACATCAGCGACGGTTGGCCATCGAAGAAGCCCTCGACCCGCATCTGTTCATGGGATCGGGTGGTGACGTCCGAGACGCCGATCCACGCCGGGTAGGCTACGCCGTCTTTCATCATGTTCTCCTTGGGTGGTGCCGCGCCGCTGCGCTGGCGGCATTCAACTTATCGCTGCACGTCGCTTCGCGCCAGCGGCAGCGGCACCGCTTGCCGCGCGACCGTGACGCGGATCACCGGTTGCCCGGAGCCTGCCCCTGATAGCCGTCAAGGCTGCCCGACACAGGCCGATAACCGGCTAGATCCCGGTCAACGAACGGTTCCAGAGACACCATGAAGGCACGGTTCGATGCGCTGCCCCTGCGCCAGCGGCTCATCGCCATGAGCCTCGCTGCCTGCGCGGTGATGCTCGTCGTGTCGATGGGGGCGCATTTTGTCTACACGCTCGGGCATGAGCGCGAGGCGCACCTGCAGCGCATGGAAGCGGTTGCCGGGATCGCTGCCACCGCCAGCGTCAAGGCCGTCGACCTCCGCGACGAACTGCTGGCGACCCAGGTACTCGTTTCGCTGAGCGCCGAACCGACCTTCGTCAGCGGCGCCGTGCTCGATGCCGACGGGCGGCGCATCGCGTCCTGGCGCGAGGCCGCCGGCACCGGTGCGGGACCGGGCGCGGGCGACGCAGCCGTCGTGCCGCGCGCCTGGCTCGATGCCGCCGAAGTGGTCCACGAGCCGTCGCACGGAGAAGTGGTCGTGCTGAAGCCGGTGATCGTCGATGGCGTCCGGCGCGGCTTCGTGCTGCTGCAGGCGCGTCGCGGCGACATCGCCGAGCTGCTCGGCATGCATCTCGCTGCCGAAGCCGCCTCCATGCTGCTCGCACTGCTGCTGGCCGGCCTGCTGGCCGCGCGCTTCGCGGCGTCCATCGCGCGTCCGGTCGGACGGCTGCTTGACGGCATGGGCCGCGTCGCGGCTGACCAGGATTACACGTTGCGGGTCGAGCGCTGCGGGGACGACGAACTCGGCCGCGTCATCGATGGTTTCAACGGCATGCTCGAGCGCGTGCAGGCGGCGAACGAGCGGCTGCGCAACCACGGCGCCGAACTCGAGCAGCAGGTGGCGTCGCGCACCCGCGAACTCGAGGAGGCGCTGGCGGCGATGCGCCGCTCGATGGCCGAGGCGCAGGCGGCGCGGCAGGTCGCCGAGCAGGCCAGCGTCGCGAAGAGCGAGTTCCTGGCCCGCATGAGCCATGAGATCCGCACACCGATGAACGGCGTGCTCGGCATGACGGAGCTGCTGCTCGACACGCCGCTCGAGGCGCGGCAGCGCCGCTTCGCGGAGACCATCCAGGCCTCGGCCGATGCGCTGCTCGCGATCATCAACGACGTGCTCGATTTCTCCCGGGTCGAGGCCGGCAAGCTGCGGCTCGACCCGGCCGAGTTCCGACTGATCGAACTGATCGAGGAAGTCGTCGACCTGTTCGCCAAGCGCGCCCACGACAAGCGGATCGAACTGCTGCTCGACTGGAAGCCGTCAGTGCCCGACTGCGTGGTCGGCGACCGGCTGCGGCTGCGGCAGATGCTGTCGAACCTGCTGGCCAACGCGATCAAGTTCACCGAGCAGGGCCACGTGCTCGTGCGGGTGCGCGATGTCGGCGTTGCTGGCGGCGGCGACTCCGGCCCGCGCCGCATCGAGATCGAGATCGAGGACACGGGCATCGGCATCAAGCCCGAGCACCAGCGCGCCGTGTTCGAGGCCTTCATCCAGGAGGACGGGTCGATTTCGAGGCGGTTCGGCGGCACGGGTCTCGGACTCGCGATCACCCGGCAGCTCGCCGACCTGATGGGCGGCGAGGTGCGGCTGCGCAGCACGCCCGGCGTCGGTTCCACGTTCACGCTGGCCATACCGCTGCCGCGCGGCAGCGCGCCGGTGGCGACGCCGCCGATGCCCGCGGCCGCCAATGCCGGGCGTCGCGTGCTGATCGTCGATGACTACCCGGTCAACCGCGAGATCCTCGAGCGGCAGATGGCGGGACTCGGCTTCGACGCCCGGACGGCTGCCGATGCCGGCGGCGCACAGCGCATCGTCGCCGACGAGGGCTTCCAGCCCGATGCGTTGCTGATCGACTTCCAGCTGCCCGACCGCAACGGGCTGCAGCTGCTCGACAGCCTGCGCCGGCGCCATGGCGCCGCGCGGGCGCCGGCCGTGCTGCTCAGTTCGCTCGCGATGGATATCGATCCCGGCGAGCTGCAGGCATTGCAGCCCGTCGCCGTGCTCGCGAAGCCGGTGCGCCGCGCCGTGCTCGAGCAGACGCTCGACGCCTTGCTCAGCGGCAAGGCCGTTGGCGACGCGCTGGACACCCGCAAGGCAGGCCAGGCCGATGCGGCGGCGGTGGACCTGCGCGGCACGCAGGTGCTGCTGGTCGAGGACAACATCGTCAATCGGCAGCTCGCGATAGAGATCCTGGGTTCGCTCGGTTGCGAACTGGCCATCGCCACGAATGGCGAGGAAGCGCTGTTCCATCTGGCCATGACGCGCTTCGACCTCGTGCTGATGGACTGCCAGATGCCGGTGCTGGACGGGCTGTCGGCGACGCGGCTGTGGCGCGCGCGCGAGTCGGAACGCGGCATGCGCCGCACGCCGGTCATCGCGCTGACGGCCAACGCACTGCAGGGTGACCGGGCCGCATGCATCGAGGCCGGCATGGATGACTACCTGGCCAAACCGTTTTCCAGAACGCAGCTACGCGAGGTGATGATTCGTATGCTCAAACCAGAATCTTCCGCGGCGGTATCCGCCGCGGCACCCGAGGCGGCCGCCGCGTCGCAGATGGCTGGATCCACCGAAACCGCGTCTGCGGCCCTCGACTCCGCCGCGCTGGCGGCCATCGCCGAGCTCGATCCGGGCGGGCAGAAGGGGCTCGTGCGGCGGATCGTCGCACTGTTCGTCGACGACTCGACCCGGCTGCTGGCGGAGTTCGCCGGCGCGCTCGAGGGCGGCGATACGGATGGTGCGCGGCGCAGTGTCCACACGCTGAAGTCCACCGCCGCCAACGTCGGCGGCACCGCGCTCGCGCAGGCTGCCGCCGCTGCCGAGCAGGCCTTGAAGGATGGCGACGTCGTGGCCGCGCGCGCATCGTTGTCGCGATTGCAGGGTTTGCGGGACGCGACGCTGGCCGCGCTGGCCGCCGAGCGACCCGGGGTTGCTGCGTGAGCACGACGACGCGACTCCTCGGCAGCAGCGGCCGCGCACTGATCGTCGATGACGACGGCAGTGGGCGGCTGCTCGCCCGCAGTGCGCTGGAGCAGGGCGGGCTGATGGTGTTCGAGGCCACCGACGGCGTCGAGGCGTTGCAGCAGTTCGTCGACGTCGCGCCCGACGTCATCGTCATGGACGTCGAAATGCCGCGCATGAACGGGTATGACGCCTGCGCGGCGATCCGCGCGCGGCCGGATGGTCGCCGCGTGCCCATCATGATGCTGACCGGCCATGGCGATCTCGCGTCGGTCAACCAGGCGTTCGATGCCGGTGCAACGGACTTCATGTCCAAACCCGTGCCCTGGGCCCTGCTTGGGCACAAGGTCGCCTACCTGCTGCGCGCGAGCCGTGTGCGTGGCGAACTGGAGCGCAGCGAAGAGCGCCAGACCGCGGTGCTTGCCGCCGTCCCGGACGTGCTGCTCGAACTGGACCAGTCCAACCATGTCCTGCAGGTGTTCGGTGCCGGGCAGCGACAGGCCCTGTTCGGCAGCGATACGCTGGTCGGTCGCAGCATCCTCGCGCTGCTGCCGCCGGATGCCGTGGCGCAGTTCACGCCGATGCTGAACGCGGCGCGCCGCGGCGAACCGCACCCGGAGTTCGAGTTCGAACTCGCGACGTCATTGTCCGGCGCGGTGGTGGAAGCCCGGGCGGTGCAGTACCGCGAGCACGGCGTCCTCGTGATGCTGCGTGACGTCACTGAACGGCGTCGCTCGCTCGAGCGCATCCGCGAGCTGGCCTATTTCGACGCCCTGACATCGCTGCCGAACGTCGAGTACTTCCGCGAGCGGGTCGCTGGTGCCGCTGCGCACCATCGCGCCACCGGCGCGGCGATCGCGATCATCCACGTGGACCTGGACCACTTCCAGCGCATCAATGACAGTTTCGGCCAGAAGGTCGGCGACGGCGTGCTGCGCGCCGTCGCGACGCTGCTGCGGCGTGTGCTCGAGCCGGAGCGTTCGTCGGCCTTCGTCGCGCGATTCGGCGGCGACGAGTTCTCGGTGCTGCTGCCGGAGGCGACCGACCTCGCGGCCATCGAGGCGACGGCGCAGCGCATCTCGGTCGCGTTCGCCGAACCGCTGCTGGTCGAGGGCCAGGAAGTCTTCGTCACGGCCGCGATCGGTGTTGCCGCCGCGCCTGAGCATGGTACGGATGACGAAGCACTGACGCGCAACGCGCATGCGGCCGCAGGCGCGGCCAAACTCGCGGGCGGCCACCGGGTACAGGTCTACAACGCTGCGCTGGAGCGGACTTCGCGCGCACGTCTGGAACTGGCCGCCGACCTGCGGCGCGCGGTGGAGGGGGGCGGTCTCGTGCTGGCCTTCCAGCCGCAGGTCGACCTGCGGCAACGCAGGCTGGCCGGTTTCGAGGTGCTGGTTCGCTGGCAGCATCCGCAGCGTGGCTGGATTTCGCCGGCGGAGTTCATCCCGATCGCCGAGGAGTCATCGCTGATCGTGTCGCTGTCCGAGTGGGTGCTCGACGCGGCGCTGCAGCAGCTGCAGGCGTGGCAGCTGCACCGGTACGTCGTGCCACGCGTCGCCGTCAACCTGTCGAGCGCGCATTTTTCGCGCGCGGATGTCGCCCAGTGGGTGGCCGCGCGATTGAACCGTTTCGGCGTGCCCGCCGCGATGCTCGAGCTCGAGATCACCGAGGGCCTGCTGATGCGCGACACCAGCCAGACGCAGACCGCGCTCGCGGATCTCAAGGCGCTCGGCGTGCGCCTCGCGGTCGATGACTTCGGGACCGGCTATTCGGCGCTGTCCTACCTGAAGCGCTTTTCGATGGACGCGCTGAAGATCGACCGCTCGTTCAGCGACCTCGGCACCGATTCGCGATGCAGCGATCTGCAGCGCCGTCATCGCGATGGCGCACCGGCTCGGGCTGGAAGCGGTAGCCGAAGGTGTCGAGAACTCGACGCAGCTCAATTTCCGCGCGACGAGGCCGCACACCGCGCAGGGCTACCTGCTGGGCAAACCGATGCTGGGCCGACAAGGCGGAAGAGTTGCTGCGCCACCTGGCAGTCCTCGCGGCAGCGATGAAGAGCGGATGCAGGCGGCGATCCGCTGAGCGCAGTCCCGGGCGCGTCGTCAGTCGCCAGCCGGCGCGCCGCCGCGACCGCGGTCGTGGCGCCACAGTACTTCAGTACCGTTCGGTGCCGCGCCGAGGACGCGCGCGACGACGAACAGCAGGTCAGACAGCTGCTACCACAGGTAGCGCGGGCACCTTGGGCGCGACGTCCGCAACCGCTGCCAGTGACCAGACGCGCCGTTCCGCGCGTCGCGTGACGGTGCGGGCGACATGGCAGGCCGCGGCGGCTTCGCCGCCGCCCGGCAGGGATGAAACCTTCAGCGGTGGCAGTTCCGTTGAACTCGGTCGAGCGCGGCTTCCAGCGCGTCGATGCGCGCCGCCGTGACCATGCGCATGCCGGGGAATGCACAGCTCGCCGCCGAGATCGAACAGGTCGTGCTGCACTTCGGTCAGGCAGTCGCGCACCGCAGTCGGCACGCCGGGGACCGCCAGTACCACGCCGATCGCGCTGTTCGCCTCATCGACCGTGCCGTAGGCCTCGACCCGCGCATCGTCCTTCGCGATGCGGCTGCCGTCGCCGAGGCCGGTCGTGCCGTCGTCGCCGGTGCGCGTGTAGATCTTGCTGAGTCGGTTGCCCATGGGCGCGCACTGTACCAGTGCGACCCCCGGTTGACACGGCACCGACCGGATTGCAGGCTGCCCGGCCATGCCCAGCCCTGGAACTGCAGGGTGCCTGACGCCGCCGCCGCCGCCGCCGCGGTCATCCGCTCGCTCACCAACGCAATCTCGCCGTCGAGATCAAGGCGGATCGCTCGCCAGGACCGAAGCGGACGTGCGTGCGGAACAGGCGATCCGCGAGGTGCTGCTCGAGCCGCTTCCCCGCGCTACGGTTTCTACGGCGATGAAACCGGGCAGCACGCCGTGGATGCCGAGTCGGTCTGGCTGGTCGATCCGATCGACGGCACGAAGTCGTTCATCCGCGATTGCCCGTTCTTCTCGACGCAGATCGCATTGTGGCGCGGCGGCGAGCTGGTCCTCGGCGTCTCGAGCGCTCCCGCCTACGGCGAACTGGCGTGGGCGGAGCGGGGTGGGGGCGCCTGGCTGGATGGCAGGCGGATCAGGACGACCAGCGTCGCCGCACTCGAGGACGCGATCGTCTCCACCGGCAACCTGAAGACGCTGGCGCGATCGGCGCAGTGGGCGAACCTCGGCGCATTGATTCCGCGCGTCAGCCGGATACGCGGCTATGGGGACTTCGTCCACTACCACCTGCTGGCGCGCGGCGCGCTCGACGTGGTCATCGAATCGGACGTCAACATCCTCGACATCGCCGCGCTGGCCGTCATCGTCGAGGAGGCAGGTGGCCGGTTCACCGATCTGGCCGGCGGCAGGCTTGGGCTCGAGACCACGACGGTGCTGGCCAGCAATGGGCCGCTGCACGACACGGTGCGCGAGGCGATCGCGTTCCGCGGCTGATCAGGCCGGAACGAACACGCGGCGTTCGCCGTCGCGCAATTCGCGCATCGGCGTCGCGTACAGCGCTGACAGCGCGTCGGCCTGCAGCAACTGCTCGGACGTACCGAAGTGCGCCCGACCGTCGCCATGCAGCAGCAGCGCATGGGTGGCGAAGCGCGCCGCCAGCGTCGGCTCGTGCAGCGTTGCGATGACCGCACTGCCGGTCGCGACACGCGTGCTGAATGCGCCGAGCAACTGCAGCGCATGATGCGGATCGAGGTGGTTGGTGGGCTCATCCAGCAGCATCAGCCGCGCGCGCTGGGCGAGTACCACTGCAGTCGCCGTGCGGCGCAGTTCGCCGCCCGACAGCGTGGCCGTTTCTCGGCTGGCCAGCGCTGCGAGGTCGGCGGCGAGAAGGGCCTCGTCCACCGCGCCCTGGTCGTCGTCACGCGGCGCGCCCCACAGCGGGAGGTGTGCATAGCGACCCAGAGCGACGCTGTCGCGCACCTGCGAGGTCTGGCCGGGTTCGCCAAGTCCTGCGGGCAGGGCGTTGACGAGCGACCTGGCGGCGGGACAGCGAATCGATGGCCATGCCTGACAGCGCCGACAATGCGCCGGCCGTCGGCGCTCGCAAGCCGGCCAGCGTCTGCAGCAGCAGTGTCTTGCCAGTGCCATTGCGACCCAGCACGGCGACGAACATGCCTGGGTCGACGGCGAGATCGAGGCCGGCGATCAGCGTGCGACCCGGCGACCTGCAGCCCGAGCCCGCGTGCCGCGAGCAGCGGCGCGGTGATCGTCACGGTTGCAGCCGCTGGGCACTCCACGGGCCGGGACTGAAGGGCGGACCGACTCCGAGCGTGCGAGTCCAGCGGACCCGGTTCGCGATTCTGGCGATTCACCCTCGACCCACAGCTCGACGGCTGACGCCCACAGCTGATAACCGCCCCAGTTCGGTGGCCGTGGATCTGCGTGTCGCGGCAGCGGCGGTCCTGCTCCGGGTCGTCTTCGGGACCCGGCAGGGGCGCGCCGACGCGCGCCGCGACGTTGCGGATCGCCGCCTCGAGGTCTGCACGGCTCGCGACCGGCCGGCTCTGCGCGCTGGCCCATGCGCCGATGCGCCGCTGCCACGGCCGGGAGGCGAAATAGGCATTGCTGTCCGCCGCCGCGACGCGGGTGACGCGCCCCTCGATGCGGACCTGGCGGTGCAGGTGGTCCCAGTGGAACACGACCGCAGCGCGCGGATTGGCCGCCAGCTCATCGCCCTTGCGCGAGTCGTAGTTGGTGAAGAAAGACAATGCGCCCGAATCCGGTCGGATGTCCTTGCACAGCACGACGCGTGCGGACGGTTGCCCGCTGGCGTCGACCGTCGCCAGCGTCATGGCGTTCGGGTTCGGCTGGTCGCCGCGCTGCGTCGCCAGAGCGAGCCATTGCGCGGCAACAGCCAGCGGCTCCTGTGGCAGGGGTTCGGGCAGCAGTTGTCTGGGCAGGTTCATGGGCCAATGCTAGCGCCCGCTTGCGCGCCCCGCCACGCCTCGCTAGGGTGGCGCGCCTATGGCAGACCTCAAGGCATTGCGCCAGCGGCTCGACGAAATCGACGCCCAACTGATCGAGCTGATTGCGGAACGTCAGGACAAGAGCCGCGAGATCGCGCGCGTCAAGCGTGCGACCGGCAAGGCGACCCGCGATTACCAGCGCGAGCGCGAGGTCATCGTCGGTGCGCGCGAGGCGGCGAGCCGTGCCGGCGTGTCGCCGCAGGTCGCCGAGTCCCTGATGCGCATGCTGATCCGCTCGTCGCTGACGACGCAGGAACAGGCCAGCGTGGTCGCGCACGGCGCGGGCAGTGGTCGTCGCGCGCTGGTGATCGGCGGCGCCGGGAAGATGGGCCGCTGGTTCGTCGAATTCCTCGCCTCGCAGGGCTTCGAGGTGCAGGTCAGTGATCCCTCCGGCGTGCCACCCGGCGCGAGCGATGTCGGCGACCTGCGCACGGCCGACCTCGGCCACGATTTCATCGTGCTCGCAACACCGCTCGGCGCCACCGACCGGGTGCTGCGGGAACTGGCCATGCGCCGTCCGCCGGGCGTCATCTTCGACGTCGGGTCGCTGAAATCGCCGCTGCGCAGCGGCCTGATGACACTGAAGTCGCACGGCTGTCGGGTGACGTCCGTGCATCCGATGTTCGGTCCGGATACCGAATTGCTGTCCGGTCGCCACGTGATCTTCATCGATCTGGGCATGTCCGAGCCGCTCGCGCGGGCACGCGAACTGTTCGCACCGACCATGGCGGAGCAGGTCGTCATGAGCCTCGATGACCACGACAGGCTGATCGCCTATGTGCTCGGCCTGTCGCACGCGCTGAACATCGCGTTCTTCACGGCGCTTGCGGAGAGCGGCGAGGCCGCACCCCGGCTCGCGCAGCTGTCGAGCACGACCTTCGATGCGCAGCTCGATGTCGCGACGCGCGTCGCGCAGGAAAGCCCGGAACTCTATTACGAGATCCAGAGCCTGAACGATTATGGTGCCGAATCGCTCGAGGCGCTCGCCAAGGCGGTCGAACGGCTGCGGGCCGCGGTGCTGGAACGCGACCCCGCGGCGTTCACCGCATTGATGGCGCGCGGTCGCGAGTACCTCGAAGACCGTCGCAGCCTGACCGAAAAGCGCGCCTGACCTGCCGGGCGGCGTTTCAGCGCAGGCGCCGCAGCAGCGACAGGAACATCGGCGCACCCACCAGCGCCAGCAGCGCGCCGACCGGCAGTTGCCGGGGCTCGAGCAGCGTGCGCGCGAGCGTGTCCGCCAGCGCGACGATCAGCCCGCCAAGCAGCGCCGTCGCGGGTGCGACGATGCGGTGCTGCGCCGTGCGGAACAGCAGCCGTGCGATGTGCGGCCCCAACAGCCCGACGAAGCCGATCGTTCCCGCGCTGACCACCGCGGCGCCGGCCAGCAGCGCGGCGCCGGCCACCACCGCGGCCCGCGCGGGCCGCGCCGCGAGCCCGACGCTCTGGGCCCGCAATTCGCCCGACGCGAGCACATCGAGCGGGCGCGCCAGCGCGGTGATCAGCACCGTCGCGACGATCGCCAGCGCCAGCGTGGCCCGCGGCCAGGTCGCCCAGCTCAGGTCGCCCGCGAGCCAGAACAGCATGCCACGCAGCTCCGAGGCACTCGCGAGCGACAGCACGAGCGTCACCACGGCCCCGCAGGTCGCCGCGATGACGACCCCGGCCAGCAGCAGCCGGGTCGTGCCACCGGCGGCACCGAGCCACCAGACCAGCGCGACCGCTGCCGCGGCACCGACCGCGGCCGCCCCCTGGGTCATCCAGGTCGCGGCCCCTGCGGCGAGGGCCAGCAGCGCGGCCACGGCGGCACCCCCGGAGACTCCGAGCACATAGGGATCGGCGAGGGGATTGCGGAACAGCGCCTGCAACAGCAGACCGGCCAGTGACAGCAGCGCGCCGACCGCAAACGCCGTCAGGACGCGCGGCAGCCGCAGGTCGAACACGACGGTGTGCGCGACAGCGTCGCCGTTGCCCGCGGCGAGCTGCCACAGCTCCGCCGGGCCGATATCGGCCGAGCCCGACAGGATTGCATAGGCCACGGTGCACAGCGCGACAGCGGCGAGTCCGCCCATGCGACGCCAAATAGAGACAGGGAGCATGCAGCAAGCGTAGAAGTCGCGACGCAGGTCCACAAGCGGCGCGATTGCTTGTCGGGTCCCGGCACCGTGGCGATACTGTTGTCCATGCCCGACCAGATCGACACCGAAGGGCTATCGCGCCAATCGTAGGCATCGTGCTGATGCACCCCGATGGGCGGGTTTTCCTCGGCCGGCGCAGCGGTGGCCGCGGCTGGCAGTTTCCCCAGGGCGGCGTGCAGCAGGGGGAAACCCCGGAGCAGGCCCTGTATCGGGAGCTGCACGAGGAGATCGGCCTGGACGCCGGCGATGTCGAGCTCGGCGGCGCGACCGACGGCTGGTTGCGCTACCGCTTGCCGCCACGGTACGTGCGCCGCGACCAGGCGCCCGTCTGCATCGGGCAGAAGCAGCGCTGGTTCCTGCTGCGACCACGCCGCGCGAATCTCGAGTTCCGCTTCGATGCGACCGGCCTGCCGGAGTTCGATCAGTGGCGCTGGGCCGATTTCTGGGAGCCGGTACGCGAGGTCATCCACTTCAAGCGCGAGGTCTACTGAAGCGCGCTGCATGAGCTGGGCCGTATTGCTTTCGGAGAACGCCTGCCGGCCTACCCGACTGGTGGCTGCCGCAGGCCGCCGCGCCGACCTGCGGTCGTTGTCGCCGTGGCGTTGCGGCGTACAAGTCGCGTGGCTGACGCGCCGCCCAAAGTCGTCATCCGCACCATGCGCCAGCGCGTGCGTGGGTGTTGGGCGTGTCGCTGGTGCTCGGCACGCTGGTCGGCGGCTATGCGCTGTTCGAATACGGCGTGCACGCGCTGGCTTTCGACCAGCTGGGCGCGCTGCGCGCCCGCGCGGCGCTGCAGGACGAAACATACCGCGACGACGTGATCCGCGACCTGCGGGCGCCGGGGGCGAATCGGCCGAGCTCGCGACGCTGCGCAGCGCGCAGGCCCAGGAGCGTGCCGAGCTGTCGCGCACGATTGGCGAACTGCAGGCGGAGGTCGCCAAACAGTCACAGCAGCTGGCGTTCTACCAGGGTATCGTCGTCCAGGGCGCGAATTCGGCCGAGGTCAAGATCCAGCAGCTGCGGGTCGGGCCCGGCAGCGCCGAGCGCAGTTTTGTCGTCCGGCTGACCCTGGTCCAGGCCGGCAGGCCAGACCGCACGGTGTCCGGCAAGGCGCTCGTGTCGGTGGAAGGCGAGCGCGGCGGTGCGCCAGCCACGCTGCCGCTGGCCGAGGTCACGCCGGCGGGTACGGCCGAGCTGCCGTTCAGCTTCCGCTATTTCGAGAACCTGGATCCCGAAATCGTGATCCCTGACGACTTTCGACCGGAGCGGATTATTGTAGAAATACGTTCCAGCCGCCGCGAGGTGGCCCCGATCGTCCAGACCTATGTCTGGCAGATCGAGTCCGCCTGAGCCCGCAGTCCCCGAGGAGAGCCCGATGTTTGGACGCAAGAAGAACAGCATTTCAGGTCGGATCGACACCCTGATCGCCCGCTCGGCGCGCCTGCAGGGCGACATCGAGTTCTCCGGTGGGCTGCACCTGGAGGGGCACGTCATCGGCAACGTCCGCACGCAGCAGGGCGAGGCCGCGACGCTCTGGGTCAGCGAACAGGGCTGCGTCGAGGGTTGCGTGGACGTACCCAACGTCGTGCTGAATGGCACGGTCAACGGTGATGTGCACGCGCGCGACCGGGTCGTCATCGGTGCGACTGCGAGGGTCAACGGCAACGTCCACTACGGCACGATCGAAATGGCGCTGGGCGCGCAGGTGTCCGGCAAGCTGATTCCGATGACGGCAGCGCCTGCCAGCGGGGCGGCACCGGCGCGAGACGCCCAGCCAGCCGGGCGGCCGCTTGCGGCTGAAATGCCGCCTGCCGCGGTCGACGCGCTCTTTGACGCCCGTCGTTCCGGTACCTAAAATCCAGCGAATGGCGAACTCCCCGGACCACGCGATCGAAGACCTCCCGCCGCCGCTGCTGGTGTTCACCGACGCGGCCGCGCAGAAGGTCAGTTCGCTGATCGAAGGCGAAGGCAACCCGAACCTCAAGCTGCGCGTATTCGTGCAGGGTGGCGGCTGTTCCGGGTTGCAGTACGGCTTCGAGTTCGACGAGGAAATGCAGGACGGAGATACCTGCGTCGAGAACCAGGGCGTGCAGCTGCTCGTCGATCCGATGAGCTTCCAGTACCTGACCGGTGCCGAAATCGACTACCGCGAAGGCCTGGAGGGCGCGCAGTTCGTCATCCGCAACCCGAACGCCACCACGACCTGCGGCTGCGGGTCGTCGTTCGCGGCCTGAGTCCCTTGAACGATGCGCGGTAAAGCTGCGGGGTCTGTCCCGGAGCTCATCGCCGCCGTCGATCTCGGTTCCAACAGCTTCCACATGGTGGTCGCCCGCCACCTGCACGGGCAAATCGTCGTCGTCGATCGCCTGCGCGAGAACGTCCGCCTCGGTGCGGGCGTGGACGCCGAAGGGCGCCTCGATCGCGACGCGATCGCCGCGCGCTGGCTGCCTCGAGCGTTTCGGCCAGCGGCTGCGGGACATGCGCCCGAACAGCGTCCGGGCCGTCGGCACCAACGCACTGCGCCGCGCCCACCGCAAGCAGCAGTTCCTCGAGCGGGCCCGCACCGCGCTCGGACATCCGATCGAGATCGTCTCCGGCATGGAGGAGGCTCGGCTGATCTACTCGGGCGTAGCGCACACCTCGCCCAGCCTGGCCGGTCGACGTCTCGTGGCCGACATCGGCGGCGGCAGCACGGAGATCATCATCGGCGAAGGCCTGACGCCGCTCGAACTCGAAAGCACGCAGCTCGGTTGCGTCAGCATGAGTCAGCGGTTTTTCGCCGACGGCCGGATCTCCGCGAAGCGCCTCGCGCGCGCCCGGGTGGCGGCGAGACTCGAGCTCGAACCCGTGCAGCAGAATTTCCGCCGTTGCGGCTGGGACCAGGCGGTCGGCAGTTCCGGCACCGTGCGCGCCATCGGCGAGGCCTGCCGCGAACTGCATCCGGCCGGCCCGGGCATCACGCCCGAAGGCTTGGAGCTGGTCATCGAGGCCATCGTCCGCGGCGGCCATGTCGATGCGATTCCGATTCGCGCGATCAACGCGGAGCGCGCGCAGGTGTTCGCGGGCGGTGTCGCGATCCTGGCCGAGTTGTTCGAAGTGCTGGGCCTCGAGCGCATGGATGTCGCGGAGGGCGCCATGCGCGATGGCCTGCTGCACGACATCGTCGGCCGCTATACGGACGAGGACGCGCGCGAGCGCACGGTGCGCGCGATGCAGAGCCGCTATCACGTCGATGTCGCGCAGGCGACGCGCGTCGAGCGGGCGGCGCTCGCGTTCCTGTCGCAGGTTGCCGCCGCCTGGCAACTCGACGATCCGCTTGCCGAGACGGTGCTGTCGTGGGCTGCACGTCTGCACGAGATCGGACTCGACGTCGCCCATTCCAAATACCACCAGCACGGCGCCTACCTGCTCGAGAACGCCGACATGCCAGGATTCCCGCGCGAGGAGCAGCGCTTGCTGGCACGGCTGGTGGGCGCACACCGGCGCAAGCTGTCGACCGAGGGCCTCGACCAATTGCTGCCGCCCTGGGATCGCAAGGCGATCCACCTGATCGTGCTGCTGCGGCTGGCCGTGCTGCTGCATCGCGGGCGCAGCGACGTGCCGCTGCCGGACGTCGGTCTCGTGGCCCGCGGGCGATCGCTGGAGTTGCGTTTTCCGGCGCGCTGGCTGCGCGAGCATCCGCTGACGGTGGCGGACCTGTCGCGCGAGATCGACCTGCTGAAGGAGGCCGACCTGCGCCTGCGGGTCTTCAGCGAACGCGGCCGGGCCGCCGCGGCCTGATCCTGCGGGGCTCCCGCGCTACTCGACGTCGGATTCGCGCTGCGCGTAGGTCTCGAGCAGTTCCTGCTGCGCGATGACCAGCGGTTCGTTGCCCGATTCGTTGCGGCTGTACCGGCCCGCGGCGTCCAGCGACCACGACTGCACGTTGTCCCACAGGTAGGTTTCCAGGTCGCGCAGGATCCGTGCGCGGTGCGACGCCCGCAGCACCGGGAAGGCCACCTCGACGCGCCGGAAGAAATTTCGATCCATCCAGTCGGCGCTCGAGCAGAACAGTTCGCCATCGCCACCGTTCTCGAAATAGAACACGCGTGAATGCTCAAGGAAGCGGCCGATGATCGAGTGCACCCGGATGTTCTCCGACACGCCCGGCACGCCGGGGCGCAGCGCGCAGACGCCGCGGACGATCAGGTCGACCGGCACGCCGGCGCAGGACGCGCGATACAGCGCTTCGATCGCCCGCGGCTCGACCAGCGAGTTCATCTTGAGGATCACGCGCGCCGGCCGTCCGGCACGGGCGTGCTCGGCCTCGCGGTCGAGCTTGTCGATCATCGCGCCATGCAGCGCGAACGGCGACTGCAGCAGGCGCGTCAATCGCGGTGTCTGCGTCAGGCTCGTCAGCTGCAGGAAGATCTCGTGGACGTCGTGACCGATGTGCGGGTCGGCCGTCATCAGGCTGTAATCGGTGTAGGCGCGCGCCGTGCGCGGGTGATAGTTGCCGGTGCCCAGGTGGCAGTAGCGCCGCAGTCCGTCGGCTTCGCGCCGCACGATCAATGCGAGCTTCGCGTGCGTCTTGTAACCGACCACGCCGTACATCACGTGCGCCCCGGCTTCCTGCAGGCGGCCGGAAAACTCGATGTTCGCCTCCTCGTCGAAGCGCGCCCGCAATTCGATGACGACCGTGACGTCCTTGCCGGCATGCGCGGCCTGTACCAGCGCTTCGACGATCGGCGAGTTGGCGCCGGTGCGGTACAAGGTCTGCTTGATCGCGAGCACGGCCGGGTCGCTGGCTGCCTGGCGCAGCAGGTCGATCACCGGATGGAACGACTGGAACGGGTGATGCAGCAGGATGTCCTTGTGGCGCAGCGCCGCGAACAGGTCCGTCGCACCGAGGATGCGCTTCGGTACGCCGGGCGAGAACGGCGGGTACTTGAGGTCGCTGCGTTGCGCCAGATCGTAGATCGCCGACAGCCGGTGCAGGTTGACCATTGCCGGCACGCGGTACAGGTCGAGTCGTGTCAGCGAGAATTGTCGCAGCAGGAAGTCGACGATCTCCTCGGGGCAGTCCTTCGAAGTCTCGAGGCGCACCTCGTCGCCATAACGCCGCTGCGCGAGCTCGCCCTCGAGCGCACGTCGCAGGTCATCGGCTTCCTCTTCGTCGACGAACAGGTCGCTGTTGCGCGTGACCCGGAACGGGTAACAGCCGACGACCCGCATGCCTTCGAACAGCCGCGGCACGAACTCCTGGATCAGGCCCGAGAGCAGCACGAAGCACTGGCCGGGCTGGCCGTCGTCGATCGGCAGCACGCGCGGCAGCGAGCGCGGCGCCTGCACGATCGCGAGGTTCGCTTCCCGTCCGAACGCGTCCTGGCCTTCGATCCGAACGATGAAGTTCAGGCTCTTGTTCTGGATCTTCGGAAACGGCCGCGCCGGGTCCAGCGCCAGCGGACTCAGTACCGGCTCGACCTCGCGCTCGAATCGCGCGGCGAGCGCCGCGTGCAGTTCGCCATGCCACTCCGGCCGCGCGGCGATCCGGATACCGGCCTGCCGCAGCGCAGGCAGCAAGGCCTCGGCCAGGCAGCGGTACTGCTCCGCGACCAGCGTCGTGGCGCGGGCATGGATCGCCGCGAGCTGCTCCTCGCTCGACATGCCGTCGGGGCTGCGCTGGCTCGCACCGCGTTCGATCAGTTCGTGGATGCCCGCGACGCGGATTTCGAAGAACTCGTCGAGATTGCTGCAGGCGATGCACAGGAACCGCAGGCGTTCGAGCAGCGGTACGGTGTCATCCCAGGCCTGCGCCAGCACGCGCTCGTTGAACTCGAGCAGCGACAGTTCGCGGTTGATGAAGTGCTGCGGTGCGGCGAGTTGCGGGGTGTCCACGGACAGGTTCTGGAACGCGATGGGGACGTTATGGAATCACGCGGCGAGGCAAATGTCTGTGACAGGCGCGCGCGCTGGGCCGCGCGTCACAGCGACGCCGCAGGCGCCTGCCTGCGTTACATAATCAGGCGTGGTTCAGCGCGCCAGCGTCGCGGGTTGCGCACCCGTATCCAGCGTCGCCAGCCACGGCGTCGTGCGGTTGCGGAAGTCCGCCAGCAGTGCGTCCGGCACGGGTTCGGCGGTCGGCAGCGGCACGGTCTGCGGGTTCATGTGGACTCCGCGCACCCGATACTCGTAGTGCAGGTGCGGCCCGGTCGCGAGCCCGGTCATGCCGACATAGCCGATGACGTCGCCCTGCCTGACCCGCGCGCCGCGCCCCAGTCCCTGCGCGAAGCGCGACAGATGCCCGTAGACCGTGCGCACCCCGCCGACGTGATCCAGTTCGATGACCTTGCCGTAGCCACTCTGCTGGCCGACGAAACGCACCCGTCCGTCGCCTGCTGCCCGTACGGCGATGCGATCGGCGCCGCATAGTCGACGCCGCGATGCGCGCGGATGCGGTTCAGCACGGGATGTCGCCGCGTCGGGTTGAATCGCGAGCTGATCCGCGAGAACTGCACCGGCGCGCGCAGGAAGGCCTTGCGCAGGCTGGCTCCCTCCGGCGTGAAGTACTCGGGCTTGCCTTCCGCGACCGCATACCGCACGGCGCGGTAGCGACGGCCCGCGTTGACGAATTCGACGGCGAGGATGTCGCCGTCGCCGACCGGTTCGCCGTCCTGGCTCAAGGCCTCATACGTGACGGTAAACGCGTCGCCCGGCTGGATGTCGAGCACGAAGTCGATGTCCCAGGCGAAGATTTCGGCGATCTTCAATGCCGTGGCATCCTGCAGCCCGGCATCCTCGGCGGCACGGAACAGCGAGTTGCTGATCACGCCGCGCGTGGTGCGCAGCTCCCGTTCCAGGGGATTGACGACCACATCGGTGGCGAACCCCTGCGCAGCGCGTTCGACCCTGAGCGTGTCGCTGGGTGACAGTACCCGCTCCAGGCCAAAGAACTCGTCACCCTTCAGGTTTACGCGGATCAGGTCGCCGGGCTTGAGCCGGTCGAGATGCGCGCGCAGCTCCGGCACGGACCGCAACGAGGCGAGGTCCGCCAACGACAGCTCGAGCCGGCGGAAGATCCGTTCCAGCGTGTCGTTGCGACCGACGATCACCTCGATGGTGGACAGGCCGAGCGCTGCGCGCAGCGCGCTCTCATCGATGCGCAGGCCGGCCGTTTCCGCGACGTCGCCCTCGGACTGTCGGACGATCTGCGCGGCGGTCAGTTCATCGGCGCCACGGACCCACGCGAACACCAGCACCGCACACGCACCGATCTGCAGCCAGCGCGTCGGCGCGAGATTCCAGACATGCAGCGCCGCCCACAGCCGGCGCAGCAGCGACGGTCGTGCGGCGCGGCGGCCCGGGGCGCGCGGCGCAGGCATCATGGGGCTCCGCAGCTTCGACATGCCGTAAACTAACCACCCGTAAGGCATTGAAGGACAAGCCTGCGACCGTACCCGACCGTGTTGCGACGGGTCAATCCGGCGCAGCCCTCACTGTGACGAGAAGCGCATGACGACGACGACCCCGATCCAGCAGCAGATGGCCGAGATCCGGCGTGGCAGCGCGGAGCTGCTGATCGAAGCGGAGCTGGCACGCAAGCTCGCGCGCGGCAAGCCGCTGCGCATCAAGGCGGGTTTCGATCCGACCGCGCCGGACCTGCACCTGGGGCATACCGTGCTGATCAACAAGCTGCGGGCCTTCCAGCAGTTCGGCCACGAAGTGATCTTCCTGATCGGCGACTTCACCGGACTGATCGGCGATCCGACTGGCCGCAACGCCACGCGCCCGCGGCTGACGCCCGAGGCCGTGCAGGCGAACGCGCGCACCTACCAGGAGCAGATCTTCAAGATCCTCGATCCGGCCAGGACGACGATCGAGTTCAATTCGAAGTGGCTGAGCGACATGCCGCTGCCGAAGTTCGTCGAGGTCGCGGCGCACTACACGGTAGCGCGCATGCTCGAGCGTGACGACTTCGCCAAGCGCTACAAGTCCGGCCAGCCGATTTCGGTGCACGAATTCTTCTACCCGCTCGCGCAGGGCTATGACTCGGTTGCGCTGCGCGCCGATGTCGAACTGGGCGGCACCGACCAGAAGTTCAACCTGCTCGTTGGTCGGCACTTGCAGGAGGCCTACGGCCAGGAGCCGCAGTGCGTGCTGACCATGCCGTTGCTCGAGGGGCTCGACGGCGTGAACAAGATGTCGAAGTCGCTGGGCAACTACGTCGGTATCGCGGAAGCGCCCGATGTGCAGTTCGGCAAACTGATGTCGATCAGCGATGAGTTGATGTGGCGCTACTTCGAGCTGCTGTCGTTCCGTCCGCTCGCCGACATCGAACGACTTCGAGCCGACGTCGCGGCCGGTCGCAATCCGCGCGACGTGAAGTTCGAACTTGCGCGCGAGATCGTCGCGCGATTCCACGGCGACGCTGCGGGTGCTGCCGCGCAGCAGGCATTCATCGCGCGTTTCCAGCCGGGCGGCGTGCCCGAGAGAATCGATGAAACGCTGCTCGACGCCCCGGCCGAAGGCCTGCGGCTCGCGAACGCATTGAAGGGCTGCGGCCTCGTCGCGAGTACTTCGGACGGCAACCGCATGATCGACCAAGGGGCGGTGCGGGTCGGTTCGGCGCCGGAAAAGCTCGAGAAAATCCAGTCGC
>JAWLAD010000018.1:0-56940 GCA_041395605.1 Steroidobacteraceae bacterium
GGCCGGTCCGCCGCAGCGGCTCGACGTGAAGTTGCCGGTGGACCACGGCCGCTCGCTGCCGCTGCGGGTCTGGGTGCCCGCCGGCCGAAGCAAGCGTCCCGTCGCGCTGTTCTCGCACGGCGCGTATTCATCGGGTGAGGACTACGACCCGCTGCTGGAGGCCTGGGCACGCGCGGGGTTCGTCGTGCTGGCGCCGACGCATCGCGACTCGACGCGCCTCGGCACGCGCCGCGGCTCGCAGGAGCCACGCTGGTTCGGCTGGCGGCTCGACGACCTGCACGACATCGCACGGCGCCTCGACGCCATCAGCGCAGCGGCACCGGCATTGCGGGGCCGCATCGATGCAACGCGGATCGCCGCGACCGGCCATTCGTTCGGCGGCCTGGTCGCGCAGACGCTGGGCGGCGCGACCTACCGGGATCTGGCGTCGGGGCAGAGCATCTCGCGCGCCCTCGCCGGCGTGCGCGGCGTGATCATCTTCAGCGGCGCCGGCATCATGGAGCCGTTGCTGCGGGCGGAGGATTTCGCGACCCTGGCGCTGCCGACGCTGGTCACAGTCGGCACCGACGACCTCGCCCAGGCACCCGGCCTCACGGGCTACCAGTGGCGACGGCAGCCATTCGACCTGATACCGGCTGGGGACAAGTACCTGTTGACCCTCGAAGGCGCCGACCACTACCTCGGCGGCGCGGTTGGCCGCGACGATCTGCCGCGCTCGCCAAAGGCGGGGCGATACGTGGCGGCCTTCAACGAGGCGAGCATCGCGTTCCTGCGGGCGTATGTCGCAGGTGATGTCACCGATCGACGGGCGCTGCGTGGAGCCAGCGACACGCTGGCGCGGATCGAGACGCGCTGAGCGCGCGCTATTTGGTCGCGGCCTTCAACGCGGCGACAATCTGCTTGCGGGCCTCGGGGTCCTCGACGGGCGCATAACGCATCCGGTGCCGCCCGCCGAGGAACTTCTCGGGGTTGGCGATCAACTCGTCGATCAATGCATCGTTCCAGACCAGACCGCCCTGACCCGCCTCGACGAATGCTTCGGAGTAGTAGAAGCCCGGTGCGCTGCCGGCGCGACGACCGAACACACGGTGCAGGTTGGGGCCGACGGCATGCGAACCGCCCGCCTCGAAGCTGTGGCAGAAGCGGCACCACATGAAGTCCTTCTGCGTCTGGCCGGTCAGCACCGGCGGTTCGCCCACATCGAGGTAGGGATCGACCGCGGGCGGCGGACCCGATTCCACGAGCTGCTTGCCCGTCGTGAACGGCACGACACCGAACACGCGGTACGGCGTCCAGGCGGCGAGCGCCAACAGACCGCTGAAGATCGCCGCATGCAGCAGCTTGGCCCCGGTCGAGTAGACGTTCGGGTCCGACATGCTCAGCGCCCCCAACCGGAGCCCGGCAGCATCCGCAGCGGCGAGATGCGGTACCGGACAAACTGCCAGAGCGCCACGACGACGCTGAACACCGCCAGGTACAGGATCCAGAAGCCGATCACGCTGTGCAGGTAGCCCAGCGTCACGGACGCTCGGTAGCTCGCGTCGAGCACGGGCGGCAGCGTGATGATGCCGTACCAGCTGACGGCATGGCCTTCCGACCACGCGAACAGCGGCCCGGTGATGCACAGCGCCAGGATCGTGACGTAAAACGCGAAATTGCAGTGGCGCGCCAGCGCGTCGGCGGCTGCCGGAACGCGCGCGGGCCGCGGCGGCCTGGGCATCCGCGCCCAGACCCACAACCGCGCCACGACCAACAGCAGCAGCGTCAAACCCAGCGAGATGTGGTTGTGCTGCAGCGCCTCGCGCGCTGGCGTGCCGCGCGGCGTCACGCCGACTTTCGTCGACTGGTACAGTTGCCAGAGCACTCCCGCGAAGATCAGCACCGCGAGCACGCGCTCTGCGACCACGAGGGCCTGTGCCGGCGCTGGACGATCCCCGGCGTTCATGGCTGCTCCGGTGCGCGCAGCCCGCGCAGGATCGCGTTGGGGATGATCGCATCGTCGAAATCGAGCAAGGCCTCGCCGGTGCGCACGATGATCAGCTCCTGTGAAGGCACGATGTAGACGCGCTGGCCGCCGAAACCGTCGATGTAGATCATGTCGTCGGTCGCAAAAGGTTCCGAGTGCAGCGCCTTGACGGTGCGGTCGTTGTAGCGCCGCTCCCGCCCTGGCGGCGAGCCCAGCCAGATCTGCAGACCGTAGTTCGGATTGGTCGCCGCGGGCTTGGTCATCTCGGCGATCCACTCGGCCGGCACCAGCTGCTCGGCGCCGACGCGCCCCTGATCGAGGATCAGGCGCCCGACCCGCAACCAGCCGCGCGCGGTCGTATACAGGCAACAGAACGTGCGGGCGATGCCGCCTTCGCGGTCCAGCCAGACCTGCGCGGGCGGCGCGCCGAGCCGGCTCCACAGCCGCTGCGACAGGTAGTCGGCATACCGCTTGCCTGTCGCGCGCTGCAGCACGATGCCGACGAGTTGCGAGCTCGCGTTGCTGTACTGGAAGTCCGTGCCTGGAGGCTTGACCAGCGGCAACGCGAGCACCGTCTGCTCGATCTGGCTGCCTAGCGTGATCCGGAAGCCCGTCCACGTACCGAATGGCGGCGTGTCGAGGCCGCTAGACATCTGCATGAGCTGGCGCAGCGTGATCTCGCGTCGCGCATCGCCCGCCCATTCGGTCAACCAGGTCGACGCGGGCTGGTCGAGGGACTCGATGTAGCCATCCGCGATCGCGGCGCCGACGAGCAGGCCCATGACCGTCTTGTGCGCGGAGAACGGATCGGTGACCGTGTCGCGATCGAATCCCGGCCAGTACTTCTCGTAGCGCAGCGCGCCGCGCTGGTAGACGAGCAGCGCCACCGAATTCGTGCGCGTGGCGTACTCCTCCGCCGCCTGCAGCGCGGCCGGCTCGATGCCGTCCGGCGGCGCCGTCGCGATGTCGTCGCGCTCGGTGCCGGCGACCGTCTCCTTCGGGAGTTCTTGTACGTTTCCGTGACGACGCCCATGCTGGACCGGCCACGAGCCTGCGCACGACCGCGGGGTCGCGGAAGTAGAAGAACAACACCACCACGAGCAGCAGCGCGACGATGCCGAGAAGGACCTTGCCCAGCAGCTTCAACCACTTCATGCGCGGCGCGCCTCGAGGTCCTGGCGGATCTGCGCGTGGCGACGCGCATCGATCGGGAAGTTCCACATGATCAGCAGCGGCGGGATCAGCAGCAGCACGGGCAACCAGGTCGCCGTGAAGCGGATGCCGAACACGTTGCCCGCATCCAGCGCCTGGCCAGTCTGCTGGTAGCCGAACCATGCGAGCGCGAGTCCACCGAGCAGCGGCCCACAGGCCATGCCCGCCTTGAACACGAACGCGAGGAAAGCCATGTGGCCACCCATCTGCGCGTTGCCCGACTGCAGTTCGTCATGATCCGCGGTGTCGGCGGCCATCGCCGGCGGCGTGATCATCGTGCCGCCGTTGCCGAGTCCCATCAGGATGTAGGAGGCCATGACGATCCAGACGTCGCCCACGCCCGCGGCGAACAGGATGATGTAGGACAGCATCGTGATGACGTTCGCGAGGGCAGTACGTGCGGTGCTTGCCCAGCCTGCGCGTGATAGGGACCCACAGCGGCGCCAGCAGGACCGCGGCGATCGCGGTTGTGAGGCTGACGGCGAGCAGGTTCGCCTGCATGTCGAGCGCGATGCCGATCAGCAGCGGTTGCGCGTAAAAATAGGCGCCCATTGCGAGGCGGTCGATGAAATACGCGGTCATCAGCCGGGCGAACGGCTTGTTGCGCCGGGGAATGGCGAACAGTTCGCGCCAGCCCGGCGGGTGCGCATCGGTCGTTGCCTGGCCCTGCGGCACGGCCCCGAAGCACCACAGCACGCCGAGGGGCAGCGCGATCATGAAGAACCAGCCGATCGCCTGCACGATCTGCGCGAACGTCGGCGCGGCAACGCCCTTGAAGACCTGCCAGTACATCAGTGGCACGAGTGCCGCGAGCAGATAGCCGAAGAATGCCCCGGTCTCGCGGAAGCCCGCGATGCGCGTGCGGTCGTCGTAGCGTCCGCTCAGCTCCCCGCCCCACGACTGGTGGGGGATGAACACCAGCGTCCAGCCGACATAGAACACGATAAGCCACAGCAACAGGTATCCGGCGCCATCGTCCGCAGTCGGGTGGATCAGGAACCATGACGCCACGATCGCGATCGGTACGCCGACGACCATCCAGATGCGCCGCTTGCCGAACGGATGCCGGCTGCGGTCGGACAGCGCGCCGATCAGGGGATCCGAAAACGCTTCGAATGCCCGACCGACGGCGAACATCGCGCCGACCAGCGCGAGCGACATCCCGGTGATCTCCGAGTAGGTCGGCGGCAGGTACATCAGCAGCGGCACCATCATCGCCTGCAGCGCGACGGTGGGCGCGGCATACGCGAGCAGTCGCGACGCCGACAGCGAGGACTGGGAGTTCACGGGGGTCCTTTTCCGGTTCAGCGCTTGCGGCGCCTGGCCGCGGGCTTGCGCGCGCCGGTTCCGCGCGGCGTACGCGCACGCGGGATGTGCGATTCGTGGTTGGCCATGTACCAGGTCGCGATTTCTTCGCGCGTCGTCCACCACACGCCCTTCAGGGACTTCGCGAACTTCAGGAATTCGCGCAGCGCCCGCGCGCGATACGCGCGACCACTGACGTGGGGGTGCAGGCCGATGTTCATGATGCGGCCCGTGTCGGCGCCTTCGCGATGCAGTTCACGCAGTTCCTCGACGAGCACATCGCGGAACTCGTCGGTCGTGTGGTTACGGCGGGTCAGCAGCGTGAAGTCGTTGATCTCGTTCGTATAGGGCGTCGACACGATCGGACCATGCGGTGTGTCGACCAGATAGGGCTGGTCGTCGTTCATGAGGTCGCAATAGAACAGCAGCCCGTGCTCGGCAAGGATGTCGGCCGTGTTCAGCGTGCCGCGCAGCGAGGATGACAGCCAGCCGCGCGCCTTGCGTCCGACCGCCTGCTCGTACACCTCGAGCGTGCGGCGGATCAACTTCCGCTCGGCGGCCGGATTCTTGGCGAAGTCGGTCAGCAGTTCGCCCTGCTCGTAATTGTGGGCGAGGATCTCGCAGCCGCGGGCCAGGGCCGCGTCCAGCATCGCCCGCCGGCGCAGCGCCGTGACCGCGTTGATCGTGCACGACGGCTTGACGCCGAAGCGGTCGAACAGCTCGAACAGGCGGAACGCGCCGACGCGCTGGCCATACTCGCGCCAGGTGTAGTTCGGGAAATCGGGGATGTTGCCGGGCAGCACGTCCGGCAGGATGGCCGGGCCGCCGGCGTAGTACGCGCGGTCCGTGTCCTTGATCAGGTCCCAGGTTTCGAGATTGATGGTGATGATCAGGGCGACGCGATTGCGCCCGGGCCAGCGCAGCGGCTTGCGCTGGCTGATCGGGATGTAGTCGTAGTGCATGGTGTCGGGGTCTTTTCTCAGTGGTCGGCTAGGAGGCTGCCAAAGCCTTCGATGCGATCGACGATGCCATTCTGGCGCAGCGCGTACCAGTAGGTCGCGGTGTTGATGGCGATCACCGGTTTGTCGAGCCAGCGCTCGGCACTGGCCGCCACCGCCGCGCAGGCGAGATTGGTGCCGACCTGGACGATGGCCTCCACGTCCGCGCCATCGACCTCGCGGATCGCCGCCTGCAGCGTATTCGGCGTTTCGTGCGCGATCAGCATCGGGCTCGCGCACTTGAGCCCCTTCAGGGCCACGATGGAATAGCCGTTGTCCTCGAAGAACTTGCGGACCATGGCATCGCCGACCGGCATGTAGGGCGTGATCACCGAGATGCGGCGAATGCTGCTGCCGTAGCGCTTCAGCGCCTCGAGTACCGCGTGCGAAATCCGGAGCCTGACGCTGACCCCCGCGCGCTGCTCCATGCGGCGGTGCAACTGCTCTGCCCCTCGGCGCCATCCCAGAACGTGTCTCCAAGCCGACATGCCCAGCACCACGCCGTAGCCAGGCGCACAGGTCATGACGGCGTCGATCGCCTGTTCGGTCGCGCCGCGGATGTTGTGCATCAGCGCGAGGAAGTCCTCGTCGCTGCGCACCGGGTCGTCCGGGATCATGATGCGGGAGAAGTGGTTCGTGACGCCGCGCGGCCGCATGTCGTCGTATTCAGGCTGAACGCTCGTGTTGGTCGAAGGCGCGACCACGCCGAACTTGATGCGCCAACCGAGGGAATCTGTCATTCGTCGCCTCCCTGAAGACTGCGCCGCGATTATGGCAGCGCATGCTGCACCCGCGTCGTCGCGGTACCGATGACCGCATGTTGGACAGCGGGCGCCCCGGTTCCTACACTTGGCACGTACGTCTTGCGACCGCGCCCCTTCACCGGACACCTTCGACCCAACATGGAATCCACCCGACCCATCCGAGCCCTGATTCGTGGCCTCGACGCCCTGACCGTGCTGAATCTCCGCAACGGCGCCACCGTTTCGGAAGTCGCCCAGGAAATCAAGCTGCCGCGTACCACCACCTATCGCATTCTCGAAACCCTGAGCCACGCCGGCTTCGTCTACCGCGATTCGATCGACGACCGGTACCGGTTGACCATCATGGTTCGCGGCCTGTCCGACGGCTTCGACGACGAGGCCTGGGTCACGCAGATCGCGCGCCCCTACATCTACGAGCTTGGCAAGGAGATCGTCTGGCCAGTGGCGATCGCGTCGCTGTCCGGCACGTCGATGATGGTGCGGGAATCGACCGACCACCGCTCGCCGCTCGCTGTAGAGCGTTACTCCGCGGGGTTCCGCGTGCCGCTGCTGACTTCCTCGTCAGGACGGGTATATCTCGCGTTTTCACCGCAGACGCAACGCGATTCGCTGCTGGATATCCTCGCGCGTTCGACTCGCGAGGAAGACAAGCTGGCCCGCAACCGGGCCGAGGTGACCAAGCTGTTGAACGACGCCCGCCAGCAGGGCTATGCATCGGCCGTGCGCCCGCGCCGCGTCTCGGACGAGGTCAGCATCGCGGTGCCCATCCTGGTCGACGACAGGGTCCTCGCGGCCGTTTCGATCCGCTTCAGCGGCACCGCCGTGCCGTTGAAGATGGCCGTCGAACGCTTCCTGCCGCGCCTGCGCGAATCAGCCCAGAAGATCCGGCAGAGCTTCGTCGACCAGCAGCGCGACCCGCCGCACCACCACCATCGCGCGGCTCCATCGCGCTGAAGGCCACGCGATGCACGCCGACGCCGCTTCGTCTCCGCAGGCCCTGCTGCACAGGCTCGAAGCGCTGCTGGGGCGTGAGCAGGTGCTCACCGACCCGGCGGAGCTCGAGTTCCATTCCACCGACATCTACGCCGCCGGACAACGCCCGCTGGCGGTCGTCAGGCCCGCGAGCACGGCCGAGGTCGCGCAGCTGGTGCAGCTTGCGACCAGCGCGGGGGTTGCGATCGTCCCACGCGGTGGCGGCGCCTCCTATACCGATGGCTACGCGCCCGCTGAGGCCGGCTCAGTGCTGGTCGACACGTCCCGGATGGACCGCATCCTCGAACTGAATGAGCGCGACATGTACGTCGTCGTCCAGGTCGGTGTCACCTGGGCCAGGCTCAACGAGGCGTTGATGGCGCGCGGCCTGAGGACGCCCTTCTTCGGGCCGTTTTCCGGCCTCGCGGCCACCGTTGGCGGCGCGCTGTCGCAGAACAGCGTGACCTGGGGGACCGGGGTGTTCGGTATCTCGGGGGAGACGCCGTTGGGCGTCGAGGTGGTCGTCGGCACCGGCGAGGTCGTCCGCACGGGCAGTTGGGGCGCGGCCAGCGGCATCCCCTTCCTGCGCTCGTACGGACCTGACCTGACGGGCCTATTCATGGGGGATTGCGGCGCGCTGGGCGTCAAGACAGCCGTCGCGCTGCGCTTGATGCGGCGCAACTCGCACGTGATGGGCCTGTCCTTCGGCTTTGCGGATTTCGCGCGAATGCTGGCCGGCATGGAGGCCGCTGCGAAGGAAGGCCTGAACCTGACCAATTTCGGCCTCGACCCGACCCTTCAGCAAGGACAGCTCGGCAAAGCCGATCCGGCCACGGCGCTGCAGTCCGCCGCGGCGGTGTTCCGCACGTCGCGCAATGCCTTCGACGGTGCCCGGCAACTGCTGAAAATGGCCGTCGCGGGGCGCGGCTTTCTCGCCGGGGCGACGTTCTCGGCGCATTGGATCGTCGACGGCCTTGACGATGCAGCCTGTCGTGCGGCGGTCGGTCGCCTGCGCGCGGTGTTGCAGCCCCATGGCGCCGAAGTACCCGCCACGGTGCCGACGGTGGCGAATGCCATGCCGTTCATGCCGCTGTACAACGTGCGCAGCCCGCGCGGCGAGCGCTGGGTGCCGGTACACGGCATCCTGCCGTTCTCGCGGGTCGAGGGGTTTCGCAGCGACCTGCAGGCGTATTACGAGCAGCATGCGGCCGAGATGTCGCGCCTGAAGATCCGGTATGGCGCGATGTTCATGACCGTCAGTACCAATGCCTTCCTCTACGAGCCGGTGTTCTACTGGGAAGACGGATTGAACATCACGCAGGAGCGCCTGCTGCCGCCGGGGTATGCAGCGACGCTGCCGAAGTTCGCCGACAATCCCGACGGACGGCGCCTCGTGCACCAGATGAAGCACGGCATCGCCGATATCTTCCATCGGCATGGCGCCGCCCACATGCAGATCGGCAAGTTCTATCCGTTCATGCGTGGCCGGGATCCGCACACGGCGCAGCTGCTGCGGGAGTTGAAGCGACTGGTCGACCCGGCCGGGCGGATGAACCCCGGCGCGCTCGGACTCTGATAGTTCGCTATCATGGCGGCCGGCCCCGACGTTTCGGCGGGCCTCTTTTCTTTTAATTACATGGACTTATAAGCTTTAATTAAAGCTGAATCTCCATGGTGAACGCGGAGACTTCCTGCCGATGAAGCGTATCTTCGTAACGATCAAGCGCGTCGTGGACTACAACGTCCGTGTCCGCGTCAAACCGGATGGCACCGGCGTCGTCACCGACGGCGTCAAGATGAGCATCAATCCCTTCGACGAGATCGCGCTCGAGGAAGCGCTGCGCATCCGGGAGAAGGGTCTGGCGGACGAAGTCGTCGTCGCAACCATCGGTCCGGCGGACTGCCAGCAGCAACTGCGGACAGCCCTGGCGATGGGTGCGGACCGGGCGCTGCACGTGCAGACCGATGCGACGGTCGAGCCGCTGGCTGCCGCCAAGCTGTTCCTGAAACTCGTCGAGAAGGAGCAGCCGATGCTGGCGATCCTCGGCAAGCAGGCGATCGACGACGACGCCAGCCAGACCGGCCAGATGCTCGCGGCGCTCTGGGGGCGGCCGCAGGCAACCTTCGCCTCCAAGGTGGAGCTCGACGGTGACAAGGCGCGGGTCACGCGTGAAGTCGACGCTGGCCTCGAGACGCTGGAGGTCGACTTGCCCGCCGTCATCACGACCGACTTGCGCCTGAACGAGCCCCGCTACGTAAAGCTGCCGGACATCATGAAGGCAAAGAAGAAGCCGCTGGAGACGCTCGACGTCGCCTCGCTGGGTGTCGACGTCACGGAACGCGTCAAGCTCGTCAAATTCGAGCCGCCTGCCCAGCGCCAGAAAGGCGTCATGGTCAAGGACGTCCAGGAACTCGTCGACGCGCTGCGCACGCGCGGACTGGTCTGAACACCTGCGGGTCGTACCGAACAGAATCCAGGAAGCACTCATGAGCCACAAGATCCTGATCATCGCCGAGCACGACGGCCAGAAACTGAACCTGAGCACGGCCAAGTGCGTGACCTGCGCGCGGGCGATTCCCGATGCCGAGGTCAGCATCGCGGTGTTTGCCGCTGACGGAGCCGCCGTAGCGGCGCAGGCCGCCGCCCTCGCCGGCGTCCACCAGGTGCTGCGCATCGATGATGCCAGCCATGCGCAACTGCTTGCCGCCCGGATCGCCCCGCAGGTCGTGGCGCTCGCGACCGATTACCAGTACCTGCTGGGACCGTCGACCACCTTCGGCAAGGACCTCATGCCGCGGATCGCTGCCCTGCTCGACGCGCCGCAGCTGTCGGATGTCATGGCGGTGGAAAGCGCAACGCGCTTCCGCCGCCCGATGTACGCCGGCAACGCGATCGTGTCGGTGGAGATTCCAGCCGGTTCGAAGCTGGTTGCGACAGTGCGCACGGCGTCGTTCGAGGCGGCGGCTGGCGGCGGCACCGCGACTGTCAGCAGCGTGGCGCCGACCGCTGCACTGCCGGACCACACGCGCTTCGTGTCGCTGTCGGCGGCCAAGAGCGATCGGCCCGATTTGCAGACGGCGGCACGGGTCGTGTCCGGCGGTCGTGCGCTCGCCAGCGCCGACAACTTCAAGATCCTCTATGCCCTGGCGGACAAGCTCGGCGCGGCGGTCGGGGCATCGCGTGCCGCCGTGGACGCCGGCTACGCCGCGAACGACATGCAGGTGGGCCAGACGGGCAAGATCATCGCACCGGAGCTCTATCTCGCCTTCGGCATCTCGGGCGCGATCCAGCACCTGACCGGCATCAAGGACGCACGCACGATCGTCGCGGTCAACAAGGATGCCGAAGCGCCGATCTTCGAAGTGGCCGATATCGGGCTCGTGGGTGACCTGTTCCAGATCGTGCCGGAGCTCGAGAAGCAGCTGGCCGGGGGCTGAGGATCGCACGCACGCCCGTGAGACCGCGACCACGCTGGGCCTTCATCGTACTGCTCGGAGCCATCAGCGGTCTGTCCGCTTTCGGGATGGCCAGCGTCGTGCCGTCGTTGCCGACGCTGGGTGCCGCGCTCGGCGCGGATGCCGCGACGCTCCAGTTCCTCGTCTCCGCCTACCTGCTCGGTCTCGGCCTGTTCCAGCCGATCCAGGGCATCCTCTGTGACCGTTTCGGGCGACGCCCCGTGCTGTTCGGCGGCTTCCTGCTGTTTGCGCTCGCCAGCATGGCCGCGGTCCTCGCCGACAGCATCGCCGTGCTGGCCGTGGCGCGCTTCGTCCAGGCAATGGGCGTCAGCGTCGCGACGGTGGTCACGCGCGCGATCGTGCGCGACACCCACGGTCCCGAGGACGGCGCGATCGCGTTGTCCTTCATCACCGCCGTGATGGGCGTCGCGCCGATCGTCGCGCCGATCGCCGGAGGCGTGGTCACGGCCCAGTGGGGCTGGCGTGCCGTATTCTGGCTGCACGCATCGATCGCGTTGCTGTTGCTGGCTTTCATGGTCGCCATGCTGCGGGAATCGCGGCCGGCGACGACGGAGCGCATGACGATCGCGCAACTGCTCGCCGGCGCCAGAGTGCTGCTGCGCGACCCGGTATTCATGTCGTACACGCTTGCCTATTCGAGTATCAGCGCGGGCTCGTTTGCGTTCATCACCGTGGGTGCGGCGTTGTTCGAACGCCTGTTCGCGATGACGCCAGCGGCATTCGGCACGCTCTGGGCCGGCCTCGCGCTCGCTTATCTGTGCGGGGCGGCAGCCGCCGGCACGCTCGCGCGCCGCTACAGCAATCGATCCATCATCCAGCGCGGACTGCTGCTGAACCTGTTTGCCGCCACCTGCCTTCTGGCCGGCGCCCTGCTGTGGCGCCCGGTGTTGCCGGTATTCATGGCCGCCCTGCTGCTGCAGATGGGCGCAAACGGCCTGGTGTCGCCGCTGTGTCTGGCCGGCTGCGTCAGCGAGCGCCCGGACCTGGCAGGCGCGGCGTCCGGACTGTCCAGTGCGCTGGCGATGCTGATGTCGATGGTGTTCGCCGCCTTGTCGGGAGTGCTGTTCGACGGCTCCGCGCTGCCGGTTGCCATGCTGGTCGGCGCCTGCGCGGTGACCGCGTTTGCCAGCGCCCGTCCCGCACTGCGCCGGCTCGGGAGCAGGACGAAAACAGTGGGAGGACTGCGATGAGTGGATCAGATGTCCGCGTGCGACGCGGTTTCGTCAACGTGGCACAGGGCCAGGTGCACTACCGCTACGCGGGGCACGGTCCAGCCGTGCTGCTGCTGCACGATTCACCGCGTTCGTCGGTCATGCATGTGCCCATGCTGCAGGCGCTGGCTGGCCAGTTCACGCGATCGCAATCGACACCCCGGGCTACGGCCTGTTCTCGCCGTTGCCGCTGGACCCGCGGCTGGAAATCCCGGACTTCGCTGTGGCGCTGGTTAAGCCGCCTGCGGCGCGCTCGGCATCGAGCGCAGCCCGGTCTACGGGTTCCACACGAGCTCGAAGATCACACTGCAGTACGCCATCGACCATCCCGCCCGTGTCTCGCTGGCGATCATCGACGGCTTGAACCTGCCGCCGGGTGGCCCGTCGGAGGCATTCATCGAACGGTACATGAAGCCGTTCCAGGTCCACGACGACGGCAGTCATCTTGCGGTCGCCTGGGCTAAGGGGCGCGACCTGTTCAGGTTCTTCCATGGTTCGACAAGAGCCCCACGGCACGGTTGCCACTCGATTTTCCGGACGAGAAGTTCCTGCACGGTTACGTGCTCGACATGCTGATGTCCGGCGAGCACTACGCCACCGCGTATTCGGCCGCGATGCGCTACCTCGCGCTGCCGCGCGTGCGCGACGTAGGCGCGCCCACGGTGTTCATGTGTCGCTCGAACGATCCGCTCTATCCATTCCTGGACGCATTGCCCGCGGACCTGCCGCAGCAATGCTCGATCGAACGACTGGGACCCGATGCCGACGCCTGGCGGGACAGGGTCATTGGCCTGCTGCAGTCGGCCACGTCGACAGCGGGCGAACTGCGCCTGCCGGATCCACTGGCCCGCCCGGATCGGGCCCAGACGCGTGGCTACCTGAACCTGCCGCAGGGACAGCTGCACGTCAGGCGCTATGGGCCAGCAGATTCGACCCAGCGACCCTGCTTGGTACTGCCGGAGTTGCCGGGCTCCACGGCGCAGACCCGGCCATTGTGCGAAGCGCTGGCAACCGACCGCGCCGTCTATGCGATCGACTTGCCCGGCATGGGTGAGTCAGACGCGCTGGCGACACCAGAGGTCCCCGGGTTCGTCGACGCCCTGCTTCACGCCATTGATCTGCTCGGCCTGACGAGCGTCGACCTGTATGCACGGTTCACGGCGGCACCGCTTGCGCTGGAATTGGCGCGCCAGGCGTCGAATCGCGTGCACGCGCTGGTCCTCGATGGCGTGCCGCCGGTCGGTGCCAGCGAGCGCCGAACCTTGTGGAAGCAGTACTGCCCGAGCATTGCGCCACGCTGGGATGGTGCGCATTTGCTGACGCTCTGGCACCGGCTTCGGGACCAGGAACTGGCGTGGCCGTGGTACGAGCGTGGCGCGCGCGGCATCCGCCGTCGCTGCGCAGATCTGGACGGTGGCCGTCTGCATGAGGCTGTCGTGGATCTGGCCAAGCAGCCGCTGAACTATGCCGACGCTGCCCTGGCCGCACTCGAGGTCGACATCAAGACCGTGCTGCGCGCAGTCGAACAACCGGTGTTGATGCTCGCCGACGAGCACGACCCGCGGGACGCCGGCATCAGCAAACTGGCGCGCCTCGGTACGTCGGTGCGTGTCGCGCCTCGCCCAAATCACCGGAGGAGCTGGCGTCGGTGCTAAGCGGGTCGACTTTCGCCCAGTGAGCGCTGCGGCTCGAGCGCCGCAAACTGGTCGGCGTCGGCCCGCGCCGACCCGCACGAGTGCCTTGCCGAAGTTCTGGCCGCGCATCAGGCGACAGAATGCCTCCGGCGCCGCCGCGAGGCCTTCCGTGATGTCTTCCCGATAGCGGAAGCTGCCTCACGGATCCACCCGCCAACCACCTTCACGAGTTCCGGCAGACGGTGCAGGTGGTCGTAGACCACCAGGCCCTTCATCGTCGCGCGAGCGCCGACCACGGGCCCGAGAAATGGACCCGCGGGTGGCTTGTCCATGCTGTAGGCCTCGATCATGCCGCACAGCACGATTCGCGCCCCCAACGCGAGGTTGCGCAGTACCGCCACCAGCGTGTCGCCCGCGACGTTGTCGAAGTACACATCGATGCCATCCGGGCAGGCCTGCTTCAGCTGCGTGGCGAGATCGCCCTCGCGGTAGTTGACGCAGGCGGCGAAGCCCAGCTCGCGGACGGCGTAGTCGCACTTTGCCGTCGAGCCCGCGATACCGACGACGCGGGCGCCCATGTGCCGCGCGACCTGCCCCGCCGTGCTGCCGACCGGGCCCGTGCAGGCCGAGACGACGAACGTCTGCCCCGGCCGCGGCTCGCCGAGGTACACCGTGCCCGCGTACCCCGTCAGCCCGGGCATGCCGAGCACGCCGAGCGCCGTCGAGACGGGCGCGACGGCGGATCGAGCTTGCGCAACGCCCTGGCCGTTCGACAGCGCGTACTGCTGCCAGCCGTTGCGGACCGCGACGTAATCACCTCGGCTGCAATCGCCGTGCTGCGACGTGACCACCTGCGCGACCGTTTCGCCGACCATGACGTCGCCCGCAGCCAGCCGATCCGCGTAGATCTGGCTGTTCTTCATGACGTTGCGGTAGTACGGGTCCAGCGACAACCAGAGCGTTCGCGACAGGAATTGCCCCGCAAAGCGGGCGTTGGCACGGGCACGGTGTCCGCGCCGAAGTCCTCGGGCACCGGCAACCCCTGGGGACTGCGGGCAAACAGGATGCGGTGGTTTTGTTGGGTCACGCCAGTGCCGTCCGGGAAACTCAGAGCTGGCCGAGCACGTAATCGGCGGCGGAGACTTCGAACTTGCCAGGGGCTTTGATGTTCACTTTGTCGCGACGCTGTTGTCAACGACGATGGCGAACCGCTGGCCGCGCAGCGCCCATCCCGAAACCGCCCACTCGAGCCCCAGCGCGCGCGAGTAATCGCCGTTGCCGTCGGCCAGCATCAGCACACTGTCACCGACGTTCGACGCCTTCCCCCAGGCATTCATGACGAATGCGTCGTTGACGGCCATGCACGCCACCGTATCGACCCCTTTCGCCTTGAAAGCGGCGGCCTGCTGGACGAACCCCGGCAAATGTTTCGCGTCGCAGGTCGGCGTAAACGCGCCTGGAACCGAAAACAGGACGACCTTCTTGCCCTTGAACAGTGCATCCGTCGTGACGTCCTGCATGCCGTCCTTGCCAATCATCTTGAAGCTGCCCGCGGGCATGTTGTCGCCGGATTTGATGGTCATGTGCTTGTCCTCGGTTCAGTTGATTCGCTCTGGGTGGCCGGCTGGGGCCGGTCAGCCCGCGTACGGGCGGTGCAGGTACTGCCCGGCGGGTATGCCGATGGCACCCCGTGCCGCATCATAGATCAGCTTGCCGCGCAGGAACGTGCTGTCGACGGTCGCCGACATTTCCTTGCCCTCGAACACGGAGTAGCCCTGCGACGATTCAGAGTGTTTTGCGCCCGCGACGAACGACTTCTTCGGGTCGACGAGCACGAGGTCGGCATCGAAGCCCGGTGCGATATCGCCCTTGGCAGGCAGGCCAAAGCGGCGTGCCGCATTCCACGACAGCAGTTCCGCCATTTTGTTGTAGGACAGGCCCCGCGGCTTGCCCTCGGTAATCAGCGCCGGCAGCATGTATTCCGTGCCACCAAAGCCTGACTTGGCCTGGAAGATGTCCTTGCGCCCATTCTTCCCGACCTTCTTCTCGGTCTTGCAGCACGCATGGTCCGAGCAGACCCAGTCGAGCTTGCCGTCCAGCAGGTTGTCCCAGAGGAACTCGACGTCGTCGCGCGAACGGATCGGCGGGTTCACTTTCGCGAAACTGCCGACCTTCGAATCGTAATCGAGGCACAGGTGGCCAATGGTCACCTCACGCCGGAAATTCACGTGCGGGAAGGCCTTGGCCATGGTCAGCGCAGCCTGCAGCGCCTTGCGTGACGTCAGGTGCAGCAGGTTGATGTTCAGGCAGTTGGTCTCGTGGGCGAGGTAGGACGCGATCGTGACCGCAAGCCCTTCCGAATGCGGCGGCCGGGCTGCGCTGTACGCGCGCAGACCAGTCAGCGGTTTGCAGTCGATGCACTCTGGATCGTGGGTTTCCCCGGTCAGGTAGGTATCAAGGTCCGTGACCTTGGCACCGCCTTCGACCATCTTCGTATAGGCGCTGAGGATGTCGGCCAGTTCGCAGTGCAGTGACAGCGAAATCGAATCCTTCAGTTTCGGATTGCGCTGCATCGCGCGGTGCACGCCGCGCATCACGAACTCGAAGTGCGCGATGTCGTATTTCTCGTCCTCGCCGATCATCAGGAATTCGCGCTGCGAATTCGATGCACCGTGCAACCCGTAGCCACCATAAAACATGAAGATCTTGAACGACGTCACGCCGTACTTGCTGATCAGCATGTCGATCTCGCCGATGTGCGTCCGATCGAGCGGCGCGAGATGGTAGGCGTAGTCGACCCAGAAACGGTCCTTCGAGATGTCGAGCACTTCCGGGTAGACCTTCGCGTACGGCCCACCCTTCTCCATGTAGTAGCCGCCCGTCCGCATGTAGTTGAGGCTGGATGTCACGCCACCCTGCGCCGCCGCGAGGCTTTCGCGATAGGCGTCCTCACCCAGCGGCCCATAGATGCCGGAGTGCATGTGCGGGTCGACGAGGCCGGGGAAAGCAAGCCGCCCCTTGCCGTCGACGACCTCTGCGGCGTCGGCGGCCTTCAGGCCTGCGGCGACCTTGACGAACTTGCCGCCCCTGATGGCGATGTCCATTTTCTCGACTTTCGTCTTGCGGGGGCGCACGACGCGCACGTTCTTGACCAGCAGGTCGTATTTCGGGGCGGATGGAGACATGCAGCACCTATGGAGTCAGCAGGAACAGTGACAGATCAGGCCACGCGGCGACCACGGCCAAGCCGACGAGCATCAACCCGATGAACGGCAGCAGCGCGCGGCAAATGAACCAGAAGTTTTCACGGAAGGCAGTCATCGCGACAATGATGTTCAGCCCCAGCGGGGGCGTCAGGTAGCCGATTTCGAGGTTCACGGTCATCATTATGCCGAAGTGCACCGGGTGCATCCCCTGCGCCTCGGCCACTGGCTGCAGGATGGGCGCAAGGATCAGGATTGCCGAACCGATGTCCATGATGCAGCCGACGACGAGCAGCAGCACGTTGGTCATCAACAGGAATTCAGTCGGCGAGCTCAGCCAGGCCGACAACGACTCGACGATCCGGGCCGGAACCTGCTCGAATGTCAGGAACTTGTTCAGCGCCAGCGCCATCATCAGGACGGGGAACAGTCCGCCCAGAAGGCGCGTCGTCTCGGTCGACACCCGCAGCAGGCCTCGCAGGTCGAGCTTGCGGTAGACGAACAGTTCGACCACCAGTGCATACATGACCGCCACCGCCGCCGATTCGGTCGCCGTGAACTGTCCGGAGTAGATGCCGCCCAGGATCAGCACGGGCATGAACATCGCCCAGATTCCACCGCGCAGCGAGTCCAGCAACTCGCGCAACTGCCAGGTACCCGTGCGCCGCCGCCAGTTCGTCGTGACGGCGTATGCCGTGAACAACCCCATCAGCAGCAGGCCCGGACCCACGCCGGCCAGGAACAGGTCGGAGATCGATGTCGCCGTCATGACGCCGTAGAGGATCAGCGGAATCGACGGCGGGATGATGATGCCGAGCGTGGCGCCGGCGCAGATCAGGCCGATCGAGAACGACTTCGAGTAGCCGGCCTGCAGCAACGCCGGATACATGATCGCGCCCACCGCGAGCAACGTCACGGTGCTCGAGCCGACGATTGCAGCGAACAGGCCACAGGAGAGGCAGGTCGCCACCGCGAGTCCGCCCGGGATGGGCCCGGCCAGCGCACGCATGACGCGGATCAGCCGCTCGGCTATGGCGCCTTCGGCCATGATGGCGCCCGCCAGCATGTACAGCGGGATCGGCAGCAGGACGTCCTGGTTGAGTGCGTCCCAGCCATCGAGCACGATGTTCTCGAGCCGGCCATCGCCCCACACCATGTACACGTAGCCGACGACCACGGCGAGCACGACGACGACGTACTGCCGCAGGAACAGCAACCCGAGCGCGATGAGTACCAGCCACAGCGCGCTCATGGGACATCCCCTTCGCCGCGGTCGCCGGGACGCAGCGCCGGATCGAGCGCGAAGATGCCGTGGCGAACGAAGCCCGCGGCGAACGCAAGTGGCAGGCACAGCTGGATGGGCCACACTGCCCAGCGCAACACGATCGAGCGATCATCGAGGGCGATCGTCTCCTGCACGACACCGTACGCGATCCAGGCAAGCGTGCCGAACGCTATTGCGGTCAATGCCTCCTGGATCCGTGTCATCGCGGGATCCCAGTCGCGCGGCACGAGTCGGTCGAATACCCTGGGGCGCAGGTGGGTGCCATCCGAGGACGCCAACCCGATGCCGATGATGGTCAGCACGATGTTGGCAAACACCCCGAGTTCGCGAGCCCAGACGATGCCGCTGCCGGTCACCCGGCGCATCACGACATCCCCGAAAATGACGGCGATCAGCACGACGAAGGCCGTCGTGGTCAACAACACTTCGGCGCGCCGCATCGCGGCGAGCAGAGCCTTCAAGGCGCGGCCTCCGCGGCCTTGCGCCGGGCGTCCACCCGCTTCTTGAAGAACGTCCAGCTGGTCTCGTCCGGCGCGCTGAACGCGGCCGGTGCCTCGAGGAAACGCGGATGGCGCGCCCTGACTTCTCCGAGCAGCGAATCGGGGATGCCATCGAGCCCCTGGGCCGGCTTGAACGCGCGGCTGTGATAGACGAGGTAGCCAGGACGCGTGCCCATTTCCATCCATGGCAGCCAGGGACCGATCCGCGTCCAGGAGCCTGTGCTCGCGACCGAGCTCAGCCCCGGATTCGCGAGGTCGCTGCGGCGTGCGAACGTATTGAACATCTCGATCGCCTCGTAGTACTCGCCGCTCGAGTACAACGGATAGTTGCCTGGATCGAGGGGGTTCGGATAGCGCAGTGGCACTTCGCGGTAGATCGCGACCGTATCGCCGCTCTGGTTGATCCTGAAGTTGATGTTCGCGACGGTGAAGCGCCGGTTGACGGGATCGTTCTGGATCGGCACGACGTCGACATCGCGCTGCAGCCAGGGGTTGTGCCAGCGCTCCAGCACCGTTCCGGTGGTCAGATCCGTGTAATACCCCACTTCGCGGCTCAACCGGAGAAAGCCGCCGTCGATGCGCTGATAGCGCGCCATGCCCAGCACCTCGAGCCCGAACAGCGCCCGCGGCTTCTCGCCGGGCACATAGGCATAGACCGTGCCGGTCGCCCAGGTAGCGCTCGGCTGGCCACTGGTGTCGCCGTTCGCACGGACGTAGACCTCCAGCTGCTGCACGGGGTCGTCGGGTTCGGGCTGTGCCGCCACCGACACCAGCGGCAGCAAGGCCAGCAGGGAGGCCGTGACGTGGTAACGGATGGACTGGATGCTCACGGGGACGCCTCCTTGCGACCGGTGCGACCCAGTCTCATGCGGTACTGGTAGGCGTCGGCACGATACAGCGCAATGACGCGCTCGACCGGGCGACTGCCGGAATCGAATACAACGCGCACGAGCCGCAGCAGTGGTGCGCCCACTTCCACGCCCAGGGCACGGGCCGCCTCGACGCCCGCCAGCGTCGCGCCGATCAGCTGTTCGGCTTCGCCGATGTCGATGCCCGCTTCGCCCAGCAGTTCGAGCATCGGCCGCCTGGCCATGTCGGCGACCGAAATCCTGGCCGCGATGTCGAGCGGCACGAACGTCGTGATGTAGCCGAGCGGCACGCCATGCAGCACGCGGACGTGTGAGGCTCGTTGCACTCGGGCGCTCGGCGCCAGGTCGAGCGCGGCACGGGTCTCCTCGTCCGGATCGATCTCATGCACCTGCAGGGCGCGGACGTCAGTCGCCGCGGCGAGATCGGCGACCTGGCCCCTGACCGCGGAGATGTCCAGTCGCGATGCCTCGCGACCGGCCGACATCTGCACGAAGGTACCCCGACCCTGCTGCCTGACCAGCCAGCCTTCGCGAGCCAGGTCTTCGATCGCCTTGCGCACCGTGATGCGCGACACGCCGAAAATCCCGCACAGTTCCGGCTCGGTCGGGATCTGCGCACCAGGCGGATAGGTGCCGTCGCGCACCCACGCACGCAGCGTGACATAGACCTGGTGGTATCGGGGCGCGACGAGTTCCCGCACGTCATGCGTCGCCCGGACGGCAGGACGCTTGCGCGCAGCGCGTTTGGCGACCCTGGCCATGCGTCAGTCGAACACCAGGCCGCCTGACAGGTTCATGACCGTGCCGGTCACGAAGCCCGCGCGCTGGCTCGTCAGGTAGTCGATCGCGTGCGCGATGTCATCCGGCTGCCCGAGGCGCCGCAACGGTACGCTCCGGACGAGGCCCGCGATCGTGTCGGCGTCGAAGCGCCCCGTGACCATCGGCGTCTCGATCGGGCCCGGGGCAAGGCAGTTGACCCGGATCCCGTCGCGGGCCCACTCACGCGCCAGGTAGCGCGTCAGGTTGATGATCCCGGCCTTGGCCACCGCGTACGCGGGACCCGACAGCGACGTACCACCATTGAGTCCATTCGTGGAAGCCATCAGCGTCAGTGTGCCCGTCGACGCACGCAGCGCCGGGTGTGCCGCCCGCGCCAGCAGGAAGGCCGACGTCAAGTTCACGTCCATGAGCGCGTGCCAGTCCGTGAGCGTCGTCTCATCGAGCGACCCCGCGCCCGCCCGACCGGCCAGATGCACGACATGGTCGATGCGGCCGAAGGTCGCTGTCGCCGCCGCGATCTGCTCGGCCACGGCGGTCTCGGACGTCACATCGAGCGAAGCGGCGATGAAGTCGCTCTCGGTGCAGGGAATGGCGGCCAGCGCGATGTCCGTGGCATAGACACGCAGCCCCCGCGCGCGCAGCGCGCCGACCGCTGCACGCCCGATGCCGCCCGCAGCGCCGGTGACGAACGCGACCGGCGCAGTCACTCAGGCAACCTGCTTCAGCACGACGCGATTGAAGATGCCGTCCAGCATCGAGAAACGCATTTCCGCGGAGGCACGCACGGCGGCGATCGCCCTGCCCTGCAGCTCGGGGGTCGTGGCGTAGCGCGCCGTCAGTTCCAGTCCGACATGGGCGTGCTCCGTGTCACCTTCGATATGTACATGGAAGAATTCCATGTCATCGTCGGAGAAGCCCATCTTGCGCATCGCCTCGACGTACTTCGGGTAAAGCGTTGGCAGCTGGCCCTCGAGTGCAACCATGATGCCCGCGCAGGACTCGCCCAGCGGACGGATGCTCGACAGCTCCCAGATCCACGATCGCATGGCTCGGGTTGTCGGCAACACCTCGCCGGCTTCCTCCGCGTGCAGCATGCGTTCATCGCTGACGCCACAGGCTCGGGCGAACTTGCGCAGCAGATCGGGGTGTCGCTTGCCGGGCGCGTGCGGCATTTCCTCTCCCAGCAGGTTCTCGAGCAGGTGCTGGCGGGCATCGAGGTCGGGCAGCCGCGCGAACAGCGCCGCGAACTGCTGCGGGATCGGATCGATGTAATAGAAGTGCTGGATCGCCCAGTCACCGAGCTGCGCGCGGGACAGCTCGCCAGCCGCCCAGGCACGGCTGAATGCGTGCCCGCCGCCGTGCTTCGGCTGTCGCGCGGCCTCGAGGGCTGCGAAGAAATCTGACTGATTCATGAGCTTGTGCATGACTCGACACTCCTCGACGATCGTCGCTAGACCGGGTTAGCGCGGCGACGCAGCCGCGACTTTGAACTGTTGGTGGCAGCGAGGGCAACAGGCGCTTGCCGCTTCCGGTCGCAGCATGACGGGACTGACCGGAAACCAGCCCGAACAGGCCGGGCAGGACACCCAGGCGGTGTTGCCGCGCTTCTCCCACGACGCGCCGGCAGGGTCGCGCAGCACGACGGGCCTCGGCTCTGCAGGGCCGCTCATGTGGCGGGCCACCGTGACGAGGCCGATCCCGCCTGCGCCAGCAACTGCCGCGCCTGTTCACGCGCGTCCGCCGGAACCGTGGCCACTGGCGCAACCGCGCGCGGGGCACCGGGGCGCGGTGGTGGCGGCAGCGTCGCGTCGACGCCGAGCTTCGATGCCGTTGCCGCGCCCTCGGGCAGGGATGGGTCGAGCCCCGAGCCCGACAGGCCGTCGACGATGATCGCGTCCCGCGACCATTGCACGCGGGTCGCGAGCGCCCACAGCACCGACTGCGGCGAGAAAATGTCGACATCGGTATCGACTGCGATGACCGTCTTCAGGCGGCGGTACGCGAGCGCTGCGGCGAGCGCATCGCGCGCCTCACCGCGCGCCGGGTCACGCAGTTGCAGGTACGCATGGAAACGCCGGCCTTCGGTCGGGACGTGGACATTGACCAATGACGGCGCGACAGCGCGGACCAGCTGGTGGACTTTCCCCTCCATCGCCATGTTGTCGGGCACGAGCATGTCGGTCAGCCCGGAACCATAGTCGTGGTAAATCGCGTCGCGGCGCATCGTGATGCACTGGACATCGACAAGCGGCGCCTGCACCTGCGCACCGAGATAGCCGGTGTACTCGCCAAACGGGCCATCGGCGTGCAGTTGTTCCGGGGTTGCGTACCCTTCGACGACGATCTCCGCATCGGCCGGCACCATGATCCGCTCACCGTGCAGCACGGATGGCACGACGCGCAGCGGTTCACCAAGCACCCCGCCTGCGGCCGCCCAGTGGCTCTCCGGATAGCGCAGCTTGGCCTGTGAGCCCAGCAGCACGGCCGGGTGATGGCCGATCCAGAATGCAACCGACAGGCCTCGCCTCTCGGCCCAGAACTTGCGCAGGTTGCGCATGTTGTGCGTCGTCGGATACGGAAACCATGTCATCCGGCGCGACCCGAGTACCCAGCAGCGCTGGATCGCCGTGTTGTCGACGCCGCTGTCCGGATCGAAGGTCGTCGCATGCGCCGCGGTCAGGTAGGGGCCGGGCTCGAGCTCGTGCTGGGTCAACACAGGCAGGCGATGCAGGTCCGCGTCGCCACCCTGCCAGACCACTTGCTGGACCGGCGCCTCCGCGGCGGTCACGCGCTGCGGTTCGATGCCCGCGGCGCTGCGAGCCGCGAACCATGCCGACGTCTGTCGGTGGTCGCTGATGCCGAGCGCGCTGGCGGTCAGCGCCCGGCTCGCGGTCAGGTTGCAGACCACCCCGATCGGCGTCTTGCGCCCGGCGATGTCGGCCACGTCGGTCGCGTGCAGCACCGGATAGCGCCCCGCCGCGTCCAGCTCATGCTGCAACGCCGTCAGCTGGTGCCGTGCGGACAGCGGTCCGTCGAGGCGCCAGACTGCCGCCGCGTTGTCAGAAAGGAATGTTCGAAGATCGCGCATGCCTGGCCTGTCGGGCTTCGCAATGCGCCCGTGCATCATTATAGTGACATGATGACTCGGCCGCACCAGCCGCCGTACGCGAGGAAAACACCATGGTCCGCAGCGTCACCCACGAGATGCTGCCGCAGGCGACTGCGGCCGAGGCGTCCCGCCAGCAGTTCATCGTCGCGTTCAAGCAGGCGCTGAACCGTACCGTTCGCCCCACGAACCGCCGGCTGTTCGATCAGGTCGTCGTACCGCGTTCGGCCGCCGAAACGGGTCAGGTACCGCAGACCCGCGACGAGATCCGCGACGCGATGTATGCCGATCCGGCCTACCGCAGCTGGTCCGCGCTGCATCGTGCGGCGCAGGAGCAGATGTGGGTCGCGATCGGCGACAGCATATTCCGCGAGCGTGACCGTCTGGCCCGTACCGCCGCGCGTCTGGACGACCCCGCGACGCGCCGTGGCAGCCTTGAACTCGATCCGCAGTTCGTGCCGCCGCGCGGCGTCGGCCGTCGATATCCATCTTGCAGACCGGTGGCTATGCGATGGACCTCGGTGACGGCGACTGCTCCGCCGGGGCGCTGTACGAATGCGGCGGCAACCTGTACGCGTTCGGCCAGGGGCTCAGCCGTACCGACAGCAAGGCAGCCCATGTCCAGCGCTACATCAGCGAGCAGTTCCCGGACCTCAAGCCCCGCCGCATCCTGGACATGGGTTGCTCGGCAGGTTCCGGCCAGCGTCCCGTACGCGCAGGCGTTCCCGGACGCCGAAGTGCATGCCATCGACGTCGGCGCAGGCATGTTGCGTTGTGCCCATGCGCGCGCCGAATCGCTCGGCGCCGCCGTGCATTTCCACCAGCGCGACTGCGCGGATACGCGCTTCCCGACGGTTGGTTCGACCTGATCGTCTCCCACAACCTGATGCACGAGATCTCCGATGCGACCCGGCGCGGCATGCTGCGCGAGAGCTGGCGGCTGCTGGCACCTGGCGGCGTCTGCGTGCATCAGGACGTGCCGCTGCGTTTCGCCGGCCTCAGCGAGTTCGAGCGCTTCGAACTGTCCTGGGACACGCTGAACAACAACGAACCCTACTGGGAGGTGTATGCGAACGCGGACCTCGCCCGCGACCTCGCCGCCGCCGACATTCCCCCCGAACGCTCGCATGTCGGCCACCTGCCGGCCCGCCAGGGCACCCTGCCGTGGTACGTTGCCGCCTTCAGCAAGCCGCAGGCCTGAAGCGCCAGCCCAGCCAAGGACCTCAGATGAACGCCGTCAGCATCACCCGGGAATTTCCGGTCAACCCGCATGTCACCAGCCTGATCGATGGGCAAGCGGTGCCCGCGAAGTCGGCCGGTGAAGACATCGCCGTCATCAATCCGACCACGGAGCAGGTCGTCAGTCAGTTGCGCGAGGCGAATGCCGATGAAGTCGACGCTGCCGTGCGCTCGGCGCGTGCTGCGTTCGATCGCGGCCCCTGGCCGAAGATGGATATCAACGAGCGCAAGGACATCCTGTACGCCATCCGCGACCACCTGCGACGCAATGCCGAGGAACTCGCCTATCTGGAGTGCCTCAATACTGGCCTGCCGCTGCAGAGCGTCCGGATCCACGTGCAGCGCATGGCGCGCAATTTCGAATTCTTTGCCGAAGTGGCGAGCACCGTCCATGGCGAGACCTACACCCAGACCAAGGGCTATCTGACTTACGTCACGCGTGAACCGAAAGGCGTTGCGGCGGCGATCGCGCCGTGGAACGCGCCGCTCGCGCTGGCGTCGATGCGGATCGCCACCTGCATCAGCTGGGGCAACACCTGCGTGCTCAAGCCATCCGAGTACACGCCGCTGTCGATGCGGCGCATGGTCGAGATCTTCCACGAGGCGGGACTGCCGCCGGGCGTGGTGAACCTCGTCAATGGCCGCGGCGCGGTCACGGGCAACGCGCTGGTCTCCCACCCCGGGATCGACATGATCGGCTTCACCGGAGGGACCGGCACGGGACGCGCGATCGCCGCCACGGCGGGCAAGAACCTGAAGCCGATCGCACTGGAATTGGGTGGCAAGAGCGCGAACATCATCTTCGACAGTGCCGACATCGACCGCGCGCTGGACGGCGCACTCGCCGGCATTTTTGCCAACAACGGGCAGCAGTGCCTCGCTGGATCCCGCATCCTCGTGCAGCGCTCGATCTCGGCACAGTTCATCGAGCGGTTCGTCGAGCGCGCGCGTCGCATCCGCATCGGCGACCCGATGCTCGCGTCGACCGAAGTGGGCCCGCTCGCGTTCCGCCAGCACATGGAACGCGTGCTGTCTTACGTGGACGTTGCAAAGGCCGATGGCGGCAAACTGCTGACCGGCGGTCGCCGGGCGGCGGACCAACCCAAGGGGTGGTTCATCGAGCCGACCGCCGTCATGGCGCCGGCGAACGACGCGCGCGTCTGCCAGGAGGAGATCTTCGGGCCGTTCGCGACGTTCCTGGAGTTCGACACGCTCGACGACGCGGTGCGGATCGCCAACGACTCCAAGTTCGGCCTCGTCAACTACGTGTGGTCGGAGGATCTGAACACCGTCATGCGTTGCTCGCGCGACATTCGTGCGGGCACCGTCTGGGTCAATACGCCGATGATGCGCGAACTGCGTGCGCCGTTCGGCGGCTACAAGGAATCGGGCATCGGGCGGGACGGCCCGTTCTCCAGCCTCGATTTCTTCACGGAACTGAAGTCGACCATCATCCCGATCGACGCACCCGCGATGCACCGCTACGGCGCTTGACCGGCTTCGCCGCGGCAGCGGATTTCGTTGCGGCTGGTGCACGCAGTCGGCGCAGGCCGGGGAAGCGGTTCGACAGACCGATGCGCCCGCCCTTGGTGTTCTGGATGAAGTTCACCAGCACGCCATTCGGATCGCGCAGGGTCATTTCGAGTGATTCGACGCCATGTGCCCGCAGGACGAGCCGGGTCGGCGGGCAAAGGACCGTCAGGCCGAGCTTTCGCGCGCCGCGATGGATCTTGCGTACATCCGGCGCATGGAACACGAGACAGGCTTCGCCGCGATTCACCCGATCGATGTTCGGATGGGTGTTGTCATCCGGCGAGGGGTTGGTCAGTTCGAACAGTCCCACCATCCCCCAGTCGACGTCCTCGGACTGCAGGATGATCCAGCGCGTGTCGCAAGGCGGCATGCCGAGCAACTGGTACATCGCCGGAACCTCCGCCCCGGCGCTGCCCTCTATCCAGACGTTCATGCCGAGGACGTCGCGATAGAAGGCCAGCGAACGATCCATGTCGCGCACGATGATCGCGGTGCGTTTCAGCGGAGTGACAGTCGGGACGGCGCGGGACGAGGCCGTCGGCTTGGGGCGTGGCATGCGGCAACTCCTTGCGCTGTGCTATCGGATACCGCCTTGGATGATAGCCGTGTGCCCTGCCCCAGTCAGTCAGCGTCGAGGAACCGCGCCAGCATGCGCGCCTTGGGGCCGGCCCCGGGGTTCGCCGCGTCGTCCCAGATCAGGCTTTGGCAGCCCGGTAGCAGCCCGGCGGCGCGCGCCACGCCGTGCCGGAGCGGATCCGATGCGTCCGCCATCACCAAAGTCGGCAAGCGCACGCCCGGCAAGCGATCCGCGTCTGCGTGCGCGAACGCGGCGCGATACGCGAGGTGATAGGTCCGGACCGACTTGAGCACTTCGACGGTCAGGTCGTGCAACGTCTGTGCAGTGGGTGGCGCGATGCCACGCAGGTGGGCGACGTCGCGCCGGAAGTATGGAAAGAACCAGCCCTGGTCTCGGACGAAGTGCCAGGCCCAGTGGAACTGCGAACCGAAGGCGTCGGGCTGTACTTCGGGCGCGTAGTTCGCGAGGTAGTCGCGTTTTTCATCGGCCGAGAACATCGCGATGCCATCGAGGATCATCCGCCCGAACCGGTCCGGGTGGGCAAGCGCCATTTCGGTGACGATGTGCGCCCCGGTGTGGCTGCCGTACAGGTCCGCTCGCTCTATCCCGAGGGCGTCCATCACGCGCAGGCTCGCGTCAGCGTAATAGCCGATGTCGGGCGTCGCCACCGACGGCGCCGCCGAGTCGCCGTTGCCCAGCGTATCGGGCGCGATCACGCGGCGACTGGTCCCCAACTCGCGCATCAGCGGGACCAGCGACACCGAACTCGCCGGCGACGCGTGCACCATCCACAGTGCTCGCGCCGCACCGCTGCCGCCGCTGCGCAGGTGCACCTGGCCTTCGCGAATGGAAACGAAGCTGCGTTCGATTTGCACCGGGGAATTCTGCTGCTGCATAGTCCACTCCTCTGCATTGCAACGGGACGACCGCGCGAATGATCGATCTGCACACGACGCCCACGGCCAACGGTTTCAAGGCCTCCATCATGCTGGAGGAAACGTCACTTCCCTACCGTGTCATCAACTACAACCTCGTGGCGGGCGATCACCAGAAGGCGGAGTACCTCGCGCTGAATCCCGTGGGGCGCGTGCCTGCGATCGTCGATCACGCCACCGGGGACGACGGCGAACCGTTGCGCGTCTACGGCACGGCCGCGATCCTGGTTTATCTCGCGGAGAAATCGCAGCGATTCCTGCCGACCCGGCCGCGCGCCCGTGCGAGGGTCTTCGAGTGGCTGGGCATCGTCTCGAGTGACATCGACCGGCGTACAGCGGCCAGTTCGTGTTCAATGTCATGTCGCAGGAGAAGCAGCCGTGGGCCATCGATTTCTACAACAAGCTGTGTGACCGGATGGTCGCGACGATGGAACTGCAGCTGTCGCAGACCCGCTATCTGGCCGGCGACGATTACACTATTGCCGACATGATCGCCTACCCGGTTGCCGCGGTGTCGATGCTGCGTTGGCCGGGCAACCTCGACCGCCATCCGCAGATCGCGCGCTGGGCCGGCGAGGTCGGCGCGCGGCCGGCCGTACAGCGCGGCATGCAGGTTCCACCCCGCTGAGCGGACGCCCGCGGCGCCGCCGTCAGGCGCCGAACTCGCAATATTCCTCGCGTTCGACAAGGTCGAACGTGAAGAGGAACTTGGCCATGCCGGTCAGCACGGCCATGGTCATGCCCAGTTCAAATATCTGACCGTCGTCGAGGAAGCGGCGCAGGTTGCCGTACAGCGGCGCATCGAGACTCGCTCCCGGCTGCAGCAGCGACATCCGCGCCGCGATGTCCAGCACCGCCCTCTCCTCCTCGCTCCAGACAGCCGAGGTGGGGTCATCGATGGCACGCAACTGCGCCTCGCTGATACCGGCGCGCGCCGCATCGAGTCGATTGCCCTTGTTGCAGAACGCGCAACCGTGGAGGGTGGACAGGCGCAGGCGAACGAGCTCCTTCAGCCGCACCGGGACGCGCCCGCCGTAGAACACCTCCGCGTAGAAGCGCGCGTACCAGTCGAACATGTGGGGCGCGTTGGCAGCGACATCGATGAAGGTCGCGTCGCCGCGGGCCGCCATGGCGCGCTCGTGCGCCGCGCGCATGCCTTCGTTCAACGAGTCCGCCGGAACACGTGACAACAGGGGATTCGGTTGCATGTCACTCTCCGATGACGGGTTTGGCGATGCCGACCCAGGCAGCCGTCACCAGCAGTGCCCAGATGGCGAGCACGAACGGTCTCGTTCGCGCAAAGGACCCGATCACGACCGCCTCGAGCGCCGGCGTGGACCCACTGCTGAGGATTTCGCGCAGCGCAGGCCCGAGCGCCTTGCCGCGTACCCGGATCATGATGCCGCAGAAGAGCATCGCGGCGAACAACAGGAACTTGATCGAGACCCAATCCGCGAAGATATGCCCGGTGCCCCGCAGGCCCGTCCAGCCGTCCCAGAGCAAGCCGGCGCACAGCACCCAGCGCCAGACGAGATCGATACGCCGCAAGCGTTCGGCGATGGCACGACCCTGGAAATGATGGATGGCCCAGACCATCCACAGCCAGGCGGCACTGATGCCCCACAGTACGAAGAAGCCGATGACCGGCATGCGCACCAGGCCGAGCATCGCCGCGAGGCTGTAGCCGACCGGCAGCATCAGCACGAGGCAATAGCGCGGAATCTGGTCGATCCAGGCGAGGATCTGCAGCGCCGTGCGCCGCGACGAGAGGTCCAGCGCGGCGTTGCGCACATAGCGGGCCGAGTAGAACACGCCGATGTCGGCTCCAAGCCAGTAGACGAACAACAGCAGATGGGCCAGCTTCAGCAGGAAATAGAACTCGGCGGACATGTGCTCCCTCGCGGAATGCGCGCCCGCCGGAAGAGGCATGGACGCGTCGATCCTGCTACTGTAACGGCCCCCCGCATCCAGAGGAATCGCGCATGCTGCATACGCGACGAGACGCGCTGTGCCTGCTGTCCACGGCAGTGCTGGCCATGCCTTCGGTTGCAGCGTCGCGCGCGGTCCCACCGCCCGGGGCCGGGCCCGCCCGGGACCGGCTGGCAGTACAGCGGGCTGCGCGGGACTGGATCGATGCTTTCAAGCGTGGCGATCTGGATGCGCTGATGGCGCTGTACGAACCCGACGCCTACGTCGCACTGCACGGACAACCCGCACTGCGTGGAATCGAAGCGGTACGCAACTATTTCGCCCCACGTGTCGGCCGTGGACAGGTCGAGTTCCTGCTGGACATCGAACGCATCGACGTGCGCGGCAGCATCGCCCACCTCGTGTCAGGGTACTGGTTCACGCTTGATCTGCCGGGGCAACCGCGTTACGAGGACGCCGGACGCTCGCTGCTGATCTACCGGCGCGGCGCGCGTGGCCAGTGGCGCATCCATCTCGATATCGACCAGGACACACCGGACATCACCTTCCCTCCGCCACCCTCCGCACGCTGAAGGCGTGCACCGCCCATACCGCTTTCCAGGAGCCGCAGCATGCCCGTCGCCCGCATCAACGATCACAACATGTACTACGAGATCCTCGGCCAAGGCGACCCGGTCCTGTGCATGGGCGGCTGGGGCACCTTCTGCCACGACAACCACCACCACCTCGCGCGCGGCCTTACAGACCGCTATCAGGTCATCGTGTTCGACTATCGTGGCATCGGCGAGTCCGACGATGATGTGTCGGTTCCCTCGACCATGGCGTTGCACGCCCAGGATGCGATCGCCTTGCTGGACCACCTCGGGCTGCGCAATGTGCACCTGGTTGGGCTGGTCGGCATGGGCGCCTGCGTCTGCCAGGAGATCGCGATTCGCCGCCCCGACCTCGCGCGGTCGATGCTGAATACCGGGGCGTGGTGCGAAGTGGACGACTTCCTGCGTGATCAGCTGGAAATGTTCCGCTGGATCCACCGCGACGCGGGCTTCGACGCGTTCCAGAAGGCCGTTACGCTGCTGTCCTTCACGCCGGACTACTACATCGAGAACAAATCCAAGCTGCTTGGCCCGCAAGGCGGCTGGAAGGAACTCAACGGCCGACTCACCGCCCATGAGCGGTTGATCGACGCCTGCGTCGGCTTCGAATCGAAGTCGCGACTCGGGACGGTGCGCTGTCCGTCGCTGATCATCCACGCAGCGCTCGACGTCGTGACGAGTCCGCGGACGACGGTGCCGATCGAGAAGGCGATTCCGGGGGCGATCGGCGAAACATGGGACGATCTCGCCCATGTCGTGGCCGGAAAACAGCTGAAGATCCGTTTCGCGAAGCGCCTGTTCGAGTGGCTAGAGAGCTGCTGAACGACTGCACATGGGATTGTTCAGCCACCTGCCGCGCCTGACGCGCATCGTTCTCGTCGCGAACGTCATCGTGTTCGTGCTGCAACTCGCGCTGCCGGGATTGCTGGAGAACTGGTTCGCCCTGTGGCCCCTGGAAGTCGGCTTCCAGCCATGGCAGGTGCTGACCTACGCGTTCCTGCACGGCAGCGTGCTGCACATCGCGCTGAACATGTACGGCCTGGTCATGTTCGGGGCCGATCTGGAACGCACCTGGGGATCCAACCGCTTCCTGCGTTACTACGTCGTCAGCCTGCTCTCTGCCGGCTTAACGCAGCTCGCCGTAACGGCGTGGCTCGGCCAGACCCTGCCGACGGTCGGCGCATCCGGTGGCGTCTTCGGACTGCTGCTCGGTTACGCGGTCATGTTTCCGCAGCGCCGGATCGTGCTGCTGTTCCCGCCCATTCCGATGCCGGCCTGGGTCTTCGCATTGCTGTTCGCCGCGATCGAACTGGTGTCGGGTGTGATGGGCAACCAGACCGGTGTCGCGCACTTCGCGCATCTGGGTGGCATGCTTGGTGGCTTCTTGATGCTGCGTCGCTGGGCACGTGAACGCCGGTGAATCGGGCAGAGGGTTCGCTGCGCGTCAAAGCCGCAAGCGGCGCCACCGCCCGGATCGCCAACGGACAAACATGCTGCTTCCAAGCAGGACGGCATAGGCCATCAACGCCAGCCAGCCGCCGAGCGCGCCCAGGCCGAACTGGGGCAACCCGTCGACCCAGCCCTGCCCCGGCGCGAAGATCAGGACGTGCGCGAGCGGTATGAACAGCCCCCAGGACGCCAGCAGCGCCGTGGCGGCGGGTACGAGCGTGTCGCCCGCCGCGCGCAGGCAGAAGCTCGAACCAAAGTACAAACCGTCGAATGCCTGGTATACCGCGGCCGGCCAGATCACGATCGCCGCGATCGCGAGGGTTCTGGTGGCTGATTCGTCAGCCGATGCCAGGAACACCGGCATCAACCATGGACCTGCGACCAGGAACCCGACCGCGATGCAGAACATCAGCAATGAGCACATCAGGATGACCGCGGTGCCGAGCCGCTCCGCCCAGTCGCGCGCGCCGGCACCGATGCACTGCCCCACCAGCGTCGTGCCGGCCGTCGCGAGCCCCAACGTCGGCAGGTAGGCAAGCGAGGTCAGCATCATGACGATCTGCGTCGCGGCGGCATCCGCACTGCCGACGCGCGCGATCATCAACTGGAACAACGCGACGCCCAGCACATCCGCACCGTACATCACGCCGACAGGCGCCCCGACCCGCAGCATGCGCAGGATCAGGCGGCCATCCGGTCGCCAGGTCAGGCGCGTCCGGTATGGCGCCGCGAATCGACGCGACAGCAGGCAACCGATTGCCACCACGAGCCCGGCGAACTGCGCGAGGTTCGTGCCCCAGGCCGCCCCCTCCATGCCCAGTCCAGCGCCGAAGATCAGCCACTCATTGGCTGGGACGTTCGCGACCGTCGTCAGGCCCGCTATCCACAGCGTGATGCGCGTGGCTCCACGCCGTTGAAGAATCCAGTCAGCACCCAGACCATCGACCCGAGCACGGCGCCCCAATGCGCGGTTGCCAGTACGCCACGGCGAGATCTTCGACCGCTGCCGGCAAGCCAAACGGCCGCAGCAATAGCGGCCCGAACGCGGCGACCAGCATGAACAGCGGCATGGTAGCCAGCGTCGCCCACAGGGCGCTCCAGGTCGCCTGCGACGCGCGGGCCCGGCGCCGCGATCCTGCTGCCTGCGAGACGAACGCCTGGACCGCGAGCCCCACGCCGCTGACGACCAGGATGAAGAACGTCATCAGCCAGTAAATCGAGCCCATGGCAGCGACGGCATCGGTCGAAATGCGACCGACATACCAGGTGTCCGTGAGGTTCAGTACCGCCTGGATCGCGTTCGTGACCATCAATGGCGCTGCCAGCGCCAGTATCGCGCGCCGATCGATGCGAGCCCCGCCCGCGGCATCGAGGCGCTGCGCCGGCAATGCTGACGCCACGGTCGCGGCCGGTTCAGCGCTCATGTTGCTGGAAGCCGCGCGCGAGGCCTTGCGCGAAGACCAGCATCACCACGCAGATCGCGACACAAACCCAGGCGACACCGGCAAGGCCGAGTCCGCGACCAGCGGATAGCTGACCTGTCCGAGGCTGTCGCCCCGCGTTGCAACAGCGTGTCGATCAGGCTCTTGCTCTTGAACTTGCTCTCCGGATTCAGCACCGTGAACAGCATCTCGCGCGTCGGCTTGAACAGCCCGTAGTCGACACCGCGCCGCAGCACCTGGGTCGCGAGCAGCACGGCACCCACGGGCACGAGTGCCAGCACGACCAGCGAGCCGATCAGCAGCAGCGGGATGGCGGCCAGCGCGAGTCGCATGCCGCCCAGGCGCGTCAACCATGCAACGACCAGCGACTGAAACACCAGCGACACGACGTTGACGAAGAAATCAATGCGCGCGAACAGCGCTGCGCGCGACTCCAGCGTGGCATACGCCGTCTCGACGTACTTCGCCTGCTCGTTGTACATGTAGCCACCCAGGACCTGGCCCGCGACGATCAGCGACGCGATGCCGAGCATGTAGGGCGAGGTGGCCAGACGCCGCAGGTCATCGATGGCGCGCCCTCCTACGGCGAGCTCGAGGCCGCGGCCGTCGACTGGATCCGCACTGCGAGTCCGTACCTGGGCCCAGCGTCCTGCCATCGCGGCCGCGCCTATCATCAGGCAGGCGATACCGATGACCACCGCCGGACCCAGTCGCTCGATGAACAGCGAATTGAACAGCGGACCAGCGAGTGCGCCGACGCTGCCGCCCGCCGCGATGTAACCGAATACGCGCTTCGCGGCCTCGCTGTGCCACGCGTCGACCATCGTGCTCCAGAACACGCTGACCATGAACAGGTTCAGCGAACTGACGGCGACGAAATAGATCGCACCCACCACGGAGGGATCCAGTCGCAGCTGCAGTGCGAGACCCAGCCCCGCAAACAGCAGCACGACGAAGCCGTAAATCGACGCGAGCAGGCGGCGGCGCGGAATTCGTGCGACCGCAAACCAGTACGCCGGCAGCACGGCCAGCATCACGACGAAGGTTGCGTAGAACAGCCGGTCGATATGCTCCCGGCCGACCTCCAGGGCGAAGGCTTCGCGCAGGCTGCGAAGCATGTAATAGCCCGCCAGCAGCGCAAAGTAGGCCAGCGCCGCAGACAGCAATGGGACCCACTCCCCCGCGGCGACACCGCCGCGCGATGGGGGCACCGGCAGCGCATCGTTCCCGGTGGTCGTTGCCGGCGGTGTCAAGGACCCAGGGTCCTCAGCTGACCCTTCAGGTGGACCCGTTCGGCCTGCGCGTCGCGCAGCGTGAAATGCAGACCCGACGGATCCTCCCAGCGCTGCAGCGTGACCCAGGCCGGCAGCAACACCGGCAGCCGGAAGTCGACCGCATAGCGCACTGCGCCCGCCAGTCGCTCGGCCGGCAATTCGGCCGCACATCGCGCGAGCGCCCACATGCCATGTGCGATGGCCGCCCGGAAGCCGAACGCACGCGCTGTCACGTCGGCCAGATGGATCGGATTCCAGTCGCCGGACACACGGCCGTAGCTGCGCCCAAGGCCGGCAGGCGCGCGAAAGCCGCTCGTGACGACCGGTCCGGTGTCCTGCGGTTCCTCCGCGGGACGCTGTCGCGGCGAGTCACGCCCGCCCGCTCGTCGGCGGGCGAGGAACGTGCAGGTCTCGCGCCACAGCAATACGCCCCGATCACGCCATTCGGTTTCGAGATCGAATTCCTGTCCACGTGCCGTGTCACGGTAGCCGTCCAGCCATGTCACCATCTCGCCGCCCTGCCCGACTTCGACCGGCCGGGGTTGCTCGATGACGTTCGCGACGTGCACGAGGCCAAGCAAACGCAGCGGGAACCCACCCGACGACAGCAGCGCGAGGTGGATCGGCGTGGCGAGCAGATGCGGGAAGGCGATCGGCAGCCAGGATGGATCGCCCTGCGTGGCGCACAGTTCGCGATAGCGCGCGAGATGCGCGACGTCGACGCGCACCGGCGCGAGGCACGCCTCGATGCGCGGCAGCACGGTGCCTTCTGGCAACAGGGCAGGACGCTGCGCAGACAACGCACGGGCGTAGGAAGCCCAGATGGACGGAGGTGACTCGAATTGCACGCGGTGGATCCCCGCGAGCGGTTCAGGGTGTCAGTCGGTCGATCACCAGGGTACTGACCGCGTCGCGCCCCACATCATAGCGAAGCTCGCCATAGGGATCGCCGCTGGTCGCCGTCGGCGTGCCGCCGAGCGCGACCCGGGCCAGCACGACGACCGTTTCGCCGGCCGCGAAGCTTCGACCCGGCATCATGGCGTCCGCCGGCGTCAGGCTGACAGTCAGTGGGAAGCGGGCCAGATGTCGCTGCGCGGCCAGTGGCGGGCCGGGTTCCCCCGGGCGTCGCACCGCGATGAATACGGTCGCGTCGACGGGCAGCGTGGCCGCGAGTGCCGGCGCCACCTCGACGCGCAGGTCGATGCGCGAGCCGTCCGGGGGCGGTTGGTCGCCGCCAGCCTCAGGTGGCGTCGCGATAACCCCAGCCCCTTGTGCGATCGCCGCATCCAGTCCGGCGACCTGCTGCTGCAGGATGTCCCGGACTGTCTCCGGTGGGCCAAGCGCCAGCAACGCGACGAAACGCTCACGTGCCAGCGGAAGCTCTCCGCGGCGCTCGGCCGCGATGCCGCTGAAGAACAGCGCCTTGCCGTTCTGTGGCTCGAGTGCCAGCGCTTCCTCGAACAGCCTCCCGGCACGTCCCGCCAGCTCGTTCTCGTCGATCAGGGTCAGCGCTTCAGCCCAGCCTGTCAGCGCCTCGGCATCACGACCGTCGGCGAGCCGGTTTGCGCGCTGGTAGGCGCGCACGGCGAGCGGATACTGCTGCAGCACCGTGTAGGAGCGCCCCAGCATCAACCAGCCTTCGCGGTCTTCGGGTTGGTCCTGCAGCCGCCGTGCGAGGCGCGCCGCCATCGCCGCCGGTGTGTCGGCGACGCGAAAGGACTCATCCCAGCTCCAGTTGCTCCAGTAGGCGTACAGGGCGCCGGCGCCCGCGAGCGCCAGCAGGCCCGTCAGCGCCGCGGCAACCCGGGCCCCTCGCCACAGTGGCCACGTGACCCAGGCCACGATGGCCAGCGCCAGCGCCGCCGCAACCAGCACGAACAGGGTCACGCCGGAAGATCCGCTTCGTCGTCCGTGGCATCGGCCCGCGCCGCGCGGCCGCGGACGACCCGCACGGCGACCACCAGACCGATCAGCAGCAGCACGCCCGGTGCGGCCCAAAGCCACGCGGTGCGGGCGTTGAACTGCGGGCGAAACAGGATGAAATCACCGTAGCGGGCCGCGAGATGACTGCGGATTTCGGCGTCCGTGCGACCTTCGACCAGCAGCTCCCGAACCTCGCGGCGCAGATCCCCGGCCAGTCCGACCGGCGAGTCGGCGATCGACTGATTCTGGCACTGCATGCAGCGCAACTCGTGCGACAGCGCGCGATAGCGCGCCTGCAGCGCGGGGTCGTCGAGTTCGACTGGATCGACCGCCAGCGCCGGCGGACTCATCAGGCACAGCAGCGCGACGACCACCGCGAGGATTCGACCAATGCCAGCCGTCATGAGGCGGCCCCTGCCGGCGCAGGTTCGACGACGCTGGTGTCGGCATCGGGCACAGGCATGGTGGGCGGTGCATCGCTGCGCGGCAGCCGGCTGCGGAACTCGGCGTCCCAGACCTCGGCGGTGATCGGCCCGACATGGCGATGCACGACCACACCCTGCGGGTCGATCAGGAAGGTCTCGGGGGCACCATATACGCCCCAGTCGATGGCCACCCGGCCCTCCGCGTCGACCGGCACGCGTTCATACGGGTTACCCAGCTGCGCAAGCCAGCGCTGCGCCTCGACGTCGTCGTCCTTCCAGTTCAAGCCGACGATCGGCGCCAGCCCGCTGCGCCGCATCTCCAGCAGCATGTCGTGCTCCGCGCGGCACTCCACGCACCAAGTGCCCCAGACATTGAGGATCCACCAGCGACCGGCATATGCGCTCGAATCGAACGTGACACCCGGCGCACCGAGTTCCGGCAACGAGAACGCCGGCGCCGGCTTGCCGAGCAGCGCGGATGGGATGATGTTCTTCTGCGGTGCGCGCTGGATGCCGATCGCCAGCACGACGACGAGCAGCGCAAACAGGCCCACGGGCAGCAGGAAGCGGGTCATGTTTCCCCGGTCGCGATGCGCGCGGCGCCCGGCGCCGGCAGTCCGCCAGTCGGCGTCGGTTCATTCGTGGCGCGCGTTGCAGTGGCTTCGCGGGCCGTCCGATAGCGCCGGTCGGTGGCTGCGATCACGCCACCGAGCGCCATCAGGAAGGCTGCGAACCAGACGTAGTTGATCAGCGGCCGAACCTGCGCCCGCACGCTCCAGCGCCCGGCACCGAGGTCTTCGCCGAGCGCCGCGAACACATCGCGCGTAGGCTGCATGTCGATGCCGGCCTCGGTCATCACGGAGCGCTGCACCCAGTAGTTGCGCTTCTCGGGATAGAGCACCCCATTGGGCTCGCCATCGCGCGTGACGGTGAGCTTCGCGCGGACGCCCTCCCAGTTCGGTCCCTGGGCCGGTTCAATGGAATCGAAGCGGTACTCGAAGCGGCCGAGCTGAGCGCGATCACCGACACCCAACGCCACGTCGCGCTCGAGCGTGTACGACTCCACGACGCTGATCGACAGCACGAACAGCCCGAGGCCGAAATGCGCGAGCGCCATGCCGACGATCGCGGGCGTCTGCGACAGTTTCCGGCGCCAGCGATCGACCGGGTCGGCCAGCGAGGAAAGCATGATCCATGCACCGAGACCCAGTCCGATGGGCGTCAGCAGCATCGCGCCGCCGTAGGCACCGAGCATCAATGCCAGCGCGATGACAGCACCCAGCGCGAGTGTCGTCAGCAACATGCCGCGCTTGTCGCCGACGCGGCCCTTTTTCCAGCTCGAATGGATGCCCACGGGCACCAGCGCAAGCAATGGCAGGACCGGCAGCAGGAACGTCGGGTTGAAATACTGTGGGCCGACGGACAGCGTACCCAGCCCGAGAGCGTCGGAGATCAGCGGCGCCATCGTGCCGGCGAACACGGTCGCGGTGGCAACGACCAGCAGGATGTTGTTGAACAGCAAGAAGCTCTCGCGCGACGTGAATTCGAAGCCGGCATTCGACTTCAGCAACGGTGCGCGCCAGGCGTACAGCGCCAGCGAACCGCCGATCATGACGATCAGGAACGCGAGGATGAACAGCCCGCGCGTCGGGTCGGCGGCGAACGAATGCACCGACACGAGCACGCCGGAGCGGACCAGGAACGTGCCGAGCAGCGACAGCGAGAACGCGAGTATCGCGAGCAGCAGCGTCCAGCTCTTGAACAGGCCGCGCTTCTCGGTGACGGCGAGCGAGTGGATCAGTGCCGTGCCGACGAGCCACGGCATGAACGACGCGTTCTCGACCGGATCCCAGAACCAGTAGCCGCCCCAGCCGAGTTCGTAGTAGGCCCACCAGCTGCCGAGCGCGATGCCGATCGACAGGAACGCCCAGGCGATTGTCGTCCACGGCCGCGTCCAGCGTGCCCAGGCCGCATCCAGCTTGCCTTCGAGCATCGCCGCGCAGGCGAACGCAAACGCGACCGCGAACCCGACGTAGCCCGCGTACAGCATCGGCGGATGGGCGACGAGCGCGGGATCCTGCAGCAGCGGATTGAGGTCACGCCCGTCGGGCGGCGCCGGACTCAGCCGCAGGAACGGGTTGGAGGTCGCGAGCGTGAACAGGTAGAAGCCCAACGACACGACACCCAGGACGCCGAGCACGCGTGCGGCGAAATGGGCCGGCAGGCTGCGCGAACGCAGGGCGACAGCCAGCGTCCAGGCGGCGAGGATCCAGCTCCACAGCAGCAGCGAACCCTCGTGGGCACCCCAGATCGCCGCGACACGGTACATCACCGGCAATGCCGCGTTGGAGTTCTGCGCGACGTACTCGACCGAGAAGTCGTGGCGCACGAAGGCTGCACCGAGCCGCACCAGCGCGATAGTGACCATCACGAACTGGGCAAACACGGCCGGTGCGACCGCCGCCTGCCAGCGCTCCCGACCCAGCGCCGGTCCGGCGATGCCGAAGAACGTTTGCAGTGCCGCGAGCACCAACGCGAGGATCAGCGCGAAATGACCAACTTCAGGCAGCATGGCAACCTCGGTACGGGAATGTATCCATCGGGTCGAGCGTTCAGGGCGTCGGCAGCACCGTCTTCGGCGTCAGCGGGGGTTTTGGATCGACCGGCATGACGCCACCATGCTTGTCCTTGATTGCCCGCGCAACCTCGGGAGCCATGTAGTTCTCATCGTGCTTGGCGAGGATTTCGTCGGCGGTGAATACGCCGTTGTCACCGAGTCGCCCGTGCGCCACGACGCCCTGGTTCTCGCGGAACAGGTCGGGCACGACGCCGTGGTACACGACCTCGACGTCGCGCTTGAAGTCCGTGACGACGAAGCGCATGTCGAGACTGCCCGGCTGCCGCTCCACCGTGCCGGGCTTGACCATCCCCCCCAACCGGAAGCGTTCGTCGACCGGCGCTTCGCCACCCGCCACTTGCGACGGGTCGAAAAAGAACATGACGTTCTCCTGGAACGCCCGCAACGCGAGTGCGCCCGCGACGGACACGCCGGCGAGGATGCCGACCACGAGAACGACGCGACGTTGGCGTGGGGTCATGACTGCTCTCCTTCCATGGCAAGCCGTCGTCTGGCGGCTTCCAACGCAAGCCGGTGCGAACGCCGAGCCTGCCAGATGCTCATGACGAAAGCGACCGTGGTGATTGCGTAGGCCGGCCAGACGAATGCGGCATAGCCACCCATCGAGAAAAAATCATTCATCGCGACAGCACCTCGCGGACCCAGGTGGCGCTGCGTTCGCGGGCCAGCACCTCGCCGCGCAGCCGCACCAGCAGGATCGCCACGAAGCACAGTGTGAATGCCAGCAGCATGATCAGCAGCGGGGCCAGCATGTCGACCGGCATCGACGGGCGCTCCATCTTCATGACCGAAGGTGTCTGGTGGATCGAGTTCCACCACTCGACCGAATAGCGAATGATCGGCACGTTCACGACGCCCACGACCGCGAGCACCGCGCTGGCGCGGTCGGCACGCTGCGGGTCGTCATAGGCGGAACGCAGGCCCATGTAGCCGAGGTAGAGGAACAGCAGGATCAACTGCGCCGTCAGGCGCTGGATCCACACCCAGTAGGTGCCCCACATCGGCTTGCCCCACAGCATGCCGGTGAGCAGCGAAACCAGCGTGAACCAGGCACCGACGCCGGCGCAGCTGGCCGCCACGGCGTGCGCGACCTTCATGCGCCAGATCAGACCCACCGCGGCTGCGCCTGCCATTGTGGAGTAGATCATCAACGACAGCCATGCCGCGGGGGCATGCACGTAGATGATCCGGAAGCCGTCGCCCTGCTGGTAGTCGGGCGGGGCCAGCACCAGTCCACCATAAAGACCGGCGGCGAGCAGGACGCCCGCCGGCCAGGCGAACCACGGCGTCGGGGTACCGGCGATCCGGTAGATGTGCGGCGGTGAAGCCAGTCGATGAAACCAGGTCCAGTCCATTACTCGATTCCTATCCTCACGGCCGCCGCGGCCGCCAGCGTGGCCAGCGTCAGGCTCAGCACGGCCAACGCGGCCAGCAGATACATCGGTCCCGCATAGCCTTCGCCCTGGATCGCCAGTTCAGTGGCCCGTGCGCCGAAGATGACGACCGGGATCACCAGTGGCAGCGTCAGCAGCGACAACAGCACACCGCCGCGCCGTGCACCCAGCGTCAATCCCGCCCCGATCGCGCCGACCAGGCTCAGCGCCATCGTGCCCAGCCCCAGCGCGAGCCAGATACCCGGCATCGCATCGATCGTCACGCCATACGCAACCGCAACCAGCGGCGCCATCAGCGCCAGCGGCAATCCCGTCAGCAGCCAGTGCGCCAGCGTCTTCGCCAGCAACAGCGCCGTGAAGGACTGGCCGGACAACGCAAATTGTTCCAGCGTCCGATCCTGCGCGTCATCCCTGAACAGGTGCTCCAGCGCCAGCAGCGAGGATAGCAACGCGGCCACCCACAGCACACCCGGGGCGACGTCGCGCAAGCGCGACATCTCCGGTGTCAATGCCAGCGGGAACAGCGTGGTTACGACCGCGAAGAACGCCAGAGGTTGCACCAGTTCGCCGCCGCGACGAAAAGCGAGAAGCAAGTCACGCTGCAGCACCAGCCCCGCCGCCGCCGCCCAGGAGGTCTTCAAGTCGCCCCCCTGAGCTCGAGCCGGTCGATGCGGCGACCCGGTAACTCCAGCTCGTGATGGACGGCAGCGAGGATCAGTCCGCCCGCTCCGAGGTGCTCGTCCATCAGCTCCATCAAGACGCGCTGGCCAGCCGCATCGAGATTGGTCGTCGGTTCGTCGAGCAGCCACAACGGCGTCGCACACAGCAGCAACGCGGCCAGCGCCACCCGGCGGTGCTGCCCCGCTGACAGGCTGCGCAGCAGCTGGTCTGCGAACGGCGCCGCGCCGACCCGATCCAGGACGGCCCGCTGCGCTTCGCCGCCAACCTGCCGACGCAGGCCCACGGAGAACCGCAGGTTCTCCCGCGCCGTCAGGTCGCCCTTCATCGGTACCTCGTGACCTAGGTAGCTGCACTCGTCATGGAACGGGCGCGCATCGCGACGCGTATCGAGGCCACGCCACTGGACACGGCCCCGTTCGATCTCGCACAGGCCGGCGACCGCACGCAGCAGCGTGGTCTTGCCGGCACCGTTGGGTCCGGTCAGCTGCAGGCAGCCACCCGCATCGAGTGCCAGGTCGATGCCGCGCAAGACGTGTCTCCCGCCCCGGAAGACGTGCAGATCAACGACAGTCAGCATATGAAAAAAACATCATTGAATCATGATGTTAAAGAAAAAAGCTCAAGTGGTGCCCCGGGCCCGACTCGAACGGGCACTTCCGTTACCGGAAAACGGATTTTAAGTCCGTAGCGTCTACCGATTTCGCCACCGGGGCGTCGCCAGAGCGGGAGTTGGAGGCTGGGGTCGGAATCGAACCGGCGTACACGGCTTTGCAGGCCGCTGCATGACCACTCTGCCACCCAGCCCCGACGCATCGAGTCGGAGGTTCCCGAAGCCCTGGGCCGCCGCGTGGCGCCCGAGACCGGGCTGGCTTCCAGGGTGAAGAAGTGGAGCGGGAAACGAGACTCGAACTCGCGACCCCGACCTTGGCAAGGTCGTGCTCTACCAACTGAGCTATTCCCGCGCCGGCAAGAGGCCGAGGATTGTAGGTTTGCTGGCGCGTAAGTCAAGGCGGTCCCTGAGAATCGTGACGCCACGGTCAGCCAGGCCGCGCGCCAGGTAGTCGATCATGGAGACCAGCGTCAGGACCGCCGCGATGACCGTGAGCCACAGGCCGAGTTCGTACATCGGGATGAACAGCAGATCCCAGCGGAACAGCATCAGCGACAGGCCGACGATCTGCAGGATGGTCTTGTACTTACCAAGAGAGGACACCGCGACCTTGGTGCGCTGGCCGATCTCGGCCATCCATTCGCGTAACGCCGATATCGCGATCTCCCGTCCGATGATGATGATCGCCGCGACGACCAGCAGCGGCTGCGGGTCGCGGTTTCAGCAGCACCAATGCGACGGCAACGATCAACTTGTCGGCGACCGGGTCAGGAACGCGCCGAGCCGGGAAGTCTGGCCGAGCTTGCGGGCGTAGTAGCCATCGAGAGCGTCGGTGATGCCCGCGGCGCCGAACAGCAGGCCGGCTGCCGTCGACCCAGCGATACGGCAGGTAGAACAGCACCACCACGAGTGGAATCGCGAGGATTCGGAGCCAGGTCAGTACGTTGGGCAGGGTCCAGAGCATCGTCAGGCGGTCACTCGCCGGGATGGAACTGATCGTACGAAGTCCGCGCCATCGTCGGGCCGATTCCAGCGACCTGCTCCAGATCTGCGACGCCTGCACGGAGCACTCACCTGGCCCGCCAAAATGGCGCAGCAGGGCGCGCCGCTTGGCGGGCCCGAGCCGGGGACGGTCCTCGAGAGGATGGATTCGTTGAAGCGCCGAGGGCGCGACGCCGGCGGTGCCCCGCGACCGCGAAACGGTGCGCCTCGTCCCGCACCCGCTGGATCAGGCGCGGCGCCAGCAGTCCGGACGGGATGCGCGGGTAGGCACCTCGCCGGGTAGATGCAACCGTTCCTGTCCGGGCTTCGCGGTCCAGGGCCCTTGGCGACGCCGACCAGCAGCTGGCCTCGACGCCGAGTTCATTGAGCCGCGGCGACCGCGGCCGGCTGCGTTGCGCCGCCGTCGATCAGCAGCACATCAGGTCGCGGCGATTCGCCGGCGAGGATGCGTGCGCGGCGCCACTGCAAAGCCTGGTCGAGCGCGGCGTAGTCGTCGCCCGGCGCGATGCCGGCGATGTTGAAGCGCCGGTATTCCTTCTTCAGCGGGCCTTCCGGTCCGAACACGACGCAAGGACGCCACTGTACCCTCGCCGCCCGTGTGCGAGATGTCGAAGCACTCGAGCCGCTGCGGCAACTCCGACAAACCCAGCTCGTCCGCGAGCGCCGCGTACTGGGCCTCCCTTCGTGGCTGTGCCTCCGCGCATCCGCAGCGACTGGGTCATTCTCGAGCGTGACCTCGATCCAGCACCAACCCGAGACCGCGCCGCGGCATCCGCAACTCGACCTTTGTGGCCGGCGAGCTGCGTCAGCGCCTCGCCAGCGCATCGGCCTCGGCGAGTTCCGCGCCGACGAACACCTCGGGCGGAACTGTCGCCCGAGTAGTACTGCATGACGAACGACGCCAGCACTTCGGCGGGCTCGGCCAGCGCTGCCTTGGGGAAGAACGCCTGCGTGCCGAGGCTGCGCCCACCGCGCGCATCACGCTGATGATCGCGTAATTCCCCGGAGTCGCCGCAGGATGCGAACACGTCGACGTCGCGCTCGCCTTCTGCGGCAACGACCTGCTGCGCCTGCACTTCCTTGATGGCGGCAATGCGGTCGCGCAGCTCGGCCGCCTTCTCGAACTCAGACGTCGCGGCCGCCTCCATGTCGCGACCCAGCAGCGTCGTGACCTCGCTGTCTCGCCCTTCGAGGATGCCGACCGCGGCCTTGATGTCGGCGGCATAGTCGACAGCGGAGATCAGCCCGACGCAGGGCGCAGAGCAGCGGCCAATCTGGTGCTGCAGGCAGGGCCGGCTGCGGTGCGCGAAATAGCTGTCGCGGCAATTGCGGATCCGGAACGTCTTCTGCAGGAAGTGCAGCGTCTCGTAGACCGCCCCGGGGCTCGGATACGGACCGGTAGCGGCCAGGCTGTGTGCGCGTGCCGCGGTGCAGCATCAGCCGCGGATAGTCGTGGCCAGCGGTCAGGTGGATGTACGGAAAGCTCTTGTCGTCGCGCAGCAGTACGTTGTAGCGCGGCTTGAGCTCCTTGATCAGGTTGTACTCGAGCAGCAACGCTTCGGTTTCGCTGCGCGCTGACCGTGACTTCCATGCGCGCGATCAGGCCGACGAGCAGCTGCACCATTCGAATTGCACGTTGCCGGGGTTGATAACTGCTGACGCGGTCACGCAGGCTCTTGGCCTTGCCGACATACAGCAGCGCGTCGTCGGCCGCGAACATCCGGTACGCCGGGTCGGGAGGTTGGTCGCGAAGTCGCGACCGTCGAACTTCGCGGGCAGCGTCGCGGCGTCGGTCACAGCAGCTCCCGCGCGCGCGCCATCACGCTGCGGAACATGTCGGGCGTGAGGCGTCGCGTCTGCGTGTTGTAGCGGCTGCGGTGGTAGGAGTCGATCAGCGCGGTCGTCGGCAGCGTGCTCGCGCGCATGGCCAGGCCACGGCACTGCTGCGCTTCAGCTGCAGCGCATCGACACCGCGTCGTGCGCGATGCGCCCGAGCGCGAGCACTACGCGCACGCTCGCCAGTGTCGCGAGTTCGTGGGCGAGAAAGGCATTGCAACTGCGGATCTCGGCCGGCGTCGGCTTGTTGGCGAGCGGCACGCATGACGGCATTGGTGCGCGCATCGCGCAATCGCAGGCCGTCCTCGGCACTGACGGACACCGGCCCGATCGGCGAAACCGGTTTCGTGCAGCGTGCGGTAAGAGGAGCTCGCCAGCGTAGTCACCCGTGAAGGGTCGCCCGGTGCGATTGGCGCCATGCATGCCCGGGGCCAGCCCGACGATGAGGAAGCGCGGCGCATCGACCCCGAACGCCGGCACCGGCGCCGCGAAGTAGCCGGGCCGTTGGGTGCAGCAGTCGTCCAGGAATCCGGCGAGCCGCAGTTAGCGACGACACGCGGGATCGAACGGCGTGGCCGTCGCCCTCTCAGTCATCCATGTGCCGGATGATGGCCTGACCGAAGCCCGAGCAGGTCATCAGGGTCGCGCCCGGGATCAACGCCTGCATGGCCTCCTCGACGTTGCGGCGCGCCGCGAGCTCGCGTTTCCGAAGCACGGATCGCCTCGCGCAGTCGCCAGGTCGTAAGTGAGTTCCTTGGCCCGCCGATCGTGTTGGCCACGCCCTTGATGATGAGGTCCGCCACGTCATTCCACTTGAGGTAGCGCAGCATCATCTCGGCCGACAGCACCAGCGATCCCGGGTTGACGCGGTCCTTGCCCGCGAAGCCTGGCGCGGTCCCATGCGTGGCCTCGAACACCGCGAGGCCGTGGCCGATGTTGCCGCCCGGCGCGATGCCGATACCGCCCACCTGCGCCGCGAGCGCGTCGGAGATGTAATCGCCGTTGAGGTTCAGCGTCGCGATGACGTCGTATTCATCAGGCCGCAGCAGCACCCATGCTGCGGGAAGTTGTCCGCGATCACGTCCTTGACGACGATGTCGCCTGTCTTCGGATTGCGGAACGACAGCCACGGCCCGCCACCGAACTCCACGGCCCCGAACTCGTCCTTGGCGAGCTGGTAGCCCCAGTTGCGGAACGCGCCCTCCGTGTACTTCATGATGTTGCCCTTGTGCACGAGCGTCACCGAGACACGGTCGTTGTCGATCGCATACTGGATCGCCATGCGGATCAGGCGCTGCGAGCCCTCCTTCGAAACGGGCTTGATGCCGATGCCTGAACTCGCTGGGAAACGGATGCCCGTTGCCTTGAGCTCGGTCTGCAGGAAGTGGATCAGCTTCTGCACTTCCTGCGAGCCGGTCGGGTACTCGATGCCGGCGTAGATGTCCTCGGTGTTCTCGCGGAACACGACCATGTCGGTCAGCGAGGCGTCTGCATCGGACTCGCGACCCCCGGGAAGTAGCGGATCGGGCGCACGCAGGCGTACAGGTCGAGCGTCTGGCGCATCGCGACGTTCAACGAGCGGATGCCGCCGCCGTCCGGCGTGGTCAAAGGACCCTTGATGGACACGACGAAGTCACGCATCGCGTGCAGGGTTTCGTCCGGGAACCAGGTACCGCAGACCCTGTTGGCCTTCTCGCCGGCGTAGATCTCCATCCAGGCGATGCGGCGCCGTTCGCCGTAGGCCTTCCGCACGCCGCGTTGACGACCGCGAGCATGACTGGCGTCACGTCGATGCCGATGCCGTCCCCCTTCGACGGGGATGATCGAGATGGTCCGGAACGTTCAAACTGCCGTCGGCATTGACGGTGATGCGGGCGCCGTCGGCGGGGACGCGGATGTGTTCGTATTTCATCCGCGGATTCTAACCGATCACGGTTGCGGCCCGGCCGGGCCAGACGCGGGTCACGGGCGCGCGCGGCTGCGCCAGTTTCCGTTGCGCGGGACGCTGTGAACCCATCCATGGGCGCTCCGGGCGCGACATCCTGTCGCGCACAACCCCGCCCGCAAACAGGAAATCGCACTTCAGCGCGCACCCCTACGCCGTGCCGGGGTTCTGTCGGAGCAGGGCGTGATCGGTTGGAATCAGCGCCGCGGGAAGAGTCGAGCGCTGGCTCCGGAATCCACGGATCAGCACGCGAGACGCGCACGAACCAGACGGCGCTCCGGTTCTGCGGCGGTATTCACGTCCTGTCGGGAACTCGAGTGCGGATTCGTGCGCCTCCCAGTGCTGCTCGAACTGTTCCTCTTCCGTCGAACCCTTCATCGCGGTCACCGACGACTGGCCGGCCGTGACGGTCTGGGTCACGTCGTCGAAGTAGCCGGCGCCGACTTCGCGCTGGTGCTTGGTCGCGGTGTAGCCCTGGGGCTCGGCCGCGAACTCGGCCTCCTGCAGCGCGACGTAGGCCGTCATCTGCGATTCCTTGTAGCCGCGCGCCAGCGTGAACATGGAGTAGTTCAGCGCGTGGAAGCCCGCCAGCGTGATGAACTGGAACTTGTAGCCCATGGCGCCGAGTTCGCGCTGGAACTTCGCGATGGTCGCGTCGTCGAGCTTCTTCTTCCAGTTGAACGACGGCGAGCAGTTGTAGGCCAGCATCTTGCCGGGGAACTTCGCGTGCATCGCTTCGGCGAAGTGCTTCGCCTCGGCGAGGTCAGGCTTGCCGGTTTCGCACCAGATCAGGTCGGCATACGGCGCGTAGGCGAGACCGCGCGCGATCGCCTGCTCGAGACCGGCCTTCACGTAGAAGAAGCCCTCGGACGTGCGGCCCTTCTTCGACTCGATGAACGGCCGGTCGCGCTCGTCGACGTCGGCGGTCAGCAGGTTGGCGGACTCGGCGTCGGTCCGGGCGACGAGGACGGTCGGCACGTCGCAGACGTCGGCGGCCAGGCGCGCTGCGATCAGCTTGTTGACGGCCTCGGCGGTCGGCACGAGCACCTTGCCGCCCATGTGGCCGCACTTCTTCGCGGAGCTGAGCTGGTCTTCGAAGTGCACGCCGGCGGCGCCCGCATCGATCATCCCCTTCATGAGCTCGAACGCATTCAGCACGCCACCGAATCCGGCCTCGGCGTCGGCCACGATAGGCTGCAGCCAGTCGACCGAGTCATTGCCTTCCGCGTGGTGGATCTGGTCGGCGCGCAGCAGCGTGTTGTTGATCTTGCGCACCACCTCCGGCACCGAGTTGGCCGGATACAGCGACTGATCCGGGTACATCTCGCCGGCGACGTTCGCGTCACCGGCCACCTGCCAACCCGACAGGTAAATGGCCTTCAGTCCCGCCTTGATCTGCTGCATCGCCTGGTTGCCAGTCAGCGCGCCGAGCGCGTTGACGAACGGCATCGCGTGCATGTGCTGCCACAGCTTCTCGGCGCCGAGCCGCGCCAGCGAATACTCGATCGGCACGGTGCCGCGCAGGCGCACGACGTCCTCGGCCGTGTAGCCACGCTTGACGCCCTTCCAGCGCGGGCTGCTGTTCCATTCCTTGTCGATCTCGGCGGCGGTGCGAAGGGCCATGTGCTGCTCCTGTGGCGAAGTGGAATGCTTGGATCAGTTCAGGACGCGGTAGGCGTCCAGCGTGAGGAAGCTCGAGAAGGTCTCGGCGGTCGTGATCTCGTCGAGCAGCGCGGCCGCGCGCTCGAAGTTGCCGCGCGCGAACGCTGCCTCAAGCCGAGCTGCGCTCGCAAGCGCGCCGATTCCTCGGCGAGCATGCCGCGGAACAGTTCGACGGTGACCCGCCGGCCATCGGCCAGCACGCCGCGCGGATGACGGATCCACTGCCAGATTTGCGCGCGCGAGATCTCGGCTGTCGCGGCGGTCTTCCATCAGGTTATGGATCGGGACGCAGCCGTTTCCGGACAGCCACGCGGCCATGTACTGCAGCGCGACGCTGGTAGCTGCTGCGCAGGCCGGCCTCGGTGATCTCGCCCGGCGGGATCTGCAACAGGTCTGCTGCGGTCACGTGGACGTCTTCGCGCAGGCGGTGCAGCTGGTTCGGCGTCGGCATCAGCCGGTCGAAGACCTCCATTGCCACGGGCACGAGCCCGGGGTGCGCGACCCAGGTGCCGTCGTGGCCATCGCCCGCTTCGCGCCCTTGTCGGCGCGCACCTTGGCGATCGCGCGGCGTCGTTCGCGACCGGATCGTTCTTGATCGGATCTGCGCGGCCATGCCGCCCATCGCGAAGGCACCGCGCTTGTGGCAGGTCTGGATGGCCAGCCGCGAGTACGAGCGCAGGAAGTGGGTCGTCATCGTGACTCCAGCAAGGATCGGGCAGCACGAAGTCCGGGCGCTTCGCGAACTTCTTGATGAAGCTGAAGATGTAGTCCCAGCGGCCGCAGTTCAGGCCGACGATGTTGGCGCGCAGCCTCTTGCAGGATCTCGTCCATCTCGAACGCGGCGAGGATGGTTTCGATCAGCACCGTGCACTGATGCTGCCCGAGGCCGACGCGCTGCTCCGCGAAGTCGAACACCTCGGCCCACAGGCGTGCCTCGCGGTGCCCTCGAGTTTCGGCAGGTAGAAGTACGCGCCCGTGCCGCGGCGACGCAGCTCCGCGTGGTTGTGCCAGAGGTAGAGGCCGAAATCCACGAACGCGCCCGATCGCTTCGCCGCGGAACAGCATGTGCTTCTCGTACAGGTGCCAGCCGCGCGGGCGCACGATCAGCACCGCCGGCTTGTCGATGAGCCTGTAGGCCTTGCCTTCGGGGCTGGTGAAATCGATCTGGCGATGCACGGCGTCGCGCAGGTTGATCTGGCCGCGCACGACGTTGTCCCAGCTCGGCGCCATGGAAAGTCTTCGCAGTCGGCCATGAAGACCCGCGCGCCAGAGTTCAGCGCGTTGATGATCATCTTGCGGTCGGTCGGACCGGTGATCTCCACCCGGCGGTCCAGCAGGTCGGCAGGCACGGGCGCGACACGCCATTCGGAGTCGCGGACGGCGCGGGTCTCGGGCAGGAAATCCGGCAGTTCCCCGCCATCGAGGCGCTGCTGGCGGGCCTGGCGGGCGGCCAGCAGCTGTTGCACACGCGGTGAGAACCGTTCGGCCAGTTCAGCGATGAAGTCCACGGCCTCGGGGGTCAGGACTGCACTGAGTTCCCCGCCGGGGCCGATGGCCGCCCGGTCCACACCCACGAAATCCACTTGCCGCACTGCCCACCTCCAATACTGATGCCCCAGGCACCTCGGGGATGCAGTCTAGGTCGGGAAATGAGAGAATTTACACAATAGAAATTTCACAAAGTCAATTTCACTATGGCAACCCTACTCCGCCAGGGACACTTCCTCGGCTCGAAGCTGCGCAGCCTGCGCAAGCGCAATGGCCTGACGCTGGACGAACTGTCCGCCCGCTGTGTCCAGCTGGATGCCGGCCGGGCGCCGTCGGTCTCGTTCCTGAGCATGGTCGAGACGGGCAAGCGGGTGCCGTCGACCGAACTGCTGGCACTGCTGGCGCGGGTGTTCGGCAAGCCGCGCGACTGGTTCCTGGACCACACGGCCGAAATCGACCCCCCGGCTTCGACCGCAGGGATCGCGGCCAAACCGCTGCCGCTGGAACCGGCATTCCTGTTCTCGAAGGACGTGCTGCAGAGCGCCTTGCCCGAACTGCTTGCGCAGACCGGCACGAGCGGCGCGAAGTTTGCGCGCTTGCTGGTCCGGGTCTGGCAGGAGACACAACACAACGAGATGCCCGACATCGAGCGCGCTGCCGAATCCGTGGGCCAGCGGCGCATGCCGATCGACGTCGAGACGCTGCTCGAGATCACGCGCGCGCATGGTCTGTCGATCCGCTGGTTCGACGAAGCGAAGCGTGCCAGCGGCCGGATGCCGCCGCGGGCACGGTTCGAATCGCCGCGCACCATCCACATCAACCGCAAGCTGCGCGACCAGGGCGCGCGACTCAAGTTCGAGCTCGCCTACTACCTCGGTCACGTGCTGCTGCACGCCGGCGACGGCACGATTCCGCCGCGCTACGCGGCCGGCCTTGCGGCGGGCGACGCGACCCAGGACGTCAGTGCGACGATCGCGGCCCGCGACGTGCTGCTGGCCTGGCGCGATTTCGAATGCACCACGTTCGCCGGCGCGCTGTTGTGCCCGCGCGTTCCGTTCCGGCAGTTCCTGGCCCGGGAGCAGCACCGGCTCGCAAGCTACGGCAAGCTCGGCGTGACGCCCGCGGTGGTGATGCGCCGCATGACTGCCGTGTCACCGTACCGGCACTGGCACTTCTTCGATGGCTACCCGCCGGGCTTCCTGCAGTCGGTCTACCGGGGCAACGGGATCCCGCTCCCGTGGGGCAACATGAGTCTGGTGCCGGACCCCTGCCCGCGCTGGGCCGTTTTCCGGCTGTTGCAGTCACCCGAGGCAACGCGCGCACGCCAGGCGATCGGCGACGCGCCACTGTCGCCGGGCCCGACGTCGCAGCTGTCGATCATGGAAGACAATGGCCGCACGCGCCTGTTCTGTTGCCATTCCATCGTCGCGCGCGATTCCACTGAAACCGTGCACGTGATGTCGGTCGGCGTGGACCTCGCGCCCGCGCTCGACGCCCAGGGCTACGACACCGCGGCGACGATCGCGTCGATCGCCGACTCCTGCCGGCGTGGCGGCGGCGACGGCGCGATCCCAAATGCCGCTGCGGCGCAACTGCGAACCGTGGGCCACGTGCTGAACATAGCCTGGATCGCGGACGCGCTCGAGCGGCCCGCCGCGGTCATCTGCCCGCGCGCCGGCGGCTGCCCACGCCCGCGCGGCTGCGCACCGCAGCGCTGAGCAGCGCGTCGCACGGGCACGCGCGCCACGCGCTTGGCCTGCACGTGCCAGGTCGTGTAGACTTTTCAGTAATTCCTGAAAGTCCAGCACGGTCATGACCGCACTCGAACAGCGTTTCGTGCAGCACTTCGGCGAGATGGGCAGCCGCTGGGGCATCAATCGCACGGTCGGGCAAATCTATGCCCTGCTCTATCTGTCCGACCGCCCGCTGAATGCCGACGAGATCGCCGAACGCCTCGGCTTCTCCCGCTCCAACGTCAGCACGGGCCTCAAGGAGCTCGAGAGCTGGCAGCTGGTGCGGTTGCAGCACCAGACGGGAGACCGCAAGGAGTATTTCTCGACGCCCGACGACGTCTGGGCGATTTTCCGCACGCTCGTCGCGGAAAAGCGCAAGCGCGAGGTCGACCCGACGCTATCGATGTTGCGCGAGGCCATGCTCGAGACCCCTGTCACCAGCGCGGAGTCGCACGCGTTGCAGCGCATCCGTGCGATGCACGACCTGATCGAGCTGACCAGCCGGTGGTTCGATGACGTCCAGCGGCTGGATTCGCGGACACTGACTCAACTGATGCGACTGGGCTCGAAGGTGCAACGCATCCTCGCGGCCCGCAACCGGCTCTCCCAGGCAGGCAACCGGAACGCCAAGGGGCACTGATTTCGGAGGATCCACGGATGGAGATCGATCCGGTCACGCTGGCGCGAATCCAGTTCGCGACCAACATTTCGTTCCACATTCTTTTCCCGAGCATCACGATCGCGCTCGGTTGGGCGCTGTTGTGGTTCAAGCTGCGTTACCGCCGCACGGGCGACGCGGCCTGGCTCGACGTCTACCGTCTCTGGGTCAAGGTCTTCGCCGTGTCGTTCGCGATGGGTGTCGTCAGCGGCGTGACGATGAGCTTCCAGTTCGGCACCAACTGGCCCGGCTTCATGGAACGAGTTGGCAACATCGCTGGCCCCCTGCTGGCCTACGAAGTCCTCACGGCGTTCTTTCTCGAGGCCACGTTCCTCGCGATCATGCTGTTCGGTATTGGGCGGGTATCGGATCGCCTGCACACGCTGGCCACCTTGCTGGTGGCCGTGGGCACGACCCTGTCAGCATTCTGGATTCTGGTGCTGAACTCATGGATGCAGACGCCGGCAGGCTTCGAGATGCGCGACGGGGTCGCGCATGCCACCGACTGGCTGGCCATCGTGTTCAACCCTTCGATGCCTTACCGCCTCGCGCACATGCTGCTGGCATCCGGCCTGACGGTCGCGTTCCTGATCGCCGGGTTGTCGGCGTACCGCTGGTTGCGTGGCGACCGTGGCGACGACGCGCGGCTGTCGCTGCGGTTCGGCTGTACGCTCGGTGCCATCCTGATCCCCCTCCAGATCCTCGCGGGCGACCTGCACGGACTGAACACGGTGGAACACCAGCCCGCGAAGGTGGCCGCGATGGAGGGGTTGTGGGACACCACCCGTGGCGCGCCGTTGCTGCTGTTCGCGATCCCGGACGAGGAGCGGCGCGAGAACCGCTTCGAGATCGCGATCCCGGCTGGCGCCAGCCTGATCCTGACCCATGAACTGGACGGCGAAGTGCGCGGCCTCAACGAGTTCGAGGGCAGGCATCCGCCGGTCGCGCCCGTATTCTGGTCGTTCAGGGTGATGGTCGGCACCGGCATCGCGATGCTGGTCGTCAGCTGGACCGCAGTCTGGCAATTGCGCAGGCGTGGGGAACTGGCGCGCCCGCTGCTGCGCACGCTGGCGGCCATGACCTTCGCCGGCTGGGTCGCGACGCTGGCCGGTTGGTACGTCACCGAGATCGGCCGCCAGCCCTGGCTCGTCAACGGGGTACTGCTGACGCGCGACGCTGCGTCCACCGTGCCCGCGCCGCTGATCGGCATCTCGTTGTCGATGTACCTGACGCTGTACCTGCTGTTGATGTCGGCCTACATCTCCGTGCTGTTCTACCTCGCCCGCAAGGCGGGCAACCAGGGCGATGCAACGGCCCCGGCGGCGCCGCGTGCTGCGGGGGGCCTGAACCATGCCTGACCTGACGACCCCTGCCGGCTGGCTGCCGCTCGCGTTCCTGATGGTCATGGGGCTGGCGATGTTGGCGTACGTCATCCTCGATGGCTACGACCTCGGTGTCGGCATGCTGTTGCCCTTTGCATCGGATGCCGACAAGGACGTCATGGTCGCATCGATCGGCCCGTTCTGGGACGCGAACGAGACGTGGCTGGTGCTCGGTATCGGCGTGCTGCTGGTGGCTTTCCTGCTGGCGCACGGCGTCATCCTGACCTCGTTGTACCTGCCGGTCGCCATCATGCTGGTTGGGCTGGTGCTGCGCGGCGTGTCGTTCGATTTCCGCGTCAAGGCGCGCGCCGCCCACAAGCATCGCTGGAACACGCTGTTCGCACTGGGCTCGGGCATCGCTGCCCTCTCGCAGGGATGGATGCTGGGCAAGTACGTCATGGGATTCGAGAGCTCTGCTGGCTGCCGCCGCCTTCGCGCTGCTGATCGCGCTGTGCTCGCCGCGGGCTACGTGCTGCTCGGCGTCGGTTGGCTGATCATGAAGACGGAGGGCGCGCTGCAGCGGCGCGCCGTCGATTGGAGCCGACGAGCGTTATGGTGGACGGCAGCGGGCGTGGCCGCGGTGTCGATCGTCACGCCCCTCGCCAGCGAGCGAATCTTTTCCCGCTGGTTCACACTGCCGCAGTTCGCGCTGCTCCTGCCGATTCCTGCTGCGACCGTGACGCTGCTGTGGTCGCGCAGCGCTCTCGTTGGGTCGCTTGCCCGTGCGCCTCGCGCAGGGCAACGAGTATGGCGCGTGGGTCCCGTTCGGCTGCACCGTGGGTCTGTACGTGCTGGCGTTCTACGGCCTCGCTTACAGCCTGTTCCCGTACCTGGTCGTGGACAGAATCGACATCTGGCAAGCCGCCAGCGCACCCGAATCACTGCTGATCATATTCGTCGGCGCGGCCGTCGTGCTGCCGGTGATCATCGGCTACACCGTGTTCGCCTACCGGATCTTCTGGGGCAAAGCGCGCGCGTTGGACTACGGCTGACCGCGTCTCGCCGGCGTGCGGGCCTTCTCGCCCACCAGCATCGCCAGTTCCAGGGCCTGCTCGTAGTTGAGGCGCGGGTCCACGGTGGAACGATAAGCCCGCTGCAGGTCCATGTCAGACAGCCCGCGGGCGCCGCCGGTGCATTCGGTCACGTCTTCGCCCGTCAGTTCGATGTGCACGCCGCCCAGGTAGGAGCCCATGCTGGCGAGGATGTCGAAGGCGAGTTCGAGCCGCGCATGATGTTCGCGAAACGCCGCGTCTTGAGGCCGCTCTGGTTGCTCGGTGTTGCCGAGCATCGGATCGCAGATCCACAGCACCGAATGCCCCGTCGCACGCACGGCCTGGATCGCCTTGGGCAACGCCGTCTCGATGTCCTTGGCGCCGAAGCGGTGGATCAGCGTCAGTTTTCCGGGCTGGTTTTGCGGGTTCAAGGCGGTGACCAGTTGCTGCAACCAGCCCGCATCCATCGCGGTGCCCACCTTGACGCCGACCGGATTGCTGATGCCGCGGCAGTACTCGACATGCGCGCCGTCGACATGCGCCGTTCGCATGCCGATCCAGGGCATGTGCGTCGACAGGTTGTACCAGCGATTCTGGCGCGGGATGAAACGCGTCTGCGCCTGCTCGTAGTGCAGCACGAGCGCTTCATGGCTTGCGAAGAACTCGGCGCGAAGCGCCTGGTGGACTTCCTTGCCACTGATGGCCTCGAAGAACTCCAGGCCGTCAGCGACGGCACCGACGATGCGCTGGTACTCGCTCTTGAGCTCGGCATGGCCCACGAATCCCAGGTCCCAGTACTCCGGGTGGTGCAGGTCCGCGAATCCGCCGTCGATCAATGCGCGGACGAAGTTGATCGTCAACGCCGCGCGTTCGTAGCCGCGCAGCAGCAAGGTCGGGTCCGGCTCCCGCGCCGCAGCCGTGAACTCCGCCCGATTGACGATGTCGCCACGATAGGAAGGCAGCGTGACGCCGTCGCGCGTTTCGGTATCGGCCGAACGCGGCTTGGCGTACTGCCCCGCCATCCGCCCAACGCGAATGACCGGACGCTTCATTGCGTGGGTCAGCACCAGGCTCATCTGCAGCAGGATCTTCAGGCGCTTGGCGATCTTGTCGGACTCGCAGTCGTCGAAGCTCTCCGCGCAGTCGCCGCCCTGCAGCAGGAAGCGTTCACCGCGCTGCGCCGCGGCGAGCTGTTCGCGCAGGTTGTCGATCTCCCAGGAGACGACGATGGGCGGCAGGCTGGCCAACTGGCCGACCGCCAGGTCGAGTGCGGCGCGGTCCCGGTAATTCGGCTGCTGCTGGGCAGGTTTGGTTTGCCAGCTCGTCGGGTTCCAGTTCTGGTGCGCGGGTGTCTTCATCGTCTTCGCATCCTATCGGACTCAAGTACGCACTGCAAAATCAGCGACTTGCCGGGATGCCGGTGCACGTAGACCGGCGTCGCGGGGTGGCCTGCCACAGGCCGCGCGTTCAGAATGCGCGCCAACTTGATGGCTTGAGGGGTTCCCCATGCATTCCGTGCTCGTGCTCGGCGCCGGCAAGATCGGCGCCCTGATATCCGGGCTGTTGGCCGAATCGGGTTCGTACCGCGTTCACCTGGCCGACGTCGATGGCAAGGTCGCGCAGGCCGTGGTTGGCGCGCATGGCCTGAGCCAGCTCGCGGCCTTCCAGGTCGACGCGCGGCAACGTGGTGCGCTGCGCGAGCATCTGCGCGCGCATCCGGTCGATGCCGTCGTGTCGAGCCTGCCCTATTACTGCAATATCGCCGTCGCCGCGGCGGCCCGGGAGGCGGGCGCGCATTATTTCGATCTGACCGAGGACGTCGAGGTGACGCGCGAGGTGCGCCGGATCGCAACCGGCGCCAACCGCGCGTTCGTGCCGCAGTGTGGCCTCGCACCCGGCGTGATCAGCATCGCGGCACATGAGCTGATGACGCACTTCGACGAGGTCCGCTCGGTCAAGTTGCGCGTCGGCGCGCTGCCGCAGCATCCGAACAACGTCCTGAAGTACTCGCTGACCTGGTCCACGGAGGGACTGATCAACGAGTACGGCAATCCTTGCCAGGCCATCGTCGACGGGTGCCTGCTCGATGTCGCGCCGCTCGAAGGCCTCGAGGAAATCGAGATCGACGGTACGCTGTACGAGGCGTTCAACACGTCGGGCGGACTCGGCTCGCTCGGCGAATCGTTCGGCGAGAAATGCGAGTCGATGAACTACAAGACGATCCGCTATCCGGGACACTGTGCGCAGATGCGCCTGCTGATGAATGACCTGAAGCTGAACCAGGATCGCGACACGCTCAAGCGGATTCTCGAGAACGC
>JAWLAD010000019.1:0-55817 GCA_041395605.1 Steroidobacteraceae bacterium
TCCATGTTGCCGGCACGACGCGCGTGGATCGGATACTCCTTGCCGGTCTCGTAACGCGTGTAATACCAGTAGCCTCCCTTGCGGTACGGCACGCTGGCGTCGTCCTGCTTGATGCGGCCGACGATCTCGTCGAACAGCTTCTGCTTCAGCGGCTGAATCGGTGCGAGCTGGCGGTCGGTGTAGGCGTTCTCGGCCTCGAGGTAGCCGAGCATCCGCGGGTTCTGGCGCTCGTCGTCGCGCAGCCAGTAGTACTCGTCGACGCGGGCGCCGTTCGGCGATTCGACGTCGTGGGGAATGCGCTCGGCGACGGGTGGCGGTGTCGGATTGTTCATGGTGCTGGGTTTGATCGAGGTCGGCGTGTGGGCACAGGCGGTCACGGCGAGCGCCGCGAGCCCGGCCCACAGGGGGCGCGTGAACGAAGGCATGGGTATCCCCGCGAGGAGTGATGACGGGGATTATAGAGGCCGCGGCCGGCGCACCGGGCGGCGACAGGGGGCACCCGAGGACCGGGTGCCCCCCAACAGATGGCTTACTTCGCCCCGAACTTCCAGGACGCGGTCAGGCCGTACGTGGCCCGCTCGCCCTGGCTGACGTTCGGCAGGAACTGCACCGTGCCGAAGTTCGGCTGGAAGATCACCGCCGAAACATACTTCTCGTCGAAGATGTTGCGGCCCCACAGCGCGACGTCGAGCGGGCCGCGGCGCACGCCGAAGCGCGCGTTGACCAGCGTGCGCGCCGCGATCTCGGCCAGGTTCCAGCTCAGCGTGTAGGCCTTGCCGGTGTGGCTGACGTCCGTGCGGCCGTAGAACTGCCAGTCGTTGTTCAGCGGCACCTCGAACGACGTGTAGGCGCTCGCCGTCAGCTCCGGCGCACGCGGCAGCGACTGGCCACCGACGTCCGGCAGCGTCGCACCATTGAACACGACCGACGGACAGAAGCCGAGCGCGAGCCCTTGCGCCGCGCCGCAATAGCGCGAGACGCCCGGCTCGGGCGTCGGGCTGCCGAACTCGGTCGGCGTGAACGCGTAGGTCGCGCCCACGCGCCAGTTGTTCGTGATCGCGAAGTTCGCGCCGATCTCGATGCCCTTGGCTTCCGCCTCGCCGATGTTCTGCACGACGTTCGTCACCAGCGGCGGCGGCGGGGTCGCATTGATCTGGATGCCGGTGTAGTCGATCAGGAACAGCGACACTTCCGTGGACAGGCGCCGATCCAGCCACTCGGCCTTCCAGCCCAGCTCGTAGGTCTTGTTCTCCGCCGGGTCGTAGCTCTGCAGGTCGACCGGCACCGCGGTCTGCGCGACCGCGTCGAAGGTCGCGTTGAAGTAGCCCGAGATCACGCCCTTCGCGGCCGACACGTAGAACTTCTGCGTCGGCGAGGCGGCGAAGTCCGCGTGCGCGCGCCAGGTCGTGTAGCTGAACTCGGCCTGCTGCAGCGAGCTTTGGCCGATCAGCCGGTTGAACTGTTCGCGCTCTTCCTTGTCTCGCCGCAGTTCGGCGCCGAACGTAAAGCGCTCGTCCAGCTCCCACTCGAACGACCCGAAGATCGACCGCTGCTTGTCGAGGCGCTGGTTGTCGCCGGTGATCAACACGTTGCGCGGCGTCGTGCTGACGACACCGGGAATCGTGGTGAAGTTCGGGATGCCGGCGCGCGGCACTTCGCCCGGGTTCAGCACGCGACCGTCCCAGGACACACCGACCGCCGAGTTGTAGTCGTTCTCGTAGTAGAACGCGCCCACCGCCCACTGGAACGGGCTCTCGGTCGAACGCTCGAGCCGCAGTTCCTGGCTGAACGTCTGGCTCGCGCCGATGCCCTGGCCGTTGTACTGCGGCACGGCCTGGCGGCGCAGCGCCGGCGCACCGAAGTAGCCGAACGTCGCGATGTCGGCCAGGCGGACGATGTCATAAGTCGTGCCCGTGCCGTTCAGGTCGTAGTCCGTGAACACGTCGACGTCGGCATCGTAATAGGCCGTTTCGGTCTTCAGGCGGACCGGGCCGAAGTCGTACTCGAGATCGAGCGCGATCAGCGTGACGTCGCGGAACAGGCCTTCGGTGAACGGGTTGATCGCCAGCGTATCGCGCACCGGGATCTCGCCGCAGACCGCCGACAGCGGCCGGCCCGGCGGGCCGCAGTTGTTGGCCGACGCGAAGTAGGCCGAGCCCTGCTCGCGGAAGTCGTCGGTGAAATAGCCGAACAGACGCGCGGAGAAGTTGTCGGTCGGCTTCCACTCCAGCATGCCCGAGATGTTCTTGCTCTCGTAGCCGCCGATGTTGTTGCCCGGGTCAGCGGCGTTCTTCCAGCTGCCGTCGAACTCGTTGTAGCTGAGCGCGATGCGCCCGCCCAGGGTGTCGGTGATCGGACCCGACAGCATCAGGCGCGCCTCGTAGCGTTCGTCGGAGCCGAGCGTGCCTTCGACCTTGCCGGTGAATTCTTCCGTCGGTGCGGCCGGCACGTAGTTGATCGCGCCGTTGAAGGCGTTGCGACCGTACAGCGCCGACTGCGGTCCCTTGACGACTTCGATGCGCTCGACGTCGAGGATCTCGAGGTTTGACGCGTTCAGGTTCGACAGGTACACGCCGCCGTAGAACACCGCGACGTTGCGGTCCGGGCTGTTGAGGTTGGTCTGCGCGATACCGCGCACGACCGGCGTGCCGAGCGCGCTGTTCAGCGCTTCGAAGTAGGTCAGGCCGGGCGTGAACAGCGCGACATCCGCCAGGCCCTCGATGCCCTTGGCTTCGATTTCGTCGGCCGAGAACGCGGTGACCGCGACTGGAATGTCGAGCAGCGTCTCGGCCCGCTTGCGCGCCGTGACGACCACTTCCTCGAGCAGGCCGGCGCCTGCATCGCTCTGGGCCATGGCCGGTACGGCGGCGGCACCCGCGACCAGCGCGGCGACCACGGCGCCAACACCCTTGGTGATGCGTGTACGCAACACTTGTCTGTTCGTGGTTCGATCGATGACCTGTTTCACCTGTATCCCCCGGATTTTGTTCACGTTACCAAGATGACTGCGGCGTGGGCGCAGACGTTGCAAAGCGTACACTCCTACTGCCGCTAACATACCCTACGCCGGACGCGCCGCTTGGCAATAGTGTGGAAAATGCCTGCGACCACTTTTTCACGAACACCTGGCCCGACTGCACGAATGGCCACTCGTGCAGCACGAATGGCGGGGCTGTTGACCCCTGAACGGGCGGTTTTCCTGCTGCTGATGCCGGTGGTGCTGGCCTTTGCGAACGGCTGGGCACAGACGAACGAGGGCATCAGCTTCACCCGCCTGCAGTCCGTCGCCTATTGGTTGACGGGGGCGCTGCCCTGCTGGTGGCTCAATGCCGCCCTGACCCGCCTCGGCGCGGGCTGGGCACCGCTGTCCCGCGGCATCGGCTTCTGGATCTGGGCGGCCTGCGTGCCGGCCGTGGTGTTCATCGGTCTCGGCCTGGCCGGCTTCTTCACCTGGCGCTGGGAGACCATGGCGGACGCTTTTCTCGGCTACGTCCCGCTGCGGGCCAGGCCCGACATCGGCAGTGCCGCCTGGTTCATCTGGATGGCCAAGGGCAGCGTCGTGCCGATCGTGCTGTGGACAGCGGCGATCCTGCTGCAGCGCCAGCTCTACGGTCGCACGCCGCTGCAACCGGCGCAGGCCATGGCGGAAGCGCGCGTGGTTGCCGCATCGCAGGACGACGCTGCCGTGCTGCCGCCGGCGGACAGTCAACCCGACTTCCTGAAGCGACTCGAGCGCCCACTCACCGATCGACTGCTCGCGGTGCAGGCGCAGGAGCACTACATCCGCGTCATCGCGAGCGACCAGACGCCGATGCTGCTGTACCGCTTCAGCGATGCGCTCGAGCAGTTGAAGGCGTGCCGTGGACTGCGGGTGCACCGCTCGTACTGGGTCAGCCTCGACGCGATCGAGCAGATCGAGCGCGACGGCCCGCGCATGAGGCTGTGTCTGCGCAACGGTGAACGCGTGCCGAAGTCAGCCGGCGCTACATGGCGGTCGTTGAAGCGGCAGTGGCCGCCGCCGACGCTGATCACGCGCCGCCGCGCGCGGTGAACTTCGCGGACGAACTGCGTCGCGGTCGGGTCGTCGCGAGCGCGCGCGGGTCTCGTGGCAGAGCTGCGCGAATTGCGGCGCCGCAACAGGCTTGCTGATCAGGTAGCCTGCGCGAGGTCACTAACCGAACTCCGCGAGCCAGCGCCAGTGCGCTTCGGTCTCGACGCCTTCGGCGACCACCTTCAGTCGAGGCTGTGCGCGAGTTCGATGATGGTGCGCACGACGGCGCGGTTGTCGGTGTCGCTGTCGGACGCGACGATGAACGAGCGGTCGATCTTGAGCTCGTCGACCGGCAGTTTCTGCAGCTGCGACAGCGAATAGCCCGTGCCGAAATCGTCGATCGAGAAGCGCACGCCGGCGACGCGCAGGTGTTCCATGTGGCGCGACGCCATGCCTGCATCGCGCATGAACGCGCTCTCGGTGATCTCGAGGATCAGCCGTGACGGCGCGATGCCATGCCGCGCGAGTTCGCCGATGATGTAGTCCGACAGCGTCAGGTCGAGTGATGTCGGGCGCCGAAAGATTCACGGCGAGGTCGACCTCGAGGCCATCGCGTCGCGCCACGCGGCCAACTGCTCGACGCGTGGCGCAGCACCCAGCGCGAAGAGGTCCCGACGCGCCGGTCTGCTCCCGCGACTTCCACGAACTCCGGCGGCGGGATGAAGCCGAAGGTCGGGTGGGTCCAGCGATGTCAGCACTTCGGCGCTGACGATGCGGCGCCGGTCGAACGCGACCTTGGGCTGGAACACGATGCCGAGCTGGTCGGCCTCGAGCGCGGCCGGCAATTCTGCACCCAGTTGCAGTCGGCGCCGCTGCGCCTGGTCGGTCGCCGGGTCGAACAGGGCGACGCGCTGCGGGCGTGTTTCGGCGACTTCGAGAGCGGCTTCCGCGCGGCGCAGCAGTTCGGCGCCCTCGCGCCCATGTTCGGGGGCCAGCGAAATGCCGCAGCTCAACGCGGGTTGCACGGCGATGTGCGCGAGCCGCAGCGTCGCGCCGACGCGGGTCAGCGCGTCCGCAGCCACCACTTCGGCGCGCACGGCACTGAGCCCGCGCTCGGCATACAGCAGGTGCGCGCCGTCGATGCGCGCGACGAGCGGATTCGTGCCGCCGAGCTGCTGCAGGCGGGCGCCGAGTTCACGGATCGCGTCGTCGGCGATCGTCGCGCCGAGCGTCGTCGACAGCGCCGGCAGGTTGGTCACGCGCACGACCAGCAGGGCCAGCGTCGCGTCGTCGTCGGGCGTCGAGAGCTGCTGCGTGATCCACTCTTCGGCGCGGCGGCGGTTGGGCAGCCCCGTGACCGTGTCGTGGGTCGCGAAGCGCAGGATGCGCGCCTCGCGCTCGGCGATGCCGGACTGCATCGCGTTGAACGTGCTCGCGAGGCGCTCGAGCTCCTCGCCGCCGCCGGCCGCGACCGGCGTCGAGTAGTCGGCGCGCGAGATGCGGCGCGCGCCCGCGACCAGCCGATCGATCGGCCGCACCGCGCTGCGGCCCATGAACCACGCCAGCGCGATGGCCGCCAGCGCCGTGACCAGCACGATCGCGAACAGCGTGCGCGCGAGTTCCGTGTAGGGCGCGTTGACCGCCCGCATCGGCTTCTGCAGCGCGATGTGCACGGCGACACCGCCGTTGGAGAGGCGCACCGCGATGGCGAGCGCGGCCGAGTCGTCGCGGCCGATGCGCTGCGGCGTGGTTGCCGCGAGCAGCGTGGGCGCGGCGTCCAGCAGCGCGTCGCGCGCCGAGGCCAGCAGCGTCGAGGCGACCATGCGCGCGCCGCGCTTGTCGGAGGCGAGCAGCGTGACGTCGACGTCGACCAGCGAGCCGATCTGGCGCGCGAAGCGGTCGTCGATCACGAAGCCGAGCGCGACCCAGCCGATCGGGTCCGGCGCCAGCAGCGGTGTCACGAAGACCTGGTACAGCGAATCGCCGAGCTCGAGGAAGTGCGCATCCGTCGACGTGTCTTCGGATTCGGCGATCAGCGTTGCTGCCGCGCGCGCGTCGAACGCACTGCGCGTGCCGGTGACAGACACCGGACGACCCTCGACATCGAGCACGATCATCAGCTGCGCGCCGATGCGCGCGCCATGGTTGGTCACCGCCGATGCGATCGTCGGCGCGTCGCCCAGCGCGACGGCTTCGCGGAGGCCAAAGTCCGCCGCCAGCACCGTGACGGCATTCGCCAGCTGCCGGGCCTGGCTGCTGATCAATTCCCGCGCGACCAGGGAACCCGCGGCGAGCTGCGCGCTGGCGCGTTCCTGCACGAGCGTTTCGGTGCGCGCCAGCGATGCGACCAGGGTCACAGTCTGGGCGCCGAGCACGAGCCCGATGATCAGGATGAGAAGCCTGTTCCGAAAGGTGCGCATGGCCGTCGCTCTAATGCGATTTGACGATGTTATGGACAGCATCGATGGCCCGCGACGACCGTTGCCCTGATCTGCGAAGTACTGCTCAACCGCGCCCCGCGGCGCCCCGTTCGGCGGCCCGGCTGGCGGCCCATCCGGCGGGCCGGCTGGCCCTGACGTGCATTGCGCTGTGGCTGTGCGGGACTACCGTGGCGCAGGGCCGCAGCGTCGAGCTGCGCGTCGAGCAGGTCGACGGCAAGCCCGTGGTCGGCGCCGTCGTCATGCTGCGGGCGCTGGACGATGCCCGGCCCGCCGCACCCGCCATCGACGCCGTCATGGACCAGCTCGACCGCCGCTTCGTGCCGGACGTGCTCGTCGTGCCGGTCGGTTCGCGCGTGACGTTTCCGAACAGCGACCCGATCAGCCACCAGGTGTATTCGTTCTCGCCGATCCGGCGCTTCCAGTTGCCGCTGTACCGCGGCGAGCCGTATCCGCCCGTCGACTTCCCGCAGGCTGGCATCGCGACCCTGGGCTGCAACATCCATGACGAGATGCGCGCGTACATCGTCGTCACCGACGGCCGGCATTACGGCCGCACCAGCGCCGAGGGGCTCTGGCGCGCCAGCGATGTGCGTGCGGGCGCCTATGTATTGAACGTGTGGCATCCGCGACTGCGAGACCCGCGCGGACTGATCGAGCAGCGCGTCGAGATCACGGATGAAGGCGACGTGCAGACGCTGGTCGTGCGCGCCGGCGCCGCGTTGCGCCCGGCCTCGCGCGTGGCCAAGCCTGCCAGCTGGGATGCCTATTGACCTTCGTACGACTCGAGCAAGGAAGCTGATCGATGCGCTGGATTCCACTGACCTGCATCGCGCTGTGCTCAAGCGCGACCGCATTCGCGAACAACCACGGCCAGTTCGACGTGACCTTCGATGTCCGCGCCGTCGCGAGCGACGGTCGCCGGACGTTTCTCGACGGCGGACTCGGCAAGCTGCGCTTCGACGACAGCGACGACGGACTGCAGCCCGGCCGCGTGCGTGTCGCGTGGCGCAACGCGTTGGGCGAGTCGTGGCACGCGAACATCGATGCGTCGGCCTGGAGCGGTGACGACAACAACCCCATCGACCTGACCGAGGCCTTCCTCGAGTGGCGGCCGGTGCCGCAATCGGCGTGGCGGCAGCGAGTGAAGGTCGGTGCGTTCTACGCGCCCATCTCGCTCGAGCATCGCGCCGCGGGTTGGACCAACCCTTACTTCCACAGCAGCTCGGCGCTCAACACCTGGGTCGGCGAAGAGCTGCGCACGATCGGTGCCGAGTATCGTCTCGAATACAGCGGTGCCGGGCCGGCTGAAGATATCGATTTCGGCGTGGGCGCCGCGCTGTATGGCTGGAACGACCCGGCGGGCGTGATCATCGGCACGCGCGGCTGGGCCATGCACGACCGGCAGACGCCGCTGTTCGGCCGCATCGGCACGCTGCCGCTCGCGGGCCCCGTGCAGCGCGTGATCTTCGAGGAGATCGACGATCGCGTTGGCTACTACGTGCACGGCTACGCGCGCCAGGCCGATCGCCTCGAGCTGCGCGCGCTGTGGTACGACAACCGCGCCGACCCGGCGAGCTTCGACCCCGAAATCGTCGACTACGGTTGGGACACGAAGTTCCTGTCGCTGGGGGCTCGTTATGAGACTGCGATAGCGACCACCTGGATCGTACAGTGGCTGAACGGCCGTACGCACGTGGGCCCGGGCGCACACGATCGCTGGACCTTCGATGCCGCGTTCCTGCTCGTCGCGCAGCAACTCGGTGCGCATCGCATCGCGGCGCGCATCGACACCTTCAGCATGGACCACAGCCAGACCGCCTTCCCGGTCACGCTGGCGCGCGAGCGCGGCGACGCCTGGTCGCTGGCCTGGACCTGGCAGCTGCGCCTGCGGGCTCGAACTCAGCGCCGAGTGGCTCGAAGTCGACAGCGACCTGAATTGGCGCCGGCGCATCGGCGAGGCCCGAGGCCCGCGAGCGCAACCTGCAGCTTGGCCTGCGCTATAGCTGGTCATCCGGCGGCTGACCCCGGGCGGGGAATAAACCCGCCGCCCGGCCGTTGTCGGGCCATGCAGTACTTCAAGCTGATCCAGTCGGGTATCGACCCGCAGCCGTTCCTGGACGAGATCGCTGCCGTCGATGGGGCCTGGGCCGCCGCCACCGGGCGGCAGCAGAAGATCGCCGTGCAGCGCGAGGCGCTCGCGATCCCGCTGCGCGGCCTCCGCAAATCCGCGATCGGCGATCGCAAGCGGCGCGATGTGCACGAGAGCCGCTGGACCAGCGGGTCCGCGAACTACCCGCTCGCGCGGGCTTTCCTCGAGCAGGTCGCACAGGCGCTCGACAGCCACCTGAGCCGCGCCAAGATCGTCTGCCTGCCGGCAGGGCGGCGCGTGTATCCGCATGTGGACCGCGGCGAGTACTACCGGCTGCGCAACCGTTATCACTATGTGTTGCGCTCGGCCGATGGCTCGTGGCTCAAGGCCGGCGACGAGGCCGTGCGGATGCGCGAGGGCGAGCTCTGGTGGTTCGACAACGACCAGTTGCACGAAGCGCACAACGACGGCGAGCATGACCGCATCCACATGATCTTCGATTTGCTGCCGGCGGCGCGGTATGACGAGGCGTTTCCGCCGAAGCTGCCGGCGGTGCGCAAAGTCGCCACCGACGAGGGGCACGCCGCCTGATGTACGGGGCGTTAATCCGGCAGTGAAGGATCAACGCTGCGGACGTCGGTGAAGCGACGGAAGTCGGTGTCCGTGCTGCACAGCGTGGCGCCGTGCTCGATCGCGAGTGCCGCGAGCGCGGCATCCATGATCAAGTCGGAACGCGCGCGCGCCGACTGTATCTGTGACTGCAGCAGATCCCAGTAGCGCCCTCCCGGTGCCACTACCGCGACGTTCGGGCGCTGCAGCAGCGCACTGACGACGCTGCAAGCTTGCTGCACCGACATAGGTTGCGCGAACACGCGTGGATGGGTCGCGATGCGTATGAACGCCAGTAATGTCTGCCACGGCATACCAACAGGTTCTTGACCGTTCAGCGCCTCCTGTCAGCCAACGACGGCAGGTCTCGTGGCGTTCAGCCTTCTCGTTGTAGGCATACAGCAGAGCTCTTGGCGTCAGGCAGCTTCACCGGTGTGAAGGCCCTTCGAGCTGGTCGAGCAATGCACCAATGTTGTCGAGATCCACACCTGGCAACGGTGGACCGAGGTCGAACGGCTTGACCTCGAAGCGCGGTGCCGCACTGGACTCACGTCGCAGCGCGAACGAGGCGCGCAGCTGTTCGTTCACGACCACCTTGAAAGGCTTGCCGGTGCGACGGACCTCCGCCTGCAGGCGCGCCGCGACGTCATCATCGAGAGTGAGGGTAGTTCGCACATCATGATGATAGTCAGAAGGCATCATGATGTCCAATGGCGTGGCGGAGTGTCCGGAGGGCTGGGGTCGCTTGTGTGGGGTATCGTCACGCCATCCCCTCCAGCCGTACAGCCGCAAATAGAGGCCATTCATGCAGAAACCCGCCACCCGCACCGTGTTGATCACCGGCGCCGCCGGCGGACTCGGCAGTTGCATGGCGCGCCACTTCCGTGAGGCCGGCGCGCGCGTGATCGCGACCGACCTGCGCGCGGCCGACGGCATCGTTCCGCATGACGTGACCGCCGAGGCCGACTGGGCGCGCGTGTTCGCCGACGCCGCGAACGCCGGCCACCCGATCGATGTGCTGGTCAACAACGCCGGCTGGTATCAGCCCAACATCGAGTTGCGCGAGATGTCGCTGGCAACTTGGCGCAAGCATTTCGCGATCAACACCGATGGCGCGTTTCTCGGCGTGCGCGAAGCGCTGCGCGCGATGCACGGCCGCGGCGGCGTGATCCTGAATATCTGCTCCGGTGCATCGGTGACGCCGTTCCCGTTGGGCGGTGCGTACTGCGCGTCGAAGGCCGCCACGCTGATGCTGACGCGCGTGGCCGCCAAGGCCGGCGGGCCGCAGGGCATCCGCGTCAACGCGATCCTGCCCGGCGCCGTGCCCACCGACATGCTGCGCGGCAACCTGCTCCCGGGCCAGGACGAGCAGCAGTACCTCGCGCTGCTCGCGAGCCACAGCGCGATGGGCAAGCTCGCGAGCGCCGACGACATCGCGCGTGCCGCAGTGTTCCTGTGCTCGGAAGCGGCAGCGTCGATCAGCGGCGTCGCGCTGCCCGTGGATGCCGGGGCAGTGGGGTAGGGGCGCGAGTCAGGCCGCTACTTCGACGTAGGTAGCGACGCTCGTGGCTGCTGGAACAGGAGCGCCATCACTGCGCAGGCCTTCGATGTGGAACTCGATGGCTTCGCGGATCGCCTGCTCGACCTCCTGCGGCGTGGTGCCGGTGGCTACGCAGCCCGGCAAGTCAGGAACATAGGCTGAGAAATTGCGCCCGGCGTTTTCGATGACGACTGCGTAACGCATGCGTTGGCTCCGCTACCGCAACTTGGCTTGCTTCAGATTACTGTTGCGCGTTCCCGGCGACAAATCATCGCCGTGTTCTGTGCTCCAGCCGAGGCGCAAATCCCAGCGAAAAGCGTAAATTCGCAACTACTACCCCCGCACGGAAACCTGCGTGGCTCAGCCGACCGAAGACACCCCGCCCGATCGCGCGCTCTGGAGCATCGTCGCGAGCAACGTGCTCGCCGCCGTGCTCGCGATCGTGCTCGACTGGGATGTCGTCGAGCTGCTGTGGCCGTTCTGGATCCAGAGCGTCGTGATCGGCTACTACGCGCGGAAGCGGATGCTGATGCTGCGGCAGTTCAGCGTCGAAGGCCTCAGCTTCGGCGGCCGCCCGGCGACCGAATCGCCCGAGGACCAGCGCAGCACCGCGAACTTCTTCGCGTTCCACTACGGCTTCTTCCACTTTGGCTACTTCGTGTTCCTGGCGCAGCGAAGTGCGCAGCTGCAGTTCGAGTTCGTCGATGGGCTGTGGCTCGCTGTCGTGGCACTGTCGTTCGTGCTCGCGCACCGGCAATCGCACCGCGAGCATGTCGAGGCTGATCTCGCCGGCCGCCCCAACCTCGGCGCATTGATGTTCATGCCCTACCTGCGCGTGGTGCCGATGCACCTCGTGATCCTGATCGGCGCGACGCAGGGCGGCGGTGCCGTCACGATCCTGCTGTTCACGATCCTGAAAACGCTGGCCGACATCGGCATGCACAAGTTCGAGCACCGCAAGCTGCAGGGGGCGGGGGCGGGTTGAGCGTTGCACTGGGACGCAGGATCAGCATGCGTGTCGCATAGCAGCGGGTGATGCTGCCGGGGCTTTTGAAATCACAGATTGTGATTTCAAGTTTGCAAATTGCTGATTCAATTGCGCTATTGAGATCACAAACTGTGATCTCAAGTCTTACGCCGACGCGAGAAAAACCTCGCGTTCCTCTGTGCGCCACGCCGCGTAGCGCAGCGATTCCTGAATGTCCGGGAGCGTCAGGTACGGATACTCGGCAAGCAAGTTCTCAGGGGACTTGCCAGCTGCAATTTGCCCGACAATCATCCCGACGGTCACGCGCGTGCCGCGTACACAAGGCTTGCCCCCCATGATGTCGGGGTGCTGGGTGATGCGTTCGAAGGCGGCCATGGCTGCGCTCCGGCGAAAGCTGACGTTGCCCTGAGTCTAGCAGAGCCCCTCCGATACCCGCCCGCGGACTACACTCCGGGGTCATGACCTCTCCCCACGACGCCCCCGCGCTCGCCGCGCGAGCGCTCGCGCATCTGAAGGCCGGCACCACCGACCAGGCCACCGATGTCATGCGCGTGCCGATCGAGCACTACACCGATGAGTTGCGCTACGCGCACGATGTCGAGCGCATCTTCCGGCGCTTGCCGGTCACGTTCGGGCTCAGCCTCGAAGTGCCCGAGCCCGGCAGTTTTCTCGCGCAGACCGTGGCGCAGACGCCCGTGCTCGTCGTGCGCGGCAACGACGGCGTGCTGCGCGCGTTCCTCAATGCCTGCCGCCACCGCGGCGCGCCGGTGTGCCCGGACGGTGCGGGGCGCACGCTGCGCTTCGTCTGCCCGTATCACTCGTGGACCTACGACCGGCAGGGCGCGCTCGTGAACCTCACCGCGCGCGACACCTTCGGCAACGTGGATACCGAGACGCTCGGCCTCACGGCGCTGCCCTGCGTCGAACGCGCCGGGCTGATCTGGGTGTGCCTCACGCCCGGGTTGTCGTTCGACATCGACGCGTGGCTCGGCGATTTCGCGCCGCTGCTCGAGTCACTGCGGCTGCACGATTGGCACTTGTATACGCGGCGTGATCTCGCCGGCGCCGGCTGGCGCGTCACGATGGATGGCTACCTCGAGGTCTACCACCACGACACCGTGCACGGCGCGACCGTGGGCTCGCAGACCATCGGCAACCTGCTCGTCCACGATGTCTATGGCCCGCACCAGCGCATGGTGTTCGGGCGGCGCACGCTGCGCGACCTCGACGCGCCGCCCACCGACCCCGCCGATGCCGAATCGCGCATCCGGCGCATCCATGCGGGGTTTCCAAATCTGTCGGTGTCAGGGATCCTGGGCGGCTACTGCCTCGTCAGCCACATCTTCCCCGGCGCGAGCGCAGGCACCACGCTGACGCGGCAGACCGTGCTGACCGCGACGCCACCGCACAGCGATGCCGAGAAGGCCGCCGCCGAAGCGTTCAGCGACCTCGCGCTGCGCGCCGTGCGCGACGAGGACTATTCGCTCGCGTTCAGCATCCAGAAGAACCTTGGCTGCGGCGCCAACACGCATCTGCTGTTGGGTCGCAACGAGCCGGCGGTGCAGCACTATCACCGGATGGTGGCGAGGTACGCGGGGGGTTGAGGGTGCGTTTGAGGTCACGGTTTGTGACCTCAAACCTGCAAGCTCCCGTCGTGTAAGGGAAGAGAGGAAGTCCGACGGGAACCTTTCCGCGTTGCGGCGAACGGCCTGCAACATCGCTTTGGTTGTCACGCCATACAGGTCCGCCAGGTCGGCATCGAGCATTACCGACACGCCACGAATCACGCGGATGCGTTGCCCCAGCGGCAGTGGACTGTTTGGGGATTGCGGTGTCATGCACCGCTGACCATGAGCGGGGGGCGGGGGAAGCAGAGAGCTCCGAATCTGGCCGAATTGCGCCGATACTCGGCCCGAGCCGCCGCCATCTTGAGATCACAGTTTGTGATTTCAAGTTTGCAAGCTATTGATTGAATTCGGTATTCCCGAAAGCGTCGAGTTCCTCAAGACGTCAATACATGCGTATTGACAACTTCATCCCTGGACACCGATGCTCCACCCATGGCCCGAACCTCCAAATCCGAACAGCTGCAGATTCGCGTCTCCGCGGCCGAAAAGGCGGCGATCCAGGCGCGCGCGAAGCAGGCCGGGCTCGACATGTCGAGCTACGTGCTCAGCCGCGTGCTGCCCGCGGCTGCGCAACAGTTTGCGGACGCCGTGCTGGCCTGCAGCCGGCGCGCAGGCGCGCGGTTCGCGTTCGCCGATCTGAACGGCCTGCTATCCAAGTGGAGCGGCGCGGAACTCGCGATGGCGGTGGCCGAGCGGCCGACCGCACCGCTCGATCCGTACACGGCCAACTACGTCGCGGCGATGGTCGAAACGGCGTGCGCTCGCGAAGGCATCCGTGTGCCGGCCTGGGTGCGTGACGTTCCGCCGCTCGTCGAGCCGGCCTTCGGGTCGTCGCTGATGAGCCTGCGGCTGCATTTGCTGACGCAGTCGCCGCCCGCGTTCCGACGGCGCAACATCTTCATCGACAGCAGTCTCGGCGCGCAGGTCTGACATGCCGGCCTTGAAGAGCGCGGACTTCCGCCGGCTATTCACCCTGCTGAACGATGAACTGCGCGCCGCGGGTGCCAAGGGCGAGTTGTTCCTGGTCGGCGGTGCGGTGATGTGCCTCGCACACGATGCGAGGCCGTCCACGCAGGACGCTGATGGCTGGTTCCGGCCCGCCAAGCAGGTGCGCGAAGCGGCCGCCCGCGTCGCGTTGCGTGCACGGGTGGATCCGCACTGGCTCAACGATGGCGTGAAGGGTTATTTGAGCGAACGGGGCGAGTTCGCGCCGTTCCTCGAGCTCGATCACCTGCGCGTGATGGTCGCGCAGCCCGAGTACCTGCTCGCCATGAAGTGCCTCGCGATGCGGATCGGCGCGGAGTTCCATGACGAGGACGACGTGCGTTACCTGCTGCGGCACCTCGACGTCCGCTCGATGGAGCAGGCCGTCGCGATCATCAGCCGGTTCTACCCGATCGAGCGGTTCCCGAAGACGCTGTACGCGCTGGCTGAACTGCTGCCGAGCGGAGGTTGAGCAGGTTTGAGTTCGCATAATCCCCGCAGGACCACCGCTTGAACCGCGCTGACCGCTACCGCGGCGCGCTGGTCGGTCTTGCCGCGGGCGATGCGGTCGGCACCACTTTGGAGTTCCAGGCGCGCGAGCGTTCGCGCCGCTGACCGACATGGTCGGCGGCAGGCCGTTCCTGCGGCCAGGTCAGTGGACCGACGACACGTCGATGGCGTTGTGTCTCGCCGAGAGCCTGATCGCGCGCGGCGGTTTCGATGCACACGACCAGATGGCGCGGTACGTGAGCTGGTGGCGCGAGGGCCATCGCAGCTCGACCGGCGAGTGCTTCGACATCGGCATGACCGTGCGCGATGCGCTCGCGCGGTTCGAGCGCACCGGTGATCCGTGGGCGGGGTCGACTGACCCGAGGACGGCGGGCAATGGCTCGCTGATGCGGCTCGCGCCCGTCGTGCTGTGGGCGCATCCCGATCTCGCGCAGGCGAAGCAACTCGCCGCCGCGAGTTCGCGCACGACGCATGCTGCGGCGGAAGCCGTCGAGGCCTGCATGCTGTTCGCCGAGCTCATGCATCGCGCGCTCGAGGGCGCGACGAAGGAGAGGTGCTGGCGGCGCCGCCAGCGTCGAGTACACCGAGCGGCGTGTGGCGGCCATCGCCCGTGGCGACTATCTGCAGCGGCCTGAGAGCGGGATCCGCGGCACCGGGCTATGTCATCGAGTCGCTCGAGGCGTCGCTGTGGTGCTTCGCGCACTCCGGGCAGCTTCGAGGAGGCCGTGTTGCGCGCCGCGAACCTGGGCGACGATGCGGATACGACTGCGGCCATTGTCGGGCAGATCGCCGGCGCCCACTGGGGCTTCGGGAGGATCCCGGTGCACTGGCGGCAGCGGCTGCATACTGCGAGGAGATCTGCGAGATGGCGGTCGGTTGAATGGAGCGGGGGTCTGAATGAACCGGACTACGCTTGCGTTGCTGATCGCGCCGATGTGGATTCCCGTGAGCATAGAGTTCTACATGACTCGCGAGCACTCGTTTGGAGACGCGTGGATCATTTCCGTGATCTACGGGTTCTTCGGCTACTTAGTGTCCCTGTCGTTCGACGGCAGCACCGTCGACTTCCTGCGTGCACGGGTGGCCCCGTTACCGCCTGTACTTCCCGTCGCCACTGCGCCGGGGCCTGGTCGACGCAAGCGTACGTAGATCCGAAAGGCTGGCAGGCGATTTCCGGCGGCACCGTTCTCGGCCGGCAAGCTGGCGATGATTTACAACCCACCGCGGACCATGCAGCGGAGCCCGGCTTCGTCTCCCTCCTTCCCGCCCACGCCGCGCGGCCCTGCGAAAGAAGCGGTGGCCTTCGCGCATCGACGCTTGTCTATTTCTGCTAGCCCTTGCTTCGTATGTGAGGCGCCGGACATGCCGGGTGAGGAGTGCTGCTACTCGTGTAAGGCAGAGTAGGCAGGAGAGGCAGGCCCTGGAAAGAAAGGCCTTCGGGCCCTTGCCCGCACTCCAAGTGGTGGGAAGCGGCGGCTCACCTGTCGGTCGTTACCCTGTGATTGCCGGATTCTGTCAAACGGTGGATGGGATGGATTGGCTGGTCGCGACATAGGTGTTCAGGCCTAGTCGTCTTCGGGCAGGGGGCATTGCACCCGGGCGCGGGTGCTGACAGCACTCTATCTAAAGGAGTGCCAGTTGCGAGGGGCTCGACGGGTCGGGCGGGCTCGGGCAGGCTGTTTACAGGCCCCCGGTAGAGGGGCCAAGAGGGGGGGGTTGGGTGACAGGGACTGTCTCGGAATGGTTGTTGCGGTTCAGCGTGGCGGCGGCGTCTTCGGTGCGCGTTCGCCAAGTCGCTGATGTTCGCGGCCGGCCCTCGCATGCGTTTCATTCACACCGCTGATTGGCAGTTGGGGCTGAAGCTCCGATACCTGCCACCGGAGCGGGCGGCGCAGTTGCGATTGCTTCGGTTTCAGGTTGTGCGAGCGATTGCGGAGGTCGCGAAGGCCAAACAGGTCGATGCGGTGCTCGTCGCCGGCGATGTGCTTGATGACAATGGCCTGGGCCGTGACTCGTTGCAGCAGACGTCGGATGCGTTGCGTGCCTTCGGCGGCATTCCCGTGCTGCTCCTGCCGGGTAACCATGATGCAGCGACCGCGGATTCGGCGCTGTTGCGACTCGAGCTGCCGCCCAACGTGCAAGTGCTCACGCGGCGTGAGCCGGTCAGCATTGCTGACACGCTGATCTACCCGTGTCCGCTGATGCGCCGGCACGAGATGGATGATCCGACCGATTGGCTGCCTGCGCGGCAACCCGGGGAGGGAATCCGGTTTGCGATGGCACATGGCGGTGTTATCGATTTCGCGCAGAGCGCGGACTCCGAGACACCGAATCTCATCGATGCGAACCGAGTTGTCGCGAAAGGCTTTGACTACCTGGCACTCGGGGATTGGCACGGGACGTTTCGCTTCGGTCCCAAGGTTTGGTACCCGGGTGCGCCAGAGGCCACGCGTTTCAAGGAGAGCGAACCGGGAGCCGTGTTGCTTGTCGAGATCGATGCGCCAGGCGCTGAACCAGTGGTTCAGCGGATCGAGGTCGCGACCACCCGATGGCTCACGCACGCGGTCGAGATGGTGGACGACGCGCAGGTGCAGGAACTCAAGCAACGGCTCGATGGCCTGGAAGAGCGGTCGCACACGCTGCTGGACCTGACGATCCGTGGCGCGATTTCCCTAGGTGCGCGCGACCAACTTGAAGCGTTGCTCTCGGACTATGCGGAGCGCCTCGCGTTCCTCAAGGCCGACTTGAGTGCGCTGCAGGTGCAGGCCACTGAAGCTGACCTGCTCGCGCTGCGGTCGGAGGGGTTCCAAGCGGCGGCGCTCGACCGGTTGCGTGCCCAGGATGACGAGCCTTCACGCGACGCGGTCAGGTTGCTGTACCGACTTCAAAGAGAGGCGACCGATGCAGCTTCTTGAAGTCGAGGTACGGAATTGGAGGGGGCTGTCGACCACGCTCGGAGATCTCTCGCCGCGCCTGAACCTCATCCTGGGTCCGAATGAGGCGGGAAAGACTCGTATCCATCAGTCTCTTCGCTTCGGCTTGTTCGAGTCGCATAAGGGAACGGCGCAGCACAAGCAGGCACTTCAGAGCTGGGCGTCGCTTGAGTCTCCGTTCGTGCGGATTGCGTTCTCGCGCGGTGGCGTCGAGTACGAGATCCAAAAGCAGTATCTGAAGGGGGCCAGCGCGGTGCTCTCGGGCGGTGGAACGACGCTGCGAGGCGAGGACGCGGAAGAGGCGCTTCGGCGGTTGCTCGGCGCGCGGCCGGGCAACAATCGTGGTGCGTCCGTGGCGGACATGGGGATCTGGCCTCTCCTGATGGTGGAGCAGGGGGAATCGCGACGTCCGGTTCAGGAGGCGCTCAACGACGAGGGTCGGGAGCGGCTGCAGGATCGATTCTCCGCGGAGATCGGCGTAGCGTCGATTTCTGCGACGGGTCAGCGGCTCATGGCTCTCGCGGAGGCCGAGTACGATCGGTACTACACCAAGACTGGACAAGACTCGAAGCTGCTTCGGGATGCCCGCGGCCGACACGCGGAGGCGGTCGCATCGCTCGACAAAGCGAACGCGGACCTGGAACGGCAGAAGAACACCGCGTCGGCGCTCGCGGACGGCCTGCGCGAGCTTGCTGACCTGGAGCAGCGTGCTGCAAATGCTCGGGCGGACGCAGAGACGGCGCGATCAAGAGCCGAGGCAGCGCAGCAGTCGGCAACGCGCTTGAGTGCGGTGCAAGGGGCGTTCGATACCTTACAGCAAAGAACTGAAAGACTGGAGGAATCGCTGCGCGGCCGCATTCAAGCAGACGAGGCGCTGGATCGGTTGGCGCGTGAGCTTGCAAGCCTCCAAACGCAGTTGTCCGAGCGCGAACCGGTGCAGCAGGAATTGGATGCCAAAGTCAGCCGCGCAGAGTCTCGCGTGGCGGAGGCGGACGCAGCGTTTCGAGCCCTGCGGGCCCGTGCCGATTCTGCGCAGCGCCGGAATCGGCGCGCAGAACTTACGCGCATCATCGGCGGACTGACGGAGCAGATTGCAGCGATCGATCGTTTGACGACTGAAGTCCAAGCAGCGCGCGCGTCCCGTGCCGCCTTGCCTATGGTCGACGGGAAGGCGCTGAAAAGACTGAATCAGTTGAACCAGAACGCGCGTACGGCCGCCGCTTTACTGCAAGGCGCGGCCGTCAGTGTCGTTGTCCATGTGAAAGAGAGTTCGACCGTTGATGGGCAGGCGCAGAACGCCGGCGATGAAGTGAAGTTCGACGTCACGAGCAACCGACGAATCTCGATTGGCTCGATTGTGGACGTCGAGATCCGCCCCGTTGGGGGTGAGTTGGCTGCGCTTCGCGATGCGAGCACAGAGGCGGAGCGCGCGCTGTCGGATGCGCTGCGAAAGTTGGGCGTGCGTGATCTGACGGAAGCTGTCGCGATTAACGGGCAGTTGCTCGATATCGACCAGCAGATTGCGGAGCGAGAGTCTGCATTAGCCGCACTTTCCGCTCGGGCGCCAGAGCTGTTGCGCGAGGATCAGTCGCGGGCGATAGCGGAATTGGAGCGCCTTGCAACCGATGCGGAGCCTGATGACGGGCAGCCGGTCACGCCGGACGCGCTGCAGGCTGCGGATGACGGGCTTACTGGCGCCCGGCGGAGTCTGGACGCGGCGGTTGCGGAGTTGGCGGAGCACAAGCAACGCACAGCAGTTCTCCGGGCCACCGCAGACAGCAAGCAGGACGAGTTGCACCGCATCCGCGCTACGCTCGCGAACCGACCCTCTGTCGACGCACTTCGGGTTGAAGTGAGTGCGGTCATCACGGAGCGAGAGCGCGCGACGGCCGCGTTAGCGCTAGCCCAGCAGGAGTTCACGGGCCTCGGTGGCGCGACGGTCCAAGACGACGCGAGACGCCTGGCGACCGCGGCGGAGGGTCTGGCGAGCCGTGTTCAGAAGTCACGAAGCGCAGTGGACCAACTGAAGGGGACGCTGCAGGGACTGATGGCGGACGGCCACTACGAATCGGTTCAGCAGGCGGCGGCTGCCGTGGAGCAGGCCAAGAGCGAACTTGATCGCGTCGAACGGCAGGCCGCAGCGGCCAAGCGGCTCTGGGATTCGTTGAGCGATGAGCGCCGAAAGGTCGTCGAGCGACTGACGGCACCGGTCATGGAGCGCGTGAAGCCGTACCTGCAGGAGTTGTTCCCGGGCTCGACGCTCGACGCCGGCGAGGCTCTGGAGATCGCAGGCCTGCAATCCGGGAATCTGAAGGAACCTTACGAGGCCCTATCGGGCGGTGCGCAGGAACAGCTTTCGCTGCTAACCCGGATAGGCCTCGCTGAGATCCTGGCCGACGAGGAGCGATTACCGTTGATTCTGGACGACGTGCTCATCAACACCGATCCGGAGCGCATCAAGCGCCTGCACCGAGTGTTGTTCAAGGCAGCAGACAAGTTGCAGGTGCTGCTGTTCAGTTGTCATGACGTGTTGTTCGACGGGCTGGGGGCGGAGCGGGTGGTGGTATTGGGGAAGGGGCGGTAGTGGGCCTGAAACCCGAATCGGAGAAGGGGGTTCTGTGCGCCTTTCGCGTGTGACGATCAGAATTTCCGGCGTTTGCCGACATCACGGTTGCACTGGATATTACACGTGCTGTAGGACAAAACGGTGCGGGCAAGTCGCTGTTCTCGCCGCGCCTTGGCGTTTTTCTTCCGAGATACGACTGTTGGCGTCGAAACCGACGTCCTCAGGAGGAAGGACTTCCATAGACACGCAGACCCCATTGAGATAACGCTTCATTTCACGGACCCTAACGCCCTAGCCCAGCAGGAATTCCGGGATTCTACCGGGATAGAGCTTATTGTCGTTTCCGCGGTGGCTCGATTCGACGGAGTCACCAAGACCGCAATGGTAAAGCAGTATGGGAAGCGACTTGGTATGCACCAGTTTGCGCCCTTCTTTAGCGCTCAGGCTGCCGGCGCGAGAGTTGCTGACTTGATTCCCATCTGTTGAATGCAGCGAGCAGGTTGCGACTCTCGCCGACGTTCGCCAAGGACCGCGAATGACGGAGCAGCTTCGCGGCTATGAATCGGAGCATCCTGAAGAACTCTCGCTCATAGACAGCAATGACGAGTTCTACGGATTTTCTGGGAAGAGTCGCCTGGAGAGATTCGTTCAATGGATTTACGTCCCGGCGGTCAAGGATGCTGCGACAGAGCAAACGGAGACCAAGAACAGCGCGCTCGGGAAGCTGCTGCTTCGGACCGCCAGAGAGCAGCGAATTTCGATGCGGGGCTTGTTACCATTAGGAATCAGTCTAGGGCAGCGTACGAAGAGAGCCCTGCTTGCCCGGAATCAGAACCGCTAGATCCAGCTTTCTGCCAGGCCTTCAGGCCCGGCTCACGGAATGGGCACACCCGGTGCAAGCATAAAGGTTAGTGGAAATCTGATGGCGACAAGGCCGTGCGGGTCGACGCGCCACTTGCGCACGTGCTCGGCGGCGAGCTGGGGTTTACCGGGAGTATTGGACGGTTTGGACATGGATTCCAGAGATCCTATCTCCTGGCCCTTTTGCAGGAGCTCGTCACCACGGATGACGAAGAGGCTCCAACATTGATTCTTGGATGTGAGGAGCCCGAGCTTTATCAGCATCCGCCGCAGGCTCGTCACCCTGGCCAACGTATTGATAGAGCTCTCGAAGCGCGAGTCTCGGTTCTGGTCATCACGGTCCCTTCGTCAGTGGTGAGTTCTTTGAGTCAGTGCGCATGGTTCGCCAGAGACAGGAGGGCCTAGCGAGTATGCAGCAGGTGGCTGAGGATGTGGCGCACGGGCCAGCCGCCGCCCGATATGGACGGCGAGCAACAGCGACAGGGCGGTGGCAAACCTGCATCAGATTCTGAGGCCAACGACCTGCGAATGTTCTTCTCTGAGCACAAGGTCTTGGTGGAGGTATTCGCGAGGACGGCGTGCGGCTGCGTCGGCTCCTAGGACTGGGGAGTGAGTTTCGACGCATGGGCGGACACGTTATTCCAGTTGGGATGAAATCCGGCACTTCCGCTAATGATGGACATGTATGACGGAAACTGGAATTCCCTTCTTTGCTGTCGCTGATGTGCGGACGGCGATTGCGCGCCGAAGTATCAGATTCGCATGAGCGCGACGTCAACGATCTTGCGTCTCTGCGCCGGACCTGACGATGTTGCGTTCCCTGCCCAGGCGATCGACGTGGAGCTAGCGTTTTGGTCGACAGAGGTCGGGGCGGCTGCGGAAGCAGATGTCGGCTCGATCGCTGGGAAAAACGCGAATGCCGAGGCGAATCCGGTTGCTCTGGCGGCTGGTGCCTCAAGAAAAACAGCCTGCATGGGGTACCGGCTTGCGTATCTCTTTGAGAATGGCGGCCTTCCGGGTTGCATCGAGAGATTGTGTCGTCGATTGGTGGATGGGCGAACTACCTCACGAACTGGGGACAGCCGGGGACACAACGTTTTGACCGTCGGACCATCCAGGAAACGGACCTCGCGCCAAATCGATAACGGTGAATGTCGAGCGATGAAGTAGCTCCGCAAAACGAGATAGATGTGGAAGCTAGCAACGCCCTGGTAAGCCGATCCTCTATTCGCCGTGCGCAAAGCCGCCTCGGAATTGGTCGGGGGATGCTTCCCGTCCGGCGACGCAGGTGATCCGGGCAATCTATCGGGAAGGGGCGGAACCCGTGTTCCACGTTCGCCACATCCATGTACTTCGTCTCGGATCCGCAAGCCTGACCGTAAGAGTATTCAGTGCAGATCAGCCTTTTTAGTGACGATGAATCCGAGTGAATGGCTAGAGCGGTGACTGATGAAATCTGGAAACGTTGTCCATCGAGTGTTCAGGATCGACGGCAGTACTGTGTACCGTTCTATCAGCGACCGTGTGGACGCTGCATGACCAGTGGGAGAAGCTCTGGGAGGACGTTCGAACCAAAGCGGACGCTAGATTGCTTAGTAGCAGGTCGACGCCACACTTCCTTGGTGCAGTCGTGCTAGAGCCGCAGGCACGTGAAGGCCTCCTAGGGGTCGACAAGCTCCAGATAATCGACGGCCAACAGAGGCTGACAACGCTGCAGTTCGTGCTTGCGTCACTTGTACTCGCAATGCGCCAAGCGGGCCATACTGGATTGCAGAAGATCGTCGAGGATTGCCAATGGAATAGCAACGCCAACACGATGCGCGACCCCGACACCGAGAAATACAAGGTCTGGCCGACGTTTCGGGACCGTGAGCAGTATCAACGCGCAATCAGCGTTGACGATCTTCCTCAGTTGCGCGAACGATTTCCGGATCATTTCACGAGTCGCGGGGACCTCCGCCGGATTGGTATCGTGCATCCGCCGGCTCTCAGCGCGATTTGGAATTTCTCGCGGTGGTTCACAGAGTGGCTCCATCAGGAGGAGCCGTCTGGACCGCTGCGGTCCGAAGCACTCGTGCAGGCGGTCCTTCAGGATCTGAAATTGGTTTCCATATCCTTGGAGGCCGATGATGATGCCCAAGTTATCTTTGAAACACTGAATGGCCGCGGAGCGCAGCTGAACGCGACGGACCTGATCCGGAATTACGTATTCATGACGGCGGACAAGCTCGGTGAGAACGCGACACAGCTGTATGACCGTCACTGGGTATCATTCGAAGATCGGTTCTGGGGCGAAGCACAGCGCCGGGGTCGCATCACGAAGCCACGTCTTGAGTGGCTGGTGCATGCGGCGCTACAGGCAGAACTGCGAGAAGATGTCGATCTGGGGCGCTTGTACGCCGATTACCGTCGATTCGCGACAAGCAGCGCAGCGCCCCTCAGCGGCGCGGCGCAATTGGAGATGCTGCAAGAATATGCGGCTGCGTACCGGTTGCTCGTTGGCTCGAAAGCGGACACTACGATTGGCCGATTCGGGCGGCGAATCGAGCCCTACGACATTACAACCCTGTATCCCCTGGCGCTTCTGATCGCACGTGCGCCGATGAGCGACGTCGATCGAGCCGATTCCTACGGCATTTTGGCCTCCTACCTGGTCAGGCGCGCCGTCTGCGGCCTGACGCCAAAGAACTATAATTCCGTTTTCCTGAGCGCGTTGAAGCAACTCGGAAGTCTCGGCGCGTCACCGGGGAATCTTCGCGCCGTGCTCGAGGTGCTCAAGGGGGATGCTTCCCGTTGGCCGGGCGACGGTGAGTTTCGGGCGGCCTGCCTTAACGCACCCCTGTATCCAGGGAGGCTCGACGCACGAAGAATGCGCGCGATGCTGACAGAGATTGAGGGTGAGCTGCGGCGATCAGTGCGTACCGAGGAGGCAGCGTTGCCGGTCATCGATCTGCCGGACGTTGATCACGTCATGCCTCGCTCATGGACCCAGTACTGGAACCTCTCGGATGGCTCAGTTGTGACGCGCGAGCGCGTGTCGGCAGTTGAAATGAAGAGCCTGATGGGTGATCCGCTGGATGACGTAGAGCGACTCATTGCGGAGCGTCAGGCAATCGTCCCGACGCTCGGTAACCTCACGTTGCTTGATCTGAGCGTGAATCGAGAAGCGCAGAACTTTGCATTCGCGAGCAAGAGAAAGCTGCTGATCGAAAACACAGCTCTGAGACTCAACGTACCAATGGTAGCGACGGCGGTGTGGGATGAGGCAACCATTCGGGCCCGCGGCGAGCAACTGGCCGACGCGGCGCTAAGGGTATGGCCGGGTCCGCGCGCGGTTCCTGGTCCGTGAAGCGCACAGGTTAAGCGACTCGTGGCTAGCGTAGGACAGCTGACGGGTATGCAGGCGGTGTTCCTCGTCGCGGCGGAGTTGTCCGCTCGCGGATTGATCGTAACGACCACGTCCCGGAATGCGATGGGTGCGGATCTGCTTGTGACGGATCAGTCGTGCAGAAAGACGTGGTCGGTGCCGGTCAAGGCGAACCGCAAGCCGGCGTCGTTCTGGCTGGTTGGGGCGAAGGCACTGGAGACGGTGTCTCCGTCGCATGCCTACGTGCTTGTGAACCTGAGGCCCAAAGATGGGCAGCATGAGTACTACGTTGTACCGAGTCGGGAGGTTGCGCGTCGTACGCGTGTGTCAAGCCGGCCAAGTAGCACGTTCTACGAGTTGCGGCGCGTGGATGTAGTTAAGCGGCGGGAGCGGTGGGGGCTGTTCATGAAGGTTGGGCGCTAGTGGAGGCCGGGATGCCGGTACCTGATCTTCAGACGTTGATCAAGTCCGCACTCGACAAACTGTCAGATGGGCAGGAGCGGGCGTCCGGGGGCATGCGAGGGCGATCTAGATCGCCTCTGGACTCGAAGTTTTTGTATTCCACATCGAAACGCAATGACAAGTGGTAGGTAGCATGCGCGAGCAACTACGTCCGATTAGGGATGGGATGCGCGCCGGACGACCGGAGGTGAAGCCTGTAGTTCAAATCACATGCGAACTCGCCGGCACCGATTCAGAACGCGCGGCTGTCGGTGCCAGGAATGCGATCCTGTGCTGGCTTCGCGACAAACAGCGGATCACCGCCATACCCGAGAGGGCGTGGGATGGTGCTCCTTTCGATATCGACGCCTCGCAGGACCGCCCTGTCTCTGTTGAAGCACACGATCAGTTATGGGCGTTACGGTTCGACAACCCTGATAACGACGTCCACGGTCGTCAGTGGCGAACAGAAGCGATTATCGGGCTTCGCGGCAGTACTGCACTTGTGGGATTCCCCCGTCTCTGCTGACACCGAGGTTAGGTACGATGATGATCTCGGAGGTGTCAGATGGGAAGGCGTGTATTTACGCCGGAGTTCAAGCACGAGGCAGTCAAGCTGGTGCGGGAACGAGGCATGACGGTCACGCAGGCGTCGAAGGACCTGGGCCTTCACGTCAACGTGTTGCGCAAGTGGGTGAAGGACGCGAAGGAGAACGGCGGAGCCGCATTTCCTGGCCGAGGCAAGCAGAGACCGGACGACGCGGAGCTGTCACGGCTTCGGCGTGAGCTGGCCAAGACCAAGGCGGAGCGCGACATCCTAAAAAAAGCCATCGCCTACTTTGCGAAGGAGCCTCGGTGAGGTTCGAGTTCATCGCGAAGCACCGAGGGGCATGGCGGACGAGTGAGTTGTGCGAGGCTCTCGGTGTCTCGCGTGGTGGGTTCTACGACTGGCTGAAGCGGCCTGAGAGCCAGCGCAGTCGCGACAACCGGCATCTCACGGTGCAGGTTCGGGCGAGCTTCGAGGAGAGCGATCGGACGTACGGCAGCCCGCGCGTCTGGCGTGATCTTCGCGCCCTGGGTTATCGCTGCGGCGTGCACCGCGTTGCGCGGCTCATGCTTGCTGCGGGCCTGCAGGCCCGCAGCAAGCGGCGCCGACTGCCGTTCGATCATGGCGTGCGTCCCGAACACGCGATCGCGCCCAACCTGCTCGATAGGCAGTTCGAAGCGACAGCGCCGAACCAACGTTGGGTCGCGGACTTCACTTACATCTGGACGCACGAGGGCTGGCTGTACTTCGCCGTGGTGCTCGATCTGTTCTCGCGACGTATCGTCGGATGGTCGATGAGCAGCCAGATGACATCGCAGCTCGTGACCGATGCACTGATGATGGCGCTGTGGCGACGTGGTCGACCCCAGGAACTGATGCATCACTCGGACCAGGGCAGCCAGTACACGAGCGAGGCGTTCCAGCGACTGCTGTCCGAACATGGCATCACCTGCAGCATGAGCCGCTCGGGCAATGTGTGGGATAACTCGGCGATGGAGAGCTTCTTCTCGAGCCTGAAGACTGAGCGAGTGCATCGCAAGACCTACAGCACTCGGGACGAAGCCAAAGCAGACGTGTTCGACTACGTGGAGAGATTCTACAATCTGCGGCGTCGGCACTCGACACTTGGATATCTGAGTCCTGCGGAATACGAAAAGACCGCAGACTCAGCTTAGGACGGTGTCAGTGGAAGCGGGGGAATCCCACTTGTGGGCGTTCGCCTTACGGTTATCTCGCGCACGTGGGACATTCCGTTCACCCCAACCATTCCACGTGTGATCTTTGAGTTGGTGCGAAATCCAGGACTTCGAGACTACGGAGTCGCCTTGCGAAGCGAGCCGTGGAGCATCGAAGACCCAAGCGAGATCCAAGAGCTGGTGTTACTGCTGGAATCGCCCATCCGCACGCGACCGGTGTACGTGGTCTCTCGTGACAGATCGGGTCAGCTAATTGTCGATCCTGAATCGCTGGCACAGAGGACGGCCGGTCTCGCGCACGTCGTCGAACTCGGGCCGGATGCCGCGTGGGCGCTTTCGGAGGAAATCGGCGGCCGGCTGTCGGTATATGGACCTTCTATCAGAACCTATAACCCAGGATTCGATAGATATGCCGGGCGGTGGGAACATCACCCGGTTGCAACGCGGGAATGGGTCGCTCGACGATTTCCAAATCGCGCAGCTTTTGCGGCGATGCTTACGGCTCGAGCCATCAGCGCGTCCGTTGAGATTCCAGACTTGGAGGAGCGTCTACCAGCGTTCGCGCAAGTTCGCCAAGTCCTTAGCAAGCGGCGTCTGGACGCAGCCCGGGCTGAGGTGCTCCCCGATTTAGTACGGATTGGAGCTGGAGTCCGCGGTTAAAGATCTGCCTTCTCGCCGCTCTCCGTCAAGGTCTTTCCCTGCAGTGCGGTCTCACGCCCGAAGGGCGGGAGATGCTCTGATGGGAGACACGTCCTGGCGTATTCCTCCGGCGTCAGATTTCCAAGCGAGCTATGCGGTCGCTCGGTGTTGTACTTGATCCGCCACCGCTCGATGATGCCCCGGGCGTGCGCCATGGTCAGGAACCAGTGCTCGTTCAGGCACTCGTCGCGGAAGCGCCCGTTGAAGCTCTCGATGTAGGCGTTCTCGACCGGCTTGCCGGGACGGATGAAGTTCAGCACGACGCCGTTCTGGTACGCCCAGGCATCGAGCACCTGGCCTTCGAACTCCGGGCCATGGTCGACGGTGATCGAGTCGGGCAAGCCGCGCAGATCGGCGAGCCGATCGAGCACGGCGGCGACCCGCCGGCCGTTGATCGACGTGTCGACTTCGATCGCCAGGCACTCGCGGCTGCAGTCGTCGACGATCGCAAGGCACCGGAGCTTGCGTCCGTCGATCAGACCGTCGGCCACGAAGTCCATCGACCAGCTGACGTTGATCTCGGTCGGCTTCGCCAACGGCTTGCGCTCGAACGGCCCGATCCGCTTGCGCTTGCGCCGCCGCACCGCCAACCCCGACTCGCGATACAACCGGTACGTGCGCTTGCGGTTCACCGCCCAGCCTTCTCGGCGCAGCAGCACGTGTACACGACGGTAGCCGTAGCGACGCTTGTCGGCCGCGATCGCGCCGATCCGCTCCACCAGCTCGGCGTTCGGTGGTCGGCGGCTGCGATAGCCGTACAACGACCTGGATATCCCGACCAGCCCGCAAGCACGCGTGATCCCGAAGCCGCGTTCGCTCATCAGCGTATCGACAGCCTGGCGTCGCACTTGCGGGCTCACCATTTTCGGCCAAGCAGATCCTTTAGTGCCGCCTTGTCGAGCTCGGCGTCGGCCAGCAGCCTCTTGAGCTTGGCGTTCTCAGCCTCGAGCTCCTTCAGCCGCCGCGCTTCCGAGACCGTCATGCCGCCGTACTTCGCCTTCCAGTTGTAGAAGGTGGCATCCGAGATGCCGTGCTTGCGGCACAGGTCCTTGGTCTTCGCCCCGGCCTCCGCTTCCTTCAGCACCGCGATGATCTTCTCTTCCGTAAACCTCTTCGCTTTCATCGTCCGCTCCCGTCTGGGCGGACTCTACTCCCTCACCGTACTATTCGCGGGGAGCACCTCACGGACACCAGCATGTTCACGATCTCTCGCCTGACCTGCGGTGTCACAGTCCTTTTTTTCGACGACGTCCTTGAAGGCCTCGTGCGCGAGGGACAGCTCGGCGTACATCTTCTTCAGCTTGCTGTTCTCGGACTCGAGCTCTTTCAGCCGCCGAAGCTGCGAGACGTCCAGACCGCCGTACTTCGCCTTCCAGTTGTAGAACGTCGCCTCGCTGATGCCGTGCTTTCGCACCAGCTCCGCGACCTTCACGCCGGTCTCGGCCTGCTTCAGGATCGCGATGATCTTCTCTTCACTGAACCGGGACTTCTTCACAAGAGTTCTCCTGTCGGAAAACTCTACTCCCGCCTGGTCCGGTTCGTCAGGGGGTTACAGAACGGCTGAGGTACCGAGCGATCCGAAAGATCGCGCGCTCGATCTCATCGCTATTGGATTTTGGAGCCCCGACAAACGAGAACCGCTTCTTCACGTCTAACGTCCTGGCCGGGGTTAGACTCTAAGCCGCTCCGCTACTCAAGAGCGGGAGAACGTCGGACCTGCCCTATCCGTGTGGTCGATAGCGATTCGCGAGCGAAGCACTATTCGCTATCGATACGTCCGGACGATGCCATCGTCCAACTCGGACGACGGCACTAGTTTGTAGTGCTTTTCGTCGACGACTTTCACTTCGCTTTTCTGTACGGTCAGCTCAAAAAGTACCACCGTGCCGTTGGGCAAGAATTGGGCAGCAACGGCGCGGCACTTCATGCCAGGAAACTTCTCGTCCGCAAAACTGAAGTCCTGATTCGTCTGCGTCGAACCGATTTGATCCCTGCCGCCTTTGGCCTGGACGGGAATAATGTAGTGGCTACCGTGTCGGTCGAGTCCAACGTATAGCTCGTCTATCTCTATTTGCCCGACCCCCCTAACAGAAGTCCTCAGGTGATTCTGCAGGCTATAAGTTGTAAGGCCGAGAAAGGTGTCAATAAGCCGGTTGTATCGAACAATTGCAAGCAGAGCCTGCTCATCGCCGAGCGCGTATTTCGCGATTACCTCTGGCGTAGCATCAGGAAGTGCAATCTCTGCGAGATCCGTGCGGGGGAGAATTCTGGTCGCGGAGACAAGCCTAAATCGGTACTTTGCTCTACCCGCGCCCTCGATGATCCACTCTTTTCCCTTCGGCTGGGTGCGCAGGATTGATTCTGGAAAATCAGAGCGATAGCGAAGCGAATAGATCACATCTCCCAAATTCTTCGGAAGGTCTATCTTGAGCTTCCGTGCAGTGTCTGAAATAGCGTCACGCTCAAATTCGAATTGCTGCAAACCATCTTTCCATCTGTCACGAAACACTCGCTCGACAATTGCGGCGTATTTGTTCGTATCTCGCCTTTTCTTTGCCATATCAAGCAGTTCTCTTGGCGAGGCGCATACGCTCGGTCTCTTGCTGAGATCGCTTCCTTCTCCCGCTTTTCATGTCCCTGCGACTATTTGGCTTCGGAATACCGAAATACGTCGCTGCAGCATTCAACTCCATTTGCAACAGCGTGGTATCACCAAGCTTCAATGGGGCATTTGGCTTCTCAATGTCCCACGCAAAAGACTTGATGAGACAGGACGCAATAGCACGCGCCAAAGGTGGAGGGACGGCGTTGCCTACCTGCCGAGCGCCATGCCACTTTGTCGCATGAAATCTGAACCAGTCTGGAAACCCGTGCAGTCGAGCCATTTCTCGCACGGTGATACACCGCGGGTGCTTGTAATGAATGGGGCGCGGACTCGTAAAGGCGCCACGCGCGCCGTCTGTACCGGCCCGCAGTGTATTGGACAAGCCGTGCTCTTTGAGTTTGAAAAAGCGGCTAATGGGTTCAACGCAGCCAGCGCCAGTCTCAGAAAACCGTGTGCGAGAAATCACAGAGTGATCAGTGCGGGCACTCGATGTAATCAAGGAGCGCCTCCAAACCCGCCGATATCCGAAATGCCATGCACCTCGTGCCTCGCAACGAAGTTCAGACGCATATCGCGAAGGATTGTCGAAAAGAGAAGCTTCCACGCTATCGGTATCTAACAGTTGTTGAAACCGATCTGCATTAGGAATGTCGCGCAATGCATCCCCGACGGATGGTCCTGTCGGAAGGCCTAAGTCCATTGCAGACTCGTCTGCTGGCAACGTCTGAATCTGGGGATAGGCCGGAAGCGGCAACGCCTTCTTGGCTCCGATAAGGATCAGGCGGTGCCGATGCTGAGGAACGCCGAAATTAGCGGCATTTAGTACGGACCATGGCATGCGAACACGATAGCCCTCTTTCTCGAATGCCTGTACCAGTTCCTGCAGAAATGCGCGATGGCGCCCGACAGTTAGGCCCTTAACGTTCTCAAACACAAATGTTTCAGCACCTAGTTCCGCCACAATTCGCACGAAATCCAGCACTAATCGATTGCGGGGATCTTCCATTGACCGTTGGCCGATCATCGAGAAGCCTTGGCACGGCGGGCCGCCAAACACGCAGTGAACGGTGCGTTTTCCAAGCCCTGCCGCCTCGCGTATGTCGGCGCCTGTGATCGAGGTAACAGAGCGCGGAATGATCGTTGTGTGCGGAAAGTTGTACTTGTGCACCGCGCAGTGAATCGGATCAACTTCCACGGCGGCGGCCACGTCGAAGCCTGCCTGCTCAAAGCCCAGCGACATGCCGCCAGCTCCTGAAAACAAGTCGATGCCTATAGGTCTCAAGTTCGTGGCTCCGATCACGTAAGTTGCTGAGGGAGCTTAATTCAATTCAGCGGGCACTGTCGATCGCTTTAGGTGCCAACTTTCCAAGAAATCGTTGCATCCGGCCTCTCAAGGCGTCGGCATTCTGAAGCTGACACTGCCAGACCGTCATTACGCGCCACCCTGCACGCCACAGCGCGCGCCTATTGGCTCGATCTCGAGCGACGTTTGCAGCCAACTTTGGTTGCCAGTACTGCTGTCTTGAATTTGGCGGCCGCCCCTTGGGGCATGAATGCGAGTGCCAAAAGCAGCCATTTACGAAAATGACTTTCTTGCGCGACTCAAACACGATGTCTGGCGAGCCTGGCAATTGGCGGCGGTTTCGACTGAATTTGTATCCGGATTTTTGCAGCAATCTGCGCACAGCCAGTTCGGGACCAGTGCCCCGCTGTCGCACCGCGCGCATGATTCGCGAGCGTTCCTCGCTAGTTCGTGTGTCAGCCATCCAAGTACACCCCTTACGATACCGAATCGGCAACGTGCCGCGATGCAGATTTGAAACGTAGCTGATCAACTTACTTCGACCAAAAGCCAATTGCCTCACTTCAACACAGTGACGCTGCGGTTATTCGACGCCAGCAGGTGCAGAAAGTCGAGACGGCCTGCCGCATCACCAAGGTGGATCGGCCGGAGTACCTGATCGCAAGCCACGCCAAGCCTTGGCGCGACTCCAGCAACGACGAGCGCCTCGATGGCGAGAACGGACTGCTGCTCACGCCCACCGTCGATCACCTGTTCGACCGTGGCTTCATCTCTTTCGAAGGCAACGGGCGGGTGATCGTGTCCCCGGTCGCGCATGCCGAGTCGCTGCGCGGGATGGGTGTGAATCCGGCAGTGCCAATTAGCGAAATCCCGAGCCAACGACGCCAAAATCGGGGAAATCACCCGAATTGGCGGCTAGTCCTGCTGGTACGTAAGTGCTTGAATCGTCGGCGGTTCCCGTCCGCCCCAAGAGCCGTGACCGACTTCATTGCGAGCCTATACCATATAAGGTATCGTGCCGATCCTTGCCATCCACCGTGACGCAGCAGATGACCTTCAGAGCATCAAGGCTCGTGGGGAGTACGCCGACTACGGCGTCATCCTGGCTTTCCTGCAGCAGGCGAAGTCGGACCCGTCGCTGCTGCAGACGCTTGCTGAGGACTGGTTCGGTGAGGATGAGAGCATCAACTACTCGGTGCAGCGAGTCGTCTCACTCCATCAGCGCGGCAAGCGCATATGGAGAGTGAAGGTACTCACGCTGAAGGGCTTGGCCGCTGGCCATCGCGTGCTCTACGCCTTCGATCGCAATCAGCAGACGTTCTACGTGCTGGGAATTCCACCCAGGGACATCGCCTATGACCACACGCACCCTCGCATCCAACGTCTCATCGCCGTCTACGACCGCCTCGACCTTGCCTGATGCGGTTCGGCGCACATTGGCCGCCGTGCCCGAAACGCGAGGCACGCCAGTGGTGGTGCTTGCGCCCGTCACGGTTGAAGCGCCGCTTCCAGCTGACTTCGTCGATATCGACACGCTGGTCGAGCAGGCCGAGAGGGACCCGGCCGCCAAGGTCGCCATTGCCGATGGTCGAAAGGCCATCGCGGAGAACTACTACGGCACTGAGCCGCGCGCTCTCGCGTACTACAGGCTGCAGAAAGGCTGGTCGCAAAAAGAGCTGGCGATGCGCGTGGGGACAAGCCAGTCCTACATCGCCCGCGTGGAAGCCGGCGATATCGATCCGCAGGTCAGCACGCTTCGGCGAATCGCGGCGGCGCTGGAAGTTCAACCGGGAGTCGTTCTGAACGCTGTGCTCAGCGGAGCGAAGCTGCCGTGATTACAGAGCCTTCGCTGCGCGCCATGTTCTGCGACGATGTCAGGCAGGAGGTGGGCCAAAAGCTTTCATACCTCGGCGTCTATGGCGGCAATCTTGTTGTACCCGCGTTCCCGACCACGCTGATCAAGCTCTGTTGTGTCTTCTCGCTGCTGCTGCCTTCGAAGGCTCCTCCCAAGAGCGTCACGTTCAAGCTGTTGAGGGACGAGGACGTCATCTTCGAGACAGACTTGCCGGCGGATCACATCAAATCGCTCGAGAGTCTTGCTGCAAGCGGCAGTGACTCACGTGCCATTGCCACTGGCACAGTCGCGCAGTTCGTCAGCTTTCCCATTACACACGCCTGCGCACTGAAGGCGCGCGCCATTGTCGACGGGAAAGAGATACTGGGAGGAGGACTGGATCTGCAGGCGGCGGAGGGGCAGTAGTCGATGCTGATCCTGCTCGACCAGGATGGCGTGCTCGCGGACTTCGACGAAGGCTTTCGTCGCGCCTGGCGGGCGCGGCATCCGGATCATCCGCCCGTTGAGCGCGAGCAGCGTCGCGCGTTCCGGGTGCGGGATGACTATCCGGCCGAGCGTCGTGCGGACGTCGAGCGCGTCCATGCGAGTCCCGGCTTCTTCCGTGGGCTCGAACCGATCGAAGGTTCCATCGAGGCCGTGCGCGAGATGCTCGCGATGGGGTTCGACGTGCGCATCTGTACCGCGCCGATCGACGACTACCAGCACTGCGTCGTCGAGAAGTACCAGTGGATCGAGCACCACTTCGGTCGCGCGTTCACGCGGCGCATGATCCTCAGCAAGGACAAGACGCTCGTCGCAGGCGATTGGCTCATCGACGACAACCCGGTCGTGCAGGGCGCGCGGGTGCCGGCGTGGCGGCATGCGGTGCTCGATGCGCCGTACAACGTCGAGTCGACGGCCCAGGCGAGGATTCGCTGGGAGACGTGGCGGGAGTTGTTCGAGCGGTAGGGGCGCGGCGAAGCGCCGCTCCCGAGACGTTGCTGCCGCGATGGGTATCCATGGCTTGAGCGATTTGTGCGCGAATTGCGTCGATTCGTATGAGGCGCACGCTGACTCCGCAGGTGCATGCTGCGCGGATGAGCAGCCTCGACACCGGCACGAACTCCTTGGATGTCTCGCAGCGAATCCGCGTGATTCGCGGGCAGCGGGTGCTGCTGGATTCCGATCTGGCGCAGTTGTACGGGGTGACGGCGAAGCGCCTTCCGCAAGACTTCGTCCTTCGCCCTAAGAATCAGGAGCTTGCGGCTTTAAGGTCGCAGATTGCGACCATAGAGGCGGGTCGCGGACAGCACTGGGAGTCGGCGGCCTTATTGTCTGTTCTGCCTGTAATAGCTATTATAACCATTATGAAGCGCGTGACCGCCCTGGAAGCCAAGACACGGTTTGGCGAAGTACTGGAAGCCGCCCAGCGACAGCCCGTCAGCATCACCCGCAACGGTCGCCCGTCCGTCGTGATGATCTCTGCCGAGAGCTACAAGCGTCGCCAGCGGATGGCGCGCGAACGGCTGCGGCAGTCGCTGCAGCGTGCTGGCGAGCATGCCGCAACCCAGGGCATGAACGAGGACGTACTCGACCAGCTGCTCGCGGATGAAAGTTGAACGGCTTGTCATCGACAGCAACGTCTGGCTTGCCGCGCTGATCTCTCCTGCCGGGACGGCGCGCCAATTCGTCGATGCGGTTCTGGATCTCGAGATCGAGATCCTGATGTCAGAGTCGACATTCAATGAGCTGGTCTCGCGACTCGATCGACCCAAGTTCGACCGTTATCGCGAACCGCAAAGCTGGGACTCGTTCCTGACCGCTCTGGTGGAGCTGGCGTCGTGGCTGGAGGACGCTGGTACAGCGATTGGCACTTCGCGCGACTCGGCAGACGACAAGTTCCTCGCACTGGCCGTGACGGGGCAAGCCGATGCGATCATCAGTGGCGACCGCGACCTGCTGGATCTCGTCGCGCATGAAGGCATACCGATCCTCACGCCGGCGATGATGCTGCAGCGCTTGCGCGAGCAGTGATGCTATGCGACATCGGTGCAGCCGAGTGTCGCTTAACTGAGATTGCGTTTCCGGCCCGCGAGGTGACGTGGCCTACTGGTTGTGGACTGTCAGCCGGACGAGCAGACATGACACAGCAGTTCGCCACCCAGCAGGACCTTGAGCATAAGTCTTGAATGACGGAGCAGCGCATCGCCGCAATCGAGCAGCGCTACCGCGCGCTCGAACAGCGAGTCGATTCCAATGCCTCCGCCATCCGCGATGTCGAGAGCGAGCTCAGGAGAAAGCCGTGGGAATCCAATATGAATCTCGAGCTTTTCGCGCTCACAGCCCTGGGCAGCTTCTGGATCCTGCTGATCGCGCTGATCGTCAAGGACCGAGGTTGATCCGTTTGCAATGTCTGTCGCATAACGTCCCGTTGGGTGTTTCTGCGCTAACGTCGCGGATACGCACGGCGACAACCTGCTCGCCCGCGCCTAACCTGTTCGCGTGAACACATCACTTGCCCTCTACGAAGCTCTGCTCCAGGCTAACGTGCCGGCGCCGGCCGCGCGCCGCGCGGCAGAGGCCCTGGAGGAAGACATGACGCAGCACTTGGCCACCAAGCAGGATCTCGCGCACACGAACGCACTGATGGCGAAAGGCATCGAGGCGGTGAACCAGCGCTTCGATGCCGTCGATCAGCGCTTCGCCGCAATCGATCAGCGCGTCGCCTCGATTGATCAGCGCTTCGATGCGTTGGACAAGATTCTGGAAGTCCGCTTTGCCGCCCTGAAAGCCGAGTTTGGGGCGACGCAGACGGAGCTTGAGGGTCGGCTCTTGAAAAAGCTCAGCGCAATAATGACCTTCCTGCTCGCGGCGATGATGGGCCTGCAGGCAATGCTGCGCTGACTCCTTCGATTCAGGCGTATCGCGCCAATCTCGTGATGTTCACTAGCGTAAGGAATTCGTACATCCGGGTGATGTCATGCTTGCCAAGCTGACGTCCAAGAATCAACTGACTCTTCCTAAGGCCGTGGTGCAGGCGCTGGGGCCTGTGGAGTACTTCGATGTGCGGGTGCGCGAGGGCCAGATCGTGCTGACGCCTGTCCGTATGCAACGGGGCGATGCGTCGTCGCATGCCTCAGCCGATGGTTGATCGCTTGAATGCGGAAGGCATGCGAACGGAATCCGACAGCATGACCCCCATCACCCCCTCCCACCTCTACAACCACCTGACCTGCCCGCACCGCGTCAGCATGGATGCGTTCGCGGATCCGCAGCTCCGGGGCGCGCCGAACGCGTTCATCCAGTTGCTGTGGGAGCGCGGCACGCGCTTCGAGAAAGACGTCATCGCGGGTCTCGGCCTGCCGTTCACCGATCTGTCGGCGCTGTCGGGCGACGACAAGGAAGCCGCGACGCGCGCGGCGCTCGCGCGGGGCGATGCGCTGATCTACTCGGGGCGACTGTCCGCCGACGGTCTGCTCGGCGAGCCCGACCTGCTGCGTCGCGAAGGACCGCAGGGCAAGTACGTCGCGATCGACATCAAGTCGGGCGCGGCGTCGGAGTTCGCGGACGACGATGACGACGACGGCAAGCCGAAACTGCGCTACGGCGTGCAGATCGCGCTATACACCGATCTGCTGCGACGGTTGGATCTGTCCGCCGGTGACTATGGCTACATCTGGGACGTGCGCGGCACGGAGACGCGCTACGACCTGCACGCGCCGCGCGGCAAAGATCCCGACGACACGCTCTGGGCGGCCTATCTCGAGACGCGCCGCGCGGTCGGCGCGGCGCTGGCCGCACCGCGCGACGCGCCGATCACGACGCCGGCGCTCGCGAGCGTCTGCAAGCTCTGCGTCTGGCGCAGCGTGTGTCGTGACGACGTGCAACGCGCCGACGACCTCACGCTGCTGCCCGAGCTCGGCCGCTCGCGGCGCGATGCGCTCGCGGCGCAGTTCGGCACGGTGGCGGATCTCGCGGCCGCCGAAGTGCAGCGCTTCATCCACAAGAAGAAGACCGAGTTCCCCGGCATCGGCCCCGACATGCTGCGCAAGTTCCAGGCGCGGGCGCGGCTGCATCGCGCGGGCGCTGCGGCGCGGCCTTATCTCACCGCGCCGGTGGATCACCTGCCGCGGCCGGTGGTCGAGCTGTACTTCGACATCGAAGACGACCCACTGCGCGACATCGTCTATCTGCACGGCTTCGTGATCCGCGAGCACGGCGACAACGCGACCGAGCGCTACGAGGCGATCTGGGCCGAAGAGCCCACCGACGCTGCCGAGCGCGCGGCCTTCGAGCGCGCGTGGCGCCTGATGCAGCAGCATGCAGATGCGCTCGTCGTCTACTACTCGAAGCACGAGCGCACGAAGTACCGCAAGCTCGCCGAGAAGCACCCGGGCATCTGCACCGTCGATGAGGTCAATGCGCTGTTCGCGCTGCCGCGCTCGCTCGACCTGTACTACGACATCGTGCGCGGCGGGTCCGAGTGGCCGACCACCGACTTCTCCGTGAAGACGCTGGCGAAGTACCTGGGCTTCGCGTGGCGGGATACCGACCCGTCCGGCGCATCGTCGATCGAGTGGTACGACCAGTGGGCGCGCGAGCGCGACCCGGCCCTGCGCCAGCGACTGCTGGACTACAACGAGGACGACTGCCGCGCGATGCGCGTGGTGCTGGACGCGGTGCGGGGGATGGCGGTGCGGCGCTGAGTCGCAACTGGATACTCATCCGCGAGGAGGGTAAGGTTGAACGCATCGAACCTCTCGCCTGAAACGAGCATGTACTGGATCGTCGAAGCGCGCCCGTTGCAGCCCTACCGTCTTTGGTTGCGCTTCTCTGACGGCATTGAGGGCGTCGCCGATCTGGGGTCGCTGTTCCGGGAGGACCACCGGACGATTGTCCGGGAGCTGCAGGATCCGGCCCTGTTCGCCGACGTCCGGGTAGAGAACGACACAGTCGTTTGGGGTAACGGGTTGGACCTGGCTCCCGAGTATCTGCGGGAGCGACTGGGCGACTGCGCGCTCGCTTGAGGCGGTGCGGGGGAATTGAACAGCGGCGAATTTGACCGAGTTTATCGAAGTTATCGAAAATCGATAAACTCGACGCGCATCATGCCCGGCGACAGCTGGCGGGAGTGACGGCGGGAATGGATGACGCGCAACGCCGCATCGACGCCCAATCCCTCCACGACGAAGGCGCCGCGCTCTCCGACGCCGGCGATGAAAACGGCGCGCTCGCCAAGTACATGGCGGCGCTTGCGCTCGACATGCGCCGCGCCGACACGCTGTACAACGTCGGGCTGTACTACAAGTACAAGAGCGCCTGGGCCGAGTCGTTCCGCTTCAATAAGCGCTCGGTCGAGGTCGACCCGAGCGAGGAGGCCGCGAACTGGAACCTCGCGATCGCCGCGACCGCGCTGCGTGACTGGGTTACCGCGCGCGCATGCTGGGCACGGGTCGGCATCGACATGCCGGCCGGCGAGGGCGCGATCAACGGAAGCTTCGGCCGCGCGGTGGTTCGGCTCGATCCGGATGGCGACGGCGAAACGGTGTGGGGTCGGCGCGTCTGCCCCGTGCGCCTGTGCATCGACAACATCCCGTTCCCGGAGTCCGGCTTCGCCTGGCACGACGTGGTGCTGCACGACGGCGCGCCGATGGGCTACCGCCTGGACTCAAACGGGCGCGAGCGTCCAGTGTTCAACGTGCTCGAGCTGTTCGAGCCGTCGCCGCTCTCGACTTTCGTTGTAGAAGCCGTCGCGGCCGGTCCGCACGACATCGCCGCGCTCGAGCAGATCGCGCGGGCGGGCGGTGGTGACGCCGAAGACTGGACCGCGAGCGTGCGGGTGATCTGCAAGGCCTGCAGCGAAGGGCGTCCGCATGAATCGCACGACCATGACGGCGGACCCGCGCCGTGGCAGACGACGCGCCGCATCGGCGTGGCGGCGCAGTCGGAGGAAGCCGTCGAGCAGTGGCTCGACGAATGGCTGGGCGATGGCCGCGACGTGACGGAGTGGGGGCTGGCGCTGGAGCGTTAGCGGCACTGCTGAGGCCGAGTGGCCCGTGTGCTCGCATTCATTAAGCTTTTACAATCAAATAGATACGAATATTGTACAAGATCTCGTACAATGCCTTCAACGAGGTGACCGAAGCCATGAAGTTCCTGCCCATCAGCGAAGCGCGCGCCATCATCGGCGACGTCGCCGAAGACGCGCAGAGCACTGTGCTGACGCGCAATGGCCAGCCGCTCGCGGTCGTCATGCCGGTGGCCGAGTATCGCGCCCTGCGCGCGCTTGCAAAGCTCGCAGCCAATCCGGATGCGGCCTTGCGTGTGGCCGAAGTGCACGAACGCGTCTCGCGCGGCAAGGTGGATGGATATGCGGACGTGAGCGTCGCGGGCGCGGAATATGCCGGCACCCTACGAGCGCGTTAAGTGTGAGTCGGATGCACTCGGCTACCTCGGGGTGCTCGGGAACGACATTGCGGACTGCCTGACCGAGGCCTTCGCCAACATTCGAAGAGGGGCACTCGCGCTCGAGGACCTGCGCCCTTGGCGAAACTCCGGTGGCCCGCTCTACACGCGTGCATGCGGGCATCTGATCTACGCATCTGAAGATCCGTCCGGACGCATCCTGGTCGTTTCCGCGCTGGTGCAGGACGACGACGATGGTTTGCTATAGAGCGCTCTGATGAGTTGCGATCAACTGCAATCCCTCGCCCAGTGGTTGACTTTCCTAGGTCTGGGCTCGGGCTTCCTCGGCTCGATCATGCTCGCCAACAGCTACTTCCAGGCGACGGGGCTCGGGCTGTCGGTCTGGGTCGTGTTCTCATCGCTGTGGCGGGGCAACCAGGCGTTGGGCGCAGCGCGCATGAAAGCCGCGAACCCCGAGAATGCGCTCGCCTCGTTGCAAGGGGTCGCGTTTCTCGGTCTGTCGTTCGTTTTCCAGCTGGGTGCGTTCGGGGCTCCGCTGCTGTTCGGCGCAAGCTGTCCGTCCGCCACGCACTGATCGAGTGGTCAGGCAGGTTTTGCAACCCCCAACCAGCTCGCGACGACGAGCACTGCATAGAGCGCGCCGACGACCATCAGCGTGCGGTTCATGCCCGCGCGGATGACCTGATTCGCCTGCGTGCGCTGCGCGGCATCGGGCAGCAGCATGAAGCCCTGGATGACGGGGCGGAACATCAGGTCGATGCCGATCGCGAGCAGGCAGACGACGCCATACAGCGCGAGCTTGCCGGCGAGCCATGCACCGGGCGAGTACTCGGACTGCAGCCACATCCAGCCGCCCGCGAAGCAGACGATGCTGAGCACGACCAGCAGCACGTTGGTCACCTGCTGCAGCGTGGCGCCGAGCGGTTTGCCCATGTGGCGCATGCCGACGAACATCAGGACGAGCCACACGATGGCCACGACCCAGCTCGCCGCAACCCAGGCACCGTCGAGCGTCGGGATCCAGTTGCGCGCGAGCATGAGGCCAACCGGCAGCATCAACGCCGCGGAGACTCGCGGCCACAGATCGACGACCGCTGAGGCCTGCAGCAGGATCATCCGCTGCTCGACGCTGAGATCCTCGCGCCGTGACCATGAGCCGCAGAGGAACACGCCGACGTCGGCGCCCAGCCAGAACACGAACAGCAGGATGTGCGCCCAGCGCCAGAACTCGATTGCGTCCATCGACGCAATCTAGCAGATCACTATGCAGCGCTTCAGCGAAGCTGGCTGTCTTTCGAGCCGCGGCGGTTGTAGCCGGCGAACGTCGCGGCCTCGCGGTCCTCGGCTTCCTGGCAGGGCACGCACAGCCGCACGCCGGGCAACGCCGCGCGGCGCGCCTCGGGGATCGCGGCGTTGCAGGCCTCGCAATGGGTCAGCGACGGACCGCCCGCGAGTTTGCTCTGCGCGCGACGGATGCCATCCTTGACGGTGGCATCGATCTGTTCCTGCACGGCGCCGTCACCGGCCCAGCCGTTGGCCATGGGGAGGTCCTCGGGTTGAGGACCTACTGTTGCGCCAGGTGGCGCGGAGTTCAAGGCCTGCCGACGGACTTGCGGACCCCGTCTAGTCGTCGGCGATCGGTTCCACGGCGATCTTCCGGGTGTTCATCTCGGGTTGTGGCAGCATTGTGGTGTCCTCCCACCATCAATAACGTGTGGCGGCGCTGTCCGGGGTCAGGTTGTCATGCGCATTTTTCCGGTCTTGCTGCTCCTGTTTGCCATCTCGCTCGTGCCTCCACCGGCGCGGGCGGCCGACACGGCCGGGCTACTCGCCGAGATCGACGCCTTTGGCTTCCACTCGCGCATGACGATGGGGGTCGGTGGCTTTCTGACGACGCGCATCTTCCCGGTCGTGCTGTTCCGCAACGGCGATGTGCTGCTCGATGTCGAGGGGCTCGCTGATCCGGATGGCCTGGAGGCGCACCGCGGCGCGCACGCGAAGGCCTGGACCCGCTGGCGTCGAACAGGCGGCGAATTGCAGCTTGAGATGCCGGGCAAGGGCGGCGCACGCGAGTGGCGCAAGCTGCACTTCCAGACGACCTACGCGAAATTGCCGGCGGGCTTCCGGCTCGACGGTCGTTACCGATCGCTGAAGGGCGTCGGCAACCTTGCGATGGGCGGTACGGACTCGGTCACGGCGTACAGCGAGTACGCGTTCACGCCAGACGGGCGTGTGACGCGTGGTGGCGGCGTCGGCTCGACTTCGCAGGCAGGGGATATCTCGACCGTCACCGCGGGCACTGCGCTGGATCGTATTGGTCGTTACGACATCGATGGTCTGACGCTACGCATGCGCTGGGACGACGGCCGCATCGAGAGTCGCATCCTCGTGGCCGATCCTAACGATCCGAAGACGGCACTGTGGCTCGATGGGATCGGCTATGTCCGCCGCTGACGTGCCAGTGCTGGACTGACCCCTAGACGCCGCCCTTGACGCTGACGGTGACCACGCCGTCTTCGCGCCACGGCGTGATTTCGAGTTCGACGCCGAGCACCTGCGCGTAGGCCTGCATGCGCGGCATCGTCCAGATTTCGTGGATTTCCTGCTCGGTGAGGTCGTGGATCTGCATGCGCGTGGTCTCGCGCAGCACGGTGCCGTAAGGCGAGCGGAACGACACACGGCCGGGCGCACGCTCGTGCCGATCGACGAGTTGGAAGAAACACGCGGTCTGCTCGAAGATCGCAACGAGCGCAAGATCGCGGCTGCCACCGCGCTCAATCAACCGCGCGACGCGCTCGAGCTGCTGGCGCTGGGACAGGATGTCGTCTTCGATCAGCTGTCGCAGCATGCCGTGGCGCTTCGCGAACATGATGTGGTCGAGCGTCATCTTGACCAACGCGTCGTTCATCTCGTGCTGGTAGCCCTGGTTGTGGTTCAGCGTGCGCACGACCTGGGTCATCGCGCCGCCGAGCATGTTTTCCCGCCCGGTGAAATCGACGCGCGGGTCGATCGCGCCCGGCCTTGCGCCGGTCGGTTGCAGCGTGCGCAATGCGGCGGCGACCGCGAGCCCGAGCTCGCGCTCGCGACCTTCGAAGCCACTGTACTGGCCGAGCTTGCGCGCGGGACGAGTCCCTTGCCCCGTCGTCTCGATGGCCGCCGTCGCGGCGGTCACGAGGCAGATCAGCAGCGAAGCGGTCATGATCCATGCGCGCATGCGGCACCTCCGGAGCGGTTGGGCCGATCGTAGTGAGGTGCTGCGGCGCGGGGCTGCGATCCGCGGTCGCTGTCTACCGCGTGGACGGCGGCGGGCGCACGGCGGTCGTGTTGCAGCGCAGGGCGCGATAGCGCTCGACGGCGGTATCGCGCCGCGCCTGCAGTCTCGTGCCTTCCTTGCCGCGATAGCCGAGGCGCATGCGGGTGTCGATGGCGTCGATGTCGTTCTTCAGACCATGGCACTGCGCGGCCGTGCCGCGCGGCGTGGTCGAATTCGGCTTCGCCGCCGGTGCGGCGTGCCGGGTCGCGCGTTGCCTCGCTGCCGGCGTCGCGGTGGTTCCCGGCGGCTCGACTGCGGCCACTGTGGCGGAGGGGGCGGATTCCACGCGTTGCGGCTGCGCATCCATGCCACAGGGGCGATCGCTGAACGCACGCACGCCGTCGCGTGAGCACTGGTACACGATGACGCTGGCGGCCAGGGCGGAATCGCTGCAGCCCAGCACGAGCGCGAGCGCGACGGCGGCGATGGCTTCGAGCGGAATGCGAGGGCGCGGGCGCATGCCGTGGACGATGCTGCGCCGCGCTGCGCCGGACCAGCTCCGCAACTGCTGCGAATCGCCAGAAATTCGTCAGGCGGCGGAGAAGAACTCGATCAGCGCGCCGTCCGGCGTGCGCACGCCAAACAGCACGGCCTCGCCATAAGGTGCGATCGCGGCGCGTGCAGGCTCGCTCCACAGCTGGCCGCCCCGCGCAACGATTTCGCGCGCCCGTGCGGCGGCATCCGGCACGGGCACGCGCAGCGCGACGATGCCGAGGTTGGGCGGCACGGCGCGCGCGGCGTAGTCGCCACCCCTGAAATCGACCCACTCGACCAGCTCGACCTGGCCCTGCGCGAACACGCCGGGCGAGGGGTCGCCGCCCGCGGCGATGATGACGTTCTTCGGCATGCGGCCGACAAAGTTCTCGGGCATGCCGAAGTTGTTGCAGGTCAGATGGGTCACGCCGTCGAACCATGCCGTCCAGCCGAGCACGTCGCGATAGAACTCGCGCGCCGGGCCGATCGCGCACCGACTGCTGGCCGTTGAACGGCATCGCGGCCTTGGCGTACGCCGGTTCGGGCGACGCGGGCTGTTGCACCCGATAGAGCCCGAACGCCACGCCGTCCCAGGCCCGCAGCACGACGTTGCGCAGCACGCGCGCGCCGAACTCCATGTCGACGGGATCGTGGAAAGCGCTCCAGCCCAGCGCCTGCGCCGCGGCGAACGTCGCGTCGACATCCCGCACGTAGGCAAGCAGCGAAAAGAGGCCACCCGTGTCCCAGTGGTTGCCGCTCGAGCGGACCTCGACCTGTGGCACGCCGGCGAGCTGCACGAGCCGCACGCAACGCGGTGGGTCGTCCGGATTGCCAAGCACGGCATCGCGGCCGCGCGTGCCCGCGGGCAGATGCCAGGCGGCGAGCAGGCGAGGGTCGATGTCGCCGCGCAGCGCGACCTGCCAGCCGAACAGCGTGTCGAGCGCGCCGATCCAGCGATCGATGTCGCGCACGCACACGACGGCTTCATGCCAGCCGCCGTGGACGGCCGGTGCCGTCATCGGTCCAGCTTCTCCTCGATGCGATAGAACCACAGGAACAGCAGGCCACCGAGATACGCGCAGACGGGGATGCCGACGAGCGCGACGAGCACGGCCACTTCGGCCGTGGCCGGCTGCTGTTCGAGCGGCAGGTTCTTGTTGAAATGCATCGCCTGCAGCAGTTCGCCGAGCGCGAGTGGGCCGAGCGAGTAGCCCAGTCTCTCGATGAAGACATACACCGACGTGTACAGGCCTTCGCGGCGCAGCCCGGTGCGTTCGCGATCGTGGTCGATGGTATCGAGCCACATCGCCTGGCTATAGAGAAGGAAGGCCGAGCCGAATGCACCCATCGCGATGCCGCGCAGGATGTAGAACAGGTTCGGCGTCTCGGGCGTCGCAAACAGCCAGGTCAGCGTGGTCAGGATCACGCCCACCATGCCGATCGCGAGGCCCGTGCGTTTCGGGATGCGGCGACCGAGCCAGCGGAACAACGGGATGCAGGCGATGGTGCTGCCGATCGTCGCGACCGCGAGTATCGACATCAGCGACAGGTCGCGCTTCAGCACCATGATGACGAAGAACGCGGATGTCGCACCTTCGGCGGACAGCGCGAAGAACTGCAGTACCTTGATGCCAACCATCATCATGAACGGCCGGTTGCCGATCACGGCCTGTGCCTGTTCCCGCAGCGGCACGCGCAGCGAGGCCGCATCGGTATCCGGTGCATGGGCGCCGCGGGTCCCGAGGAAGGTGACCAGCATCGCCGCGAACACGACGGCGCCGGTCACGTAGCCGAGCGTCTGGAACGCATCGGCGTCCCGGCCGAGCTTCTCGACCAGCACGGGCGCGCCAGCGCTGCCGGCCACCGCGCCCAGCATCATGAATACCGAGCGGTAACTCATGAGCCCGAGCCGCTGCATGCGATCCTGGGTCATTTCGACCGGCATCGTCAGGTAGGGCACGTTGAACATCGTGAAGCCGATCGAATAGAAGATCAGCACGATCAGCGCGGTCAACGACGCGCTGACGCCGAGCTCGAGGTTGTGCTGCGAATAGACGAGCGGCAGACCGAGGCCGCAGACGATTGCGCCGGCGAGCAGCCAGGGCCGGCGACGCCCGATCGACGTGCGCGTGCGGTCGGTGACCCAGCCCATGACCGGGTCGAGCAGCGCGTCGACCAGGCGGGCGGCGAACACGATGGCGCCGGCCACGCCCGGCTCCACTTTCATGATGGTCGTCAGGTAGACCATCACGAGCGCCGTGACGACATTCAGGTAGGTGATGGTGCCGAAGGAGCCGATGCCCCAGGACGCGCGCAGGCCCAAGGGAATGCGTGGCGTATCCGCAATGTCGGATGCGGCCGGAATGGCGCTGGTGCTGTTCATCATGCCCCCTGAATCGCCAGCTAGTTGAGCCGATCGGCGGTCGTGGCGCAAGCGGGCCGCGCGTTGCAACAGTGACCGGCGCGCGGCCATCGGTCCGATGCGGTCCAAATGTCGTTGGTGTAGTTTCGTCCGCTGTGCGCGCCGTCCGCGCCGGAGGAAGGACCTTGAACGACACGACCACCCGTCGCAGCCTGCTGTCGGCAGGCGCTGGCCTCGGCATCCTGGCCGGATCGCTGCTCGCCTCGACGCAGCTCGAGGCCGGCACGAAGCCGAAGCGCGTAGGCAACATCGACTTCAACGACCCGCAGGAGCGCTTCAAGGCGCAGGTCAAGATGCGCGGCACGCTCGAGGATGGCCCCGTGCACACCTTCGTGCGCCTGCACATCTGGGGCTACGACCATGGCGGCAACCTCGTGCCGTTTTTCTCGCTGAACAACTACTCGGTCAACGTCTGGCGCAAGTTGCCGAACGGCAACCATGCGGTGCAGGTGTTCGAGGCCGGTCCGTACACGGTGTTCGACTCCTACGAACCGCTGACGGAATGGGAAAACCCGTTCACGAAGGAGCGTCGCGAGGTGCACCAGTTCCGCGCCGGTCCGCTGAACGTCGAGTTCGGGGTCGACGGCATCATCGCGGGTGCCGAAACGACGGTGAAGCCCAAGCCGATGATGGTCGAGACGATCGAGGACACGCTGGTCGCGAACACGAAGTCGGCCTTCGTGTTCCCGTCGCCGTTCCAGCCCGAGGAATTCCCGAAGGAAAGCCCGGGCAAGCTGTTCCACTGGGATTCGCACTACTCGCACATGAGCCCGATCGACACGATCCTCGATCCCGGTGTCGCGAGTGCGCCGACCAACATCACGCTGACGAACCTCGTCTCGTGGGCGCCGTGGATGGGCATGGCGGGCCGGCCGGGACGCACGTTCGGGCGCGGTGTCGGCCGCAAGATCTCCGGCCCCGAAGCCTTGCCGAAGGAAATCCTGAAGAGCCTCGAGCGCTTCACGCCGCAGGTGCTCGACATCAAGAACTGGGGTCCGTTCTACGACGACATCGCGGACTACAAGCGCATCCTGAAGGAGCAGCGCAAGCCATGAGGTTCGCGGCAGCGCTGCTAGCGGTCGGCATCCTGTTGAGCGCCGCGCCGCCGGGCGGCGCCGCCGCCCCGGCCGCCGACGCCGCGCCAGCGGCGCCCACGCCGCGCAGTGATCCGCGCGCCTGGGATCGCCACCAGAAGTCACCGAAGGAGCCGGTCGCGGCGGTCGACTGGTTCACGCCGACGGTGCCGATCGGCGAAGGCGAGGGTGCGCCGCTGCGCGTCGCGTCCGAGTCCGAGCGCACGCTGCCGGCGGCAGCGCTCGACGCGGCGCGGGACTACGCGGTCCAGCTCAACAGCTATGGCCTGATCGTCGCGCACCGCGGCGTGATCCAGCTCGAGCACTACAAGGAAGGCTTCGGCCCCGATCGCCAGCTCGATTCGCAGTCGCTGCACAAGCCGCTCGCGGCGATCCTGACGATGGCTGCGGTCGCCGACGGCAAGCTGTCGCTCGACGACCCGATGTCGCGCTTCATCCCGCGCTGGCGGCGCGATCCGCGCGGTGCGATCACGGTGCGCGACGTGCTGTACATGCAGACCGGCCTCGGCGAGCCGCGCTACGAGGAAGCCTGGGGCAATCCGGGCTACCAGATGTTCATCACGAGCCGCATCGAGGACTACCTGTTCGCGCTGCCGCGCGAATCGGCGCCCGGCGAGCACTTCCGCTCGCACTATGCGGCGACCCAGTTGCTGCAGTTCGTGCTCGAGCGCGCGACGGGTCGCCGCTACGCCGATTACCTGCGCGAGCGCCTGTGGCAGCCGCTGGGTGGTGGCGCGGCGCGCGTGCGGCTCGATCGCCCGAACGGCAATGCGCAGGTGTTCTGCTGCCTGCAGGCGCGGCCGCGCGACTGGTTGCGCGTCGGGCTGATGCTGTCGAAGCACGGCAGCCTCGACGGCCGCACGGTGCTGCCGCTCGACACCTTCCTGCAACTGACGGCACCTTCGCCGCTCGCGCCGAACTTCGCGATGCAGCAGATCTGGCGCGGCAGTCCTTACTCGCGCGTGCGGATGATGGACAGCCGCAACCCGGCGCGCGGCCTGCCGATGTCGGCGCCGTTCGCGATCGACGATGTGTTCTATCTCGAAGGCCGCGGCGGGCAGCGCGTCTACGTGGTGCCGAGCCGCGAACTCGTCGTGGTGCGCCAGGGCGAAGTGCGCATGGAGTGGGACGACGCGGCCTTCCTCAATGGCCTGATCGCCGCCGCCGCGCCAGCGGCCGACAAGGCGCCCGCGTTCAGCGCGCTGCTCGCGCCGCCGGCGCCGGATTACACGCAGGCGTCGGCGTGGGCGCACCGACCCGCACAGGGCGCGACCCGCACGGGCACGGCGACCCAGGCCGCGGCGTTCTACATCCACCACACGACCTATGGCGGCCGCGAGTGGTGGAATGCGCCGCATGATGCGCCGGATGTGGTGCCGGGCGTCGATGCCGTCGTCGCCGGGCAGGGTTCGGTGTTCGAATCCTGCTGCGACTGGTGGGCGCCGCGCTACCGGCAAGCGTCGCTGCTCGCGCTCGGCAACACGCCGCAGGCCTATGACCTCGCGTTCCTCGACGTGCGCGCGGCGTTCCGGCAGTTCCTCGAGGAGATCGGCGAACGGCCGTTCGTGATCCTCGGCCACAGCCAGGGCGCGTTGCACACGCAGACGCTGGTCACCGACGTCATCGAGCGCGACCCGGCGCTGCGCAAGCGACTCGTCGCGGCCTATGTCGTCGGCATCCCGGTGCCGATGGCGCTGTATGGCCAGACGCTGCGGCACATCACGGCCTGCACGACGCCGACGCAGACGCGCTGCATCGCGACCTGGTCGACGTTCACGGACCGCTTCACGGGCCTCGCGCAGTGGCGCGGCGGCACGCGCGCGCGCTTCGCGGCGCTGATGCAGGCGGGTGGCACGCAGGCGATCCAGTGCACCAATCCGCTGAGCTGGCGGGCCGACGAGGTCGCGGTGCCCGCGGCGCAGAATCTCGGTGCGACGCTGTTCGATCCGCGTGCCGGTGCGTTGATGCCGCCGGTCGCGGGCCTCGTCGATGCGCGCTGCGTCGACGGCGCGCTGCTGGCTGCGCCCGAGCCACCCGCGCCATTCAGCGCGCTGGCGATGGTGCCGGGCAACTATCATCTGGCCGACGTCGCCTTGTTCCATGCGAACGTCGCGCGCAACATCGCTGACCGCATCGCGGCGTGGGGAGCAGATCGATGAGAGTTCCGAATATCCGGATACGTGCGGCGCTGGCGACGCTGGCTGCCTTGTCGTGCATGTCAGTGGCCGCAGCGGCGCCGCCGCCGGTCCGCACGGCCACGGTCGACCTGGCGAAGACGACGCTGTTCTACCGACATGCGGGCCAGGTCGTCCGGTGCTGTTCGTGCATGCACTGCTGATCGACTCGCGGCTGTGGCTGGACCAGCTCGATGGCCTCTGCGAAACACGGCGCTGCCTCGCGCCGGATTTTTCCGGCTTCGGGTTTTCGTCGCCGCTGCGTGGCGACAAGGTCGACCATGACGGGTATGCCGACGAACTGCTCGAATTCCTCGACCGCGTCGGCGTCAAGGGTCCGGTCGATGTCGTCGCGCTCAGCGCGGGCGGCAACATCGCCGCGGCGGCCTACCTGAAGAATCCGGCGCGGTTCCGCTCGATGGTGCTGATCAGCACGGGCTTTGGCTCCGGTTCGCTCGATGCCGCGACCGCCCGCTATCGCGCCGAGAACGCCCGGAATGTCGTCATCGAAGGCAAGGACGCGCTGTTCCGCCGCTTCAACGAGTACATTGTCGGTCCGCAGGCCAGCCTGATGGCGAGGGCGCGCTACAAGACGATGATCGAGCAGACGCCGTACGAGTCCCTGGTCGCGTTCTTCAATACGACAGAATTCGGCGGCGCCGCGGCGTTGCCGGGTGCGCTCAAGCTGCCGGTCATGGTCCCCGTGGGACGGGGCGACTCGGTGCTGACGGTCCAGGGGGCTGAGCGGCTTGCGGCACAGCTTCCCGATGCCCGGGTCGTCAGGATAGAGTCGGCCGGAAGGCTGTTGCCGCTCGAGGCGCCGAACGAATTGAATGCGTCGGTGCGGCAGTTCTGGAGCGAGCTCGATGCTCGCGGGAGTGCGAAATGATCACATTGAAGCAGCGTGGCCGTGCCGGCCTGCAGTTCCTGGGTTCCCTGCAGCAGTTCGCGAGCACGCAGCTGCGCGATGAAGCCGAGGCCGACTTCGCGGCACAACCGGAGGCCGCGGCGTTCGAACAGGAATTCAAGTCCGATGCCCGGCCGCATGTCTGGCAGGAGCGCATCCACCGCGCGCGCGACGTCGCGGAGCGCTCGAAGGCGTATCGCTACAACCGCTTCTACCAGCGCTGGGTCGCCGAGCAGAACTACCTGCGCGCGATCCCGGCCGTCGAGGCGCGCCGCGCGCAGTGGGAAGGGCTGGTCGCGGCCAAGGCGCCGAAGGACCACTCGCGCCTGCAGCTGAACCCCGACCTCGAGATACCGAGCTGGTACGACGGCGTCGAGTGGCACCTCGAGCCCGGTGGCTGGGACACCTACGACCTCGCGATGCCGATGTTCATGGCCGGCATTGGTCCCTATGTCTTCGCGCTGGGCGGCTATGCTGCCGTCGACTCGGGTGGCGACATCCGCTCGCAGCGCTCGCGCGTCGTCGAGCAGTTCCGCAAGCGCGACATGAAGCGCATCTACGAACCCGGCTGCGGCGGCGCGACGACGCTGTCGGCCTGCCGGCAGCAGTTCCCCGATGCCGAGCTGATCGGCGGCGACCTGTCGCCGGCATTGCTGAAGAACGGGCACTTCATCAGCGAGCTGATGGGCCTCAACATCACGTTCCGGCAGGAAGATGCCTGCAACGTCGCCGAAGCCGACAACAGCGTCGACGGCGTGATCTCCTACGCGCTGCACCACGAGATGCCGCCGGCGATCACCGAGAAGGTGATCCGCGAGATGTACCGCATCCTGACGCCGGGCGGCGAGATGGTCATCAACGATCCGCCGCCGTTCCGCGGCGTCGCGCCGCTGCAGGCCGTGGTGCTCGACTGGGACACCGACAACCGCGCCGAGCCTTACTTCAGTGCGTCATCGAGCGCGAACTTCGGTCAGATGATGCGCGACGCCGGCTTCGTCGATGTCGAGGAGTACGCGCTCGAGAAGCGCGGCTACCCCTGGGTCACCCGCGGCCGCAAGCCGGCCTGAGCGGAGCTCAACCATGCGTACCGTCGACCGCCCCGAGCGTCCGTATCTCGGCCAGAAAGAACTCGATGACCTCGTGCGGATGAACAGCGAGCTGATGGCCGAGCTGTGGATCCTGCGCGATCGCGTGACCGTGCTCGAGCACCTGCTCGAACAGAAGCAGGTGCTGCAGCGGCAGGAGATCCACGAGTTCGTGCCGGCCGGCGAGCTCGCCGCGGAACTCGAGCGCGAGCGCAAGGCGCTGGTCGAACGCGTCGCCGGTGCGCCGCACATGAAGAGCTACACGGTCGAGGGCCTCAAGGCGCAGGCGGATATCGGCTGAGCCGCGCGCTGCGCGGTCAAGCGATGCCGCTCTGCGCGACGACGTCGCGCGGCGCGATCCGCGCGGTCAGCTTGCGCCACAGCAATCTCTGCTTCGTCAGCCAATTCAGGCGCACGCCATTGCGCTGGTTGCGCGTGGTTTCAGCGACGATCCAGCGCGCGCTCGTGATCGGCAACTCCGCGATGATGTTCATGTACGCGATGCGCGGCGCGCGCTGCGCGGGCGGGATCAATGCCATGTTACGCGTGACGGCCTCGGTCAGTACGAGCCCCGGACTGATGCTGCCGACGATGACGCCCGTGCCCTCGTGCTCGCGCGCGAGCCCGGCGGTCAGGTACTGCAGCGCGACTTTGGTCGTGCCATAGCCGACCATGCCGGGCACGTAGGCGCCATCGGCCCCGGCGCCGACCACGTTGTAGAGTGCGCCGCGACCCTGCGCGCGCAGCAGCGCGAGCGCCGCGCGGCTCGCCGCCGCGGTGCCCGCGAGGTTGGTCTGCAGCATCCGGCTGAACTCTTCGACCGGCAGGTCGCAGAAGCGACCGCCGCATGGGCGCTAGCCGGCGTTGTGGTGGTCACGGCGCCGAAGCGCTGCGTCAGTGCAGCGGTGAAGCGCTCGAGGTCGGCGGGCTGGGTGATGTCCGCCACGCCCCAGCGCGCGTTATGGCCCGAAGGCCGCGAGTTCGGCGCAGATCGCCGCGACGCGCTCGCTGCGCCGGGCGCAGAAGCTGACGTTCCAGCCCTGTTCGAGGAAGGCATCGAGCAGTGCCCGGCCGAGGCCCTGCGAAGCGCCCGTGACGACGGCATGTGGCATGTGGGTTCTTCTGTTCCGCGCGGGTCTGCGCTAGGGTCCAGCGTATGAAGATCCTGACCCGATGCGCAATGGCCCTGGTGCTGGGTTGCGCCGCGACGGCGGCGATGCCCGCGGACCGCCTGTTCTCCGACGCCGAACTGATCGCCGAGTACGCGGCGCGACCGTCGATGTTCGTGACCATCGACGGCGTCCGCATCCATTACCGCGACGAGGGCCGCGGCCCGACGCTGGTGCTGATCAACGGCCACCTCGGCAGCCTGCACATGTGGGACGCCTGGGTCGAGCGGCTGCGCGATCGCTTCCGCATCGTGCGGCTGGATTTCCCGCCCTACGGCCTGTCGGGGCCGGACCCGGAGAACCTGTACAGCTCGCAGCGGGCCGCGAAACTCGTCGGCCGTTTCCTCGATCACCTGGGCCTCGAGCGGGTGCACATCGGCGGCACGTCGAACGGCGCGCTGGTCGCCGTCCTCTTTGCGATCGACCATCCGGAGCGGATCGATCGAGTCATCGTCTCGACGCTGCCCGCGGGACGGCCGCCGCCGCGTACGCCGTCGCCGGCGCTGATCGCGGCCGCGACGGCGGATCGCGCCACCGCGCCGGTCCAGTCACGCGCGTTCTACGAGGCCTTCCTGCGCGACATCATCGCGAACGATGCCGTCATCGACGATGCGCTGATCGACCGCTACTGGAAGCTGAACAACCGCGTCGGCGCGCGCGCGACCGAGTCGACCTACATCCAGGCGCAATACCGTTTCTGGGACAGCACGGACGTAAAGGCGCTGTATGCGCGGCTGCGCCGGCCGTTGTTGCTGCAGTGGGGTGCGGATGGCGTCGTGCTGCCGGAGCAGATCGGCCGCGACGTCGCAGCACTGTTGCACCGAATACGCCGGTCACGCTGATCCAGTATCGCGGCGCCGGCCGCCTGCCGATGATCGAAGCCGGACAGACGGCGTGGGACGCCGCGGCGTTCCTGACCGAAACGCGGTCATCGAAGCGCTGAGCTGTCGTTCCATACGAAATTTCGGATTTTGCATGGCCTGCCGCATTTGGCGCGGCGGGCGTTCTGGCTGATGATCCGCTGACGGCATGTGGTCTGTGAGGGGGCGGCATGCGGGTCGCAGATGTTCAACGATGATCCAGGGGGATGAGATGTCAGACACCGTCAAACGCGGACCGCCGTCCGTTCGAGGCGATGCACCTGTGCGCCGCGTTGCTGGGTGCGTTAGTGGTCGGCGATGCCGCGGCGCTAGGGTGAGTCCGGCGCGGAGGCCGGCGCCGGACTGGAGGGTCGTCGTCTCGACGCGCCGCCGCGTCGAAGTGCTGCAGAGCGTGCCGATCTCGGTGCAGGCCTGCTTCACGGCCGAGAAGATCGAGCTCGGGCATCCGCAACTTGCAGGACATCGCCAACCTGACGCCGGGCCTGAGCTTCGACAAGGGCTTCGCGCCGCAGGACACGCGCCCGAACATCCGCGGCCTGCCGACCACGCGTGGCCGCCCGCCGATCGGCATCCTGCTCGACGGCATCGACATTTCGTCGGAATCGATCGCCACGGCCGGCGGTTCGAACCTGATGAACCTGAAGCTCGTCGACGTCGAGCGCATCGAGGTCGTCAAGGGTCCGCAGAGCGCGCTGTATGGCCGCGTCGCGTTCGGCGGCGCCATCAACTACGTCTCGAAGAAGCCCTCGACCGACGGCTTCTCCGGCGACATCAAGCTCGATGTCGCGACCGACGGGCTCTATGAAGTACGTGGCTCGGTCAACTTCCCGCTCGGCGATGCACTCGCGCTGCGCATCAACGGCCTGTACTCGAAGTTCGATGGGTTCTACGAGAACACGGTCACCGGCAACACGATCGGTGGCTGGGAAACCAAAGGCATCGCCGGTGCGTTGCGCTTCAATCCCTCGGACACGGTCGACTTCACGTTGCGGCTGGCGTACTCCGATGACGATGGCGAGGTGCGGCCGTCGTACTACTTTGGCCAGCGGTTTGCCGATCGGCGCTCCGTGCTGCAACTGCCAGCCAACGCTGTGGGACTCGTGCTCGGCGCACCGGGCATGGGCGTGACGATGCCGGCCAGCATCCCGTATCCGTTGCTCGGCGAGGTGCGCGCCGGTGAGCCGGTCGTGCTGTCGGTCGACCCGTTGACGGGTCGCGAGTTCGAAGGCGGTGACCTGAACTCGTTCGTCTCCAGCCTGGTCGGCGACATCGATCTGGGCTGGGCGACACTGTCGTCCTGGACGGGCTACCTGACCGGCGACACGCTGAGCCGTGCGGACGCCGACTTCTTTGGCGCGGCCCCTGCGGCGGTGACGCTGCCGAGCGCCGGCACGGCCGAGCCGCTCAACGCCTTCCAGATCACCAACCTCGACACCGACGTCAAGCAGTTCAGCCAGGAGCTGCGGCTCGGCAACTTCGACGGCGAGCGCTTCCGTTGGGCGGTCGGTGGCCTCTACTGGAAGGAAGATTACGCGAGCATCAATGCGTCGGTGTTCGTCGGCGGCTTCTTCCGCTCGCCGCCGCTGGCGCCGGCCGGCTGGTCGGTCGCGCGTGAGTTGCAACTGCGTGGACCGCTGCCCGGCGACCTCAACCGGCGCGACACGGAGCACTTGTCCGGTTACGTGATCGGTGAGTACAGCTTCAACGACCAGTGGGAACTTGCGGTCGAGGGTCGTTACAGCAAGGAAGAGTTCTCCTACGTGTTCGGCCGGGCACTGAGCCTGCCGATCACGCCGACCGGCACGATCCTGCCGGCGACCTTCGCCGGCCAGGTGTTCCGTCCCGAATCGGAGACGACGTTCTTCGCGCCGAAGGTCACGCTGAACTATGAACCGAACGACGACGCGCTGATCTACGCAACGGCCAGCAAGGGCGTGAAGCCGGCCGGCTTCCTGAACGTCGGCGTCGTGCTGGACGTCAACGACGCCAAGTACAAGCCGGAAGTGCTGTGGAATTACGAGCTCGGCTTCAAGACGTCGTGGCTGGACAACCGGCTGCGGGTCAACGGCGCCGTGTTCCACATGATCTACGAGGACCGGATCAACCAGCTGCTGGTGCCCGACCTGCGCAGCCCGCAGGGCACCTCGACGCTGGTCGTCAACCAGGGCGAGGCGAAGGTCGATGGCCTGGAACTCGAAATCAACGCGCGTGTCAGCGACCAGTTCACGTTCACGCTTGCGTACACCTACCTCGATCCGAGGTTGACGGAGTCCGAAGTGCCGACCGTGGCCGCGCTGGCCGTGGGTGGCTCGGGCAATTGCCGCGTCGGCACGGTCGGTCCGCAGACGGTCTGCTTCGTCAACGACAACGGCAAGCAGATGGAACAGTCGGCGCGCAACGCGCTGACCGCGACGCTGGATTTCCGCACGACGCTCGCCAATGGCTGGGAGCTGACGTCGAGCCTGATCGCACAGGGGCGCAGCCGCCGCTTCCTGTCGGCGCAGAACCTGCAGTGGCTGCCCGGCTACTCGCAGTTCGACTGGAACCTCGGCATCTCGACGGAGAAGGTCTCGGCGCTGCTGTACGTCAACAACCTGTTCGACGACGACACGGTGCGCTCGTCGCAGACGTATGGCGATCCGTTCATCGCGTCGCCCGTCGCGCCGCCGGTGCTGGCGTACACGATCTACCCGGCTGATCCGCGCCAGGTGGGTCTGCGGTTGGGCTACAAGTTCTAGCT
>JAWLAD010000020.1:0-55527 GCA_041395605.1 Steroidobacteraceae bacterium
AACATCGTGAAGGCCTCTCGCTCGACCTGCGGCTCGAGCGCACCCCATGTCTTCGCAAACCACTCCGAGCACGGCAGTTCGCCTTCATTCGTTCGGATCGCGCTACCAGGGCCGCACACCAGCAGGATCGTCAGAGCCTGCGCATCTTCGGCGATGGCAAGCTCCGATACAAAGCCACCGAGCCCCTGGACATGCGTGGGCGTGGCGCCGCGGAAGGCGTGATACGCACCCACCTTGACGAGTACCCGAGCAGGCGCGCCATCCGCCGTCGTCGCAGCACGGTATCGCTCATGGAACGCGCGCTTCATCAATTGCTCACGCTGCAGATTGGCGAGGTAGGGATTGCGCTCGCCAGTACCGATGAATGCCCCGTAGATGGATCGAGACACGATCATCGCATCGACGACTTGCGTGCCGGAAATATCCCCTGTGGTCGCCAGCATCTCTCGCAGCTGACGCAACTTGCTTGGGGCGACACGACCCAGCCATTGCGAATCTGCACGCGCTTCCCGATACAGCGAGTCGGCGCTGCGCCGAGCCCCACTGTCGCGCGTCGATTCCGCTATCTGACGCAGCAGATATGGTGCGATGCCCAGAAAGACCTGGTCCAAACCCCATAGCCGGGGCACATGGTGGACTGTGGTCGTGCTGGTGACGGCCGCCGCAAGGTCCGCCTCGCCGCGCCAGCCGAAGAACGGCACTGCGTCGGGTCCACCCGCGGATCGAAGAAATGCGTTCCACGCGCCGACGCCACCGCGTCGCATCGTGCGCTCCATCTCCGCCGCAACCCAGGGATCGATTTCGAACGCGGCGTACTCGAAGCCAACCGCCCGCAGTTCACGCCAGTAGGCGCGTGCGAATGCCGCAAGACCTCCGTTTCCGTGTTCCTCGCCCAAAACCACGAAGCGCGCGGTACGGCTTGCGTCGCGCAGCCAGCCGACCCCGCTGCCGACCAGCTGCTCATTCTCGATGCCGACGACGTAGCGCGATTGGGCGACGAGCTCCTCGAGTTCCCGCGTTACGGCATCTGCCATCGTTGATGGCGGTGGAGTCTGGGTCTCTTGCGCTTGCGCGCCCGTCGCCGCTGCCAACGACAGAGCCATCACACCCACCCACCGCGATCGAGCGGTCGAACGGGACACGGCTATTCCGGCAGGCTCGACTGGAACGTGATCTGGAACCCGCCCGGCCCCTCCAGCGAGTAGATGCGTTCACCGTGCGCATCGGTAGGCCCCTGCGGATTGAGCCCGTTGGCGCGTGCTTGAGACGCCCATGCATCGGCGTCGTCGACGACGACCTGCAGCATGGTCAGTGCCGGCATGCCAGGGCCAGCGGGCCACACCTCGACCCAGCTGTCTCCAGCGGGAAAGACGGCCCCGGGAAAGCCAGCGGTGGCATCGAGGCCAAGGTCACGCTGGGGCATGCCCAGCCCCTCGCCAAGAAACTTCGCGATGGCCCGCGCGTCGGGCGACACCGCACAGTAGCGAATCCCGAGTACTTTCATGAGCCATCTCCTGCTTGGTAGCCATGTCGGTTGAATGACAGGTGGCAACACCCGCGATCTTCGCCACGCTGCGGCGGCACCGTCGTCAAAGGGACGCGTCGAACGCCGCGAGCACGGCCGGCCACCCGCGGGAGTACGAATCGCGGCGAGCAGTGTCCCCCACCGCTTCTTGCCATCCCCGGTGAATCAGTGTCAGTTCGGTGCGCCCGGCACCGATTTCCTCGAACAGCACCTCAACGACCGTGGCGAGTTCCGGCTGTTCTAGAACCCACGAAAAGACCAGTCTGGTGGGCGGCTCACAATGCAGCACGACTCCCCACTCCCGCCTCGCGCCGCGCTCGTCGACCTCATAGATGGCACCGCCGATGCGCGCCTCGAACACGAGATCGACTGCGGTTGCCCCGGAGAGCGAGAAGCTGGCGAGTGGCCACCACACCGCGATCTGCCGTGTGAAACGGTCGAACGCACGCTCCGCCGTCGCGTTCACGATGATGCGCTTCTCAATCGGACCCAAGCTGTCGGCGAGATCCGTCACGCGTCGCCGCCTTCCAGCGAACGCTTGAAAGAGTGCAGCGCGCGGTCCCAGAAGCCGTCGAAATAGGCCCGCAGTGCTGCGACCGCCTGGGGTTCGACGGAATAGATCCTCTTGGTCCCGGAACGGATCTCGCGCACAAGGCCCGCCTCCCGAAGCGCCTTGAGGTGCTGCGAGACAGCGGGCCGCGAAACAGGAAACGCCGCGGCCAGCGCCGTTACCGATGAAGGCCCGTCGCACAGCCGTTCGAAGATTGCCCGGCGTGTGGCGGGTCCGAGTGCGTGGAAGACCTTATCGTAAGTCATGACTTACGTATACGCCTGGGATTTGCGTAAGTCAACACTTACGAATTTTCGGACTTATGCGACCTGCTCGTCCTGGAAGCGGGAGGCAATGAGACGATCTGACATGGCCCGATCCGCGCACTGCTAGATCAGGGCCTCGCCCGCGATCGTGGCTTGGTGCTGGCGTGTTGTTGCATCGACGGCAGCGTCGACCTGAGGCGGCGAGCACGCCGTCCTTGACCAGATAGCCACGGCGCAGGAGCGCGATCCCCCGATCAGCGAGAACGGGCCGCCACTGTGGCCGCGCGACGCATGTAAGAAAGCGGCGAGTTAGATGTCAGTTGAGCCCGAGGCGCGCTCGAACGCGCGCGATGATCTGCGGATCGAGCGGCGGCTTCATGCGTGAACCCGAGCGCTCGATGTCGGCCAACAGCGCGGTCACTTTCTCGCGACCCACCCGATCGCGCACGGCTTCGATCGGCGTCAGACCATTCAGCGCCGGCAGACCAATCTCAGGCCAAGTTCGATAGTGCTCGGCCAGCATCTCGCTGATCTTCTCCTGGACTTCCGGTGAATCCGCAAGCTCATCGGCCGCATCGTTCAACTCGTCCGATTCGGAGTCGCCTCTCCCCTCCGCGAGCTGCCGCTCGATGGACTGGATTTCCGCCAAACGAAACCGCGCGGTCGACTCTGGCCGCTTCGCCACGATCTCCTTGAACATCTCGGCCCGGCGTTCGGAATTCACGGTACAGACGAGTCGCTTCGGGCGCAGGTCGATCTCCCCAAGGATCGTGGGTCCTGCGCTCTTGGACTTCGACGCGCGGCTCCAGACGAAGGATGCACGGATCGGGTCGCCGGCTGCGTTGCGCTCCACCTCGACCGGCGGCACGACACCCCGAATCGGCGCCGTCAGCGCAGCGAGCGCCTCGATGGCCGCCGCCATCGAGTCGATCTCGAACACGAGTCGCATCGGTATCAATGGATCGCCGTCCGTGTTCTGCAACGTCGGCAAGTCGCGGGAGAACATGCTCTCGAGTGCATCGAGATACACCATGCGAACCACAAACTCCTGCGCTGCCTCGGCGCGCGCAGGATCAATGTCCGCCGGGTCTGGTCGCGCAAGCTCCTCGCGCAGGTCGATCACCTGCAGCTTGAACTGATGTGGCAACGAGTATGGCGGGCACGCCTCGAGCAACCCCAACCCGTCGACAACGACGATCTGCGCATAGAGGATCTCCGACACCTGAATCGTGCGCGAGCCGGATTGTTCGAATACCGTCGTCTCGCGCTCGTTCAGCATGTCCCGCACACGGATCCACGCGCCGGGCTGCACCTCCAGCACTTCAAAGAAGCTGAAGGGTGTTGCGACGCAGGCTTCGAGATAGCGCCGCAGCAAGGGATCCGCGCGCGATCCCTCCTGGCGCAGGTACGCTGCGGTCGGAGACTGACCGACGGGCGCCGTGGGCGACAGCGCGTCCAGTTCCTCCGGCACCCAACGATGCAAGAACCAAGGGAGGAACAGCGCGTCATGAACCGACCCCGGCTCAAAGGGCTCCGTATCGTCGGGGTCAGTGGTGACGCCCAGGAAATCGATCCAGGCCTCATCGATCACCGCAGTGCCATAAGCCTGCTGAGCGAATCGGGTCAGCAGCCGCGGCAAACCCTCATATGCACGATCTAGCCGCCGACGCAGCAAGATGCCCGAGGAAAACTCCGGTTCGTCGCGCTGCTTGTTGAGACAGCAGTGCTTGTGCTTCTTGCCGCTGCCACAGGGGCATGGCTCATTTCGACCGAGCGCCATGACGTCAAGGTACGCCGCGTTGCCGAGACTTGCCAGCGCGCAACGGCCAGCAAGTCGCTTGACCGCACTCGGGAGGGCTGCGCCATCCGATTCCCGCGCCATGCCCTGGCGCACGCCGGCAGGAGACAGCGCCCTGCAGCGCGTCGGTGCCGATCAGTTGCAGTCGAACTGGTCGCTATGGTTCTTGCACTCGGTCGGATCAGTCTCATCGAGACCTGAACCGGGCCTCCCAAGAACTCGGCGTAGCCGCGTTTGGAGACCCTCAGGTGCGTGGTGCCAGTACGACGCCGCACGCCGTCAACGCTCGTGGCACGGCCGTCACCGCAGCAGGGGAGCTGGGGCGGTCCGTCACGCTATCTGGGAGAATTTCGGGAGATTCGAGCCCCAACAGTACGCTACGGAACGCCGCATCACGCCTCGCGACCCACGCGGGGTGTCGCACCCCACCCCCAACATAAGTCCAGGGACCCGACACACTGCCCTCCTCGTCCTCAACACCGCCGAACGCGTACGGTTCGCCTCGCGCGTCCAACTGAAACCATGCAATGCGCGCCCCCGACTCATGCACTTCCAGCCGTTCGTCTTTGCCGATGCCCAAGCTGATCGTTGGATCCTTCGCCGCGATGCGGTGAATCGTTCGATAGACGTGCCCGGTGTACCAACGGCGGTCGCCCGACAGTGTGGCGTCGGGGATGGGTTCGATGATGCCGGCACGACTTAAGCGCCAGTGAGCTTCGCCGTCCACGGCACGAATAAGGTGTAGGTCAGGCCCCCAGGTCTCGATTCTGAATCGCGCGCGCTGAAGATCCAGGCTGATCACCGTCCGGACTACGGTCGGCGCCTCGATCCGGTACTGGCAGGAGTCGTTGACCAGCGTTTTCAGAGCCGCCCAAGCCGCCCGGCCGCCGAGTGCGTCGAGCATGCGCTCCGCAACCGCATCCGCGGACGTCTCGGCAGACGCGGGTCCGCTCATGACCATGACGGCCAGCAGCCAAGCGCTCGTTCGATTCATCGCGTGCTCCGTGTGTTGATACGCCTGCGTGGGCGGGTACATCAGCCCAATGCGCGTTCGAATCCTGACACGAGCGATCACGTGGACGGAAACCCGAAACGCCCGTTTGATGCCGATCCCACCACATAGGATCCCCCGCGTTGTATGGGCGCAACGTTGGCGAACGTAAAGTCGCAATCGCGGCAATCGATGTCGCTGGCATGATCGGGTCTCGGCAACGACTCGCTCGACAGCACCGATATGATCCTGCGCGAACTGCCCGACTTGCGTAGTCCTTCCTTCCGCCAGTGGTTCTACGCGCGCTGGGGGCGCGAGAATGCCGTGATCTACGGCGAGGCACGTCGGGCGGAGTATCCCGCCTACACCCAAGCGCTGTCGCTGAAGATGGCGCGTGGCGGCAGCGAAGCGTACTTCGTCGACGGCCGACGCATCCTGGTCAGCGACAGTCGCTTCCTGGTGCTGAACGCCGGGCGAACCTACGGCAGCCTGATCCACAGCCAGGCGCCTGTGGAATCGTTCGCCGTTTTCATCCGTCCCGGGCTCGTCGAGGCGGCACTCGGCAGTCTCACAGATCGCACCGAGCGGGAACTGGATCGCGGCGAGGCGCAACCGCGGGCCCTGACGTTCAGTGAGCACTTGCGGCCTCTCAAGTCAGGTCTCGCACCCGTGCTCGGGTACATCAGGTCGGTCGTTGCCGCGGGCGATGCGGACGAGAACTGGCTGGAAGAACAGCTGCATTTTCTGGCCGATCGCCTGCTCCGGGATCACTACGCCCATCTGCGAGACCTGGAGCACCTGACCATCAAGCGCGAGTCGACGCGACGCGAGATCGCACGCAGGGTGGCTCTCGCCCGCGACTACATTGATTCGAATCTCGCGGCTCCGGTGACGCTCGGCGCGATCGCGGCAGCGAGCCATATGTCGCCCTTCCATCTTCTGCGCCGTTTCAGGGAAGTCACCGGGCAAACGCCGCATCACTACCTGAGTACCCGACGTGCCGCACTGGCGGCAGAGCTTCTGACGGGTACCGATCTGCCCCTGGTGGACATCTGCCAGCACGTGGGACTCGAGACGCGCTCTGCACTCTTCAGACTGATTCGCCGCCACTACCGCTGCGCGCCGGAAGCGCTTCGCCTCGCAAGTCGATCCCGCTCGCGCTGACGCCTTGTGGCCGCAGCGCGCCAGAATTTCGCAATTTCCGCATCCGCCACCCGCGAGTCGTTCTCCTAGTCTGCCGCCCATTGTTCGTTGCGAGTGCGCCCCGGTGCCCTGTGCGCCTGCGCACCTCGGGCAAGCGGTCAATTCGACTACAGGGAGAACTACATGCCTCAAACCCTACGACGGGAAGCCGTCCGAGCCTCCGTTACGATCGTTGCCTTGTTGGCCATGTTGGGTGCTGCGCCACCCTCCTTCGGTCAGGATGCGCTGGAAGAGGTCGTGGTCACCGGCTCACGCATTGCGCGCGCAGATATTGAAGCGCCAACCCCAATGGCACGCACACCACTGGCACTGGGTGGCAAGGGCTGGAGAACTTTGCCGATGTCGCCACCCAATTGCCCCAGTTCGCGCCCTTTTTCGGCGCTATCCGAGAACCCAGTCGACGTTCTCCGGTGTGGGCACTGCGGGACTGAATCTTGCGAATCTGCGCAATCTGGGCAGCGTCCGGACACTGACGCTGATCAACGGTCGCCGCATGCCAGGTGGCACGTCCACATCGACGAGTGTCGACTTCAACACGATCCCGACGGTAAATATCGAGCGAGTGGAGATCCAGACTGGCGGTGCGTCAGCGATCTACGGCGCCGACGCCGTCGCAGGCGTGGTCAATATCATCACGCGCAAGAAGTTCGAGGGCATCGAGGTCGGGCTGTCCTATGGTGAGAGTCGCTACTCGGACAACTCGAACCCCAGCGCACACATCATGTTTGGCAGTGCTTTCGGCAGCGGTGGCCATGCACTCGTGACGCTACAGTACGACAAGCAAGGACGTGTCAGCTGCTCGGACCGCTTTCTTTGTGCCGAGGACTTCCTCTGGCTTTCGCCTACTACCCAGATCCGCGGCCCGGCCGCGTACTCGGGCGTGGGCGTCGGTGGGCGATTCTTCGCCGGCAACGCGAGCTACACGACGCGCAACGGCAGCATCACAGATTCGAGCGGTGCCCTGATACCGTTCAGCACCCCTGTGGATGGGTACAACCGCAATGCACAGCGCGATCTCGCCATTCCGACTCGCCGCACGATGCTCGCCGCAGACGTGGAATACCCGCTGAGCGCTGGCGTGCAGATATTCGCCGAACTGAACTACGGACTCGCGGAAATAGACTCCGCGTTTGAAGCGCATCCGTTCCAGTCGAATCAGGGTGGCAGCCTGTTCGGCGGCGGCCCGGGCATTCCAGGCCTGCAACCGAGCATTCCCGTCGACAATCCGTTCGTCCCGGCGGCGCTACGCTCCGCGGTTCTCGCAGCGAACCCCGCCGCAACCGATATCACCTGGTGGCAGCGCTTCGCGTTCATCAATGACCGCGGCGCCGAGAACACACGTGCGACGATGCGCGGCGTGGCTGGTCTGAAGGGCGAACTCGAGTCGCTTGCCGGCTTCGGGAGCGATTGGCGGTGGGAGCTGTCGCACGTCTGGGGGCAGACACGGGTCGACCTGTCGACCGAGGGTCAGGTCAGCACCGCTCGCCTGTATCACGGACTTCGCGTGGAACCGGATCCGGCACGCCCCGGGCAGTATCGATGCGCAGACGCCGGGGCGCGGGCAACGGGCTGCATTCCAATCAATCCCTTTGCGTACACGCCCGAGATGATCAGCGCACTGCGGCTCGGGTCCAACAGTGAAGGGACCAGCGAACTACAGGACACCGTGGCGTGGATCGGCGGAACCGTCGTCACGCTGCCCGCCGGCCCGCTCCAGGTCGTCGTCGGAGCAGAGCATCGCAGCTTCGATGGATACCTGGACTACGACAACGTCATCAACGGCGCGCTGGCCACCGGCAACCAGATCGGCGATATCGACCCAGCGCGCGTGACGTCGAGCGAAGTGTTCGTCGAGACGCTCATACCGCTGCTGCGGGATGTTCCGTTCGCGAGAGCGCTCGATGTTGAGGCGGCATACCGGTACTCGGACACCAAAGACATTGATCGCTACGGCACCTGGAAGGCCGGCCTGAGCTGGTCACCCGTCGAATCACTGCGGGTCCGCGCGATGCAGGCTCGCGCCGTCCGCACTCCACTGCCTGGCGAGCTGTCGGGAATCGGTCAGACTTTCGGTGTCGTGCGCGACCCCTGCACCGAGGGACGGCGTACGCTGAACGCGACCCGTGCCACCAACTGCACGGCCGATGGCGTGCCTTCGGACTACAACCCCGGGCAGATCATCGAGCAAAGCGTCGAGGGTTTGACCGGAGGCAACCCAGCGCTGGGTCCCGAGGAAGGCACGACGCTGACGTATGGCTTCGTCTGGACCCCGTCTTTTGCGCCCGGATTGTCGGTCAGTGTCGACCGGTTCCAGATCGAGGTCGAGGACATCATCACCACGGTCTCCCGGCAGACTGCAGTGGATCTGTGCTACGACCAGCGCCTCTTCTGTGACGTCGTCACGCGTGGCACAAGTCCGCTGCTGCCAGGCGCAAGCTACGTGCTGCGCGCCGTCAACGAGCAGCTGCAGAACGTCGCCAGCTACGACATCCGCGGCATCGACGTCGACTTGAGGCCATCGCCCGACCTGGGTCGAAGGTCAGCTTGGCGCCCAGTGGGTCATGACGCTCTACGACCGCGCAGATCAGGTACCGCTGCCGGGCGAAGCGACGCTCGACCTGCTCGGCATCGCGGGTGGCAGCACGATCGACCAGGGCTACATCGAGCGGGTACCCGCGCCAAACTACTCGCGGCAAGTTCAACGCGACATGGACGAGTCGGTTCGTCGGGAGCGCGGAGACCGGCCTTCGGCACACGCGAAGCCGGGTTCCCGGGGATCGGGTTCAAGTCCTACCATGCGCTGCGGCTCGGTTACGCGTTCCGCGAAGGGAGCGAAATCTTCGTGGGCGCCAACAATCTGTTCGACGAGGATCCGCCCTTCTTCTGCTCCGGGTGCTCCGGGACCCAGGCGCTGGATACGATTCCGGGCTACTACGACATCTTCGGGGTTGTCGTATTACGCTGGCGCTCGGCTGCGTTTCTGACGATGCGACTGCTCGACGCAGTCTGTCAGGCGCGGTGCAGTCGCCCGCGCACAGTGCGGCGGCAGGGACCGCCGCCGCACTGCCCACGGCCGGCGACTTCGATCGCTCGTGCGTGCGACGCCCTTGCGTCTGGTCCTCGGCGACGACGTCGTGAGGCACTGCACGGCATTCGGATTTGCGGGCGGCGTGCGCCTCGCCGGTTGCCTTGACCTCGTCCGAGTTCCCGCTCAGCGTCTTTGGGTCGAATGGTCGGAGCGCGCACGCCGGGAGGTGCTGGCGACGATACCGAGGTAGGGAGCCATTCTTCGGATGTGCCCGGGATGAGCTGCGCGCGCAGGCGTGCTGTATCTGAGGGGGCGCCGGATGGACGTCAGTGTTGCGGACGTTCTGGAGCACCGAGTCCGATCCAGACGAATCTGCCGTTCGCACCGATGCAGACACTTTGGGCTACGGCGTCCGCTGCCCGCAACCGCCTCGATGCCGCGTCTGGACGGCCATGCCGTGACGGTGACTTTCGGGGAGGATGCCGCGTTCGACCCCATCTACCGGCGAGTGTGGCTGAGCTCGACCCGGCTTGGGCACAGTACTACCGCCAACATCGTCTGTCAGCCGAGCAAGGTGTCGCACCTTGCGTGCCTCGGCGGCAACGGTTGCCACGGACATACCGATGCTGTTCGCGCGACGCTGTTCATGGCAACCCACCCAACGGCCTGCAGCGGCGCGACATTCTGCATGAGCGCCTGAACCGTGCGCGGCGCGCCGCGGGCGAATGGCGCTGTTGGATCACGTCGAAGTCAGTCTCCCGTTTCCTGCTGGCGACGCCGCCGACCCGGCGGATTGTCGGCGCACGCACCTGCCACGGCGCCTCGCGGCGGTCACACCATGTACGCGGGCACCTGGTGCGACGCGCAGGTAGGCTCGACGCTGTACTGGCGGGTGCCACACCTGCGAGGCAACCTGCGTAGCGGCCTTATCCGAAGCGCCGCACGGTCACGCTGCGACCTCGCGCAACCGCAGGCACGACCACCGTCATGAACCGGCAGCCTGGCTGCGCCGCCTGCTCGCCGTGATGATGCTGCTTTCGCGTTGCAGAGCCGTGCTGGCGACCGAATCGCCTTGCAGTGACTTCGGGCATACCGTCAGTTCGACTTCGGGACCGGGCACCGGCGCAGCACCCGCTAGGGACGGGCGAAAGGTGGGCGAGAACCTGATTACACTGGTACAGGGCGGCTGCGCCTTGCGGGAATACCCACCCCAGGCGGATACGCTGCCGGGGAGAGCCTGACGGCTTACGATGCGCGTCGATCAATCTGGCATCAGACTGGGTCGACACGCAGGGACAGGTCCTGCTGCTGCAGGGCAGACGCGTCGGCAGCGACATGGTGCTGGAGAGCAGGTCCGCTGACGATCCGACATGACGCAGTACATCGAATTCGATGATCGTTGATTATGACGGCAAGGCCCGCCACATTGGCAGCGCCGAAAGGGATCCCAACCCTGGGAGACGGTGTTCGACGGTTACTATCGTCGTCTAGATGGGGCGCCGTAGGGCCACCGATCCAGCGCCCGCGATGATCACCGGGAGCACAACCAGACTGCTGGACCGAGAACGGACTGGGTCCACACACGCGGCAGCAGTCCGGTGTGTGGCCCGACCAGCAGCCACACCGTCGGAATCAGGACGACAGACGTTACCGCCACCGATGTGACATAGACGATGAGCCAACGTAGCGCCCGCTCCATCATCCCGGTGCGCGCGTGCCACTGCGAGTGCTCCGACGCATGATCGGCCGATGGGGTGAGCGTCGAGCCACTTCCGCAAAGCCAGCGGCGCGAAACGTCGACGCGAACCCCGTCCATGCGAACGCCGCCGGATAGTTCTCGCGAGCGGTGTCGATCGGATAGGCCTCGACGGTCACCGCACCCATCCGCCCTGCGTAGCGGGTCGCTTCGAGCACGAGCCGCGCACTGACACCGCCTCGACGATACTCACGCGCGACAAACAAACAGCCGATCGACCAGACCGGCGCATCATCGACGCGCGCCAGCACGCGCGACATATCGAGCCGCGGCAGATCGGCACGCGGCGCCACGGCACACCATCCGACGGCCGTCCGATCCACGAATGCCAGAACACCCGGCGCCGGACCGTGCGTGACGAGTGCGCGGAGTGCAGCCCGATTCGCCGCGCCTCGCCCGCGCTCGAACTGAGTCTTGGTCAGACGCCACCACATGCACCAGCAGCCTGCGCAGGCTCCGCGCCGACCGAACAACTGCGCGAGGTCGCTCCAACGGCTCTCGTCCACAGGCAGCACCCGCAGTGAGGCTGCGCTTGAGGTCGGTCTAAGGCGTCGTGATCCCACCCCAAGGGTCTCCAGGACAGTCAGGCGGCACGCGAGTCGATCACCCGTATCGCGCGGCCGGCGCGCTACAACAGTTGACGCCGGTTCGTTCGCCGGCAGGTTGCCGCGATTGCGAAGTTCGCGTCGTCACCACCGGTGCGACCAGTCAGGCACTGCGGTCACTCACCCCGCCGACGAACATCGTCGAGCGTGCGACAAACGCAATCCGGTTGCCGGAAGGGTCCCGCGCGTAGAACAGCGTTTCGCCCCACGGCATTGACTCGATCGGCGCGACGATCGTACCCCCCGCAGCCTCCACGCGCCTTGCGGTGGCCTCAATATCCTCAGTCGTGAAATACAGGTACTGATTCGAGTGGGGGCGCCAGCCGCCGTTCATGGCATCGCCGTCGGCCAGTGGATCGTAACAGGCGAGAATCGTTGCACCGCAATGGAAGTAGTGACGCCCGGCAGAGACACGTTCGCCGCTCGTGCCGAGAACCTGTTCATAGAAGCGTGCTGCGGATTCGATCTCGTGCACGGACTGAATGACGCGAAACAGCTCCATCGGCAACCCCTGCTCCGACGTCAGCGTCCCAGCATGTGCGCGACCCACATGACCGTCAACGCCACCAACCCGCCCGTCGGCACCAGTGCAATCCCCAGGCCGATCAGCAGCCGTCCGCGCGCACGGGCCTGCGCGCCCTCCAGCACGATCGTACGACGCACGAGTTCGACGCCGGGCGGCGGAAACCGGTCATGCAGACGCACCCGTGCCCCTAGCCGAATCGCGTAGCCACCGACCGCGACCACCACGACGCCCAACAGGACACCCACGATCCGCAGCGCCCACGTCAACTGCCGCTGCGCCTCGCGCGGCGCCATCCCCTGCAGAGACTCCAACCAGCGTTCTGTGACGACCCATGTCAACGTGCAAAGAACGACGCTGCAGAACACGACCCACAGCAGGCGCAATCGTGCGTTCCGGTCCGGCGGTTGGTACGTCGCCATGCGCGCATGCTGCATGAACCGCCGATCCCGGATCAATGGCTGTTCAGTGGCGACGCTCACCCCACGCCGTAGGCGCGTCCGCGGTTGCGTCGCGACGAGGAATGCACGACCCGGAAGCCGGATCTGAGACACGGCCCACACATGCGCCAGGGGAGGCTTCAGAGACGGCGTTCGGCTCCGTTACACTCATGGCCCTTCCATTCCCGAGAGCAGTACGCCGTTCGGCAGCGATTGCACCCAGGGGATTTAAGGGGCCGCCTCAGAGCGAACTGCCGGTTTGGACGAAACGCTCGCGCAGGGTGCATGAAGACTATGGCGGACAACGGGATCCGTTCGCCGATTCGGATCCATTGCTGTGCCCACAATGCACTCAGTCGACCTGTCTGTCGATTTCCCGCACCGTGGAATCTGCGCGGCTTCAAGTTCCTTTCAGCAAATCCGGATAGCCATTCTTGCGCAACTGCGCGATGACTTTCTCGCTCGAGCCCCACCCATTTCCCTTGATCTGGGCGATCAGTTCTCTCCACACGCGCTCGAAAGCGCGCAGCGCATCGTCTTCGCTGAATCGAACACCTGCCGGCAACAACGGCGCGATGTCCTCGGTGAGACCGCGAGTGAGCTTCTCCAGCATTCGCTGCTCCGCCGCAGCGCGCGTGATGGGCTTGCCCTCCAACGCCAGATAGTGGTCGAAACACGCAATAAGCCTCCCAGGATCGAGTCCGAGCTGCTCCAGACCATGATGAAGATCGAACAGGTCTCGGTTCTTGCGTCGCTGCAGGAGCGCACGCAGCTTCGTGCCAAACAATTCCTCCGGCTCAAACGACGCGATCTCGGTCTCGCCTCGATACCAGTCGTTGCTGACCGCAAAACCGTACGACTTGATGCCTAGCAGGCTTGTCTGTTCGCGGGTGTTGATTTCGACTTTGAGTTTCAGCGTAGTCTGCGGAGCCGCTTCCGGCGCAAACTTGAACGTCATATGCATCGAGTGATCCGCCTGTTCGCGGCGGCACTTGCCGAGCCATGACAGGGCTTCGCGAACCGCGTCAACCGTCGCGCCAATGGGCCCGACTGCCGTCTGTACGAGATCGATATCTTCCGAGTAGCGCAGCGGCTGCCTGAAAAGCAGCTTGTTGATGGCCGTGCCACCACGAATTGCAATCTTGCCCTTCAACGCTGGCGCGTTGAACAGATCGCACAGTGCCCGACAAATGACCAGATCCTGCTCGATCTGACGGGCATCCGGCCACGGCGCCTTCTCGCTCCATGCTTGAATGTACGCGGCCGGGATCAAGAGTCGATCTCTACCGGTTCATCGATCACAAGCATCCACTTCGTTGCCTTCTCGCGAGGTGCCGCAAGCCCTTCAATCAAAGGCTTCAGAGAGGGATCGAGTGGCACCGCCGACTTCGCCTGAGCGGCGAACGCTTGCAGTGCCGCCGCTTGGCGCTTGTGCCCCATGCGCTCGAGCAAGTAGCCCAGGCGACGGACGGATGCGTTCTCGTAGTGGATAGCGAGTTTGGCGAGGGTCGCAGGCTTGGCGCGACCGCCAACATCTTTGGCGATCTGGGCCAGCCCATTGATGCCCCCCGCCTTGCGGAAGTACCGCGCACAGTCCAGCAACATCAGTTCGACGCCAGCGACCTTGGCGAACCCCGCGTCGCTTTTCAGCGAGTCCAGCCATTCGGGCTGGTTCACCTTGTCGAAGACCGCCGGGGCTTGATACACGAACTCCAGGCGGTGGCGTCCGATCTCGAAGTGGCGCATCTGTTTCGGCACGATGACCTGGAAGACCATCGCCGCCTGATGCGAAGCTCCATGGAACGCAGCAGCGCGCAATAGCGATATTCGATAACCCGTCTTCAGATGCTGCATCAACGGATCGATCCAGCGGACCGGGTCTGGGGCACCCAACGTTTGGTCTTCCGGACGCAGCACGAGATAGAAGCCCTGGCGAGGGTTGGCGAGGCGGCCTTTTCTGATCTGCCTCGTCAACGCGGCACTCAACGCCACCGGCGTTGAGCCGAGCGCGGACAGCGCCTGCTCCCTGGAGAAATAGGCTCGCCCGCGTCTCAGCTGATCATCGAGGTACTGATCGATCGTCGGCATGCCCGGATCATACGCATAAATCGACATTATGTGTTCGTTTCTGCATATGATCTGGGATCGCTGGATCAACCTCGCAGAGGCCCATTTCATGACTACCGGCGGCGACACAGAGGCGACGAAAAGGCGACGTAAATCGCACCGCCAGCCTTAACCTATTGATTATTAGAAATTATTTTCGAACTTCGCTCCAATCCATCATCGGAGCGACCGAGACTTTGGCGACCCTAGCAGTCATGCCGTTCTCGCAGAAAACACCTATTTTTCCAGTACTTTCGCATCGCGCTATTTCAGTGACATTCCCGGGGATTCGGTGGCGTCTATTGGTTGCAGAGGCGACGTAAAGGCGACGGGAATAGCCTGTCGCCTCGGGAGGAACCACGATGGCCTACATTCGCGCTCGAAACAACGCTGACGGCACCGCCCGATTCACGGCCGTCGTCCGGATTCGGAGCGGCAAGCTCATCGTGCAGCAGGAGGCCTGGACATTCACGTTGCGAGGCGCGGCCGAGAAATGAGTCAAAGCACGGGAGGTCGCGCTCGAAGGCCCGTGGAGCCAGTTCCGCCAGCGCATACCGGTTTCCGTGCCGACGCGGATTATGGGAGCGTCGCGCGGTGGCTCGCAAGCAGTTGCTTTGCCTCGACGGTTTCGCGATTGTCCGCACCAAGTCCATTGCCGAGCGCGACGACCGCGCGTACCAGATCAGCGATTGCTGCCTCACGCTCGCCCTGGCCACTCAGCGCCCGTGCCCTAAGAACCAGGACTGCACCCACATAGGCGCTGCGATCGGGATCTCTAGCCTGCGCCTCGCGAACAGGAAGCGCTTCGTTGAAGTAGCGCTCCGCGAGATCGAAGTTCTGCGCCTCAAGCTCGATTCGCCCCATGACTTCAAGCAACAAGCCAACGTTCGGGGAACTGCCGCTCGCGCCCGGATAGCCGGCTTCCCTGAGCCGCGCTTGAAGCGTCTCGCGTGCCTCGTCGTACTGACCACGCTTGCGCGCGATGCCTGCGCGCAGCATGTCGACGAGGAACAGCTGTTGTTCCCAGAGGCCCGGACTGCCTGACAGGACCTCCTTCGCCGCGAGAATGTGCTTCTCGGCGGTGTCCAGTTCCTCGAGCTCGAGCCTCGCGGACGCAAGGAACAGCTCCGCGAAGCCAACGTAGAGTGCGTCGCTGTTCGATTCGGCATCCGCTCGAACTTGATTGAGCACCGAAACCGCTTCGTCGGCCCGATGCAATCTAACGAGACCGAGAGAGTAGTTGACCAGATTTGCCATCAGTCCGCGGCGATCCGCCCAGCCTGCTTCCTCGAGCCGCTTGATAACGCGCTCGCGGGTGACCATCGATTCCGCGAACTCGCCTGCGGCGGCGAGAATAGCGGCACGATTTGCTTCGATCTTGGCATAGGTCTGTGTTCGGCCTCGGCCCGCGCCCTCCAAGACGGCCAACGTCTCGTCGACGAACTGGAGGGAATCTTTGAAGCGCGAATCCTTGTAGTACATGTGTCCAATGTCGGTGAGCAGCAACGCGCGGTGGTGCGCGGACACGCCCTTCGATCCGGCGTAGTCGCGAAGCCCGGCCAGAAGCATGGCTGTCGAGCCCGCACGGTCGCCACGTCCTTCCATCATCCGTGCGCGCATACGGAGGCAATAAAACCTAGTCTCCGCGTCTGGCCGGGAAAGCGCAGTAAACACCTGCTCCGCCTCCGCTGCGACCGGCTCCGCGGCCGCCCGGTCGAGCTCCAGCTTGGACACTGCCTTGGCACACAGCACACTGGCGTGAAGTTCATCATCGCCGCTGCGCTTCGCCGACTCCTCGGCGAGCGCCAGCATTTCCAGTTCCCGGCTTCTCTCCGGCAGACTCGCGTACCGCCGCGACAGGTCGAACCGGACTCGCCCCATGAAGGGCTGCTGATCGCCGAACTGGGTGCGGAGCAGATCAGCGCCACGATCCAGCAGTTCGAGGACGGTTAATGGTTGCGCGGCGCTTCCCTGCTCTTCGAGTAAGAGCGAGTAGAACTCATTACTCGCTTCAACGCGCTGGCGCTGATACTCCGCTGCGTCGCGTTGCTGGCGGGCCTCGATCATCTGCTGGAGCGCGATTCCCAATGCGCTGATCAGCGCGATCAAGGCGAGTAGAGAGGACACCACGCCACCGCGATGCCGGGCGACGAACTTGCGTGCACGATAGCCGAGCGTCGGGGGCATCGCGCTGACGGGTTCGCCTGAAAGGTAGCGGCCGAGATCAGTCGCGAAATCGTGCGCGGTTGAATAACGCGCCGCGGGCTCCGGAGCAAGCGCCTTGCGCAGTATGTTGTCCAGATCGCCGCGTAGCGCGCGACGCAGTCCGACTTCGGTCGTCCCCCTGGCTGAAGCATTAATCGCGATAGTCGAAGCCATTGGCGGGTCGCGCGTCGATGCCTCGACCAGTGCCGCAAACGACGTCAGTGGACTCTCGCCGCGCGGATTGCGATCGCCGAGCAACTCATAGAGCAGGATGCCTAGCGAGTAGACATCAGTCGCGGTTGTCACGGGGCGCCCGAGCAGTTGCTCCGGAGCAGCATACTCCGGCGTTAGCGCGACGCGGCCATCGATCGTCGCCGGCTGGGTGGACGGTGTGGCGCCTTCCCGAATCAGCCGTGCAATCCCAAAGTCGAGCAACTTGACGCTGCCGTCGTTGGCCACCAGGACATTTGATGGCTTGATATCGCGATGGACGACCAGATGCGCATGCGCGTGCGACACTGCGCCGAGCACGTCGGTGAACAATCGCACGCGATCTCGAAGGCCCAGGCGATGCTCGTTGCAGTAGCGATCGATGCGCTGACCCTCTATCAATTCCAATACCAGATACGCGCGCCCCTGCTCATCGACACCGGCGTCCAGGAGTCGCGCGATGTGCGGATGCGACATTGACGCAAGGTACTGGGCTTCGGTCCGTAATCGCTCCGCCGTGGCCTGGAGCCTTGGATTATTCGCGAGGATCTTGATCGCCACCTGGGCATCAAAGCGGCCGTCACTGCGCTGTGCGCGCCATACAGAGCCTCCGCCACCCTCACCGAGCGGCGAAAGCAGCGTATATGGTCCGAACGTATCGCCAGCCGCGCCCCACTTTGGCACACCGCGACTCGCGGGAGACTCCGCCGAATCAAGCGCCGCCGCAATCCCGATACGTTGCGCGATCTCAGCGAAAAAGACATCGGCACCGTCTGCGGCCTTCAGCAGTGATCGAACTTCCTGGAGCAGTTCGCGGTCAGTGCCGCATTGCTCGGCGACGTAGCGCTCTGCAGCATCCGGTTCGAGTTCCGATGCGTCGGCAAAAATCTGGCCCGCCCGTTCGCGCTTTTCGCTGTCCATGACGTCGCCCGGCCCGCTGGTTTACTGGTCCTCAGCTACATACCGGATTCAAGGCTCAACGGGCGCACCGGCGTCATCCTGCATGCCGCGCCGCAGAAAAGCCGCGGCGATCTTCCAGTCCCGCTTGACGGTCGCCGCCGAGATGCCAAGCGCGGCTGCCGTTTCCTCGACATCCATTCCGCCCAGAACGCGGCATTCTACGATCCGGCAGCGTCGTGGGCTCTGCGCTTCCAGAGCCTCGAGTTGTTGCGTCAGCGACAGCAGTTCTTCGATCGCCTCTTCACTGCGCGGCGTGGCCTCTTCCACTTCGATTCGATCCACGCGGCCGCCGCGTTTGTCGGCGTTGGCACGCTCCGCATAGTTGATCAGCACCTGCCTCATGGCTTTGGAGGCCGTCGCGTAAAAGTGCGTACGGTTCTGCCAGTCCAGGCGCTCTCTGCCCGCGAGGCGCAGATAAGCCTCGTGAATCAGCGCAGTCGTGCCCAGTGTTTCGTTGCCTCGCCAGCGACGCCGGTGTGAACGAGCGAGGCCGCGCAGCTCTTCGTATACGGCGGAGAAAAGATCGTTGCTTGCTCCCGCGTTTCCACGGCGTGCGGCTTCGAGCAGGCGCGTGATTGGTTCCTCGTGCATACCTGCCAACAGCGAGCGAGCAACTTATCGGGCGTCCCAGCCTAGCGCGGGTGCAGTAGTTGGGCAAGGGCCGACTCGTCAGTGAGCCGTGGCGGCGGGCTTTCCGGTTTGTACTGGAAGACAAGATCTCGAGGTCCCTCCCATGACTGCATCTACGCTGGCGCTCGTTTCCCCGCAACCGTCGCAGCCGGGGATCGCGGGTCTGCTTGACCTGCATCGGCGGCAACTGCTGCATCCGTTCACCAATCACCGCGAACTGGCAACGCAGGAGGCGCAGGTTTTCGTGCGCGGCGAAGGCATTTATCTGATCGACACGCGCGGCCATCGGTACATCGATGGGATGTCCGGGCTCTGGTGCGCGACGCTCGGATACAGTCAGCCAGAGATTGTGAGCGCTGCGGCAACACAGATGGAACGCTTGCCGTACTGCAGCAGCTTCTTCGGGAAGACCCACCCGGCGGCGATCGAACTCGCGGGAGCGATCGCACTTACCCCGACGGACTCGATCACGTGTTCTTCAGCAATTCCGGCTCGGAAGCCAACGACACCGCAGCGGTGCTGGTCGCCCAACAAAGGGCTGCGCGGCGAGGTGCTGCAGCGCCGCGTCGTCATAAGGCTGCCACAATGCCTACCACGGCAGCACCTACATGGCCGCGAGCCTCGGCGGCTTGATTGCATGCATGCGCAGGGTGGGCTGCCGTTGCCGGACGTGATCCAGTTGTCCAACCACACCGATATGCCGCGGCACCGAGGATAGCCGCTGAGGCGTACTGGACTGCTCGCAGCGCAGGCGCTCGTGCCAGCGATCCTTGAAGTCGGTGCCGAAAGAGTCGCTGCATTCATTGCCGAACCGATTCAGGGTGCCGGCGCGTCGATACCGCCGTCAACGTATTGGCCGGAGATCCAACGGATCGCCAAACGCTACGGTGTTCCGATCAGGCTGCGGATGAAGTCGTGTGCGGCTTTGGCCGCACTGGGCGCTGGTTCGGCTGCCAATATCTAGCTTTCGGCCTGGATGTCAGCGACCTCTTCAAGGGTCTGTCCGCCGGTTATGCACCGATCGGGCGACGGTCCTGTCGGAAGAAATCGCCCGAGTGCTGCGATCGCCTGACGGCGAGTTCGAACATGGGTTTACATCATCCGGACACCCGGTGTCCTGCGCCGTCGCACTGAAGACCATCGAACTGCTGAAGCGACATCGAATCATCGAAACAGTCGAACGCGACTCGGGCCCGCACCTGCGGACATGCCTGCACGAGCTGGAACAAAGGCCTCTGGTCGCCGAGGTCCGATCGGCCGGCCTGATGGCTGCAATCGAACTGAGAAGCCTGGATCAACGCAGGAATCTGGGTAGCAGGTGTCGCGACATCTGCGCAGAGTTGGGACTGATCGTGCGGGCCGAGGGCGACACCCTGATGTTGGCGCCCCCGCTGATCTGCACGCGCGCCGACCTGAGCGAAATCGTGGGGATCGTTTGGTCGAGCGCTCGAGCGCCTCTGAAGTCCGTTAGCCGAGCGCGGCACCTCGGAACCCGCCTGGCGGGAGGCCTCGCGTCTCTGTTCAATGCCAGCCGCCTGTGAGACGGAGTCGTGATGATGCGCGTGAAGAACAAACGTGTCGCGGACATCGGGGGCCTGCTGCACAAGAACGGCCGAAGGCCTGTGCCAGTGGACATGTTGTCGCAGAAATGCTCGGCCTAGATGCCAACGCGCTCGTTCGGTAGCTCGCCTGCGATGACCAACCTCAGTTCGAGAAGGCGCGCAAGCTGATCAAGCGGCAGTACTACAGAAAGACGCCTGTCCTGATCAGCCTGCTGGTATTGCTGGAAACGGAGTGGGTCCTGCGAAGTCGGTACGAGCTCTCGAATTCAGAGATCCTGACGGCGTTCTTCGCTTTGCTGGATGCTGCTGACCTGACCTTCGAGGACGAACCCTCCGTCGTACAGGCTCTCTATACGAGGCACGAGTCAGTCGCCGACTTCACTGAGTATCGGCGACGAGATTTCTGGCGAAGCGGCGAGTCATTGATCTAGGTCGAGCCGCCACCATGTTCCCGCATCACACACCGACCGCCCAGTCCGCTGCAATCTTGCCGACTTCGGCCAGAACGGCCTCGTGCCTGCGCTCTGTTCAGAAAACGCGTGGCTTCGCCGTCGAAGTAGGCGGCGATGACCAGGGGAGCCTCCGGCCCGGCGGAATGTGATGGCGACGTCATTGCACTTGTTGGTCGCGCCTTCGGCGCCCGGTGCCGGTCTTGTCGCCGCTGCGCCAGGAGGATGGCAGGCCCGCGCGGAGTCGATACATGCCCGTCTTCGTGTCGACCATCCAGCCGAGCAGCAGGTCCCGCGATGCCAGGCTCAGCAACCGGCCCGTCGTGACGCGCCGAACCAGCTGCGCCATCGCCAGCGGCTCCGTGGTACGCGATGATCGGCCGACAGCACGAGACCAAGATCGGGCTCGCAGCGATCGAGCTCGCGTGACACGGTCGCCCATTGCACGCAAAACTCGCCGTCACGCCAGCCGGTCCGCCGAGGCGGCGCACGAGCAGATTCGCCGCAGTGCCGTACTGCCGAACTCCTGCGCGGCCTGCGCGAGCAGCCGGATGCTCGGGCCGCGCTGGCCGACATGCACGGACGCTCGAGCCCAGTCCAGCAAGTCCGCGTCGGAATACGGCAGCACCTCCGAGAGATCGAGGCGGCCGGCATCGGCCTCGCGGAGGCACGCAGCCACCATGGCGAGCTTGAACGTCGAGCACACTGCAAACCGCTCCTGGAGGCGGTTGCCGGTGTATTCCCCGCTTGCGGTATCCAGCAGGCACACGCCAAGCCGCGCCGCACCCCGTTCGAGTGCACGCAGCCGCTGCGTCGCGTCCAGCCGCCCTCCCGGGTCGGCGCCCGCGCCGCGCCAGTCACGTGAACCCCGCCGCTTGCTGCCGCCAGCAGCAGGTTTCGTCGGGTTGTCTTCGTGCGCGACATGGTGCCCGTGGATTGTACAGTGACGCCCAACAGAACCTGAGGCTGTTCGCGAGCCGGAGCGCGCGAGCTCCGGATGGAACCCGAACCGGCGACCGGCGGCCGGCTTTTTTCGTCTCGCGCCAGCAAGGCGCGTTTGGTTAGACTTGGAAGACTGGTTGGCAAGGATGCGAGACCAACATGATGCCACGCCTCTCGGCACTGCTCATGGCGGCACTGGTGTTTCCGCAGCTCGCTGTCGCGGATGCACCGGCTGCGGCCACCCCCAAGCCCGCTGAATCGACCGACCGCTTCGACAGGATCTGGCAACTGAGCCGCCTGACGGCGAGCGGTGAGTATCCGTCCATCAAGTTGCGTGGCCGCTACCACGGCCAGCAATACTGGGTCGACGCGGGCGACGACGGCCGCGCCGACGACTGGGAGCACCGCCGCTTCCGTCTCGGGATGGACATCGGCTTCTCCGACCGCTTCGAGTTCTCGTTCGACCTCAACCTGGACCGCAATGGCGTCGGTCCGCTCGTCGATGACTTCGACTACGCCGCTTTCCAGTGGCAGGTCGACGACGCGACGCGGCTGCAGTTCGGCAAGCTGCGCCGCATGCCCCTGACGCGCGAAGACGGCACCAGCTCGAACAACATCCTGACGATCGAGCGCTCGCTGATCGCAGCGCGCTTCCTGCTCGACAACACCGGCGGTGTCTACGTCGAACACGAGCGCGGCCGGTGGACGGTAGGCGGCGGCGTCCTCAGCGGCAGCCTCGACGAAGACAACCTGGGCCTGCCGACGCTGGATGGCGGGATCGCGCTGCAGGGCAACGTCGCCTACCAGGCGACGCCCGCGACCGAGTTGCGGCTCGACTACGTCTACAACGAGGGCAACCCCGACAACAACGCGATCGCGCCGTTCCGGCACATGGTGTCCTTGAACTCCGCGAGCCAGTGGCAACGCTTTGGGCTGATCACGGACATCATTTTCGCGGATGCCCTGCCCGCCGCGCGCGGTGATCTGTTCAGCGTCGTGCTGATGCCCCACTACAAATTGACGCCCCGGTTGCAGGCCGTCGCGCGCTTCACCTACGCCGGGTCGAACGCAGTCGACGGCGTGCGACTGTCGAGCCGCTACGAACGCCGCGCGAACCAGCTCGCCGGCGATCGCGGCGACGACTACCAGGCGTGGTATGCGGGCCTGAACTACTACTTCTACGGCCATCGGCTCAAGCTGATGGCGGGCATCGAGCACACGCGGATGCAGCGTCCGGTGGGCGACTACGAAGCGCTGACCGCAGCCGCGTCCATGCGCATCTATTTCTGACGCAGCCGGGTGTCGCGTGATCCTTACGGAGAACCAGCTGGATCGACGGATGGCGGTGCACGGCGCACGGTCACTATCCTGACCGGCTGCGCCAGCATCTGGCCCCTCATCACGGCCTCGCCCGCGTTCGGGTCGCGCGGCAGGTCGAGCATCTGGCGGATGATGTCCATGCCCTCCGTGACGCGCCCGAACACTGCATAACCCGGATCGTCGCTGTCTGGCTTGCCATCGAGCGAGACGAGGTCACCGATGACGACGAAGAAATCGGCGGTCGCGGTCCCCGGCGCGAGCCGCGCCATCGAGACCGTACCATCGACGTGACTGAGCCCGGTCACGAGCGGTGATTCATGGGCGATCGGCTTGAACAAGCGTTTGCGGTCGCCGCGCAGGCCAGCCTGCACGAGTCCGTACCTGCCCTCGGCATCGAGCTTCATCGCGCGGTACCAGGTGATGCCATCGAAGCGCTTGTTGTCGACGTAGCGCAGGAAGTTGGCCGCCGTCGCGGGTGCGCGCTCGATCTCGACCTCGATGCGAATCGACCCCAGGGCGGTTTCAAGCACGACGGGTACGACGGCTGGGATCGGCGACGGGGCCTCGGCAGCCACCGGGTCCGCGGCGACTTCCGGCGCCGGCATTTCAGCAGGCGCGACCGGGTCGGCCGGCGCTGCATCCTGCGCGGACGCCGCAGCCACGAGCAACAGGCAGAGCGCGACGCCGATGGTCTTCACGTTGATCTCCATGCCCATCGCCGAAGTGTAGCGATTCATGCCATACGGCGCCCATGGGCCGGCGGAATATTCCGTTGCGGGCGCTACGACCGGCGGTCCGTTGCATCCAGACGGTGCTGTAATGGGCAACAACAAGCTCGCCTGCCACGGGAATACGCGACATGCACATCCGTCCCTTCGCCTCCCTCGCCCTGGTCGCAGCGCTGTCAGCGCTGGTCGCCTCCACCGCCCAGGCCCACGGCATCTGGTTCGCGCAGCGCGCGACGCAGACAGCGCTGATCTACGGCGTCGGCGCCGATGACCTGGACATGGTCAAGCGGCAGCCGCTGGTGACCCGCATCGATGGCTACGATGAGGACCTGCAGCCCGTGCCCACCGAACTGCGCGCGGATGGTCCACTGCTGCTGGTCGAAAGCGATCTGGCACCACCCGTCGTCGCGGCCGTCATGTTCAATGGCATCTGGAGCAAGAAGCCCGATGGTCAGTGGGTCAAGAAGGGGCGCGACGAGGTGCCGGACGCGACGATCAGCGAAAAGAACTACAAGTACGCGGTCTTCCTGCGCGGTGAGATCAACGGCGCGTTGCAGCCGCTGCCCGGCCAGCGCCTGCAGATCCTGCCGGTCCCGGCGACGCTGCCGGCGCTGCTCGACGAGCCACTGCAGCTTCGCGTGCTGTTCGACGGCAAGCCGATGGCCGGCGTGCGCATCCTGCGGGACTACGTCAACGACCCGGACGCCGAGCCGCTGAAGACCGCCGCCGACGGCACCGTGACGATCAAGGTACGCAACCAGGGCCTGAACGTCGTCGCGGCGATCTACGACGGCCCGTCGGACGAACCGACGAAGGCGGACAAGATGGAGCACCTCGCGACGCTCGCCTTCGTGCTGCCGCACAAGCCTGAATGACTGGAGAAGGCATGACCATGTGAACGCGTCCCTGCCCGACTGGCCGCCGCGCTCGTGCTGTGGCTCGGCCTGACACAGTTCCACGCCCGCGCTGGCCCATGGCACGCACGAGCCGCTGCACAGCATCGCAGATGGTCGGCGACACCGCCATTGAACTCGTGGTCAAAGGCGAAGACGCCTACGTCTACGTCGTCGAGCACGACAGCGAGTTCGCGAGCCAGGGATCAACCGGCAAGCTGATGATCCTCAAAGGATGGCGCGACCAGCAGTGCCGCACTGACGCCGGATGGCAACGAACCGGCCGTTGCCCGCGGTGCCGGCATTGCCAGCGGATCACGGGTCATCGTCGCGCTGACGCTGGCCGGAGGCAGCGGCAAGCTCAGCGCCCGATTCGCGCTCAAGTGAGCGCGCGGCCAGCGCGAACAGCAGCGCGGCGCACAGCAGCGCCGGCACGATGACCCAGGCCAGCGACTGCCCGACTCGTGCCGATCGGTCGGCGAACACGCGGTCCGTCAACAGTGCCACCAGCAGCGGGCCAATTGAACGCATCGACCAGCGTGTTGACGACACCGTGGTCAGCCCCACGCCGACGCCGCGCACGCGCGGCGGCAGCTGCGACTGCAGCGTCGTCAGCACGCCCAACCCGATCACCGCGAAGATCGCGCCCTGGAAGCCACCAGCAGCATCGCGCTGAAGGCGCCCGGCGCCAGCACGGCGAGGCCGGACGGCAGCGCCAGCAACGGCACGGCGACCAGCAACCGCAGCGGCCCGGTCGCGCCGCGACGCCGCACGGCGCGATCGACCAGCCAACCGCCGAGCAGCGGACCCGCCATCGAGAAAGCCATCGTCACCAATGGCCCAGCTGGTTGCCCAGCATCGCGACCGGCAGCAACTCGAACACCCGGATCAGCATCGTTGGCTGCCAGGCCGCCGCGCCATACGCCGCGGCGAACGCGGTCAAACCTGAGGTACAGCGGCAGCAGCAGCGGCTACGACCGCGCACGGGGCCCAGGCCTCGCCGCGGCCCTGTTCCGCCAGCGTACCGGCCGTCGCCGCTGCCCCGCGCCTGGGCGGCTCCCGCAGCTCAGCAGCAGCACGGCCAGCAGCAGGCCCGCGATGCCGAACACGATGAACGCCGAGCGCCACGGCGCGATGGAGCGCGCGAAACCGAGCCACTCGAGCTGGCCCGCCCCGGCCGCGGCGACGATCCGCGCCGTCAGCAGCCGATCGCCAGGCCCTGGGCTATCGCCTGTCCGCCATGTAGAGGCCCATCGCACGACCGCGGTCGCCAGGCGCGAACAGGTTGGCGATCAACGAGACCGCCGCGGGCGCAAGGGCGGCCTCGCCGAAGCCGACCAGCAGTCGCGCGGGTGAACAGCCTGCCGAAGTCGCGCGCGAAGCCGACGCGAGCGTCGCGAGGCTCCATACCGTGATACCGGCGATGATCAGGTTGTGGCGGTGGTAGCGATCCGCCGCCAGCCCGAGAGGCAGCCCGGCGGTCGCGTAGAACAGCCCGAAAGCCACGCCCTGCAACAGTCCGATCTGGGTGTCCGTCAGGCCCAGGTCCGCGCGCACCGGATCGACGACGATACTGAGGGATGCCGCGATCGATGATCGACAGGATCGCGGCCGCGCACAGCACGACGACGAACCACCATTCGCGTGCGCCGCCGGGCTCGGTGGTCGCCGCCGTGTCGGTCACAGCAGGCCGAGCGGCCGTGCGCGCGTGCGGATGTACTCGCCGAGCCAGTCGAGGTTGCGGAAGCGCAGCGTGCCGCGACCGACGCTGGCCGAGCTGTGCGCCATGCCGGCGACGAGCCGGAAGGTCTTGGCGAGCAGGAACAGCTCGCCGTGCGCGACCTCGGCCGCCGTAAACGGCCGCACGCTCTGGTAACCGCTCTCGAACGCCTCGGCATACTTCGGCGAGAAGCCGTAGAACAGGTTGCCCCAGACGTAGTTCTTGACGTCCTGCATCAGGTAGTCCTCGCCCGCGGCGTCGAAGTCGAGGAAGGTGATGCTGCCGTCGTCATCGACGTGCACGTTGCTCGGGTGGAAGTCCCGATGGCAGATGCCCATCGGCACGTCCTCGCCACGGATGTCCTGCAGCCGCTGCGCGAGCCGCTCGGCGATGATCGCGTAATCGCGCGCATCGTCCGGCCGGTCGTACAGGAACTCGAGCAGCGTCGGCACGTTGACCAGGAAGCCCACAGCATCCTCGGTCGTGAACTCGTGGCCCTGCGCATACTCGAGGCCGAGCAGATGCATGCGGGCGAACTCGGCGCCGATGCGCGCGGCGATGCCTTCGTCCAGGCACTCGCCGAACTTGCGGCCCGGCGCCCAGTCGTACAGCGCGATCGCCCGCTCGCCTTCCGGCGCCTCGACCTTGAAATACAGGCTGCCGTCGCGCGCGCGGATCGGCGCGGATGCGGGAAACTGCCGCTCGCGCAGGAAATCGAGGAACTCGAGTTCGTACGCAACGATGTCGACATCCCGCCAGGTCCGGCGCCAGACGCGCAGCGCGTGCTTGCCGGCGTCGTCCTTGACCAGGTAGACGTCGTTCATGCCGCGGTACAGCAGGAAGCCGCTGACATCGCCCCGCATCGCATAGCGCCGCGCGACTTCGTCGGCCAGCCAGTCCGGATGCAGCACCGAATGGGAAATACGCGGGGAAGTCGCGACCGTTGCCATGTTTACCGCCTGCGTGCCGACTGCCCCACCAATGAAAACGCCCGGAGCCGGAGGGGGAATCCGACCCCGGGCGTGATCACTACCAACCGCTAAAACTTGTAGCCGACCTTCAAGCCGACGACACGCCGCTCCGGCAGCGCCGCGTTGATGTAGCCGACGCCCGCTGCGGTCAGCGAGAAGTCCGGCGTCAACAGCGAGTTCTGCGCGGCGGAAACATAGTCGTCGTTGTCGAACAGGTTCAGCACGAACGCATCGACCGAGATCGGCCCGCGCGTGAAGCCGGCGCGGACGTTGACCTGGGTACGGTCGTTGATCCAGTTGATGTTCGACGCGTCGATGTACTGCTTGCCCTTGTAGGACACGTCCGCACGGGCGAACCAGCTCGCCTCGTCCCAGATCGGCAGCACGCCGTCGTACTGCAGACCGAGGCTGGCCGAGTACTTCGGCGCGAGCGGCATGTTATTGCCACGGAACCCGTCACCCACGACACCGGTGAGGCCAGTGATCAGCGGGTCCTCGAACGACTTGATGTCGCTGTCGTTCATCGCCGCGGAGAACTGCACCGTTACCGCATCGCTGGGCTTGGCGAGCAAGTCCAGTTCGATGCCGGTCGCGACGACGCGACCGGTGTTCGCAACACCGGTGACGATCTGGGGAATGCCCATGCCGTCGACGACGAAGGTGCTGCGCGAGTTCTGCTGCTCGGTCCAGTCGGCGCGATAGATCGCCAGCGAGCCGCGGACGCGGTCATCGAACAGCGAGCCCTTCAGGCCGACCTCCCAGTTCTCGATTTCCTCCGGCTCGATGAACACGCCGAGGCCGATGGCATCGGCCGCCGCCAGCACCTCGGGCGAACCCAGCACCAGGAAGTTCGTGTTGAACGACAGCAGCGCGACGTTGACGCCCTTGGACCACGACACGTAGCCCATCAGGTCATCGTTGAACTGGTAGTCGACGATGACGCGTGGCAGGAAATGGTCGAACTCACGCGCGACGAGCCGCGTGAACGGCGGATAGGCACCGGCGGCCAGCTCCATACTGCGCGGCTGCGGCCGGCGAGATCGTGACCGTCGTGCCACCCGTGTAGCTCTCGACCTCGTCCTTCTGCTGGCGCCCTTCGACGCTGACCGTCAACTGGTCCGTGACCTCGTAGCTCGCGCCGAAGAAGATGCTGGTCGTCTCGGCCTTGGGCGGTGCGGTCACGCTCGAAGCGGCTCGTGCAGCCGGCGACAACCCGACTGTGTACTCGTTGAACAGGTTGACCAGATCGCTCCAGGCCGAGGTCTTCAGGTAGCTGACGCCAATCAGGCCGCTGAACGGCCCGTCCTTGTCGTACTGCAGCCGGAACTCCTGCGAGAAGTCCCGTTCCTCGCGCTCGACCATGAACGGGAAGCTCCAGAACGTGTTGGCGTTCGGGTTCGCGCCCGTCGGGTTGAACGGGTTGATGATCGAGCTGCTGTCCCAGTTGTCGAGGTCGTCCGTTTCACTGACGAAGTACTCGTTGATGCCGCTGAGCGAGGACAGCGTGAAGCCGCTGTCGCCGATGTCCCAGTCGATCGTCAGGTGGGCGTGCTTGAACTCGCCGACCAGGCCATAACCGCGGACGCCATCCGAGGCATCGATGATGCGCTGGTTGCTGCTCGCCGTGCTGGCCGTCGAGATCGCGTTGTTGGCGGAGTTCTGCGCCGGACCGAAATCAGGCAGCAGCGCCGGAATCGCACCGCAGAACCAAGGCCGGCCATTCGGCGTGCAGTTCGAACGGCCCGGCACGATGACCGTACCCGCCGTCGAACCGCTGTTGAACGGGATGTTCAACGCGCCGGCGTTCGAACGGATTTCATATGCCGACACCATGCCCTCGGGGCTCGGGCCGTCGTCGTCCTGCGTCAGCATGCCGAAGAACTTGATCTTCAGGCCATCGGTCGGCCGAGCGGCGAGCATCAGGCTGAACACGTCGGTCGACTGGTCGCCCAGCTTCTGCCCGGGCACGCCACCGTTGTCGTAGGAGCCATCCTTCGAATAGCTGCGTGCCGACACGCGGAACCCGACCTTGTCGGAGAACAGCGGCCCCTCGAGCGACCCCTGCACGTCCCAGTTGCCGCGCGAACCGCCGAGGAGGCTGATGTCGCCGCCGAACACCTCGCCCGGCTCCTTGTTGACGACATTGACCGCACCGGCGAACGCATTGCGACCGAAATAGGCCGCCTGCGGCCCCTTCAGCACCTCGACCCGTTCCGGCCGCGTGACGCTGTTCAGCGCGTTCGCCGACGCCACCGGCACGCCGTCGATGAACGTCGCGGTCAGTGTCGACGTGGTGCGCGAGGGCGTCATGCCGCGCAGCGAGATCTGCTGGAACGAGCGGTCGTTACGACCGGAATTCACGCTCGTGATCTGCAGGCCAGGTGTGTTGTTGGCCAGATCCGTCAGCGAGACGATGCCCTTCGCATCGATGTCCGCACCGGTCAACACCGACACCGCGACCGGCGTCTGCAGGATGTCCTCGGCACGCTTGCGGGCGGTGACGACGATTTCGTCGAGACCCCCAACGCTGTCCTGGTCCTGTGCCGAACCGACCTGTGGCGCGGACGCCAGCAGTGCGGCGGCGGAACAGGTCGACAGCAAGCCTTTACGCAAAATCATTAGGTGAACCCCCGAGCTATACGTTGTATGGATCAACGCTCCATCCGACGATAGCAGAGGGGTTCACCCCGGCAGGTCCAATATTGAAATCACCTCAGTGAATAGGTGTACGTCAGCTCCCAGCTGCGCGGCTCACCGGGCAACCAGGCCGCGGTGTTGTTGAAAAGAAACGTCGAGAAGTTCAGCGTCGAGAACTGCCCCTGCTCGTCGCCGAGGTTGCGGCCATTCAGCACGACACGGTGCTGGCCGTCGGTGCTCTCGAACGACACGCTGGCATCCAGCCACGAGCGCGACTCCACGCGATCGAGTGGATTGTTGCGGTGCGCTACCTGCTGGTAGTACTCGCCGACGTACCGGCCGGACGCACCGAAACGCAGCGTGCCCGCGGCGAGCGGTATGTCATAGGTGACTCCCAGGCTGCCCTGGAAGTCGTACGTGAACGGCGGCGCATCGCTCAGCAGCACGCCGGTCAGCAGCGCTTCGGGCGCGAGGCGGCGCCACTTCGCGTCGAGCACGGCGACACTGCCGTAGACGCGGAATCGATCAGTCGCGGCCCAGGTCAGTTCCGATTCCAGGCCCTTGACCTCGGTCTCGCCCGCGTTGCGGTTCTCGATGCCGGTCCCCGTGATGGTGCCGATCACGAGGTCCTTGTAGCGGGTCACGAACAGCGCGCTGTTGAGGCGCAGCGTGCGGTTGAACAGCTCGGTCTTCAGGCCCAGCTCGAGCGAATCGACCAACTCCTCGTCGAGGCCGCGCGCGATGATGTCCGCGTTGGCGAACGGGTCATACGTGCCTGCCTTGTAGCCCTGGCTGAACGTCAGGTACGAGAACGTGTCGTCACTGATGCGGTACTCGACGCCGAGCTTGCCGGTGAACTGGTTGAAGCTCCGGTCGGACGCGAAATCGGCCGGCACGCCGAGCCCGTTCGCCTTGTTGCCCGTGAACTCCTTCTGGTCGTCGGTGTAGCGCGCGCCGACGACGCCCGTCCAGCGTTCGTTGAAGGCGTAACTCAACTGCCCGTAAACGGCCAACGACTTGGACTCGAGCCGATGATCGGCCGGGGCCGCGGCGAAGAAACCGCCGGCGAAGTAGTCCTGGATGAACTGCGAACTCTTCTCGCGGTAGTAGTACAGGCCGAAGATGCTGCTCAAGGTGTCCGAGGACTGCGTGAAGTTCAGTTCCTGCGAGACCTGGTCCTGCTCGGAAAGCGAGATGCGGAAGAAGCCACTGGTGCCCGGGACCGCATCGAACGGTCCCGCAGGGGGCGGCGCCGCGAGCTGCCCGGCGGTGAAGTCGACGGCCCAGTCGTCCTGCAGCTTGCTGTAGGACGTGATCGACTTCAGCGTGAACGCGCCCAACGGCACGGTGACGACGAGGTCCGCGCCATGCTGGTCGGTATCGTTGAACGGCAGTTGTGGCCGGCCGCCCACGAGGATCGGCGCGCTGCCGACATCGCTCTCGTCGGCGAACACCCGTCGGCCGGTCGTCACGCTGACGGGCGAGCTGTGCGCGCCGTCGGATTCGTTGTTCGAGGCGTAGGCGCTCAACGTCACATCGAAGGACTCCGCCGTGAACACCAGTGAACCCATGGCACCAAGGAACTCGTTCTTGCCGAGCTTCGCGCCGTTGACGCGATTGGTCATCCAGCCCTCGCCGCGTTCCTGCCGCATCAGCGAGACCGACCCCTTGAGTCCCTCGGCCAGCGGCCCGCTCAGCGATACCTTGGCCCGGCTCGAATCGAATTCGCCATAGCCGAGCTGCAGTGAGCCCGTCAGCTCGTCCGTCGGTGCGCGCGTGACGACGTTGATCGCACCGGCCAGTGTGTTGCGACCGAACAGCGTGCCCTGCGGACCGCGCAGCACCTCGATACGCTCGATGTCGGCCAGATCGAAGTTCGCACCCGACAGGCGCCGGTAGACGCCGTTCATGTACAGGCCAACGCCCGGCTCGGAGAACAGGAAGCCGGCGTTCTGCTCGGCGTTGCCGCGCAGCGCGACCGTGACCGCCGCGTTGCTCGCGACGTTGGTCTCGATGACCATCGACGGCACCGATGCGTCCAGATCGGCGATTGACGCGACCTGCAGCCGCTCGAGCTCATCGGCCCCGAGCGCGCTGACCGCGATCGGCGTGCTCTGCAGGTCGGTCGCACGACGCTCGGCCGTGACCACCACCTCTTCAAGCTCGGCCTGCTGGGCCGACGCGGTGAACGGCGTCAGGACGGCCGCGACCGACAACGCAACGAGATTGGACTTGCGGAACGACATCGACGACTCCTGCAGCTTGGCGACAGGCGCGGATGTTGGGTCAGCGCATGGCCGGCTGCCAACGCCGAGGTGACGCTGCAATCACACCATGGTCAGCGCCTGTCGACCGGCTCGGGCCAGTGCGCGCGAAACTCGAGGTGCGCTTCGCGGTCGACGACGCGGCTATCGGCGCTCGCGAGCTGGGCGGCGCGGTAGCCGCAGTGCACGGTCTCGATGCACACCCGCCGACCAGTGACCACGAACCGCAGGCGCCACGCCTTGACCGCCAGCAACCCACCGTCTTCGCTGCGGCGGATCCGCCGATACGGGTGCGGCTCCGGTCCCAGCGCCAGCGTCGCCATCGCCCGCTCCGCCAGTGGCAGTGCGGTACGCGCCTCGATCCAGGCCGCCTGCTCGGCGGCGAGCGGCGACCACTCGACCGACCAGGCCGCTGCGGGGTCGGCGACCGCGGACGCCTCGTCGAGCCAGCCACTCCCGGCATCGGCGATCGCATCCGTGTACGCGACATACGGCTTGAGGTCGAACACCGGCGTGCCATCGAGCATGTCGACGTCGCGGACATGCAGCGTCAGGCCCTCGATCCGCTCGAGTCGCACGACCGACAACCCAAGCGGGTTCGGCCGGTGGGGTGCACGCGTCGCGAACACGCCCTTGCGCCCGCTGCGACTGCGCGGCGGCAGCACCTTCGGACGCCAGGCTGCGTTGCGGTCGAACCAGAACAGCACCCACAGGTACCGCCACGCGTCGAGGTCGAGGATCGCATGCTCGTAGTGGTGGCCCGGCAGCAGTTCGATCCTGCCGGCAAGGCCGCGCGCGGCGCGTGGCTGGCGCGGCGCCTCGACCCGCGTCGCGAGCCCGGTGCGGACGTGGCCGATCGGGTGCAGGGTCAACGACGCTGCTGCGGGCATGTTCATCGGGGATCGAGGATATCGCAGCGCGACGCGGCGCGAATGCTCAGGCAGGTATTGACCGCCTGCGCGGAATTTCCTGCTGGTACGGCCCGACCGCCGGTCGTATCGTCTTGCGGATGAAAACCTTGCTCGTGACACTGCTCATCGTGTTCTGGACGCTGTGCTGCGGCGCCGCCTGGCTGTTGCTCGATCCGGCGATCGCCTTCCTGCAGGCGAATGCCGACGTGCTCGGCGCCTGGCCGGAGCTGCTGTACTGGACGCTGGCTGCTGGACGTCGTGTCGCAGTCGGGAATCGTGCTGATCGCACTGGTCTGGGTCAGCGGCCTGATCGGCATCATCGCCGCGAGTTGGCTGCTGACGGCGCTGTGGCGCCGCTTCAGCCCGGCGAGCGGCCCATCGGCAGGCCCGTTGCCTGGATCGCCTCCAGCAGCTGATCCGCCGAGAACGGCTTGGTGATGGTCACGAACCCGGTGGCATCGCCCACGGCGTAACCGGTCTGCAGCAGGATGCGGGCGTCGGGATGGCGCTCGCGGACCCAGCGCGCGAGGTCGATCCCGGTCATCGAGCCGGGCATCCGCACGTCGCTGAACAGCAGCGCGGGGCAACCGTGGCGCTCGATCTGCGTGCGCGCCGCATCGGCGTCCGGGAGCGCGATGACTTCGAATCCGAGCGTTGCCAGGGTCTGGGACAGGATGCGACGCAGCGCCGGGTGGTCCTCGACCAGCAGCGCCGTCACGCCGGGCCACGGGGTTTCGCCGGTCGCCATGCTCATGCCGCGGCACCCGGCGCCGCACCCGGCGCCACGGCCGGCCGCGTGCCGTCCAGGTGCGCGGCGGTCTCCTCGACGAGCCAGTCAACGACGGCTCGCAGCGCTTCGCGTTCGCTCGCACCACGCGCCCGCGCCTGCGCATACACCCGCTCCTGACGATGCGCGCTGGTGCCGCGCGCGACGATCTGGCGTGCGTGCTGTACTTCGGCGAGGCAACCGAGCGCCTCGGCATCCGGCCGGACGATCTCGAGCAATTCCTCGATCAGCTGCGGATACGGCACGAGTTCGCCCTTCGCGAGGTCGAGCAGGCCTTCGTCGAAGCTGTAACGCATCGCGCGCCAGCGGTTCTCGGCGATCAGCAGGTGCGGGTAATCGCGCCAGCGCTGGTTCTGGGTGCGCAGCCTGTAAAGCATCCGCAGCAACGACACGGCGAACGCCGCGAGGCAGACCGAATCATCGATGCTGGTGCAGCAGTCCATGATCCGGGTCTCTAGGGTCGGGTAGCGCGAACTCGGCCGGATGTCCCACCAGATCTTGCTGGTGTCCTGGATCAGCTGGTTGCGGATCAGCGTGTCGATGTGGCGCCGGAACTCGCCGTAGCTCGCGAAGCGTTCCGGCAGCCCGGTGCGCGGCAGCGAATTGAAGATCGTCAGCCGGAACGACTTGAGCCCCGTTTGTTCGCCTTCCCAGAACGGCGATGAGCAGGACATCGCGAGCAGGTGCGGCAGGAAATACGCCATCTGGTTCATCAGGTCGATGCGCATTTCGTCGTCATCGATGCCGACATGCACGTGCATGCCGCAGATGACCATGCGGCGCGCCGTCGCCTGCATCTCGCGCGCGAGCGAGTAGTAGCGCTCCTTGTCGGTGTGCATCTGGCTCAGCACACGCCCGAACGGATGCGTCGACGCCGCGATCGGTGCGAGCCCGTGGCGGGCACTGACTTCGACGATGATCGCGCGCAGGCGTGCGAGATCCTCGCGGGCATCCGCCAGCGTGCGGCAGACCCGCGTGCCCACCTCGATCTGGCAGCGCAGGAACTCCGGGCTGATCTGGCCGGCGCCCCGCTCGGTGCACTCGCGCAGCAACTCGGACGGTGGATCGTTGGCGAGGTCCCCGGTCGACCGGTTGACCAGCAGGTACTCTTCCTCGATGCCGACCGTGAATGGCGGTTCGGCGCAGCCGGCACTCGAAGTCACCTCTCCCCCCAGGGCGCATAGAGCGCCGGATCGTCCAGCAGCGGCGCCAGCACGCGGTCCAGGCGCTCGGCCCAGTCGCTGACGCCGCGCGGGTCCTGCAGCAGATCCTGCCGTATTTCGAGGCAGACGTGGGGACGACCGTGACGCCCGGCGTGGCGCGACACGGTGTAATCGGACGGATCGCGGCCCGAATACGGCTCGTTGTCGCCGACCTGCAGCCCCGTGTCGGCCCGCAGGGCCGCCAGCACCGGCAGGGGCAGCCGCGGATCGCGGTTCCACAGCACGCCGCAGTGCCAGGGACGCGCCCGCCCCTGCATCCGCGGCGTGAAACTGTGGACGGCGATCAGCGCCGGGAACGGATGGCCGGTGCCCATGAGGGCCTGCGCGACGGCGGCGTGGTAAGGCTCGAACAGCTCCGCCAGGCGGGCGGCACGCTCGGCCGGGCTCACGGCCGCATTGCCGGGAATGACATGCCCGTCGCTGACCGGCGGCATCGACGCGGGCCCGGACGGATCACGGTTGCAGTCGACGACGAGCCGCGAATAACGTGCCTGCACGCAGGGCAGCGCGAGCCGCTCGGCCAGCGCGAGGCTGAGGGCACCGGCCCCGATGTCGTAGGCCACGTGCTGCTCGAGTACCTCTGGCGCGACCCCGAGCGAATCCAGCGACCGCGGTACCGTGTTGAAGCCGTGGTCGCAGACGACGACGGCAGGCGAGCGCTGGCCGAAGCCGTGGATGGCTACGGCGGGCGGATCATCGGGGCCCAGCAAGCTTGGTGGGGGCGCGGTAGGCAAGCCCCGCGATTCTACCCCACGGTGATCGGGATGCCGCCGGACAGCGGTTGCGGCCGTGCGATGTGGTAGCCCTGCGCGTAGTCGACCCCGATTTCCATCAGCAATTCGAGGACATCGGCGGTTTCGACCTTCTCGGCGACGGTCGCGATGCCCAGCGAGCGCCGACCGCCTCACGCGATGGCCACGACTTGGCTCGGTCGACGGCATCCGTGCCGACGCTGGAGCGACGAACTCGCCGTCGATCTTCAGGAAGTCGATCGGCAGGTTCTTCAGGTATGGAACGAGGACAACCCGCTGCCGAAGTCGTCGAGCAGGCAACAACCCCACGCCTTCAGCTCGCACATGAACGGCACTGACCGTGTCCAGGTGGCTGACGGCCGCGGTCTCGGTGATCTCGAAGCACAGCGACGCCGCGACCCCGGACGCTCGACCAGTGCCAGCACCCGATCGAGGAACGACTGGTCGCTGAGCGAGTTGCCCGAGACGTTCAGCCAGCAATGGCGCGGCGATCTTGGTATGGCGCGATTTCTCCACCACGCGCTCCAGCGCCCGTGAGTCCACGGCGGGCATGACGTTGTAACGTCAGCCGCCGGAATGAACTGGTCGGGCGGGATCAGTTCGCCCGACTCGGACCACGTCCGCACCATGATTTCGTGGAAGACACGCGGCTGCCGGCGCCCAGCGGACGAATCGGCTGGTGCACCAGTTCGACCCGATCCTCTTCGATGGCGCGCGATCTGCGCGACCCAGCGCATCTCCCGATGCCGGTCGCGCCCGCGAAGTCAGCGGTAATTCCAGCTCGATCCGGTTGCGACCATGCGTCCTTCGCCGTATAGCAGGCCCGTCAGCGGCGCTGGGCAGCGCGCGGCGTTTTCCATCTGTGCATCGATCTCGACGACGCCGATGCTGGCACCGATACGCCAGCGACGAGGCGTTCCAGTGGAAGCGGTGATCACGGATCGCCTGGCGCACCGAGTCGGCGATGCCGCCGGCCTGCTCCAGCGAACAGTCGGCCAGCAGCACGCCGAACTCGTCGCCGCCAGTCGCGATCGATCGGTAGCGCCACCACGCGGAGCCTGGATCGAGGGCTGGTGATCTCGCGAATCAGGCGGTCACCGGCCGAATGCCGCGGTCATCGTTGACGAGCTTGAACTGGTCCAGGTCGATACTGTACGGCCTGTGACTGCCCGCATCCGTCGCGCACCGGCTGCGCACCGCCGCTGCCAGGCGGTGTCGAACTCACACGCCGGTTGATCTGCAGGCCCGTCGGGGCCGTCGTGCGTCGCCTGGTAGGCGAGTGCCGGCGCAGCGGCGCTCGCGCGTGGGCATCGTGGAACACGACGACCGCGCCAGTCTGCGCCTGCCCAGTCGCGGATCCGGCGCCGCCGAATCTGGATGGCGAGGTCGTGGCCTGCGCGGTCGACCAGCGAGCGCGGTCGGTGGGTCCGACCTGCGAGCCGGTCGCGAGCGCGCGCAGCGAGCGGATTCCTCGAGCGGCGCGCGGCTCGCATCGTCGACCAGCCGCAACACCGATCCGGTCGACGCGCTGCTTCCGCGGGCGCCAGCCCGTCCAGCTGCTCCGGCGACGGGGTTCATGTAGTCGATGCCGTCGCGTCCGGTGGTGATCACCGCGGCTCCTTGATCGACTGCAGCGTGGCCTCCGCGCGTTCCTTCTCCTGGAACACGGCCTGCTCAGCACGCCACGCTCCGTGATGTCGTGATCATTGCCTCCTGTAAGGCGACGACCGGCCTACGTCGCGCAGCTGCGCGCACTCGAGCGGCTGATCTGCGCCGCCATCGCGCCGCCGCAGCGCGAACTCCGCGTTGCGCATCTCGCCACCAGCTCCGCTGGCGGACTGAAGTCCGACCGGTCGGCCGCGCGCCAGTACAGCATCGCAGCAGCGCTCAGCGGCGCGTGGGCCTCCTCGGCGCTGTCGAAGCCCAGCATCTGCACGAACGCCGGGTTGACCGATATCAGGCGTCCATCCGGCGTGCTGCGTGAGGCCCCTCCATGACCGCCTCGAACAGGCCGCGGTACTTCTTCGCTGCCGCGCGGGGCCTCCTCCGAACGGCGGCGGGCGATCGCGATGCCGAGGCGCGCCGCATCGGCGAGCTGGCTCGGCTTCGAACTGCTGGCCGCTGGCTCATGACGGTACGGGCCGTCGCGCCGACGACCAGCCGCCGCCGGCTGCTACCGGCACCGTCTACCAGGTCGACATCACCCCGTGGAGGCACGCAGCGTGTCGGCACGCAGGCTGATGCGGATCGGCCGTGACGTGGCGGCGTGAATCGGCCTAGCGAGAGTAGACGCAGGCTGCGCGGAGCCGTGACGGATGATCACCTGGCGATCGAGCAGCGCGACCGATCGCCAGCATGCGCGGCGCGATCAGCACTTCGAACTGCCACCAGTTTCCGGTACGCTGATCCGCAGCCATGCCGCCACGGCGCGGTGGTTTCGGCAGCCGCGGTCTCGTGCAGCGACTCGGTCAGCGCGGCGTTGGCCTGCACCGCAGGCACCGCGCGCTCGGCGGCGGCGATGCGCTCGTCGCGCTGGCGGGCGCGCTGATGTGGGTCAGCGTGCAGCGCTGCGTAGCGCGCTGACCCACGGGCATGCGCGCGGTGCGCAGCTCGCGCAGGCGCTCCTCGCCCAGGCCGTGCGCAGCGCCCACTCGAACAGCTGCGGCGCGCCATCAGGTATAGCGAGCGATGAAGTCGCGCCAGCAGCACCATCGGATCGCGGGCCATGCCACGCCCAGCGGGCGCCGCGAAGTCGTCATCAGACAGCGCGAGTTCCAGCAGGCCGAACAGCGCCTCGGCGTTGCGGTTCAGGTCGAACAACCGGGTCGATTCGGCTTCGAACACGGCGGGTAACTTCCAACGCGTGATCCACCAGCGTTCGATACCGCGCCTCGCTGTCGCGCAGGCCTGCTCAGCGGCTGGCCCGCCGCGAGACGTCGCGCACCGAAATGACCCAGGCGCATCGCGTCCGCGCGGGCGATCCGGCTGGCCGCGATCTCCGCGGGGAACGCCGAACCGTGAGCGTGCGCCGCCGGTTCGCGGTACCGTGCTTCGTGCGGCTGCTCCGGCTGCGACAGCGAATCGAGCAGCCGCCGCCGCGGCTCCTCGCCGCAGCGCCGGCGGCAGCAGGCCGATCGAGCGCCCGAGCAGATCGGCAGGGCATAGCCGAACAACGGTTCGACGAGCGGGATTGCGGCGCTGATCAGGCCCGTCCGCATGACCAACCAGCACGGCATCGACGATGGCTTCCGATCAGCAGGCTGTCCGGCGCCACGCCCTTAGCCCGCGTGGGCGAACGGCACCGCAGCGGCGGCGTCCGCTTCGAGCAGCGCAAGATCCCGGATCGAAGATGTTGACATAGCTGCTGGACGCACGGCGACTGGTCCGTCGATGCTACAGGGCTGGAGCAAGCGGCCCGTGTGAAGCGACTCGCGTTTTGGCGCGACTCAGCGACTGCCTGATTCGTCGGCCGGCAGCGGCGCAGAGCCGTTCGCCAGCTGGACCCGTGTCACGCCCGCCCCGGCACTCTCCGCGAGGGCGGCCTCGGCCTGACGACGTCGCCGACGATGATCGGGATCGCGAACGTGCGCGCGACCGAGGAGGCACCACCGCCACCTTCGACCAGCCGCGACCGCCGTGGTGCAGTACCCCGTCCTTCTGCGGCAGCACCGTGACCGTGTGGCTGAACGCATCGCCGTTGCGCGGGTTCTCCGGCGCGTTCAGTTCCAGTCGTCGACCGCCTGGATGCCGTCCGTCGACTGGAAGATCACCTGCAGCTTCGAGATGTCGGCCGCGTCGTGACGGCGATCGAGATCGGCAGCATTCACCGACGCGCGGCCGCGACGCGATGTCGAACTTGAGGTCGACGGCCGCGCCGGGCTTGCCGGAGGAGACCGCCGACACCATGGTCAGGCCGCGTCGTCGTCCGCCGCGGCGCCACGCCCGGGCCCACCGGGGCCCCTGGATCCGCCGCCACCGCAACCGACCAGCAGCACGGCACAGGCAGCCAGCAACACGATGCGATCACTGTTCATGCCATCTCCGATCGAAGCCACGTCAGAGCGGCGTCAGCTGCACGTTGAAGCAAGTCAGGCCGCGGGGCTGGCCATTGGCCGTGACCGACGGGTCGAGGTTCGAGAACTCGTACACCTCGAGCACATGGACCGTCCCGGCTGCGACCGTGGCCGTGAGGGTTTCCCGTGCCGTCCGCGGCGCTCTCGGCCCGCGCCCGCTCACCCCCGAAGCATACAGCACGAGGTCGGATCCGTGGCCGCGCCACCCTGCCCGCCGGTGTACGTCGCCTGGATGCTGACCGAGCCCGCTGCGGTTGGCGTGAACCGCAGGAACCGACAGTTTGCCGAGCTTGTTGTGGCCCCTGCGCCTGTAGAGCACGCTGGAGCAGACTTCCACGGTCTGGCTACCGCCCGTCTCGCGATAGATCGGCAGGTTGCGCGCATCCAACCGCTGTTGGTTTCGGTGCTGCCGAAGGCGTCCGACGTCGTCGAGGTCCAGCTGCGCACTCGCCAGCGCGTTCGAGTCACTGCCACGCGTCGGCCGGCCGAAACCGCCCGCAGGCTGTCGAGCAGCACGAACACCGACGTGAATGCCGGCGTCGAGCGCAGTTCGCCGGTCATGACCGCATGCAGCGGCCCAGGAAGCCGATGCAGAATCAGTCGGCTCCATCGCTGTTGGCGTCGAACAGATCCCAGAAGATCGACTGGACCGAACCCTCGTTGAACCAGCCGGCAGCGTTCGGGTTGTTGTTGTTCTCGACATCGATCGAAAACCCGAGCCGCTGCCCGAGATCGAAGCTGTCGCGGTAGACCGGATCGTTGCGCGCCATGCCGGCGAACGCGTTGCCCCAGCCTTCGCTGAACGCCACGCGCAGATCGAGCCGATCGAGCGTCAGTGCTCCGCCAGGCTGTCATCGCGCGAGAAGTTGTCCTGGTAGTAGTGGCCCCACTCGTGCGCGATGACATGCTGGTCGAACTCGTCGGTGTCGATGTCGGCGCGCCCCAGCACGAAGATGCGGTCGGGTGTGCCGGGCGTGAAGAACGTCGTGCCGATCTCGCCGCGGGCCAGCGCCGCGGAGCTGCCGGTACAAGAAGTCGTTGGCCCCCGCCGAGCACGGCAGGTTGCTCGTGCTCCAGAACACGCGCAGTTCGGGGAACACGGCGGCCGGATCGGCCGACAGCACCAGCTGCTGCGCTTCGTAGATCGCATCCAGGATCGAGAACGGCGCCGCCGCACGCGGCGCGTTGTATCGACGCCGGCCGTCCAGCGGTGCGCGCGGCCAGGTTGCGGGTCGAGTTGGTCGCGCCGGCGTTGAACACGGTGCCGTCGAGCGTGTGAGCCGCCGAGCCCGCGCTGTTGTCGCGCACCGTGACCGTCGACGGCGTGCCCGTGCGCAGCAGTTCCGCGCGTACCCGGATGAACAGGTCGGTGTTGCCGGCCACCGTGACCAGTGACGCCCGTGTCGCTGGTCGTCGCCGTGGCCAGTATCGTCTGGCCGTTCGCCGACAGCGCCTGCGCAATGGCTTCCGCCTCCGGTACCGGCTGGGTGTTGGCGAAATCGAGCCCAGCGGACGGTGCGCCGAACGGCGCGTTCGTAGGTCACCGTGCCGGAGATCGTCACGTTGCCGACGGGTGGCGGCGTGCCGCCCCGGCCCCGCCGCCGCCGGACGACCGCCACCCGCCGCCACAGGCGACCAGGATCAGGGGCAGCGGATGGAAGTACCGCGGCGCAGCAACATGCGCCGGGGACGCTATCACAGGTCGACGGTCCAGCCGTAACCGCGTCACACTGCGCGGCAAGGTCAACGACGTGGTCCTCCCAGTAGCGGCGGCTGCCGAACCACGGGAAGGCCCTCGGGAACGCGGGATCGTCCCAGCGGGCCGCGAGCCAGGCCGCATGGTGCAGCATCCGCAGGGCCCGCAGCGGCTCGATCAGCCGCAATTCGGCGGCATCGAACGACGTGAAGGCAAGGTAGCCGCTGGCGAGTTCCGCCCACTGGCCACGACGCTCGTCGATCGAGCCCGACAGGGCATCCACAGGTCCTGGACCCGCGGTCCCATCATGCAATCGTCGAGGTCGACGAACACCGGACCATGCTCGTCCCACAGGATGTTGCCGACGTGGCAGTCGCCATGGATGCGGATCATCGCCAGCGGCCCCGTCGTCTCGAACTCCGTCTCGATCGCCTGTAGCAGGTCCTCCGCGACCTCCGCATAGCGGCGCTCCATGTCGACATCGAGCAGGCCCGCCGCCAGCACGGCGTCGCGCGAGGCATGACCCAGGCGCGCCACCGTCAGGCGCGGCCGGGTTGCGAAGGGCTGCAGTGCGCCGCGCGCGTGGATGCGCCCCAGCGTGCGACCGACCAAGGCCAGCGCGCCTGGCGCATCGAATTCGGCGATGCGCCCGGCCCGCTTCGGGAACACGCCGAGCCGGTATTCGTCGTGGAACAGCAGCGTGTCGCCGCCTACGCGCAGCGGCGCGGCAACCGGCAGTTCCGCCGCGGAAGCCAGCTCGAGCGCGAACTCGTGCTCCTCGCGGATCTGCGCATCGCTCCAGCGGTTCGGGCGGTAGAACTTCAGCACCAGCGTGCCGTGGCTCGTGGAACCGACCTGGTAGACGCGGTTCTCGTAACTGTTGAGGGCGAACAGCCGGCCGTCCGTCTCGATGCCGAAGGCCCTGGCAGGCATCCAGCACCGCATCGGGGTCAGCTTCGAAAACGGGCGATTCATGCGAGGCCGCGCACAGTCCGAGGCGGACGGCCCGCCGGGCGCAGGCGTGGGCCGGTAGAATGCAGGGGCTTCCGTAGGCATCCAGGGTCGATCGCATGGCAACGCAGGGCACGATACTCGTCACCGGGGGCGCCGGCTACATCGACAGCCATACCGTGCTGCAACTGCGGGCGCGCGGCGAGCGCGTCGTCGTGCTCGACAACCTGACCGGGCTATCGCCAGGCCCGTTGCCCGATGCGCCACTCGTGGTCGGCAATGTCGGCGACCAGGCGCTGATGCGGCGCCTGCTGCGCGACGAGGGCGTCGACACGGTCATCCACTTCGCCGCCCACACCATCGTGCCCGAGTCGGTGGCCGATCCGCTGAAGTACTACGGCAACAACACCTGCAGCACGCGCGCGCTGCTCGAGGTCTGCAGCGAAGTCGGCGTGCGGAACTTCGTGTTCTCGTCGACCGCGGCGGTCTATGGCGTACTCGAGACTGGCTATGCCGACGAGACCACCCGCACCGCGCCGATCAACCCTTACGGCACTTCGAAGCTGATGTCCGAGTGGATGCTGCGCGACCTTTCGGCTGCGACGCCGCTGAAGCACGTCGTGCTGCGCTACTTCAACGTCGCCGGCTCCGACACCACGGGTCGCATCGGCCAGTCGACGCCGGGCTCGACGCTGCTGATCAAGGTCGCCGTCGAGGTCGCCACCGGCCAGCGCCCCGAGTTGCAGGTGTTCGGCACCGATTACCCGACGCCCGACGGGACGGGCATCCGCGATTACATCCACGTCGAGGATCTGGCCACGGCCCACCTCGATGCGCTCGACTACCTGCGCCGCGGCGGCGAGTCGACGACGCTGAACTGCGGCTATGGCCACGGTTACAGCGTCCGCGAGGTCATCCAGAGCGTCGAACGCGTGACGGGTCGCAAGCTGCCGGTCGTCGAATCACCGCGCCGCGCGGGCGACCCGCCCTACCTGATCGCGAAGAACGAGCGCATCAAGTCCGTGCTCGGCTGGCAGCCGCGGCTCGACGACCTCGATGCCATCGTCCGCAGTTCCTGGGACTGGGAGCAAAAGCTCGCCGCCCACCCCTGGGTCCGCGAGGCCTGACAGGGCCCTGAGCCCGCCGCACCGGGCGTCCAGCGCCCTGTCTGCAACTGGCTACAGCCGCAGCGATCGGTCGTGCGCGAACCACACGAGAGCCGCTGGAAAGCCGTAGAATGCGGCGATGCGGTGGGTGCGCCCGAAATCCCTCAGCAGCCTGATGCTGCTCGGCTTGGTGTTGGCCGCGGTGCCGCTCGCGATCGCCGTCGTCGATGCCTCGATCCAGATGCGCCAGCTCGCGAGCGCGAGCCAGCAACTCGTGCTGCGCGGCGTCGAAGCGACGCGCTCGAGCCAGGCGCTGCTGACCGGCATTGCCTCGCTCGAGCGCACCGCACGTCTGTACAGTGTGCTGAACGACCCCAAGCTGCTCGAGGGCTATGCCCAGAGCGATGAACGGGTGACCGCGACCCGCAAGACCCTGCAAGGCCAGCTCGATGCGCCCGCGTCGCGCGCCGCCCTCGCGCGGCTGGCCGACATGCAGCAGCAGGCGCGCCTGACGATGACCTCGGCGCTGCCGGCCTCGCCGGCGTTCGAACAGCTGCTGGGCCGGTTCTCCGACATGAGCGACCTCGCGACCCGGCTCGCCGACAGCGGCAACGCGCAGCTCGATGCCGAGCTGGCGGCACTGAAGGACAAGACGGACAGCGCGCGGCAACGGCTGTTCTGGCAATCAGCACTGCTGATTCCGCTGACACTGGGGGTCGTGCTGGTCGTGATTTTCTGGATCGGCCGGCCGCTGCGCGCGATCGACCGCGCGATCGGCGAACTCGGCCGCGGCACGTTGTCGCATCCGATCGCCGTCAGCGGTCCGCAGGACCTCGAGCGCCTTGGCCGGCAGCTCGAGTGGCTGCGCCAGCGCCTGCTGGAACTCGCGCACGAGCGCAACCGTTTCCTCCGCCACATGTCGCACGAGCTGAAGACCCCGCTTGCCAACATTCGCGAGGGCACCGAGCTGCTGATGGACGGTGCGGTCGGTGAGCTGCAAAGCTCGCAGCGGGAAGTCACCGCGATCCTGCGCGACAACGGAATCCGCCTGCAGCGCCTGATCGAGAACCTGCTGTCGTTCAGCGCCTGGCAGACGCAGAGCCTCGGCCTCGAGCTCAGCGAGTTCCGGCTTAGGCCGCTGGTCAAGCAGGTCATCGAGAACCAGCAGATCACTCTGCTGTCGCAGCGCCTGCGGCTCGAGGTCAAGGTCGACGACCTCGTCCTGTACGTCGATCGTGGCAAGCTGCGGTTGATCCTCGAGAACCTGCTGTCGAATGCGATCAAGTACTCGCCCCGCGGTGGCACCATCTACCTGCAGTGCGCCGCCGACGGCGCCGACGTCGTGCTGAACGTCGCCGACTGCGGCCAGGGCATTCCGCCCGACGACCGCGCGCGAATTTTCGATGCGTTCTACACGGGCAAGCCTGCCGGCGGCCATGTCAAGGGCACCGGCATCGGGCTGTCGGTCGTGATGGAGTTCGTCAGCGTGCACGGTGGCAACGTGGAACTGGTGGATGGTGAGTACCCGGGCGCGCACTTCCGGGTGCGCCTGCCGATGCGCGCAACGATGCCCGCCGATGCGCTGTCGCTGGAGCGTGCGCATGCCGCGTAACGCGCCTCGACGAAACATCGGTCGATCGCGCGCGCTGGTTCGCGGCGCAATGCTGTGCGGCCTGGCCGTGCTGGCGGGCTGCGAAAGCTTCTCCGGCATCGGCGGCGGCGATCGCGACCGGGTCGAACCGGTGCCGGCCGTCGACCGACGCACGAAGGGAACCAGGCGCAGGCGATGGTGTTCTTCCTCGAGCTGGTGCAGCGCATGGTGCTGGCACCCGCGGCCGAGCAGGCCGAAATCTTCGCCAACATCAAGCGCGACCACGACACCGCCGGGACCCCGGCCGGCCGCTTCGCTCGCACTCGCCACGCCGACCACCACGTCCAGCGACTTCCCGACAACGCGCAGAAGCTGCTGCGCCAGGTCGTCGCCCGCACCAGGCGCTGACGCCGGTCGAACGCCATCGCCTTCCCTCGAACTCGCCAAGCTCGACAGCAGCTCGCCCTCGCCGCCGAGACGCAGCGGCTGCAATCCGCCAGCGATCGCGCCGACCGCGAACGCATCGCCGCGCTGCAGCGGCGTCCCAGCGCCGAAGTCGAGGAGAACGCCCGGCTGCGCCGCGCCCTCGAAGAGGCGCGCGCCAAGCGACGCCATCGCCGACATCGAAGACAGTCCACCCAGCGCACACCGCCCAACACAGGACAGGCGCCATGAACGCCGTCATGCAATCCGCCAAGCGCAAGGCTCGCATCCTCGTCGTCGACGATGACCGGGCCTGCTGCGCCTGCCTGACCATCCGCCTGCGGGCCGAGAGCTGATGTCGAGGCGCACGAGAGCGGCGCCCAGGCGCTGGCCGCGGCGAAGCCGCTTCCGCCCGATCTCGTCATCACCGGCCTGCGCATGGACGAGATGGACGGCATCGGCCTGCTGAAGGAACTGCAGAACCGTTACCCCGGCCTCAAGGTCATCATCCTGACCGCGCACCATCCCCGATGGAGGTCATGCGACCCAGATGGGCGCGTTCGGCTTCCTGACCAAGCCGGTCGACAAGCAGGAACTGCTCGACCAGGTGCAGAAGGCGCTGCGCATCTCGGGCTTCAGCGAGGGCGGCGACGACTGGCGCAGCGAGATCGTCACGCGCAGCCCGATCATGGAAGAAAAGCTGTCGCAGGCGCACATGGTGGCCGGCACCGATGCCCGCGTGCTGATCACCGGCGAGAGCGGCACGGGGCAGGCTGCTCACGCGCGCGATCCACAAGGCGAGCCCACGGCGCAACAAGCCGTTCGTCACGATCAACTGCAGCGCCATGGCCGAAGACCTGCTCGAGAGCGAAGCTGTTCGGCCACACGCGCGGGTCGTTCAGCGGCGCCGTCAAGGACCACCGCGGCCTGTTCCAGACCGCCGACGGCGGCACGCTGCTCGATGAGATCAGCGACATGCGTGATGCGGCTGCAGGTCAAGCTGCTGCGCGTGCTGCGGGAGAACGCGATCCGCCCGCTGGGCGGTACCGAGGCGATTCCCGTCAACGTGCGCGTGATCTCCGCGACCCACCGCGACATCCAGCAACTGCTGGCCGGCGGGCTGTTCCGCGAGGATCTGTACTACCGGCTCAATGTCGTGCACATCGACATGCCGCCGCTCATCGCGCCGCCGCGAGGACATCCCGCTGCTGGTCGCCTTCCTCGCGCAGATCGCGCGCGAGACCGGCGTGCGCAAGATCTACGCGCCCGAGGCCGTCGAACTGCGCCACCGCCAGTGGCCCGGGAACATCACCAGCTCTACAACGTGGTGCGGCAGACGGTCGCCATGGCGCAGACGCCGCTCATTCCTGTCGAGCTGGTGCAACAGACGCTCGGTGGCGCCAGCGGTCGCCTGCCCTCGTTCGACGAGGCGCGCGATGAGTTCACGCGCAGCTACCTGTCGCAGATCCTGCAGATCACCGGCGGCAGCGTCAGCCAGGCCGCGCGGCTCGCGAAGCGCAATCGCACGGACTTCTACCAAGCTGCTCTCCAGCACCTTCGGCGCGGAAGAATTTCAAGCAGGCGGAGGTCGGCCGCCTGCTTTGATGCGATCCGGACGACCTCGACCGCCAGCAGCGCGTCGCCTGGCCAGCGCCGCGGTTTCGCCGGCGTGCCGCGCACCGCCGGACGTCCCCGCTGTCCACCTGGCTCGGCGCTGCCATGCGGCGCCAATGAACAATGCCAGCGGCGTGATTTCCAGGATCCAGTTGTAGCGGATCCCCTCGATGTTCGAGCCGACGATCTGGTCGACGTGGTGGAACGACACGCCGCGCAGCACGATGAAGGCTGTCAGCAACACGAGCGCCGCGGTCGCGGTCCGGGTTGCAGCCGGCAGCGTCCTGGAAATCCAGTACAGCAGTCCGGTCATGGCGAGCCCGCCCGCCACCAGCAGACCGATCAACAGGGCTTGGGCATCGCGCCGCCTGTCATACCAGCCCTGACGGAACGCGACGTCCCGGCCGATCTGCACGATCAGGGTTTGCAGGTCGAGTTGCTTGTTGAATCCGAGCAGGATCAGCACGACGGTCGCGACGGCCCAGAAGCGAAACTCGAGCGGCGCCGAAGCGCGCCGCGCACACCGCAGCGCGAGCAGCGCCGCGACCACGTACAGGCCGACGGTCACCCAGCCTACAACGGTAGGGTCGCCAATGGCCGGCTCCCAGCGACCCTCGGCTCCTACCGCCATGTTGCTAGCCGCCGCGCCCATTGCCGCACGCCGCTGGCTTCGGCACGGGCCTTGCCGGCCTTGGCCGCCGCGCTCTGCTCCACTTCGCCGCTGACGAACTTCGCCAGCGCTTCGATGGTGGTGTGGCGGAACAGGTCCGTCATCTGGATCGGCTTCGAAACTTCTCCCGCATCTCCTTCAGCACCTGCACGACCAGCGGCAGTGGCCGCCGATGTCGAAGAAGTTGTCCCGCGTGCCGACGGACACGCCAGCGCGCGCGCCAGATCTCTGAGATCGTCGCTTCCACATCGCTCAAGGGCGCGACGAAGTTCTCCGACGCGACCTCGGCGAGCTGCGGCGCCGGCAGCGCCTTGCGGTCGAGCTTGCCGTTCGGTGTCAGCGGCAGCTCCGCCATGTTGACGAAGGCCGACGGGACCATGAACTCCGGAAGCTGCTGGCGCAGCCACGCCTTCAGGGTATCGGCGGGCACTTCGGTGCCGTCGACGCTGCGGACATAGCCCACGAGGCGCTGGTCACCCGGCGTGTCCTCCCGCAGGATCACCGCGGCCTCGCGCACCTGGGCATGGGCGCGCAGCAAGGCTTCGATCTCGCCGAGTTCGACACGGTAACCACGGATCTTGACCTGGTGATCGACGCGACCCAGGCACTCGATCCGACCGTCGGCCAGGAAGCGCGCGAGGTCGCCCGTGCGGTACATCCGCGCGCCGCGTGCCGTCGCGAACGGATCGGGCAGGAATCGCTCCGCGGTCAGCTCCGGTCGTTGCCAGTAGCCGCGGACCACGCCGGCACCACCGATCACGAGTTCGCCGGGCAGGCCCGGTGGCATCGGCTGCTGGTTCTCGTCAAGCACGTAGATCGTCTGGTTCGCAAGCGGCCGGCCGATCGAAACGTTGTTGACCGGCAATGGCGTATCGCCACCGACATCGCCCACGGAAGACCAGATCGTCGTCTCGGTCGGTCCGTACATGTTGGTGACGCGGCCCTCGACCAGCCCCTTCAGTTCACGGGCGAGTTCCGGCGGGAAGGCTTCGCCGCCCACCATCATCTGCTTGAGTTTGGCGAGTTCCGGCTTCGCGCTCGGGTCGGACACCAGCATCGTCGCCATCGACGGCGTGCACTGGAAGTGCGTGACCGGGTGTCGCGCGAACAATGCCGGCAGCGAGTAGTCGGCGTCGTGCTGGGCCGTGCTCTGCGCCAGCGCCCGCAGCTCGTTCAGGTAAGGCAGGTGTTCGAGCACGGTCTCGGTCTTGATGCCGAAGTCGATCAGGCAGGCGATTTCGTCGACATCCGCGACCTCGACGCGCTCGACCATGCCCATGCACTGCTCGGGCGTGCCGAACAGGCCGCTCGTGTGGAAGTAACGCTCGAACGCGAAGTCGAGCAAACCATCCATGTCCTCCGGCGAGATGTTGGCGAAAAACTCGTCGAGCGTCTTGCCCTGCTCGTCCGACAGTTTCTTGAATGTCGGGAAGTTCCAGGCGGCTGCCTTGACGAGGAACATCGCGGTCTTGAGGTAGTCCTTCAGCGGTTGCCGGACCACCTTCTCGACCGCGACCGGGTCGGGACCGACCAGCGTGTGCAGCATCAGCGTGACCGTGCCGCGACCGGGGTGGCCCGCCTCGGTCCAGGCCTGGCGATAGGCGCGAACCTTCTCCGCCACTTCCTCGACCGTCTGGCCGAGCAGATGCGTCAGCAGGTTCGCCCCGGCCTTGCCGGCGGAGACGTAGGTATCGATGTTGCCAGCAGTCGTGACCCAGATCGGCAGCTCCTTCTGGATCGGGCGCGGCAGCGTGCGCACGTTGACCGGCTTGCCGCCAGGGCCCGGGAATTCGACGGTCTCGCCACGCCAGAGCTTCTTGACGATCTCGGCGGAGTCGAACATCACCTGCTTGGCGTTCGCGAATGCTTCGGACCGGATCGCGAAATCCGGTGGCGCCCAGCCCGCCGCAATGGACATGCCAACACGCCCGTTCGACAGGTTGTCGACCACTGCCCACTCTTCCGCGATGCGGATCGGGCTGTGCAGCGGCACCACGCAGCTGCCGGCGCGCAGCGACACGTTTTCGTGATCGTCGCGGCGCCACGGATATGTCACCGACGGGTTCGGGAATAGGCGCCGAAAGCCGCAAAGTGCCGCTCCGGCGTCCAGACCGAATTGAACCCATTCACGTCGGCGTACTTCGCACTCTCGAGCAGCAGGCGATACTTCTCGGCGTCGTACTCGGATTCGTCGTTGGCGACATTCCAGTAGAAGAAGCCGAAGTCCAGCGGCTTTGCACGCGCCGTCATCGGCCTCGCGCGCACGACCTTCTGGCGCACCGCATCGGCGTACAGGATCACGGTAAAGCCGCGCGCCAGCGTCCAGAACAGTTCGAGCACCGAGATGTCGAACGAAATGCTCGTGACCGCGAGCCACACGCCCGGCTCGTTCTCGAGCTTGGCATCCATGCCCGTGAAGAAATTCACGACGTTGCCGTGCTCGACCATCACGCCCTTGGGCTTGCCGGTAGATCCCGACGTGTAGATCACGTAGGCCAGGTCTGATGGCTGCGAACCGACCTCGAGGTTGTCGGCAGACTGCGCGGCCAGCGCCGCGACGTCATCCTCGAGCACGACACGCGTCGCACTGCCGACCATGTCGGCGAACTGACGCTGCGTGACGACGACCTTGAGGCCGGCGTCGCTGATCATGTAGGCAAGGCGATCCCGCGGATACACCGGGTCGAGCGGCACATAGGCAGCGCCCGCCTTGTGCACGGCATAGAGCGCGACGACCATCTCGAGCGAGCGACCGACCATGACACCGACCAGATCACCCCGCTGCACGCCCTGCTGTTGCAGGTGCCGCGCCAGCCGGTTGGCCGCGGCGTTGAGCTGGGCATAGCTCATGCTGCGGCCTTCGAAGTTCACGGCCTCCCGATCAGGCGTGCGCGCAACCTGGGCCTCGAACTGCTGGTGCACGCAGGTTGCTGGCAAGCCCTCACGCTGCGCCTCGGAGTATGGCGGGTTCCAGGAATCCAGCTTGACGCGATCGACCTGCGACAGCACGGGCAGGCGGCCGACCGGGCGCGAGCGGTCTGCGCGAATGGCCTCGGCCAGCACGCCCAGCGCGTCGACCAGTCGCGTCAAACCTTCACGATCGAGCCGTGCCGGGTCGGCGAGCAATCCCACGGACTCGCCGCGCTCACCGATGACCAGCGTCAGCGCAGCGCTGCCACAGTGGCGCCGTGCCGTCAGTTCGTCGGCCTCCGCCGAACGCACGAGGCGGATCGGGAACGACGTGCAATCACCTGTCACGCGAACGTCCGGCGCGCGCGCCGGCAGGTCGTTCAGGTAACCGACGCGCGCCTCGCTGTCGGCCACCGTGCGCGCCACCTCGTCGCGGAACTCCGCGAACGGCGTCCCGCCTGATAGCCGGACCGGCAACGGCACGATGCTCGTGAAATAGCGCGCAAACCACTCCGGTTCGGCATGCGATGCAGCCGAAACGTAGGCGAGCGAAAAGTCGTTCTTGCGCGCGAGGCGCCCGAACAGCAGACCGAGGGCCGCGATGAGGTCTTCGGCCGCAAGACCGGGCACGGCGACCTGCTTCCAGACAGCGCCCTGCCCGTGGCCCTTGGCGGCGAACGGCAGCTCGATGGGCTCCATCCGCTTGAGGCGGCGCTCCCAGAACTCCTCGTGCTTGCAGAGCCGCGTGACCGCCTCCGACAACGCGTCCGCATGGTCGACCAGACCGGGCAGCGTCGCGCCGATGGAGAGACCGAGCTGGGCCAGCGTCGATGCCACATCGACCGCTTCACCGCGCAGGTCGGTCAGCCGCAGGATCTTCAGCGCGCCCTCACCGCAGCGCACCGTCAGCGTCTTGGCGCAGAACGCGACGATCGTGCCCGGCGCGCCCGCCCCCGCCTCGGCAGCGATCTCCGCCGTGCGTGCACATACCAGTTCGTCGCCCAGATCCACCTTCGGCAGGATGACCGGTTTGGATAGCGGCCGAAATCGAGGGCACGCACGATGCGCGTCCCGCGGCCGGTCGGCTTCCAGTCGAGCAGCGCGGCGGCGGGCGGCCGCTTCGACCAGCGAGGAAATAGCTGCGCTGTTCAAAGTCCTGCTCACGTGGCGCCAGCGCGTGGTCTCGAGCTGTTCCATCAGTTCGTTGAACGCCTTCAAGTCAGCCTGATAACACTGCGCGTTCAAGCGAACACGGTTTCGTCGCGAAACCGGGAACTGGCAGTTCACCAGGATCCGGCCCTTTGTCCGCCCCGGCCACCATCTCGTGCCAGGTGATGCCGTACTCCCGGACTCCCGTTGATCGAGAGCCCAGACCGGCGCGTTCAGACCCGCGTAACGCGGCAACGGGTGCGCTCATGGAAGTTCACGGCCAGCTTCGCCGGACGCTCGAGCAACCACGCCGGCAGCATCCGCAGGTTCGTGATGCTCATCAGGTAGTCGAATGCGGCCGCCTGCGGCGCTTCGCGCAGCGCGTTGAAGTCATCGAAACAGGGCACGCCCTTCTGCTCACACCACTGCGCGATGCGGCGGTTCTCGGCAACGACGGCGCGCACTTCGTGACCACGCGCCAACAGGGACTCGCAGCACTGGATCAGCAATGACTGCTCACCCAGCACGACACAGGAGAAACGGCGATCCGGCGAACTCATGGCAGATCCTTGGGGGATAACAGGCGAATGCTAGGGGTTGGCCCGTTGCAGGAATGCGGTCGGAGTCACACTCGGGCCGCGTCCGCCGGGCGTCACGCGGCCCCAGCGCAGGAAAAGGCCCGCGCTCAGCTCGGAGAACTCCCCGGCAGGATCGTCGGAAGAACGGTCGGCATGGGCCACGCGGAGGTCAGGCCGAGATTGCGGCCGAAAGTGAGACTCAATTCCAGGCCGCCGCCGGTCTCGTTGGCGTCGACGCCGGCCCCCGACAGCGACTCGCGTGAATGACCAGCGAATACGGCCAGTTGCGCACGGGGCATGCAGCGCGCGCGCGAGACGCGCAACGTACCTGATCCGAGGATCGGTCGCCGAACACACTGGCAGATCCGATTCCTTGCGTTTCGAGAACCCGGAGTCCGGCGCGGGTTGCCGGGACGGTCCCAACCACCAGGCCCAGTTCGCCGCTGCGGGCGATCCGCCGCGGCCCACGACGATCGACGCATCGCCCCCCCTCGGCGCCTGTCGTGGCGCCGAACGGCGCAAGCGTCCGGCGCCTCAGTGCGGATACTCCTGCGTGTAAGAGACGAATCCCGAAATGAGGGCGTCAGCCTGTGGCCTCGAGCCGCATCATCAGACCGGAATCCTGGACGGAAGCGCCGTCGACCTTGGCGTAGCCAGCATCGATCTCGACGTCGATAGAACACCCTGGGCGCGGAAGCGCACAAAGGCCTCAGTTCGCTCGAAATCGAGCGACTGTCCGCCCAGATCAGATTCGTACGTCACGTCGGAGTACGATGCGCCGACACCCATAGCGTCCTTGTGGACGTGGCGCACCCGGAGCGACCACCATTGGGCCCTACCGTGTCGTTGTCGAAGTCCGCTCGCTGCCCAGGTAGCGACGGCGTAGCACTTTATCAGTTCCGCCTGGGCGTCCGCAAAGGCAATTGCTGTCACCCGGCCGATCGAAGGCACTGAAGATGTCGTCGCGGTCACCCGGTGCCGCCGGGCGAAGCAGGTCTCCCGGGCCTGACGGAACGATCCGTCGAGGAGTTCCAGGACAGGCTTTGCGGCAGGATCTCGCAAGACGCTTCGGCGTACGCCTCGCCCAGCAACTCGCCGTCGACGCTCGACTCGAGTACTCGAGATAGGAGAGATCACCCGACAGTTCGTACTGCAACCTGCCGCTGTCCTTCGCGCCGCGGATACGCAACCCGGCCGGGCCGCGCCGAATCAGACTCGCGTCGGTCGGGACGCGCAGCGCGTTGACCGAATACGCTACTCCCGTGCAGTTCGTATTCCAGATCGGCCGCAGTCGCTGCGACTGATGCAGTCAGCAGCAAACACGCCAGATACCATCGCACCCTGACCATGCTCACCCTCCCCGGCCCGCGACCCGCGTCGTCGTCGCCATAGTTGTAGTCATATCCGTAGTAGCCGTAGTCCAGGTACTTCATGGCCTTCGTCCGGACGACGTGGCGACGAGGACCAACACGACGTTGGCCTCCTCGCCGATGAGATCGAAGGTACCAGCACGGCCTGCTGTGGCGTAGACTCCGCGCGCACAACCAGCACGACCTGGCTGCAAGGGGCACCAGCGCGCGTGATTCCGTGGTCAGCAGCAACGGCAGGGAGTCGAACACGATCAGCCGGTTGGGTACCGCGAGAAGCTGGTCCACGACTTGCTGCATCCGGGAACTTGCAAACAACTCCGTCGCGTTTGGATCTGATCGTCCGGCCGGCAGGATCGACAACCCTTCGACGTTCGTCGTGACGATCATGGACTCGACATCGGTGCCCGCATCGGCAATGGCATCCACGAGTCCCGCCCTGTCGGTCACCCCGAACACGCGACTGAGGTTGGGCTTGATGACGTCCGCATCAACCAGCAGGACCGTGTAATCCGGCTCGAGGGCCAATGACAAGGCCAGGTTCGCCGAGGAAAAACTCTTCCCCTCTCCGGGCAGCGCGCTGGCGATCAGCACCAGTCGATTGGCCGTGCCCGCCTGGATCTCGGCCAGCATACGCCGCTTGACATGCCGGTATTCCGACGTGATCTGGCGTTGCTGGTCGAACGGCGCCAGCAGCCCTGCCTCTCGCAGCATCGGCTCGGTGACCTGCAGCACTGGCTCCGCAACGATGCGCGGAAACGGCTCCCGCTGCGGAACGTCGCTGGCGCGGCGCGACGCGCGCTTGGGCGCGACATCGGGCGTCTGGGCGCTCGCGCTGGCCTCGACCTGGCCTTCAGGCTCGGCGGCTTCGCGCAGCTTCGTCAGGGCTCGTTCGACGAGACTCATGTGATCAGACTCCTGAAGGCACGGGAGATGCTGCTCCCGAACAACACCAGAACCACCGCTGCGCCGAGCAGCGCACCTGCGACAACGACCATCTTGCGAATCTCGACCGGCAGCGCCGCAACCTCCTGCGGTCGACGCAGCGCGGAGACGGACCCCAGCACCGGCAGCTGCGTCGCCTTCGCCAGCGCATCCGGATTGTTGAACGTCGGGCGAAACAGGCTCGGCAGGATCGCCAGCCCGACACCCGCTCCAACCCCGACGACCAGACCGAACAACATCAGCAATGCGCGTCGGGGCCAGACCGGGGCGAGGTCCGCGCGCGGCGGCTCGATGACTTCGAATCGCACGATGCCGTTCTTCGCGGCATCGTCCGTGACCTTCGCCTGCTCGAGCCGGGCCACCAGTTGCTCGTACTGCGCCTTCGTCACGCCGTAGTCGCGATTCAGCCTCGCGTACTCCTGTTCGACCTCGGGGGCGGAATCAACGAAACGGCGCAGCTCCCTGATCTCCCGCTGGTGCTGCGCTGCGGCTCCACGCA
>JAWLAD010000021.1:0-54237 GCA_041395605.1 Steroidobacteraceae bacterium
GGCCGCACGCGTGTCGCCGGGCACGCGCAGCGGCACGGTGCCGCCGACGATCCACAGGCCGAGGCGCATGGCAGCGCCGGCGAGCGCCGCCTGGATCGGCCCGTCACCGGGGGCTTCGGCGACCGCGAGTTTGTCGGCCTCCCGGCGACCCATGATCGCGAAGTTCTCCGGCAACACCGCGACGCGCGCACCGGCGGCGGCGGCCTCGGCCAGCAGACGCCCGGCGTCGGCAAGGTTGACGGCAACGTCGGGGGTCGAAGTCATCTGGATCGCGGCGACGAGCATGGCCGCAAGTCTTCAGCGCGCGGTCGGCGATTGCAAGGGCGGCAACCGCATCTCGAGGTCTGCCAGCGGGCCAACGACCGCAACCGGTCGCGGCACGATGTCCCGGCCGCGCAGCGCCCGCACGAGCGCCGCGAGCGTCGTGGCCGCGGGCCAGTCTTCGAGCGCCTGCGGCAGTTCGCGCTGCGGCCACCACTGGCCGTCGAGCTGCACGCTCGCATCCGGCAGCCCGAGCACGCCGCGCAGCAACAGGCGCTGCTCGCCTTCGAGCGCGAGCTGCTGGATCTCGAGCCGCGGGCCACGCACCCGCGCATCGAGCGTCAGGTCGCGCCACGACCAGCCATCCTCCGACGCGGGCAGCAGACCCAGCCGCACCGGCGCGCCCAGGCGCCCGTCAGTCGCCGTCAGCCGCACGCTGCCGTCGAGGGCCGCCAGCGACTGCTCGCGCGCCGTGATCGGCCACGCCAGCGCGATGCGCCCGTCGATGCGTGCGGCCTCGAACTCGCCGCGGACGTTCCACAGCGCCAGGGCCTCCGCGGCGGCACCGCCGCTGATGGCCAGGTCCAGCTCGCAACGCAAGGCCTGCCGCTGGCAGCCGAGCGTACCGTCGGCAAGCCAGTCGCCGGCCGAGAGCTGCAGGTCGCGCAGCACGAGCTGTCCGGCATCGGAGACCAGGCTGGCGCGTGCCGCGCCGAGCAGATGCTCGCCGAGCCGCAACGCGTCGACCGAGACACGCGCGCCCCAGGGCGAGGTGCCCGTCGTGGCACGCAGCGCCGCAAGACCGGGCAACCGTGGCAATGTCAGGCGCTGCAGCTGCAGCAGCGGCAGGCGTTCACCCGCCTGCAACGAAGCGGGCCGCATCCGTCCGCTGATGCCGGCCCCATCGAGCGCGACTTGCGCACCGCCCGGTGCCGCATCGAAGCGCACCCCGACGGGGCCGAGCGGCACGCCGGCCAACGACAGTCGCTGCAGCGCCAGCTCGCCGACCGTCGGCGGTCCGGCATCGAGCAGCGGTGCCAGCGCCGGCCAGTGCCGTGCGAGCTGCGACAGTTCCAGTTCCGCGAGCATGCCGGAGACGCGCAACTCGGCGGCCGCCGGCAGCGTCGCGGCACCGCCGCCGAAACGAACGGCGCCGCGCTGCATCTCGAAGCCCCGCGTACCGCTCGCGGCGACCTCGAACGTCGCGCGCGCCGCGATCGCCTCGCTCAGCAGATCGATGCGCCAGCGATCAGCCGAGCCGCGCAGCGGTGCTGCATCGAGGCGCCAGTCGATCGGCGAGCCCCTCCCGGCCTGTCCCGGCAGCAAGTCGGCCACGACCTCGAATGGCCAGCGACCGGCCATCGACCAGCGCATGCCACCGCGACGGCGTTGCGCGTCGAGCCTGACGGGATGCCCCAGCCAGCGCGCGTCGAGCCGCACCGGCGCGACGACACCGTCGACGATGCGCACGCTGCCCGTCAGTGCCTCGATCGCCGGGGCCGCCGCCAGCAGGCGCCAGCGCGCGTCCTGCAATCGCACTTGCAGGGTCCAGCGCTGCGCCGGCGCTGCGGCCTCGACCTGCAGTTCGAAGCGCGCCGCCCCTTCGAGCCCGGTCGCCGTGAGTTCCGCCGGCAGCTGCGCCGCGATCGGTGACGCGGCCAGCGCGTCGACAGCGGCTTCGACCGGACCGTCGAGCGTCACCGACCAGCGCGGTGTGTCACCGCGTTCGAGACGGCCGCGCAGCAGCCGCAGACCCGCCACCTCGCCGCGCTCGAACTCGAACCGCAGCTGCGGATCATTCCAGCGCAGGCGGCCGCCTACCTGCGACAGCGCGGGCCAGCCCGCCGCTGCGTCCAGTTCGGCACGCGCGACCGCGAGCTCGCCGTCGCTGTCGAGCAGGCGCCACGCGCCGTCCGCATCGGTGCCGGCACGCAGCGCAACCCGGCCGCCCGCCAGTGCAACGTCGCGGACCGCAGCCGACGTCGCGGTCGCGGCCAGCCGGTCGAGCGCCGGAAACGCGCGCGCATCAACGGGCTCGAGCAGTGTCACCCCAAGCTCGAGCTGATCCGCGCCCTGTGCAGCGAGCGTGATCGCGCCGCTGAAGTCGAGCCGAGGGCGCAGCGCCCCGGCCAGCCGCTCCGCCAGTTGCAGCGAGCGGATCTCGCCGCGCCAGACCTGCGCCTCGTGCCGCAGGTCAATGACACCGCTGAGCGAAACCGGGTGGCGCTCCGGTTCGTCGTCGGTCGCCGCACCGACCGGCGGCAGCGTCAATTCGGTGTCAGCCGGCTCGAGTTCCAGTTGGGCGCGGCGGGCGTCGCCCTCCAGTCGCAGCGCCAGCGGCGCGAGCCGGCCGCCGGTCGCACCACCCACCCATGCCAACGACGCGGCACGTACCGCGTACCGTGGGCCGGTCGCGCCGGTGTCGCGCCGCAGTTCGAGCAGCACGCTGTCGAGGTCCCCGGCAAACCCCTGCAGCGCCGGGACGCCAAGCAGCGGCTGCAGCCACTCGAGCGGCACGTGGCTGGCGTCGATGCGCAATGCACGCCAGGCGGCGTCCACGCGACCACGCGCGGTAACCCGCGCTGCCGCCAGCCCGCCAGCACCGAGTCGCAGGTCCGTCGCACGCAATGACCAGCCGCCGTCGGGCTGACTGTCGAAACCGAGTTCGCCGCTGAACTGCGCGTAGCGCGCACCAGCACCCGATGCGACCTGCGGCGGCAGCTGCAGGTCGCGACCGCTGGCCGACAGGCTGCCACCCAGCACCGTTCCGGCGCGCAAGCGCAGCACCATCCGCAGATCCGCGGTCGCGCGCCAGCCTGCCCGCGGCAGCCCGATCGCAGCGGCCCAGCCCTCGGCGCGTAACCCGCGCCCCTGCAGCGTCAGCGCGCCTTCGACGGTTCCGGGCGCCACGTCGAGTCCACGCAGTTCCAGCGCCAGGTTCAGGCTGCGGCCGAGCCTGCCGCCCAGCAGCGCCCCGCCCTGGACCCGGGCGGCACCCGGGCTGCGCTCGAGCAACAGCCGCGGAAGGCTGACCAGCCGACCGGTCGCCGCACCATCGGCATCGCGCTCCAGCCCGCGCAACGTCGCGGCCTCGAACTCGATGCGACCGGGTGGCAGGCCGCTCGCGAGGTCGACCAGTCGCCGCAGCAGTCGTTGCTCCACCGACAGCGCCTGGGGCGTGGCAGTGCGGCGTCCGGCAGCCTCCAGCTCGCGCAGTGCGTCGGTGTCGATTTCCGCGCCCACGACGAGGATGCGGCCGGGGCGCAGCGTACCGCTGCGCAACAACCGCCAGGTCTCGAAGCGTACGACGAGCTCGGGCGCCTGCAACAGCTGCCGTTCGCTGCCGACACGCCACAGCGTGACATCGCCGAAGTGCGCCTCCGGACCGTACAACCCGAGCTGCACCGCCAGCCGTTCGAAGCGCAACTCGAAACCGGTCTGCGTGCGCAGGAAGGACTCGATCGCGCTGCGCTGCTGCGGCAACCGCGCGAGCGCCGCGGAGTAGGCCGCGAGCAGCGCCAGCAGCAGCGCCGCGGTCCAGGCGACCATCACCCATGCGCGGCGCATTGCTACTGACATGAACCGGCCTCACGGGCCCGCAGGGCCGACTCCCGACGCTGCGCGCGGCCCTGCTGCGTTTCAGTTCAACACGACATCGAACTGGTCGACATCATAAAGGGACTCGCTCTGCAGCCGGATTGGACGCCCGACCTGGGGCTCGAGTTCCGCCAGCGCCGCCGCGTCTTCGCCCAGCAGGCGTTCGATGACATCCTGGTGCGCCAGCACGAGCAGTTCCCGGCTGGCGAACTGCCTGGCCTGCCGCAGCAGCTCGCGGAAGATTTCGTGGCATACCGTCTCGGCGGTGCGGACGAACCCGCGGCCATCGCACGCGGCGCAGGGCTGGCACAGCAGGTGCTCCAGGCTCTCGCGCGTACGTTTGCGCGTCATCTCGACCAGGCCCAGCGACGACAGTCCAGCGACCTGCGTCTGCGCGCGATCGGCCGCGAGCGCGCGGCGCAGCGACTCGAGCACCTGTTCGCGATGCGCGGCGTCCGTCATGTCTATGAAGTCGATGATGATGATGCCGCCGATGTTGCGCAGCCGCAGCTGGCGCGCGATCGAAACCGTGGCCTCGAGATTGGTGCGAAAGATCGTATCTTCCAGATCGCGATGGCCGACGTAGCCGCCGGTGTTGACGTCGATGGTCGTCATTGACTCGGTCTGGTCGATGACCAGGTGCCCGCCCGAACGCAGGCTGACCTTGCGCTCGAGTGCGCGGCGCGGGTCGTCTTCGATGCCATGCAGGTCGAACAGCGGTCGCGGCCCGGCATGCAGCGCGATGCAGACCTCGGCCTGCGGACTGAAGCGGCGCGCAGGCTCGAGCATGCGCGCATGCTCGCAACATCATCGACCCAGCACGCGTTCGACGCGGGCGTTCAACTCGTCGCGCAGCATCCGCAGCGATAACGGGAGGTCCTCGTGCTGTGGCCCGCGGCGGTCCGCGCAGCGCGCTGCCGGACGTGCGCTGGGAGTTTCTCGAGATAAGCAGATCCGGCAGCGAGCTCAAGCCGCGGTCGCGCCTTCCGCAGCGGTCCGCAGGATATAGCCGCCGACGTGGCCGTCGGCGACGATCCCGGCCAGCGCCGCGCGAGCGCATCGCTCCGCCTCGTCGGCGATCCGCGCGGACACGCCGATGCCGCCTGCTGCCCTGCGGCATGAACACCAGCAATCGCGGCAGCGAGACGTAGCTGGACAGTCGCGCCCTTGCCGCCGAGAGGGTCCTTCTGGACCTGTACCAGCACCTCGTCGCCGGCGGCGAGCGGCACGGATGTCAGGGGCCGGGACCGACTCCCTGACTCCGACCCGGGCCACGCGCCAGATGTCGTCGGCGTGCAGGAACGCGGTGCGCTCCAGCCCGACTTCGACGAGCGCCGCCTGCATGCCGGGCAGCACGCGCGTGACGCGGCCGCTGTACGGAGTTGCCGACGAAGCGCGACGGCTGTTGCGCTTCGATGTGCATTTCCACAGCACGCCGCTCTCGACGACGGCGCCGCGCCACTCATGCGGACCGACGTTGATCAGGATCTCGTTGCCCAAGGCCGTGCTCATGCCACCCCGTGCCGACCATGGCCGGTTGCCAGTGCGGCACCCCGGCGTCCGCCAGCGGCGCGGCGGTCTCGAACAGTGGCAAACCCATGACGCCCGAATAGCTGCCGTCGATGTGCTCGACGAAGACGGCAACGAGGCCTGGATCCGCCTGTGCCGGCCTTGTGCGCGGCTCGCCACTCGCCCAGTACGCACGAATCTCCGCTGCAGTGATCGGCCCGCAACCTGACCCGCGTGCGGCTCGGCTGGATGCTGCCCAGACATCCCCTGGCACCGCCGTGGGACTTCGTGCGTGCGGCCGCCGAGCGCGAGCAGCATCTCGAGCCCGGCTTCGACCGACACCGGCTTGCCGAAGACCCGCTCGCCGAGGATCACCGCCGTATCCGCGCCGAGCACGAGGCCGTGGCTGCAGCGCGGGTCAGCCGCGAATCACTGCGGCCTTGCCGATGGCGGGACGTTCGACGTACTGCCCTGGCGTCTCGCCCGGCGCACGCTCTCGTCGATGTGCGCAGCGTCGATCCAGTGCGGCACGCCGATCTGCGCCAGCAGAGCCGACCGACGCGGCGAAGCCGAAGCCAGGCACAGACCCAACGGTCGCGGGGCATCCATCAGGCGCGATAGGGGTGTGGTTCGGAGCAGGCTGTGCGCGCCGGTACAACTGTTCGGCGACCAGTACCGGACCATCGGGTGCGGCAACGTCAGTCGCGACAACGACCAGCGATGATCCCGCCCGCTGCAGCGTCGCCCGAGGCTGAGACCGTCCGCCCCGCCGACGAGCGCGTGACGTCTGCCCCTGCTGCATGCGTTGCGCGAGCCAGTCCATGACTCGCGCGGTCGACCATTCGCGACCGCGCTCGTCCAGTGCGACGACGAACTCGCCGCTCTGTGTCGCCGCCAGCAGCCGTTCGCCCTCTTCGGCCATCGCGCGCGCGGCCGGCGCCGAAGCACCGCGACGCGCTGGCTCGATTTCCTGCAGTGAGAAACGCAGCGGGCCCGCGATGCGCTTTGCATATTCAGCGAACCCCGCGCTGACCCAGTCCGGCATGCGCGTTCCGACCGCCAGCAGCCGCAGGCGCAACGTGCGGGTCCGTCAGTCGGGCCGCGCGCCCGCGCGTGGGCGCGGCGCTGGACGTACAGGCTCCCAGAGCTGCTCGAGCGCGTAGAACTCGCGCGCCCGCGGCAGCATGACGTGCACGAGCACGTCCGGCAGGTCCACCAGCACCCATTCACCGTCGCGCTCCCCTTCGATGCCCCACGGCCGGATGCCGGCCGCCTTGGCCTGCTGGATGACACGGTCGGCGATCGCCTTGACGTGCCGGTCCGAGTTGCCGCTGGCGACGACCATGAAATCGGCGATGTCGCTCTGGCCCTGCACGTCGAGTACGCGCACGTTGACGGCCTTCATGTCGTCGAGCGCGGCACGCACCAGCGACACGAGCCGCGCGGTCGGCGAAGCGCGACGCACAGGTGCCGCCTTGGCCTTGGCTGCCTGCCGCTTGGGTCGCGCAACCGGGGGGACTTTCTTCTTCGTCGACGTTCTGCCCGAGGACGCCGTCTTGCGGGCGGGGGCTTTACCGGGCGGGCGTTTCGGCGGCGTCATTGACGGGTGTCGACCTCGTGGGGTGGGCGCTGTGCGCGAGCATAGCACCCTGTTTCGGTGATGATGTCGCGGACGGCGTCGGGGACCAGGAAGCGTGGATCCCGGCCGCTGGTGATGATGGTGCGCAGGTCGGTCGAGGAAATCTCGAGCTGCGTGACGGCATGGACATAGATCCGGCCGGCACGCGCGCCGTGCAGGTCGCGGATCGCGCCCGTGCCGCGATCGACCATGACCTCGCCGAGCGGGCCCGAAGTCGGGGCGCGCCAGCCGGGCCGGTGCGCGACCACGACGTGTGCCAGATCCAGGATCTCGCGCCAGCGATGCCAGTGCGGCAGCCCGAGGAACGCATCCATGCCGAGCAGCAGCACCAGCGATCGCTCCGGAAACTCGGTCCGCAGTTCGAGCAGCGTGTCGACCGAGTAGGACACACCGGTGCGACGCACTTCCCGGTCATCGACGACGAAGCCGGGCTGGTCGGCGACCGCGGCCCGCACCATGGCCAGGCGCAGGCCGGCGTCCGCAATTGTCTGGTCACGGTGACCGGGATGGCCGGTGGGCACCCACCGCAGTTCCGCGAGCCGCAGTTCCTGCCACAACTCGAAACCGGTCCGCAGATGGCCGTAGTGGATCGGGTCGAAGGCGCCGCCGAAAATGCCAATGGGTCGCATGTGAGTCCCGGGAACGTGAAAGGGGTTGAACGTGATCGTCAGGATGCAATCGGCGCCGGTGCCGGCATGCGCTGGCCACACAGTTCGGCGACCAGCAGCATCATTTCGCTCCAGGGGTCGCCGTGCAGTCGCCCCTTGATCATCCTGTCGGTGCGCGCAGCCCGCGCGATCAATCGTGCGAACGACAGCCTGGCAACGCGCGGCCGGGCCCGATCCAGCAGCGCGGGTGGCGTATAGCCGCGCGGTGGCAGTGAACTGCCGGTGCGCAGCGCCCACAGCGTGCGCATCTCGCGCGTCAGCGCCCACAGCGTCAGCGTCGGCTCGACGCCCTCGCCCTGCAGCACGTCGAGGATGTGCAGCGCGCGCGCGGTATCGCCGACGAGTGCAGCGTCGCCGAGCGCGTAGACATCGAAACGGCTGCTGTCGGCGACGCCGCCGGCGATCATGTCGACATCGAGTCGTGCGCCGGGATGCAACAGCGCGAGCTTCTGGATCTCCTGGTGCGCCGCAAGCAGGTTGCCTTCGACACGCTCGGCGAGCAGTCGCAGCGCATCGTCGTCCGACGAGAGTCCGGCCGCCCGGCAGCGACCACGCAGCCACTCGGCCAGGCGTGCGGGCGCAACCTCCGGCACGTTCAGCCAGACGCCGGCAGCCTCGATCGCGCGCAGCCACTGCGCCTTCTGCGTCGCGAAGTCGAGCTTGTCCGTGATGACGAGCAGCACCACGTCGGCCGCCGGTGGGTCCAGCAAGGCCTGCAGCGCCGCGGCACCCTGCGTGCCGGGTTTGCCCGACGGCATGCGGATCTCCAGCAGGCGACGATCACCGAACAGCGACATCGAGCTGGCGTCGTTGCGCAGCACGTCCCAGTCGAAGCCACGCTCGACGAAGTGCACGGCGCGCTCGGTGAAGCCGAGCTCGCGCGCCCGCGCACGAAGCGCATCCACCGCTTCACCCAGTTGCAAGGGCTCGTCGCCCGACACCAGATAGGCCGGCGCGAGCTCCGGGCCGCGCAGGTGCGACGACCAGCTGTCGAGTCCGAGTTTCATGCGGCCGCAATTATCGGCCGGCGGCGGGCCGCGGCGCCACGCGGCGCACGGCATGACCAAGAATAGTGGTATGTTATAGTATTACTAGATTGGCGCCCCGCCAGCTGCCCCGAGGTCTGCATCGTGACGTACCGAGCCCGCCCCGTTCCCGCCCTGCCCCTGCTGGTCGCCTCAGCCCTCGGCGTCGGCGCAGCCGCCACCCCCGCGCAGGAGCGTCTCGAGGAGGTCGTGGTCACCGCGACGCCGTTGCGCGAGACCGCGCTCGAGACGGCGCAGCCGGTGCGCGTGCTGGACGGCGAGGCGCTGCTGCGCCATCGCAGCGCGAGCCTCGGCGAGACGCTCGCGCAACAGCCGGGCGTCAGCGCGACCTGGTTCGGCCCGCAGTCGAGCCGCCCCGTGATCCGCGGCATCGGCGGCGAACGCGTGCAGATGTACCAGGACGGCGGCGATGCACTCGATGCCTCGGCGCTGTCGAACGACCACGCGGTCACGATCGACCCGCTGGTCGCCGAGCGCGTCGAGGTGGTGCGCGGTCCGGCCACGCTGCTGTTCGGCAACTCCGCCTCGGCCGGCCTGGTCAACGTGATCACGCGCCGCATTCCGCGCACGCCGTCCGAGCAGCCGTTCCGCGGCGCCGTCGAGCTGCGCGGCGACTCGGCGCTCGACGAACGCGCGATCGCCGCGCAGGCCGAGTTCGGCACGGGTCCGTGGCGGCTGCAAACTGACCTGCACCGCCGAACCACCGACGATGTCAGCATCCCGGGCTTCGCCACCATCGATGCGCTGCGCGAACCGGACGAGGTCGCCGGAACGCTCGCCAACTCGGCCTCGGAAACGCGCGGCGGCGGCGTCGGACTGTCGCGGGTCGGTGACTGGGGCCACGTCGGTCTGTCGTTCTCGCGCTTCGACACGCAGTACGAGATACCGGGGCCGGGCGAACACCATGAGGAGGAAGGCGGCGGCGACGAACTTGCCGGCGGTGGCCCGTTTCCGATCGCGGCGGCGCGCATCGGCGACGGCGACGGCATCTACCTCGACATGGCGCAGAGCCGCTGGGATCTCGACGCAGACCTGCGCGAGCCGTTCGCCGGCATCGCGACGCTGCGCCTGCGCGCCGGCTTCAACGATTACGAGCATGCAGAGATCGAACCGGGCGGCGAAGTCGGCACGATCTACCTGCAGCGCGGTCTCGACGTGCGCGCGGCCGTCGAGCACGAGCCGCTGGCCGGCTGGCGCGGCGTGTTCGGCGCGCAATGGCGCGACCTCGATCTCGAGGCGATCGGCGAAGAGGCCTTCGTGCCGCCGTCCGTGACGCGCAACCTCGGCCTGTTCCTGTTCGAGGAGCGCAGCTTCGGTAACGTGACGGCGGAACTGGGGCTACGCCTCGAACAGCAACGGATCGACCTGCCTGGCGCCGCGAGTGCCTACGATGACGAGGCCTTGAGCGCGTCGGCCGGCCTGATCTGGCGCATCGCCGAGCAGTGGCGCGTCACGGCGAACCTGAACTCGACCGAACGCCACCCGACCGCGACCGAGCTGTTCGCCGACGGTCCGCACATCGCCGTGCGTCGCTTCGAGATCGGCAACACCGGCCTCGATACCGAGCGCGCGCTCGGCCTCGACGCCGGCCTGCATGCGACCGCCGGGCCGCTGACCGCATCGCTCAGCGCCTTCGTCAGCGATTACAGCGACTACATCTACGCCGCGCCGACCGGCGCCATCGAGGACGGCCTTCCGGTCATCGTCTACACGGCGACCGATGCGCGCTTCAGCGGCGTCGAGGCCGAGCTGGCCTGGCAGGGGCTGGAAACGAGCCTCGGCCGCTGGACAGTGCGAGTCCTCGGCGACTACGTGCGCGCCGAGGATGGCGCGGGCGAGCCACTGCCGCAGATCCCCCCGCTGCGACTCGGTGCGTCGCTGGGGCTCGATCGGGGTCCGCTCGGCATCGAGCTGCGGGCGGTGTGGAACGATGCCCAGGATCGGGTCGCGCTCGAGGAACTGCCCACCGACTCCTTCACCCTGGTCGACCTCGACCTGACCTGGCGCGGCAAGCTGGCCGAGCGGCCGGTGACGCTGTTCGTCCGGGGCGGTAATCTGCTCGACGAGGATGCGCGGCGGCATGCGTCGCCGCTCAAGGACTTCGCGCCGCTGCCGGGCCGGTCGCTCGGCCTCGGCGTACGTTTCGATTTCTGATCCTGGCCATGGAGAGCCCTGACATGTCACAGATCCAGCACACGATCGCCGGCCTGCTGCTCGTCACCGCAACGCTGACCGCCACCCCGCTGGCGGCGCAGGAGTTCAAGCAGGAGGCCAAGCACGTGCATGGCGCGGTCACGCTGAACCTAGCGCTCGAGAACGGCCTGCTCTCGGTCGAGATGGAGGCACCCGCGATCAACGTGGTCGGCTTCGAACGCGCGCCGCGCGACGCCGCGGAGGAGAAAGTGGTGCGCGACGCCGCGGCCTGGCTCGGCGCCGGTCGCGCGCTGCTCGGCGTGCCGGCCGCGGCAGGTTGCCGGCGCGTCGAAGCCAGCGTCGAGGCGCCGAAGTGGAGCGACGCCACGGGCAAGGATGGCGGCAAGCACGACCACGACCACGATCATGACCACGAGCACGGCGACGACGAACATGCGCACGCCGATTACCTCGCGACGGCGAGCTACCAGTGCAGCAACCCCGCGGCGCTCGCGTGGATCGAGGTCTGGGCGCTGCGCCAGCTGCGCGACGTCACCGAGGTCACCGTGAACGTCGTGACGCCCGAGGTGCAGAAGAGCGTGCGCACCAGCCGCGCCGACGAACGCATCGCGCTGCGCTGACCGCGCGGCTCGGAAGGGCCCGGAGCGATCAGCTAGAGTGTCGGCATGAGCGACACCTCGCCAGCCATCGAACTCGACGCCGTCCGCTATGCGTGGCCGGGCAAGCCGCTGCTGCTGGACATCGAGCGGCTCGTGATCGCGCGCGGCGAGCGCCTGTTCCTGCGCGGCCCGAGCGGCAGCGGCAAGAGCACGCTGCTCGGACTGCTGGGCGGCGTGCTGGCTCCAGCGGCGGGCCACGTCAGGGTGCTGGGCGTGGATCTCACGCAGCTCAGCGCCAGCGACCGCGATCGCTACCGCGGCGATCACATCGGCTTCGTGTTCCAGATGTTCAACCTGATCCCCTACCTGTCGGTGATCGAGAACGTGCTGCTGCCGGCCCGCTTCTCGCGGCGCCGCGCCGAGCTTGCGGCGCGCCGCGGCGAACCAGCAGCCGAGGCGGCGCGGCTGCTCGCCGCACTGGGGCTGGGCGAGGCCGCGCTGCACGCGCGCGGCGTCACCGAGCTGTCGATCGGCCAGCAGCAGCGCGTCGCCGCGGCGCGCGCGCTGCTCGGCGCGCCTGAGCTGCTGATCGCCGACGAACCGACCTCGGCGCTCGATCACGACTCGCGCCGCCAGTTCCTCGAACTGCTGATGGCCGAATGCCGCGAACAAGGTTCGACGCTGGTGTTCGTCAGCCACGACACGACGCTGGGCAGCCTGTTCGACCGCGACGTATCGCTCGCCGAACTGAACCGCGCCGCGCAAGCAGCGCGTGTCGGCGACCTGGCGGCCTGAGCATGGCGACGCTGAGCCTTGCACTGCGCTCGCTGTGGAACCGCCGCGTCACCGCGCTGCTGACCATCGCGGCCATTGCGGTCAGCGTCGCACTGCTGCTCGGCGTGCAGAAGATGCGCGTCGCCGCGAAGGACAGCTTCGCTAATACCGTCTCGGGCGTCGACCTGATCGTCGGCGCCCGCTCGGGTCCGCTGAACCTGCTGTTGTACTCCGTGTTCCGCGTCGGCGACGCGACCGCGAACGTGTCGTGGGAGAGTTACCAGAAGATCGCAGGCCACCCAGACGTCGCGTGGACGATCCCGCTGTCGCTGGGGGATTCGCACCGCGGCTACCGCGTGCTCGGCACCAGCACCGATTACTTCCGGCATTACCGCTACGCCGGCGACCGTGAGCTGAAGTTCACCGCCGGCGAACCCTTCGACGACCTCTACGACGCCGTGCTCGGCGCCGAGGTGGCGCGCGAGCTCGGCTATGCGATGGGCAGCGAAATCGTGATCGCGCACGGCCTCGGCGCCGTCAGCTTCGCGAAGCATGAGGACAAGCCGTTCCGCGTCGTCGGCATCCTCGCGCGCACCGGCACGCCGGTCGATCGCACCGTGCACGTCAGCCTCGAGGCGATCACGGCGATCCACGTCGACTGGCAGAGCGGCATGCAGGCGATGCCCGGCCAGCGCGTCAGCGCGGAGCAGGCCCGCGCGATGGACCTGACGCCGCAGTCGATCACGGCCTTCATGGTCGGCATGCGCTCGAAGGTCATGACCTTCACGATGCAGCGCGCCGTCAACGAGTATCGGCTCGAGCCGCTGCTCGCGATCATTCCGGGCGTGGCGCTGTCACAGCTCTGGGAACTGGTCGGCGTCGCCGACCGCGCGCTGATGATCGTCGCGGCCTTCGTCGTGCTCGCCGGGCTGCTCGGCATGCTGACGGCGATCCTGACCAGCCTGAATGAACGGCGCCGCGAGATGGCGATCCTGCGCTCGGTCGGTGCGCGCGCGCGGCACGTCTTCACGCTGCTGGTCGCGGAAGCCGGCCTGCTCGCGACCGCGGGCGTGGCCGTCGGCGTCGCGCTGGCCTATGGCCTCATGGCAGCGGGGCGACCGCTGCTCGAGGACCGTTACGGAATTTTCGTGCAGATCACGGGTCTGAGCCGGTACGATTTCGCCATTCTGGGCGCGATCATCGGGGCCGCCCTGCTGATGGGTCTGCTGCCTGCGTGGCGTGCATACCGCAACACGCTCAGCGACGGCCTGACGATACGCGTCTGACTGCAAAGGTTGCTGCCATGCGCGTGCCGTCCGTGTCCGTCTCCCCTGCCCTCGCCGCCGCCGTGCTGCTCGCCGGCGCCAGCCTGTTCGCGCGGCCCGCGCCCGCGGTGACGCCGCCCGCTGCGACCCAGGCTGCCCCCGCAGTGGCCCAAACGCAGGCCAAACCGCGCACCGCGGCTCCAGCATCCAAGCCCGGCTCGGCTGCCGTGCTGGAACTCGACTGGGACGAACTGCTGCCGAAGGACGCGCGCTCGCGCTTCGCCGCCGGCCCGCCGCCGCCGGTGCACGACTACCTGGGCGAAGGGGGTCTCGCCGCGCAGCAGATCATGGATTTCTCGGTCAACAAGGAGCTCGACGGCCAGAACGTCAAGCTGCCGGGCTTCATCGTGCCGCTCGACATCGGCAAGGATGGCCTCGTCGCCGAGTTCTTCCTCGTGCCCTACTTCGGCGCCTGCATCCACGTGCCGCCGCCGCCGCCCAACCAGATCGTCTACGTGCGCATGAACAAGGGCATCGCGCTGGATTCGATCTACGAGGCCTACTGGATCACGGGTCGCATGAAGCTGCAGAACAAGACCACGCGACTCGGTGCGGCGGCCTACCATCTGGCCGGCGACAAGGTCGAAATCTACAAGTACTGAGCGGAGCACGCCCCGCATGCCCACCCTGTTCGAGCGCATCGTCGCACGCGAGCTGCCGGCCACGATCCTGCATCAGGATGAACGCGTCACCGCGTTCCGCGACATCAATCCGCAGGCGCCGGTGCACATCCTGATCGTGCCCAACAAGGCGATCCCGACCGCGAACGACATCGCCGACGGGGACGAAGCGCTGGTCGGCCACATGTTCACGGTCGCGCGCGACCTCGCGCGGCGCGAGGGCATCGCCGACGACGGTTACCGCCTGATCCTCAACTGCAACGCGCACGGCGGCCAGGAGGTCTACCACCTCCACGTCCATCTGGTCGGGGGCGCACCGCTCGGACGCATGCTGGCGAAGCCGGCGTGACGGCCGCGGCACGGCGCACGCCGGCGCGGCTGCGGCTCTACCCGCCAGTACCGGTGCTGCGCAGCGGTTACCTGCGCGTCTCGGCGCTGCACGAGCTTTACTGGGAAGAGAGCGGCAACCCGCGCGGCAAGCCGGTCGTGTTCCTGCATGGCGGTCCGGGCGGCGGCACGGACGCGCGCATGCGGCGCTTCTTCGATCCGAAGAAGTACCGCATCGTGCTGTTCGACCAGCGCGGCTGCGGCCGCAGCCGGCCGCACGCGAGCCTGGTCGACAACACCACCTGGCACCTCGTGTCGGACATCGAAGCGCTGCGCGCGCATCTCGGCATCGAGCGCTGGCAGGTGTTCGGCGGATCCTGGGGTTCGACGCTCGCGCTCGCCTACGCGCAAGCACATCCGGAGCGCGTCACCGAGCTCGTGCTGCGCGGCATCTTCCTGGTGCGGCCCTGGGAGTTCCGCTGGTTCTACGAGACACCGGACGGCACCGGCGCGCTGTTCCCCGACCTCTACGAGCACTACATCCGGCCGATTCCGCCCGCCGAGCGCGGTGACGTCATGAAGGCTTACTACCGGCGGCTGACCAGCGACGATCCGGCCGTCGTGCGCGAAGCCGCGCGCGCCTGGTCGATCTGGGAAGGCGCGACCAGCTTCCTGAAACTGAACCCCGACTACCTCGACAAGTTCGAGGACGACGACTTCGCGGCGGCGTTCGCTCGCATCGAGTGCCACTATTTCATCAACGGCGGCTTCCTGCGCACGCCGAACCAGCTGCTCGAGGACGTGCCGAAAATCAGGCACATCCCGGCCGTGATCGTCCAGGGCCGCTACGACGTCGTCTGTCCGATGAAAAGCGCCTGGGACCTGCACCGCGCCTGGCCCGAGGCCGAGCTGCACATCGTGCCCGACGCCGGCCACTCGGCGTTCGAGCCCGGCATCATCGACCAGCTGGTGCGGGCGACGCGGAAATTCTCGCGACGAAAGCCCTGATGTCCGCCAGCACCGGCGCGCGGCCGCGCGCCGGCACCGACAGCGCCGCGACCGTGTCGGCGTGGTTGCGGTGCGCGTAGCGGCGCAGCGTCACGTCGACACCCGCCGCGCGCAGCGCGGTTGCCAACGCCTCGCTGTGGGCGATCCAGACGATGCCGTCGTTCTCGCCATGCGCGAGCAGCGTTGGCGGCGCGTTGGAGTCGACGTGCGCGACGGCCTGCCAGTCGGCCGGCGTCGCGGGTGCGGCGAAGATGCTGCGCAGCAGATCGGTGTCAGGCACCAGTGCATACGGGCCTGAGAGCCCGATCAGGCCGCGGATCCAGCGGCGATCGCCGCCCACGGCATCGAGGTAACCCGGGTCCAGCGCGAGCAATGCCGCCTGGTGCGCGCCGGCCGAGTGCCCCATCACGAACAGCTTGCCTGCATCGCCGCCGAAGCGTGCGGCGTTGTCATGCACCCACTTGAGCGCCAGCGCCGCATCGTCGACGAAGGACGGAAAACGCACCTCGGGGTACAGGCGGTAATCGGGCAGCACGACCACGTAACCCGCATCGGCGAGTGTCGCGCCGACGAAGCGATAGCGCGCGCGGTCGCCGTCAATCCAGCCGCCGCCGTGCCAGAACACGATGACCGGCGCGCCACCGGGCGGCACCTGTTCCGGCACATAGACATCGAGACGCTGCCGCGCGTGCTGTCCGTAGGCCTGATCGCGCCGCATTTCGTAGTCGCCGAAAGCCGCGGGAATGTTCGCGCCGGCGAACATCAGCGTCGTGCAGCCGGCCATGCCCGCCGCCGTCGCAGCGGCGACCAGCACGGTGGACAACAGCAGGCGCAGGCGACTCATGCGCCGCGCAGCCGCCAGGTCGGCTGGCCTGCGTCGTCGATGAGCTGCTCGCGCAGCAGCCAGGCGCGCGCGTCGGCCGCGTCCTGATCGAACCAGGCGCGGGTGCTGCCGAGCCGAAAGCTGTAGCCCCAGGCATCCATGTCCTGCATCAGCCGGTCGCGGCCGACCTCGCGCAGGCTGTCGGCGAGCAGGATATGCAGGTAGCAGACCGCATTCTCCTCGGCGTCGTCGCCGCCCGCGTCGCGCAGCAGGCCGGCGCGCCGCTCGGGCGCCATGCAGACATAGTGGCTGGCTTCATGGAACACCGAGTGCACCGGGGTATCGAGCCGCGCGTACAGCGTGGCGCCTTGGAGGCCGGCTTCGGCATCACCCCAGTACGAGGCGGGGATCGGCGCAGCCGGCGCCACCAGGCGCAGCGCGAGTCCGTAGCGCTCGAGCAGCAGGCCGACCTGCAGCCTGTCGATCCCCGCAAGACGAACCACCGGCGCGGCATCGTGATCCGTCCGCGTCGGCATGTTGGGCGCTACAGGCTGGAAAGCCGGCGCATGACGATGCCGACGAGCTCGCTGGCCAGCGCTGCGCGCAGCGCCTCCTTCTCACGCTCCTTCGCCAGCACGGCGCGCTCATCGAAGCTGAAGTCACGCGACAACGCGATCTCCTCGGGCGCCAGCACCTCGCGGTCACCTCGCAGCACGCGGATACGCACCGTATAGGTCAGCTCGTACTCACGCGGGATGTTGCGCGCCGAAATCGACACGATCCGCTCGACCAGTTCATCGCGCTGCACCTCGATGATGGCGGTCGAATCGGCGCGGCCAGGCGCCAGCCGCACGCCGGCGGCGAGCAGTGCGCGGCGCAAGTCCTGTACGAAATCGCTTTGGATGTCCTCCGCCGCGATATGCGTGATCGTCAACGCCGACGACAACGGCACCCGGCCCTGCAGCCGGAAGCCGCAGCCCGCGATGCAGAGCGCGAGCAGGGTCAGGGTAGCGATGCGCGCCAGGCGCATCTCAGACCACCACGTTGACGAGCTTGCGCGGCACGATGATGACCTTGCGGGGCGTGGCGCCCGCGACGAACTTCTGCACGTTGGGTTCGGCCAGCGCCGTGGCGCGGATCGTCTCCTCCCCGGCATCGGCAGCCACTTCGATCTGGCCGCGCAGCTTGCCGTTGACCTGCACGACGAGCGTGAGCTGCGTCAGCTCGAGCGCGCTCGCATCGACCTGCGGCCAGCGCTCGTCCATCAGCGTGCCGGCATGGCCGAGCTCGCGCCACAGCGCGTGCGCGACGTGCGGCACCATCGGCGACAGGCAGACGGTCGCGACCTCGCAGGCCTCCTGCAGCACGGCGCGACCCTGCGGCGAGCGGTCGTCGAAGCGCGCCAGCGTGTTCAGCAGTTCCATGACCGCGGCAATCGCCGTGTTGAACGTGCGGCGGCGGCCGATGTCGTCCGTGACCTTGGCGAGCGTCTGCTGCACGGCGCGGCGCAGCTCGCGCTGCGGTGGCGTCAGCGCCGCGCGATCGAGCGCCGGCGGCACGCCAGCCGTCGCGTTCATCGCGACGTGGCCGTGCACCGCGGTCCACAGGCGGCGCAGGAAGCGGAACGAGCCCTGCACGCCCTCGTCGCTCCACTCCAGCGACTGCTCGGGTGGCGCCGTGAACATCATGAACAGGCGCGCGGTGTCCGCGCCGTACTTCTCTACCAGGCTCTGCGGGTCGACGCCGTTGTTCTTCGACTTCGACATCGTGCCGAGGCCATCGTACTGCACCTCGAGCTGCGAGCCGTCATCGCGCGTCGCGATGTAGCGCTTGACGCCGCCCGACTCTTCGACATCGACGTCGTTGGGGTTGAAGTACAGGCGCCGCCCTTCGGCCGGCTGTTGCCAGTAGATGTGGTTCAGCACCATGCCCTGGGTCAGCAGGCTGCGGAACGGCTCGCTGTAATCGACCAGGCCGAAGTCGCGCATGACCTTGGTCCAGAAGCGCGAGTACAGCAGGTGCAGGATCGCGTGCTCGATGCCGCCGATGTACTGGTCGACCGGCAGCCAGTACTTCGCGCGCGCATCAACCATCGCCGCGTCGTTGTCGGGGCAGGCGTAGCGCGCGTAGTACCAGCTCGAGTCGACGAAGGTGTCCATCGTGTCGGTTTCGCGCCGCGCCGGGCCGTCGCACTGCGGGCAACTGCACTCGAAGAACGACGGCGTCTTCGCGAGCGGGTTGCCGCTGCCATCCGGCACGAGGTGCTCGGGCAGCACGACCGGCAGCTGCGAGTCGGGCACCGCGACTTCGCCGCACTTCGGGCAGTGGATCAGCGGTATCGGGCAGCCCCAGTAGCGCTGCCGCGAAATGCCCCAGTCGCGCAGCCGGAATTGCACGCGCTTCTGCCCAAGGTCCTTGGCCGCGAGCGCGGCCGCGATCGCATCGACCGCGGCTTTCGAATCGAGCCCGGAGAACTCGGCCGAGTTCACCGTGACGCCGTGCTCGCCGTAGGCATCGATCCACGGCGCGACGACGTTCTCGTACGCGCCCGTCGTCGACTTGACGACGGTGCGGATCGCGATGCCCTGCTGGGTCGCGAACGCGAAATCGCGCTCGTCGTGCGCCGGCACGCCCATGACCGCGCCTTCGCCGTAGCCCATCAGCACGTAGTTCGCGACCCAGATCTCGACCGGCTCGCCGGTGAACGGATGCGTGACGTGCAGGCCGGTACGGCGGCCCTTCTTCTCCATGGTCGCGACGTCGGCTTCCATGACGCTGCCGCGGCGGCACTCGTCGATGAAGGCCATCAGCGACGGATCCTTCGCGCCCGCGGCCAGCGCGATCGGATGCTCGGCCGCGATCGCGACGAAGGTCACGCCGAACAGCGTGTCGGCGCGGGTCGTGAACACCTTCATGACGGCCGAGGCATCGCCTGCCGGCTTGCCCATCAGCGCTGCGGTATTGGCGGCGAACGGGAACGCGACGTCGACGCCCTCGCTGCGGCCGATCCAGTTCGCCTGCATGACGCGGACGCGCTCGGGCCAGTCGCCCAGCGTGTCGAGGTCGCGCAGCAGTTCGTCGGCGTAGCGCGTGATGTTCAGGTAGTACATCGGGATCTCGCGCTTCTCGACCAGCGCGCCCGTGCGCCAGCCGCGCCCGTCGATGACCTGCTCGTTGGCGAGCACGGTCTGGTCGACCGGATCCCAGTTCACGACGCCGGTGCGCTTGTAGGCGATGCCCTTCTCTCGCATCCGCAGGAACAGCCACTGGTTCCACTTGTAGTAGCTCGGGTCGCAGGTCGCGATCTCGCGCTCCCAGTCGAGCGCGAAGCCGAGCGCCTGCAACTGCTTCTTCATGTACGCGATGTTGTCGCGCGTCCACTTCGCCGGCGCGACCCCGTTCGCCATCGCGGCGTTCTCGGCCGGCAGGCCGAACGCATCCCAGCCCATCGGCTGCAGCACGTTGCGGCCCTGCATCCGCGCGAAGCGTGTCAGCACGTCGCCGATCGTGTAGTTGCGCACATGACCCATGTGCAGCCGGCCCGACGGGTACGGGAACATCGACAGGCAGTAGAACTTGTCACCGCCCGCGTCCTCGCGCGCCCGGAAGCTGCCGGCGGCAGCCCAGTCGGCCTGTGCGGCGCGCTCGACCTGCGCCGGCTCGTATCGCTCTTCCATAGGGCGGCAGGATACACCAGCGCACCCGACCCGACGGCGCCGCGCCGTGGTCCGCTGCGCGTCAGTGGAAGACCATCAGTGCACCGCCGGCCGCTGGCAACGACACGATGAGCTGCGCGCCGCATCGCGCGGGCTCGAGACCCGAACGCCGCAGCCATTGTTCGCACTGGCCAAGATCCGCGACCCGGACGACAGACGCGACCAGGCAGTCGGCGCCGCCGGGTTCGACCGCCTGCGACCCGAAGCGCTTGCGCAGTTGTCCGGGATCGCACAGCGTGATGGCATCACCGCCGGCGAGTTCGAACCGCAATCCCGCGGCCCGCTCGCGCGGCGCGATGCCGAGCAGCCGCTGCCAGCGTGCGCCGGCCGCCTCCGGCGCGGCGCAGCGGACCACGACCTCGGTCAGTGCCAGCGCGCCGTTCGGGTGCCGCTGCACCGACGACTGGAACACCAGTTCCGGCGTCAGGTTGTGCGCGTAGCACAGCAGGCCTTCGGGGGTTTCGTGGGGCGCGAACATGAACCATTCGAAACGCGCCTCGCCATGGCGCTCGCCGTACTCGATGCGACGACTCGCCCGGGCCGCCGGCGTGACGCCGAGTCCGGCGGCGGCGCAGCGCGCTTGCTCCGCGTCGATCGCGTCGCTGCCGAGCGCGAGGATGTGCAGGCCCGCACCACGGGCGAGCCAGGTCGCAAGATGATGCGTCGGCGCGGGCATGTCGACCGCGGTCAATTCGATGTAGCCGCGCCCGAGCACCGCATGGCAACTGCGCTGCCCCAGCGGGCGAGCCGCACCCGTCGCCGCATCGACCGCCAGCAGCTCGCGCGGCTCGGTCGGCGCGAAGCCCAGGCGAAGGATCTGCTCGCGCAGCGCCGGCGTAGAATACGCGACATAACCCGACATGGTCGACGTCGGCCGGGTTTCGTTCATCGCGTCGACCCGTCGACCAGCTCCTCGAGCGGCAGCTGGTTGCCGCTCTTGACCGCCGACAGCGCGATCAGCGACGTGACGTCCCGTACGCCGGCAATCGGTGCGAGCTTGTGGCGCAGGAACCGTTCGTAAGCGTCGACGTCACGGACGACGACCCGCAGCAGGAAGTCGATGTCGCCCATCAGCATGTAGCACTCCTGCACCTCCGGTGCCTCGCGGATCGCCTGCTCGAACGCGGCCAGCGTCTGGCCGCCCTCGCGGGTGAAACGCACCTGGACGAACACCTGGAGATTGAAACCGAGCTTGCGCCGATCGAGCAGCGCGACGCGATCGGTGATGTAGCCCGCCTGCTCGAGCCGCTGGATGCGCCGCCAGCACGGCGACTGCGACAGCCCGACATGCTCCGCGATCTCGCCCACGGATGCGGAGGCGTCGCGCTGCAGCCACGAAAGAATGCGAAGATCCGTCTGGTCGAGGTCGGTCTGCATAAACGCTCCGGCAAAGTCGATCATGAGGAAAAGATATTGCCGGATCGGGAAGGCATGAGCAAATAACCGATGGACATTACCGTTGACGGCGCAAAAGTTTCACCCTAGAAAGACGCTCATCCACTCGCGCGCGCCAAGGAGGCCGCTCATGTCACGCCGTCATCATCCGTTGTTCCTGCTCGCGGCCAGCAGCCTGGCCGCCTCGGTCGCCGGTGCGCAGGGTGCCGCCGACGAGGGTCCACAGGGACTCGAGGAAATCGTCGTCACCGCGCAAAAGCGCGCCGAGAGCCTGCAGGACACGCCGATCGCGATCACCGCCATCTCGGGCGACCAACTGCAGGAACTGAATCGCGATGATGTCGCGGCCATCGCCAGCCAGACGCCGTCGCTGGCCTACAGCGAAGCGGGTGGCGAATCGCAAATCTATATCCGTGGCGTCGGCAGCAACCTGTTCAGCGTCGGCGCCGACCCCAGCGTCGCCATCAACCTCGACGGCATCTACCTTGGTCGCAGCAACATGGGGCTGACCCAGTTCCTCGACGTCGAGCGCGTCGAGGTGCTGCGCGGCCCGCAGGGCACGCTGTACGGCCGCAACGCCACGGGTGGCGCCATCAACATCTACTCGCGGATGCCGACCGACACGCTGCAGGGCTATGGCTCGGTCATCCTCGGCAGCGACGACCGTCGCGAAATGAACGCCGCGATCGGCGGGCCGCTGAGCGACAACTGGTCATTCCGGGTCGCGCTGCGGGGACTCAAGGACGATGGTTACACCGACAACCTCGACCCGTCGGGCGGCAAGGTCGACGACAACGACCTGAAGGCCGTCCGCGGCGTGCTGCGCTATGCAGCGGGCCCGGTCACCGCGACGCTGATCGGCGATTACAGCGAGTTCGACAGCGGCAACACCAGCATCAAACCGGTCAATGACGGCATCGGCCTCGCGCAGAGCGCCGGTGCGGTCGTGCCTGCCTCGGTACACGAGACCCGGTTGAATTTCCCCAGCTTCCTGACCTGGCAGACCGGCGGCATCACGGCCAACGTGGACTGGGACATCAACGACGCGCTGTCGCTGACCGCGACGCTCGGCTACCGCGAATGGGACAGCGACTTCCTGTTCAACACCGACGGCACGGAAATCGAGGTCACGCGCACGACGCAGCTGTACGACACCCGCCAGTACTCGGCCGAACTGCGGCTGAACGGCACGCACGGCTGGGGCAAGTGGATTGCAGGCGCCTACTGGCTGGACGAGGACAAGTTCGGTGGCCTCGGCCTCGTGCGCGCCGGCTTCACCAACGCGCTGGCCAACCGGCCGCCCGCGATCATCCCGTCGGCGACCTTCCCGCCACGCACCTTCGTGTTCCTGTCGCAGAACGACGGTCGGGCCAGCGCACTGTTCGGCCAGCTCGACTTCGCACTGACGGAGCAGTGGACGCTGACCGCAGGCGTGCGCTGGAGCGAGGAGACCAAGGACGACAGCACTTACTTCGTAACCCTGCTGCCGGACACGGAACTGCTCGGCCTGTACAGCCCGCGGCCGCTGCCGGCCCGGCCAAGCGCACCGGGCCCGACGAACCGCATCGACAGCGAGACCTGGGATGCGTTCACGCCCAAGCTCGGCGTGCAGTGGCAGCCGTCGCCGGACCAGCTGTACTACCTGTCGTGGAGCAAGGGATTCAAGTCGGGCGGCTACAACGCGTTCCAGACGACGAACCCCGTCTATGATCCCGAGTTCATCAAGTCGACGGAGCTCGGCGCGAAGACGCGGTGGACAACCGCCTGCGCCTGAACGCGACGCTGTTCCACTACGACTACTCAGACCTGCAGGTATCGACCTTCCTGAACAGCCTGACGCGCTGACGACGAACGCCGCCGAGGCCACGATCAAGGGCGTCGAACTCGAGCTGCAGGCCGTGCCGGTCGACAACCTCGAGCTGCAGTTCGCCGCGACCTTCCTCGACGCGAAGTACGACAACTTCACCACCGTCTTCGGCAGCTGCACCGCCGCCAACGTCAGCCTCGATCCTCGCTGCACGGGTCGCGTCGGCCAGCCGCGCCTCATCGATGCGTCGGGCAAGACGTTGAACAACGCGCCGGAGTTCAAGGGCACCGCGTCGGCGAACTACACGATCCCGCTGGCCGCCGGCGGCCGCGTGTCGCTGTTCGGGCAGGTGTCGCACCAGGGCGAGGTGTTCTTCAACGCGGACAACTCCGCCTCGATGACGCAGGGCTCGTACACGCTGCTCGACGCGCGCGTGGGTTACGAGACCGAGAACGGCGCGTTCGCGGTGGCGCTGTTCGCCAAGAACCTGACCGACGAGGAGTACTTCCACAACATCGTGCAGTTCACGTCGACCAGCGACACGGCGATCGACATCTTCAACGTGGGCCATGCGCTCGGCTATCCGGCGCCCGGTCGCCAATGGGGCCTCGAACTGCGCTACAGCTTCGGTCGCTGAGATGGCACGTCCGCACATCCTGTTCGTCCAGGCGCAGCGTATCCCGTGGGCGCAGGGCTTCGAGGGCGGCGCGCGCCCGGAAGTCGAGCGCAAGACGCTGAGCCGCGACGACACGGATGGCAGCTCGACCTGCGTGATCCGCTATCCTGCCGGCTGGTCCCGGACCGCCGTCGAACACGTGGGGACGCACGAGGAGTTCCTCGTGCTGGACGGCGCACTCGAGATCAACGGCCGGCTGTATCAGAAGCACTGCTACGGCTTCCTGCCGGCGGGCTATCCGCGCGAGCGGGCGCGCAGCACGCACGGCGCGGTGCTGTTGACGATGTTCTACGGACCGGCCACGGTGCAGGCCGGACCGGCCCGCGGCTTCGACGAGCGGCGGCTCGTCGAGTTCGTCAACCCGCTGCTGATGGACTGGGACCCGGGCCTGGTCGATCCGCAGCTGTCGAAGGGCGTCGCCATCAAGCCGCTGCGGACGGACCCCGATACCGGGGAGACCTCGTTCCTGTACTGCTCGCCACCACATCGCGTGCCGCCTGGCATGGCGAAGCCGCAGTGGACGCACCCGATGGTCGAGGAGCTCTACACGCTCGAGGGCGATTACGTCTGGGGTGACGTCGGCCGCATGCATCGCGGCGGCTACTGCTGGTGGCGGGAGAACGTCTATCACGGCCCGGCGGGCACGGACACGGGCTACAACCTGTTCGTCCGCACCGTCGGCGGCCCGCTGGTCAACACGTTCGCGACCGAGAAGAAGCCCTTCAGCTGGGATCCACCGCACCGGCCCATCCTGCCGCCGGACCTCGCGCCCTACGGCCAGCCTGTCACGATCGAACCCAACTACTGACCCGACGCGGGGCGCTCACATGGCTCAGCACGGCATGCCGCCGACCGCCCCCCCCGTTCCGCCGTGGCCCGAATCGCGCCAGGCCTGGTACGCAACCATCGTGCTGATGGTCGCGTATACGCTGTCCTACGTCGACCGCCAGATCCTGTCGATGCTGGTCGATCCGATCAAACAGGATCTGGGCATCAGCGATACGCAGATCGGACTGCTGCAGGGGTTCGCCTTCGCCGTGTTCTACACGCTGGTCGGCATCCCGATGGGCCGCCTCGCCGACCGTGGCGACCGGCGGCGGATCATCGCCTGGGGGATCTTCTTCTGGAGTCTCGCGACCGCGCTCTGCGGACTGGCAAAGACCTACTGGCAGCTGTTTCTCGCGCGCGTCGGCGTCGGCGTCGGTGAAGCGGCGCTCGGCCCCGCCGCCTACTCGATGATCGCGGACTACTTCCCGCCGGAACGACGCAGCCGCGCACTGGGCGTCTACTCGATGGGCGTCTATCTCGGCATCGGCCTTGCCGCGATCATCGGCGGCGCGGTCGTCGGTGCACTGGCCGCCCGCCCGCCGCTGCAGGTGCCGCTGCTCGGCGAACTGGCAGCGTGGCACGCTACCTTCCTGATCGTCGGCCTGCCGGGCCTCGCGGTCGCGCTGTGGGCCGCGACGCTGCGCGAGCCCGCGCGTCGCGTCGCCGCGGCGGAAAGCAGGGACATCGTGCCTTTGTCACAGGCGCTGGGTTTCCTGCGCGCGAACGCCAGGTTCTTCGGCGCGCACTACATCGGCTTTTCGATGTTGACCCTCGCCTTCAATGCGGTCGTATTCTGGATGGCGCCCTACCTGATGCGCGTGCACGGCCTGACGCCTGCGCAGTTCGGCACGACACTGGGCGTCATCCTTGCTGCGGGCGGTGCACTCGGCATTCTTGCCGGCGGCGCGCTGGCGGACGCCTTGCGGCGCCGCGGCGTGACGAGCGCGGAGCTGTGGCCCGGCATCATCAGCGCGATCGCGATCACGCCGCTGGGTGTCGCGACCGCCCAGGCCGACAGCGGCGACGCAGCGTTGCTGCTGTTCGCCGGGTTCATGTTCTTCTCGAGCTTTGCGTTCGCGGCAGCGGCGGCCGCGCTGCAGATCGTGTCGCCGAACCGGCTGCGCGGCCAGGTGTCGGCGCTGTACCTGTTCTTCGTCAACCTCGCCGGCATCGGCGCCGGCTCGTTCCTGACGGGCTGGGTCAACGATTCCGTGTTCGCCGATCCGAATCGCGTCGGCGACTCGATGGCGTGGATCGTCGGTCTCGCGGCGCCGCTCGCCGCGCTGCTGCTGCTGGCCGGCATCCCGGCCTACCGGCGCCTGCAGCGCGCCTGACTGCCTTCAGGGCAGGCGCACCGGCACGAAGATCTGCGCGTCGTCGCGCTGGATCAGCAGCGCGACGGTCTTGCCGGAGCGCGTCGTCGCATCTTGCAGTTCCTTCAGCGACTTCACGCGACGGCCGTTGACGCCAAGGATCACGTCGCCGCGACGCACGCCCGCTTCGGCGGCGGGACCGTCGGCATCCTGTACCAGCAATGCACCCCGCGTCCCGCCCTGGCGCTGCTCGGCTGCCGACAGCTCGCGCACGACCAGACCAAGCTTGTCGGACTCCGGGGAGGAACCTTCGCTGCGCGATGCGATGCGTGCGGTGGATTCCTCGAGTTCGCCGACCTTGACCTTCAATGAACGCGTTGCGCGATCGCGCCAGACTTCGAGTGATGCCTCGGTGCCGGGGCGGATGCCGGCGATGATCGCAGGCAGTTCGCTCGAGCGTTCGATGCTCCGGCCATTCGCCGACAGGATGATATCGCCGGGCTTGACGCCACCCTGGTCAGCCGGCCCGCCGTCGTCGACCGACCCGACCAGTGCACCGCGCGGCCGATCGAGGCCAAAGCTCTCGGCGAACTGCGCGTTGACATCCTGGATGCTGACGCCGATACGGCCGCGGCTGACCTTGCCCGTCTTGACGAGCTGGTCCTTGATGTCACTCGCCAGGTCGATCGGGATCGCGAACGACAGTCCCATGTAGCCGCCCGTGCGGCTGTAGATCTGCGAGTTGATGCCGACGACCTCGCCGGCGAGGTTGAACAACGGCCCGCCCGAATTGCCCGGATTGACCGCGACGTCGGTCTGGATGAACGGCACGTAGTTGCTGTCCTCGCCTGGCAGCGAGCGCGACTTCGCGCTGACGATGCCGGCGGTCACGCTGTTGTCGAAACCGAACGGCGAGCCGATCGCGATGACCCATTCCCCGGGGCGCAAGCGGTCCGGGTCGCCGAGCCGCACGGTCGGCAGGTCGGTCGCCTCGATCTTCAACACGGCGACATCGGTGCGTTTGTCGAGGCCAATGACCTTGGCACTGTACTCGCGGCGGTCGGTCAGCTTGACGGTCACGTCCGATGCGTCGTCGACGACGTGTGCGTTGGTCAGGATGTAACCGTCGGCACTGACGATGAAGCCCGAACCCTCGCCACGTGGCGACGGCTGGTTGCCACGCGGCCCCTGGAAGCGGCGGAAGAATTCGTAGAACGGATCCTCGGGTGACAGCCCGGGAATATCGGTCACGCGCTGCCGCCGCTGTACGGTCGCGACATTGACGACCGCCGGGCCGTATCGCTCGACCAGCGCCGTGAAGTCCGGCAACGCGCGCCCGGTGGCGTCGATCGCGGCCGGCGGTGCCAGCGGCGCCGCCACGGCGGCGTCGCGCCCGGGGACCGCAGCAGCACCGCTGCCAGCGGCAGTCGACGCCTGGGGCGAACAGGCAGACAGTGCGAATACGGCGAGCGTGGCGCCGAGCACGCGGCGCGCAGCGGGACGGGACGACATGGCGAGGGCCTCGCGTAGCAGTGGCGGCAAGGTGGTTTTCTGGGTGTTGCGGATTTGCATGCTAGACACTCCGCGAGGCCGAAAGTTCAGCGTCCGGCACGCGCCCGTCCCGCCGCCGCCGCCACGCTGCCATGGCGGCCAGCATGACGCAGACGATGATCGTCGGCCAGTGCCCGACGACCAGCCACGGCGTGTCGCCGCTGCGCGGTGCGACGCTCGCCCGCAGCAACGCCCGTTCGTATTCCGGAGCGCTTGCGACCACCTGGCCGTGCGGTGACAACACCGCCGATACGCCGTCGTTCGCCGCACGGATCATCCAGCGACGTGATTCCAGTGCGCGGAACCGCGAGATCTGCAGGTGCTGGTAGCGCGCGCTGGAGCGGCCGAACCAGGCGTCGTTGGTCACGTTGACGAGCGCGGTCGAGGCCCGTACGGCGTCGCGCTGGGTGTCGGGATAGGCGTCCTCGTAACATATCGACGCGGCCAGCCGCAGGCCCGCGGCCGGCAGCGCGGGTTGGGAGCGCGCGCCGCGCGTGAAATCCGAGTACGGCAGGCTCATCAATCGCAACCAGCGTCGGACGAAGGCCGGCACCGGAAAGAATTCCGAAAAGGGCACGAGGTGGTGCTTGTCGTACCAGGCGACTTCGTCGCCGAGCGCGAGCACCGAGTTGAAGTACTCGAGTTCGCCGCCAGCACCGGGCTCGGCGCGCAGGATACCGAGCACGAGGGAAGAACCGCTCGCGCCGCCATCGGCCGCGAGACGCCTCAGGAACGGCAGCAGGTTGTTGGCCAGGTCAGGCAGTGCTGCCTCGGGCATCACGATCAGCGGAGTACCCATCGCCTCGCGCGCGAGACCGCCGTAGAGATCGAGCGTCGTCTCACGGTTGGTCGCGAGCCATTTGAGGTCCTGCGGGACCGCACCCTGCAGCACCGCGACCTCCACGGGTGGGCCCGCCTCGCGAGTCCATTCAATGCGCTGCAGCGCCGCGCCGAGCGGCCACGGCAGCACGAGTAGCGCCAGCGCGACCACCCTTTCGCGCGCACCACCCTTCCACAACAACACGAGCGCGCCCGCCATCACGAGCAGCAGCCACGAGACGAGGTGCGTGCCGCCGAGCGGTGCGAACCCTGCGAGCCAGGTATCGGTCTGCGAGTATCCGAAGGCCAGCCAGCCGAAACCGGACAGAAACCAGCTGCGCCACCATTCGACCAGCGTCCACGCTGCCGGCAGCGCCAGCAACCACGCCCATGGGCCGCGGGTCGGCAGCCAGCGTGCCACGCACCAGCCGAGCAGCGCGTGGTACAGCGCCATGATGCAGACCAGCCCCAGCATCAGCAGGAACGCGATCCACAGGGGCGCCTGGCCGAATATGCGGATGCTGACGTACAGCCACCACGTACCGAGCGCAAACAGGCCGAATGCGAAACAGAAGCCGACCCAGGCGGCGCGCCGCGGCGTGGCGTCGTACCACAGCGCAAACAGCACCGCAGGCGACAGGATCGCGAGCGGCCAGAGGTTCCACGGCGCGAATGCCAGCGACAGCGCCGCGCCGGCCGCGATCGACAGCAGCGACTGGCCGAGCCGGCTGCCGGTCAATCGCCGCTCTCGCGCTCTTCGGGGGACGCGACATCCTGCGGCGGAACGACGCGCAGCGCTTCGACCCGCCTGCGATCGGCCCGCAGCACGCGGAACTCGATATCACCGAGATGCAGGACATCGCCACGCCGCGGCAGTCGCCCCGCCTGTTTCATCAGCAGCCCCGCGATCGTGTCGAACTCTTCATCCGAGAACCGCGCATCGAAGTACTCGTTGAACTCGTCGATCGGCGTCGCGCCGCGCACGAGGAACTGTCGCGCCGCTTCCTTGCGGATATTGATCTCCTCGTCGACATCGAATTCGTCGTCGATGTCGCCGATGATCTGCTCGATGGCGTCTTCGATCGTGACGAGGCCGGCGACGCCGCCGTACTCATCCACGACGATCGCCATGTGATTGCGGTTGCGGCGGAATTCCTTCAGCAGGATGTTGACCCGCTTCGACTCGGGCACGAACACCGCCGGACGCATGCATTCGCGCATGTCGAAGCGATCCTCGCCGCCCTCGGAATACACCCGCAGCACGTCCTTGGCGAGCAGGATGCCGACGACATCATCGCGATCGGAATCCATGACCGGGAAGCGCGAGTGGCCGGACTCGACCACGACCGGCAGCAGCTTGTCGAGGCTGTCGTCGCGACGGACGAACACCATCTGCGCCCGCGGTACCATGATGTCGCGCACCTGGATGTCGGCCACGCCGAGTACGCCTTCGAGCATGTCGAGCGCTTCGCCGTCGATCAGTCCGCGTTCGCGCGCATCGCGCAGCTGGGCGATCAGGTCATCGCGGTCCTGCGGCTCGCCCGACAGCGCGCGGGAGAGTCGCTGCAACCAGCCGCGCTGGAGTTTCTCGGTGTCGTTCATGGTCCTTTGTCGGCCGCGCTGCGGTACGGGTTGCCGATGCCGAGTCGCGCCAGCAGTGCGACCTCGCGCCGCTCCATGCGCGCCGCATCGGCGTCGCGCTCGTGGTCGTAGCCGATCAGGTGCAGGCAGCCGTGCACGGTCAGGTGGGCCCAGTGCGCCCGCAGCGGTTTGCGCTGCGCACGCGCCTCGGCGCGCACGACCGCGGCGCAGATCGCAAGGTCGCCGAGCTCGGTTGCCGCAACCGCTGGCGGAGACGGGAAGGACAGCACGTTGGTCGGGTAATCGCGGCCGCGCCACTGCGCGTTCAACGCGCGGCTCTGCGGCCGCGTGACGATCCGCACCGCCAGGCGCCGACCCCGCCCCGCATTGCCGACCGCCAGTCGCGCCCAGCGCCGCAGCGCGGCCGGCGCGGGGATGCCGGCGCCGCGTCGGCCAAGCGTTTCGACCGCCAGCGGACGGCGCGAGGTCATCGGTGCGACTCCTCGGGCAAGTGCGCGTCGTAGGCCTGGACAATGCGCTGCACCAGCGGATGGCGCACGACATCGCGTGCCTCGAAGAACTGGAAGCCGACCCCATCGACGCCACGCAGCACGTCCACGACCTGTCGCAGGCCGGACATGCGGCCCGGCGGCAGGTCCGTCTGGGTCACGTCGCCGGTCACGACGGCCTTCGAACCGAAGCCGATGCGGGTCAGGAACATCTTCATCTGCTCGACCGTCGTGTTCTGAGCCTCGTCGAGGATGATGAAGGAATCATTCAGCGACCGGCCGCGCATGAACGCAAGCGGCGCAACCTCGATGACGTTGCGCTCGATCAGCTTCGCGACGCGGTCGAACCCCATCATCTCGTACAGGGCGTCGTACATGGGGCGCAGGTAGGGATCGACTTTCTGCGTCAGGTCACCGGGCAGGAAGCCGAGGCGCTCGCCGGCCTCGACCGCCGGTCGCACCAGCACGATCCGGCGTACCCGCTCCGCCTGCAGCGCCTCGACCGCACAGGCGACGGCGAGATAGGTCTTGCCGGTGCCGGCCGGACCGATGCCGAAGGTCAGGTCGGCACTGCGAATGCGCGCCAGGTACTCGCGCTGGTTCGCGCCGCGCGCGCGAATCTGGCCGCGCAGCGTCCGCACCGCAACGGCGTCAGGTGGCGCGGGAACCGCACCGCCACCACCCGGTTCCGTCGGCTTGTCCTCATGCTCACGCAGCGCCAGGTGCACGCTCTCGGGCGTGACCGATTCGCGCGCCGAGCGCTGGAACAGGTCGCGCAGCAGGTCTTCGGCGAGCGCTGCCCGCCCACCCTGGACGTGGAAGCGGCTGCCACGGCGCCGCACTTCGACGCCGAGCCGCGCTTCGATCTGCCGCAGGTTGTCGTCCAGCGGGCCGCAGAGGTTCGCAAGCCGTTCGTTGTCCGCCGGAGCCAGTTCGAAATCACGTTCGTCCGCGAGCACGCCCACCGCCAGCGGCTCGGTCTGCGGGCTCAAGCCGACACCTTCATGGGCTCGGTCGCGACGATGCGGCCTCGCAGTGAGTGCGGCCTCGCTTCGGTGATCAGCACATCCACGAATTGGTGCTGCAGCGCTGCCGGCCCCGGGAAATTGACCCAGCGGTTGTTGCCGGTGCGGCCAGCCAGTTCGCTCGCGTCGCGCCGCGACGCCCGCTCGACCAGCACACGCTGCACGCTGCCCACCATCGCCTGCGAGATGCGCTGCGCGTTGGCGGCGAGCAGGTCCTGCAGGCGAGCCAGCCGCCCGTGTTTTTCTTCATCGGAGACGTCGTCCGGCAGCGACGCGGCAGGCGTGCCGGGCCGGCGGCTGTAGACAAAACTGAACGACTGGTCGATGTCGAGATCTCGCACCAGCGCGAGCGTGGCCTGGAAATCGCGTTCGGTCTCGCCCGGGAAGCCGACGATGAAATCGGACCCGACCGAGATGCCCGGACTGGCGGCGCGCAGCCGCCGGATCTTGTCCTTGAACTCGAGCGAGGTGTAGCCGCGCTTCATCAGCGAGAGTATCCGGTCCGACCCCGACTGCACCGGCAGGTGCAGATGCCGCGCGAGCTGTGGCACGTTCGCGTAGGCCTCGATCAGGCTGTCGTCGAACTCGAGCGGGTGCGAGGTCGTGAAGCGGATGCGCTCGACGCCCGCGATCCGGGCGACATGGTGGATCAGCGTGGCCAGATCGACGATCGCGCCGTCAGCCATGGGCCCCGCATAGGCATTGACGTTCTGCCCCAGCAGCGTGACTTCGCGCACGCCCTGGTCGGCGAGCGCCCGCACTTCCGCGATGACGGAATCGAACGGGCGGCTGATTTCATCGCCGCGCGTGTACGGCACGACGCAGAAGCTGCAGTACTTGCTGCAGCCTTCCATGATGGACACGAACGCCGTGGCGCCTTCGGCGCGCGGCGCCGGCAGGTTGTCGAACTTCTCGATTTCCGGGAAGCTGATGTCGACGACCGCACGACCGTGACTGCGCAGTTCACCCAGCATCTCGGGCAGGCGATGCAGCGTCTGCGGCCCGAACACGAGGTCGACGAATGGCGCCCGCGCCGTGATCGCGTCGCCCTCCTGGCTTGCGACGCAGCCGCCGACGCCGATCACGGTACCGGGCCGGCGCTGCTTCAGTTGCCGCCACTCGCCGAGCATCGAAAACACCTTCTCCTGCGCCTTCTCGCGCACCGAGCAGGTGTTCATGATCAGCACGTCCGCGAGGGCGGGATCGTCGGTCTGCGTCAGGCCCTCGGCCGCCGCCAGCACGTCCGCCATTTTCGCGGAGTCGTACTCATTCATCTGGCAGCCGAAGGTCTTGATGAAATAGTGGCCGGGCATGGGTGTCGGTGGGGTCGCCGCTGGCCCCCGACGATACCGGTTTTGGACCTCCGCGGGTACCTCGGGCGCCGCGTGCAGCGAGCGACGCCCGAACACAAACGTCTTACCAATCAATATGATAGCGGCTCAGAACGGAATCTCGTCGTCGAACTCGTCCTTCTCGGTGCTGGTGCGTACCGGTTCGCCGTAATCGTCGCCCGAGCGCGATTCGTTGCGGCTGCCACCGCGCCCGCCACCGCCACCCGCACCCATGCCGCCGCCACCGCGACCACCGAGCATCTGCATGTCGTTGGCGACGATCTCGGTGCTGTAGCGGTCGTTGCCGTTCTTGTCCTGCCACTTGCGGGTGCGCAGCCGGCCCTCGATGTAGACCTGCGACCCCTTGCGCAGGTATTCACCGGCGATTTCCGCGAGCCGCCCGAACATCGCGACCGTGTGCCATTCGGTCTGTTCCTTGGTTTCACCGGTCTGCTTGTCCTTCCAGCTCTCGCTGGTCGCGATGCGCAGGTTGCAGACCGTGGTGCCCGAGGGCATGGCCTTGGTCTCGGGGTCCTGGCCGAGGTTGCCGATCAGGATGACTTTGTTGATGCCGCGCGCCATGGGAAATCCTTCATGAATGGGGCTGGTGGAGGTGGCCCGGACGGGCTCGTTATGGGCCGTATTCTATGCCGCCCCGCCGGGTCGCGCAGCCGCGGAATCTGGCGTGATCGCCGCGAAATGCACGGCCGCAGCCCCCCGAGTCGCTACACTAGCCGGCTGGGCCAGGATGGCATCGGACGGGCATGCAGTTCATCCGCATACGTGGCGCGCGCACGCACAACCTGCGCAATCTCGATCTCGACCTGCCGCGCGAGCGGCTGATCGTGGTCACCGGACTGTCGGGCTCCGGCAAGTCCTCGCTCGCCTTCGACACGCTGTACGCCGAAGGCCAGCGTCGCTACGTCGAAAGCCTGTCGGCCTACGCGCGCCAGTTCCTGTCGATGATGGACAAGCCGGACGTCGACAGCATCGAGGGACTGTCGCCGGCGATCGCGATCGAGCAGAAGGCCACCTCGCACAACCCGCGTTCGACCGTCGGCACCGTCACCGAAATCCACGACTACCTGCGCCTGATGTACGCGCGCGCGGGCGTGCCGCGCTGCCCGGACCACGGCGTGGATCTCGCCGCGCAGACCATCAGCCAGATGGTCGACCAGGTGCTGCGTCTGCCCGAAGGCGCCGCCGCGATGCTGCTCGCGCCGATCGTCGTCGACCGCAAGGGCGAGCATGTCGATGCACTCGAAGCGCTGCGTGGCCAGGGTTTCGTCCGCGTCCGGATCGATGGCCGGCTGCACGATCTGGACGCCACGCCGAAACTGGACGCGCGCCGCAAACACACGCTCGAGGCCGTCGTCGACCGGTTCCGGGTCCGTGGGGATGCGTCACAGCGCCTGGCCGAGTCGTTCGAGACCGCGCTGCGGATCGCCGACGGCATCGCACGCATTGCGCCGTTGCCCGCAGGGGCCGGCGAAGCGCCCGCGTTCGACGGCGAGATGATGTTCTCGAACCGGCATGCCTGCCCCGAATGCGGCTACAGCGTGCCGCTGCTCGAGCCGAAGGCGTTTTCGTTCAACAGCCCGGCAGGCGCCTGCCCGACCTGCGACGGGCTGGGATTCCGCGAGTTCTTCGACCCGGCGCGCATCGTCGCGCACCCGCACCTGTCGCTGGCTGGCGGCGCCGTACGCGGCTGGGACCGGCGCAACAACTACTACTTCCACATGATCCAGTCGCTCGCGAAGCACTACGACTTCGACATCGAGCAACCCTGGGTGGAACTCGCGGCCGACATCCAACACGTACTGCTGACGGGCAGTGGCGAGGAAGTCATCGAGTTCCGCTACCCCGAAGCCGGCGGCAAGGCGGTCAAGCGCCGCCACGCATTCGAGGGGATCGTGCCCAACCTCGAACGCCGCTGGCGCGAGACCGAGTCGACGACCGTGCGCGAGGAACTCGCGGAAGTACCGCGGCACCCAGCCCTGCCCCGACTGCGGCGGCTCGCGCTTGAACCGCACGGCGCGCCGCGTGTTCGTCGGCCAGCGCAGCATCGCGGACGTCTCGCGGCTGTCCGTCGGCAAGTCGCTGGCCTTCTTCCGCGGCCTGGATGTCGCCGGCTGGCGTGGCGAGGTGGCGCAGCGGATCGTCAAGGAAGTCGCCGACCGGCTGCAGTTCCTGCTGGACGTGGGCCTCGACTACCTGACGCTGGATCGCAGCGCCGACACGCTCTCCGGCGGCGAGGCGCAGCGGATCCGGCTCGCGAGCCAGATCGGCTCGGGGTTGACCGGCGTCATGTACATCCTCGATGAACCGTCGATCGGGCTGCACCAGCGCGACAACGCGCGCCTGCTCGATACGCTGAAGCGGCTGCGCGACCTCGGCAATTCCGGTCATCGTCGTCGAGCACGACGAGGATGCCATCCGCGCGGCCGACCACGTCGTCGATCTCGGCCCGGGGGCGGGCGTGCACGGTGGTGCGATCGTCGCGCAGGGCTCGCCCACCGACATCGAGACGACCGCGGGCTCGCTGACGGGCGACTACCTGTCGGGCCGGCGCCGCATCGACCGGCCGCGGCTGCGCTCGGGCAGCGGCAGCGCGAAGCGCTTGCGCATCGTCGGCGCGCACGGTAACAACCTGCGTGGCGTGTCAGTCGACATTCCACTCGGCCTGCTGACCTGCGTGACCGGCGTGTCTGGCTCGGGCAAGTCGACACTGGTCAACGACACGCTGCTGCGCTTCCTGAAAGCGTGGCTCGATCATCGCTCTGGCGACGGCACGCCGGTCGACCGCATCGACGGGCTCGCACACATCGACCGCGTCATCGACATCGACCAGGCACCGATCGGTCGCACGCCACGCTCGAACCCCGCGACCTACACGGGCTTGTTCACCGGCCTGCGAGAACTGTTCGCACAGGCGCCGGAAGCCCGCACCCGCGGCTACGACGCCGGCCGTTTCAGCTTCAACGTCAAGGGCGGCCGCTGCGAAGCCTGCCAGGGCGATGGTGTCATCAAGGTCGAGATGCACTTCCTGCCGGACGTCTACGTGCCCTGCGACGTCTGCAAGGGTCGGCGCTATAACCGCGAAACCCTCGAGATCCGCTGGCGCGGCCGCAACATCCACGAAGTGCTCGAGATGACGGTCGAGGACGCGCTGAAGTTCTTCCAGAACATCCCGGCCGTGCAGCCCAAGCTGCAGACGCTGGTCGATGTCGGCCTGGGCTACCTGCGTCTCGGGCAGAACGCGACGACGCTGTCGGGCGGCGAGGCGCAGCGCATCAAGCTCGCGCGCGAACTCGCCAAGCGCGCCACCGGCCGCACGCTGTACATCCTTGACGAACCGACCACTGGCCTGCACTTCCACGACGTCGCGCAGTTGCTCGCGGTACTGCACCGGCTGCGGGACGAAGGCAACACGGTGGTCGTCATCGAACACAACCTCGACGTCATCAAGACCGCCGACTGGGTCATCGACCTCGGCCCCGAGGGGGGCGACGGCGGCGGCCAAGTCGTCGCGACGGGGACGCCCGAGGACGTGGCGCAGCACCCGGATTCGCACACCGGCCGCTATCTCGCGAACGTGCTGGCGGTCGACGCGCGCGCGCCACGCTGAACGTCGCGCTGGACACGACGCTGTCGCCAGCTGCCGACAAACCGCGGACGGCGCTGCCGCCCGGCGGCAGGTGTGAAACACGTCCGGTGGCGCTACAGTCGGTCCCAGTACCCTGCGGGGATGCCGATGCGCTACGCCCTCCTGCTGTGCCTGCTGCTCTCGAGTGGCGGCCTCGTTCTACCCGCGGCTGCGGCCTCCGCCCCGTCGGGGCCGGGTCGCGAACTTGGACTGCAGGTGCTGCAGCACGATGCCGTGCGCGGGCTGACACGCGACCGTATCGGCCGGCCCACCAGCTTCGAGATATACGGTCGGCGGCTGGAGCTGGCGCTCGAGCGCAATGAACGCCTGCCGTTCGTCTCGAATGCCCGCCTGCCAGGCGTCGAGGCGCTGCGCGGCACGTTGCGCAACGTGCCCGGTTCCTGGGTACGCATCACCCGCACGCCGGCCGGCCTGTACGGCATGTTTTCCGATGGCCGCGAGCTGTATGTCATCGAACCGGCGCACGAACTGGCCGGCAGCGCGGTCACGCCGCTCGAGGCGAGCGGCAACGACCCGGTCGTCTACCGGCTTGCCGATACCGTCATGCCGGTCGGCGGCGCCAGCTGCGGCACGGTCACGCTCGCGGACGTCGCGCGCGGCGGCCAGAGCGCTGCCCAGCAGTTCAATGCGACGGTCGCCGAACTGCAGATCGCCGCGGCCGGACTGCCGCCGACGCGGCAGCTCGAGGTCGCGGTAGTCGGCGACTTCGAGTTCAGCCAGTTGCCGTTCTCGGGCGGCCTGACGCCCGAGCAGGCGATCGCCGCTCGGATGAACGTCGTCGACGGCATCTTCTCCGAGCAGGTCGGGGTCAAGCTGCTGTTTCCGTCGGTGACGGTGTTCCGCGATGCAGCCGATCCGTTCAGCGCAACGACGGTCTCCAACACGCTGCTCGATGAACTTGCGCTCTGGCGCCAGGCCACGCCGGCGCAGAACTCGCGTGGCCTGACCCACCTGATGACGGGCCGCGATCTCGATGGCACGACGGTGGGCGTCGCCTATGTCGGCGCGCTGTGCCGACAACGCTTCGGCGCAGGCCTGTCGCAGGCGGCCAATCTCTCCGCGAGCACCGCGGCACTGGTGATCGCGCATGAGATCGGCCACAACTTCGGCGCACGACACGATGGCGAAAGCGGCTCGGTCTGCGAAGCGACGCCGCAGACCTTCCTGATGGCGCCGCGCATCAACCAGAGCAGCACCTTTTCGCAGTGCAGCCTGGATTCGATCTCGCCGGAAGTGGCCGCGGCGGCCTGCGTCGTGCCGCTGAACGTGCCGGATGCCGACTTCGACCTGCCGGTGGCGGCGAGCCGCCTGCGCGGCGCGAGCTTCGACTACACGTTCAACGTCCGTTCGATCGGCGCGTCGCAGGTCGAAGGCGTCACGGCCACCATTACGCTGCCCGGCTCACTGGCGCTGAATGCCGCCAGCACCGGCGGCGCCGCCTGTTCGATGACCGCGAACACGGCGACCTGCAATATCGGCGCGCTGGCGCCGCAGGCGACACGTGCTGTGACGCTGAACCTGACAGGCCAGCAGGTCGGCACCGCGCAGGCGAGCTTCGCGCTGAACTCCAGCAATGACGCCGGCGCCTACAACGACACGGGCACTGCGAGTTTCGACATCGATCCGAGCGCGGATCTCGGCGTGGTGCTATCGGCCTCCCCGGCGACGTTCACGACGGGCGGCAGCACGCAGCTGACCGCCACCGTGCGCCACGTCAGCGGCGAGGCGGTACCGGATGCGCGCCTGGCGCTGACGATTCCTGCCGGACTGACGCCGACGTCGGTCGGCAGCAATGCGCTGGGCTGCGTGCTGCAGAACGGCACCGTCAGCTGTTCGACCGTGGCGCTGGCCGTCGGCGCGAACCCCAGCGTGACGATCACGCTCGGCGCCAGCGCGACCGGCGTCAACCAGGTCAGCGCCAGCGTCAGCGCGACCTTGGGCGATCCCCTGACCGCCGACAACAGCACGTCCACGAACATCACGGTACAGGCGCCCGCGGCCGCCGGCGGCTCCGGCGGAGGCGGCGGTCGACTGACTGCCCTCGACACGGCGCTGCTGGGCGCGCTGCTGCTGCTGGCAGGCCGGGTGCGCCGCCGCCTCGCCTGACACGTTCGCCGCAGTCCAACTCGCGGACGACGCGAGCGCCCGACGCCGGGATCCTGCCCGATTCTGGCTAAGCTGGCCCCGATGTGACCATGCGGTCACATGTTCGCGGGGAACGCACCATGCTTGATCGGATCTATCGCCGACCACTGGTCGGTTTGCTGGGCCTGGCCGTAGGCTTCCTGACCCAGCCGCTCGGCCATACGGTCTACAAGGTCAACATCGCGATCTTCGGCGACGCCGCCGTGTTCAGTTCGATCGCGATGGGCATCTTCGGCCTGCTGCTGGTATTCCGCGGCCTGAAGGCCGATGAACTGAAGGCCACGTGGATGGGCATGCTGGGCGGCTGGTTCATGTGGATGGGCTGGTTCGAGTATTCGTTCAAGTTCTATTCGGTGCTGTACGACGTGCCCGGCTTCCCGGTCGAAGAGAACGGTTACGTCGCGGCGCCGCAGGCCAACATGCTGCAGGCGACGCTGCCGATCATGCTGGCCATCTTCATGCTCTACGGCATGTTCAACCTGCAGACCAAGTGCAATTTCATGCGCTGGTTCCACCGCAACCTCGGCTTCAGCCCCGGCATGCCCACGCCTGACAACAAGCGCAGCTTCGCGCGCATCACCGCGATGGAAGTGCTGTTCGTGACCTGGTTCTGCTACCTGTTCTGGCTGTATGCGATCTACCTCGGCACGCGCGGCACCGGCGTCATGATCGTCATGGGCCTGTACGTCGCGTGGACGATCTGGGCGTTCTACCTGGTCTGGAAGTGCACGCAGCAGATCCGCATGGCCGCGGCGCTGCGCTACGGCATCGGTGCCGGCATCGTGCTGTGGGGATCGGCCGAAATGCCGGCGCACTTCCGCGCGTATCGCGAGTACTGGCTGTACCCGGCCGAGTACCCGATCTTCAATACCATCGTCGCGATCATCTTCGTGACCGGCATCGTGCTGATCGCGCGCCGCCCGAAGCCAGCCGCGAACGCGACGCCGGCCGGCGGCATCACGTCACCCTGATCAGGATCTTGCCGAGCTGCTCGCCGCGCTGGATCTCGCGCCAGGCGTCGACGGCGTTCTCGAACGGGAACGTCCTGGCGACGACCGGCTTGATGCCGTTGTAGGCAATCGCCGCGAGCAGGCTTTCGAGCATGCTGCGGCTGCCGGCGCTGATCGCTTTCAGCGACAGGTTCTTGATGTACATGCCGTACATGTTCGGCGGATTCGGCGGCGGCCGTCCCGTGCCGATCATGACGATGCGGGCATTGACGGCACTCGCCGCCATCGACTGGTCGAGCGTCGCGGGGCCGACGTTCTCGAGCACGACGCTGGCGCCGCGGCCACCGGTCTTCTCGAACACTTCGCGGCCCCACTGCGGGTTGTTGCGGTAGTTGACGGTGATGTCGGCGCCGAGGGCGCGCATCTGCGCGAGTTTCTCGTCCGACGACGACGTGACGACGACGCGCGCGCCCGCCGCCTTGGCGAGCAGCACGCCGAACGACGACACGCCGCCAGTGCCCAGCGTCAGCACGATGTCGTCGGAGCGGACCTGCGCGACTTCATGCAGCGCATGCCAGACCGTCACGCCCGAACCCGACAGCGTCGCGGCGTCCTCGTAGGTGACTTCGGGTGGCAGCTTGGCGAGGCTGCTGGTGGGCAGCAGGATCAGCTCACCCAGCCAGCCATCGATGGTGTTGCCGACATCCGCGGCATAGTTGTCGGGCGACCACGGGCCGTTGACCCAGTGGCCCCAGTGACAGGCGGTGACGCGATCGCCGGGGCGGATGCGCGTCTCGCCGGGGCCGACCGCCAGCACCTCGCCCGCGCCTTCGCTGAGCGGGATCCGCGTCGCCGGACGCGGGCCCGCGGGCACCGGGAACATCGCCATGACGATGCCCTGGTCGCGCGCCGCGATGCCCGCGTAATGCACGCGGATCAGCGCCTGCCCCGGCCCGGGGCTCGGCACCGGTCGCTCTACCAGTGCCAGCGTGTCGAAGCTTTTCTGCTCGCCGATCTGCCAGACGCGCATGCGGCCGCGCGGCACGGTGCCGATGACGCCGCCGGCCGCACTCGTCGCGGCGCGGGGGCCGGACTCGGTGCCGGCAGCGACGACCGCGCCCGCAGCTGTCGCAGCGCCGACAGCCAACACCGACCGGCGCGACAGGTTCGCTGACTCCGACATCGTCGAACTCCTCCGTGAGTGAACCCGCATGCTACTGTGGCGCGGGGCAGGCCGTCACCTGATCGGGCCCGCAGCCGACGCGCCGACCGCGACCCGGCCGGAACGACAACACCTGGATTTCTCGCGCCTCGAACACGGGTGCGTAGATCACGGCACGACCGCGCGGTCCCGGACGGTCGTACCGCCAGGTGATGCCGCCGATCGTACTGATGCTGACGCCCTGCGGGTCGCGCTGCAGTGCCTGCGTCGTCCCGGCGCCATAGTGCTCGTTGATGTCGAAGATCACATGCGACGTGTAGCGCCAGTCGCCCGATGCGCGCGGCGCGACCGGGCGCAGCACCCAGACCTTGGAGGCCTCGTCGCCGCCGACGACGATCCATGGTCGCTCACGGCCTTCCATCGACCGCTGCGGCCAGAATGCGATCGCGCGATTCGGCGCGAGTCGCCCCGGACCACGCGCCGGGATCGGCACGGTCGGATGAGGACGGATGTCGTCCTTCAGCACCTGCGCCGTCCAGGGCGACTCGAAGATCCGTCCGTCCGCGGGTGGCAGCAGCGCGAGCACGCGACCCGGGATCACATCGCGCGTGACGTCGAAGCAGCCGTCACCCTGGTGGTTGCTGGTCAGGATCTCGGCTCGCCCGTCCATGTCCAGATCAATGGCCTCGACCGCGAAGGGACGTCCCTGGCCCGTCATGACCACCTGTCGCCGCGGCTGCAGCGCGGCGTCCGCCGCAAGCGCGCTCCAGGGCCGACCCGATGGCGCACCCACGATCGTGATCTGGTCGCTCGTGAAGAAGTGGGTCGCGATGATCTCCGGCACGCCGTCGGCGTCCAGGTCGGCCAGATCGAGATTCACCTCCGGCCCATTGCGGTCTTTCGGCAGCCCGATCAGCACCCGGACCTCCCAGGGCTGGGCGGCGTCGAGGGCCGCCCCGGGGTTGCGGAACCAGACGAGTTCGCCCGTGGGCGGGCAGCGGTGCAGGAACGGTTTGAAGCTTGCCCGCGCGGTGATGATGTCCTGCAGCCCGTCGCCATCCATGTCGTGGAACAGCGCCTGGTGGTAGTACCACTGCTCGTTGCGCACGACGCCGTCGCGGCAGTCGGGCTTCGCGGTACCCGCCTCCGCGACGACATACTCGCGGCGCGCCGGATCGCTGACGTCGACCAGCGTGAACCGGCCGGGCTTGTCCGCCGACAGGAAGCCGCCGGGAACGACCACGGCTTCGAACGGCACCACGCCCGTCGGCACGCGATCCGGTTCATTCGGCCATACCGTCAGCGGCGCGGCGACACCGCGATCCGTCAGTACTTCGAGGTCGCGCGCCGCGTCGAAACCGCGCCGCTCGACCCGGTCGAGATCAGGGATCCACGCCGCGAGATCGCGTTCGACGAAACGCTCGACGCGCTGTCCCGCCGGATCCTTGACGACGTTGTAAAAGCTGGACATCAGCAGCGCCGCCCGCGGCGCTGCACCCACCCGCGGGAACGACGCGACATGCAGGAACGCCGGGTTGAACGGCAGCTGCAGCGTATCCCGCAGATAGACATCCGGGCAGCCCGTCGCCTCGCCCGGCGCAGCGCCCGCCGCGGGCAGCAGCAGCAGCGCACCGATCAGCATCGCGATGCCATGTCGCCTCGACTTGTCCATCACACCGCCTCCATTCGCGGAACACGCCACGACGTCAGTCCAGATGCGCGACCGGCAGCCAGGCAACGACCTCGAGCCCGCCGCCGGCGCGCAGTTGCGCGCGAATCGCGCCATCATGGGCCTGCAGCGCGCGCTGCGCGATCGCCAGGCCCAGTCCGCTGCCACTGGTCGCAGGCTCCGTCGGCGCACGTGCATAGGGATCGAACATCCGCTCCAGCCAGTCCGCGGGCACGCCCGGCCCACGATCGGCGACCAGCAGTTCGACCCGGGTCCCGGCGCGCCGCGCCCGGATATCGACCGCCGTCTCCGCGGGCGCGTGCCGGATCGCGTTGCGCAGCACGTTCTCCACGGCACTGCGCAACAGTGCCGGGTCGCCAACGACGGATAGCCCGCGCTCCGAATCCAGCTGCAGCGTCACGCCACGGGCCCGGGCTTCGACGTCCTCGTCTGCGACGAGGTCGGCCAGCAGGTTCTCGAGGCGCACGAGCCGTCGGGCGATGGGCGCCGCCGCATCTAGGCGCGAGTAGCGCATGACATCGCCGATCACGGCGTCGAGGCGGTGGATGTCGGCCTCGATCCGCGCCCGATCCGGCAGCGCGCCCGGGTCGCGCGCAGTGGCCAGCTCGAGCGAGGCCTGCAATCGCGCGAGCGGCGAGCGCAGCTCGTGCGACAGCTCCGCCATCAGTCGCGAACGACCGTCGATCAGCCGCGCGAGCCGGTCCGCCATCGAATTGAAGTCGCTCGCGAGCGCACCGATCTCATCGCGGCGCGCAGCGATCGCTGCCGGCACCCGCGCACCGATCTGGCCGGAGGCGATCTCGCGTACGACCCGCTGCAGTTCCCCCAGGGGTCGCGCGAACGTGCGCGCGATCAGCCAGGCGACCAGGCCAACGACGACGCTGGCGGCGAGCAACAGGCCGAGCGTCGTGGCCACGTTGCCGAGCAGCGAGATGCGATTCGGCAGTACCAGGAAGGCGTAACTCGAGCCATCCGCGGCCACGAGCTGCGGCGCGAGCCGCACGGGCCGGTAGGCGTCGTCCGGCGCTGCGGCTGGGCCGACGACGGACCGCTGGATGAAGTCGGCGTACAGCGCGGGTGGCCGGCGATCGAGGATGTCGCGACCCTCCGCGTCGAAGATGTAGACCGTGACGCCGTTGGGCACGTCCGCCTCGGTCGCGAGCCAGGTCGCAAGCCTCGATCGCCCGCCGGCCCGCAACACCGCGGCGGCTTCGCGACCGAGCGGGCTGTGCCGCGTTGCCGTGTAGTTGGCCAGCTCCTGCGACGCGACCAGTACGACGCTGCCCACCGCGAGGACGGTGAACAGCGCCAGCGCTGCGCCGATGTACAGCGCCATGCGCCAGTAGAGCCGTGTCGACGGCACGCGCATCAGCGCTGCTCCAACGCAGCAGGATCCAGCACGTAGCCGTGTCCGCGCAGCCCGCCAATGCAACCCGCTGGCAGGCCGGCGGCCTCGAGCTTGCGTCGCAGCTTGCTGACCAGCGTGTCGATGCTGCGGTCGTAGGCCTCGATCGGCCGGTCCAGCGCCAGTTGCGTCAACTCGGCGCGGGACAGCACTTCGCCGGGACGGCTCAGCAGCTGCTCGAGCACCCGCAGTTCGGCCGGCGTCAGCATGACGCGCGCGCCGTGTGCCCGAGCCTCCCGACGCCGCAGGTCCAGTGTCAGCGGACCGACCGTGACGCAGCCCTGCTGCACGGTGGGGCTCGCTGCCGGAGGGCGGGTCCGCTTCAGGACCGTGCGGATGCGCACCGCGAGTTCGAGCGGACTGCAGGGCTTGGACAGATAGTCGTCGGCGCCGCCCATCAGCCCGAGGATGCGCTCGGACTCCTCGCCACGGGCCGTCAGCATGATCACGGGCACGTCGTGATGCTCGCGCAGGCGCCGCAGGGCCTCGAAGCCGCTGATGCCGGGCAGCATGACATCCAGCACGACCAGGTCGGGCGGCTGCTGACGGACCGCCTCCAGCGCGTCCTCGGCGCGGTGGGCGAGCGCGATGTCGAATCCCTGCAGCTCGAGGAACTCGCGCAGCAGGTTGGCGAGCGGCAGGTCGTCGTCGACGAGCAGGATACGGGCCGACGGCTCGCTCATGCCCGGCCCGCGACCGCGATCACGCGTTGTTGACATTGCGTTGACACACGAGCGGCGCGCACGCGCCTAGACTCGTTGGCAGTCTCCGGCCCCATGCGCGCAGTAGTGACTGTTTTCGCTGCGCTGCGCAAGTCCCGGCCGGACCCAGGAGCATCCCATGAGCACGAGCACCCCGCCCACTGCGACGACCACCACCGCGACGGGCAAGCCTGGCGGCCTGATGGCCCAGCTCTATCGCCCGCCCTGGGTCGGCCTGCTGGCCTTCGTCATCGTGTTCGTCGTCCAGGCGCTCGGCCACACCGTCATGATCGTCATGGAAGACGTCTGGCCGGGCCCGGGTTATGTCTACGAATCCGCGTTCGCGATGGGCGCGGTCGGTGCCGTGCTGCTGTGGCTCGGCATGCGCCACCGCAATGAAGTCGCCGCCACCTGGTACGGCTTCTGGGCCGGCACGCTGCTGTGGACCGGCTGGATCGAGTTCTCGTTCGTCTGGTCCGCCCAGTATCTCGGCGTGCCAGACCTGATGGACAAGGTCGTCGCGGACAAGATCGCCACCAAGGCCGAGTACCTCGTCATGATGTCGTCGGTCGGCGTCATGATGTCGACGCTGGTCTACTTCATGATGAACAAGGAAACCAAGTGCAACTTCTTCATCTGGTTCCAGCGCCACCTGAAGATCGGCACCGGCCGGCCCAGCCCCGGCCATGAGCGCAATTTCGCCGCGATCACCGCGCTCGAGACGATCTACGTCATCTGGTTCTTCTACCTGCTGCTGCTGTTCATGTACGACGAGACCATCCTCGGCGACCGGCATCCGGTGACCTACGGCATCTTCTTCCTGAACATCATCTGGGCGGTCTACCTGTTCCAGCGCCTGATGAAGTTCTGGAAGGTCACGACCGCGATCCGCTATGGCATCCCGACGGCGATCGTCGCGTGGAATGCGGTCGAGATCGCCGGCCGCTGGCACCTGTTCACGGAATTCTGGGAATACCCCGAACACTTCACGCTCGAGCTGACGCTGATCACCGCGGGAATCGTCATCGCGGCCTGGCTCGCCGCCCGAACGCCGGCGCACAAGAAGGCCGAACTGTCGCGCCAGGAGCTGGGCCTGAATTGACGGGAGCCCGCGCACCCGGACCAGTCAAGTGGTCGCGGTACGACGCTCATCCCAGATGATGTAGAGCCCGCTCGCGATCACGATCGTGCCGCCCAGCAGCACGAGGGCGTCGGGCAGCACGCGCCACAGCGCCCAGTCGAGGCAGATGCCCCACAGCAGCGCCGTGTACTCGAATGGCGCGACGACCGATGCCGGGGCCAGCCGGAAGGCCTCGGTGATGCAGAACTGTGCGGCCGCGCCAGTCAGGCCGATGAATCCCAGCACCCACAGGTGCCGTGGGTCGAACGGACGCCAGTCCGCCAGCGCGAGCAAGCCCGAGCCGAGCGCCAGGAACGCCAGGAACCAGAACACCATGCTGCGGCTGGAATCCGTGCGCCCGAGCACTCGGATCGTCACGGCGCTCAGCGCGTAGCACACTGCCGCGCCAGCGGCGGCGAGCCCGGCGAGGCTCACCAGGCCCTCGCCGCCGGGACGCAACGCAACGAACACGCCGAGCAGTCCCCCTCCGATCGCCAGCCAGCGTGCGAGGCCGACCCGCTCGCCGAGCAATGGCCATGACAACGCCGCGACGACCAGCGGCGCGCACAGGAACACCGCATAGGTATTGGCAAGCGACAGCTCGGCGACCGCGTAGACGAATCCGCCCAGCATGGCGACGCCCAGCAGGCCGCGCGTGAGCTGCAGGCCCCATCGATGCATCCGCAGTTCGCCCCACGCGCCGCTCCAGGCCGTCGCGACGAGCAGGAACGGCAGCGAAGCCATCGCCCGCAGGAACGCAACCTGCATCGGCGAATAGCTGGCGGCCAGCGTCTTCAGCGCCGCATCCATGAAGGCAAACAGCGCCACGGCAACACTCATCGCGGCAATGCCACGCAGGGTCGGGCCGCGCACGCGATCGATCAACCTGGTTGCTGCTGCGCGCGGGCCGCGCCGTCATCGTGCGACAGCAGGCCCTGGAAGCGCGGCGCGAGCCAGCGCTCGAAGTCGTCGACGTAGGTGAACACCGCCGGCACGATGACCAGCGTCAGCGCCGTCGACGTAATCAGCCCGCCGATCACGGTAATCGCCATCGGCTGGTTGAAGCTCGAGCCACCCAGGCCGATCGCAATGGGCAGCATGCCCGCGACCATCGCGAACGTCGTCATGACGATCGGGCGGGCCCGCTTGTGGCCCGCCTCCATCAATGCGGCTACCCGATCGCGGCCGGCGCGCATTTCCTCGATCGCGAATTCGACCAGCAGGATCGAGTTCTTGCCGACGATGCCCATCAACATCAGGAAGCCGATCACGACGGGCATCGAGAACGGCTCGCCGAACAGGATCAGGCCCAGCATCGCGCCACCGATCGACAGTGGCAGTGCCGCGAGGATCGTGATCGGCTGGAAGACACGCGCGAACAGCAACACGAGCACGGCGAACACCATCAGGATGCCGGCGCCCATGGCCAGCAGGAATGCGCTGATGATCTCGACCTGCAGTTCCGCTTCGCCGACCGGCACGATCCGCACGCCGTCGGGCAGCTGCGTCGCCGCTGGCAATGCGTTGACCGCCTCCATCGCGTCACCGAGCTGCACGCCTTCCGCCAGGTCCGATTCGACCATCACGCGACGTGCCTGGTTGAAGCGGCGCACCGTCGTTGGCCCCAGCCCGAAACTGATGTCCGCGACCGCCTTCAGCGGCACCGAGCCACCATTGGCGGTCGGCACGGGCAGGTTCTCGATCGTCGCCAGGTCGCGGCGCGTCGCCTCGACCAGGCTGACGCGGATCGGGATCTGCCGATCCGACAGCGAATACTTCGGTGCGTTCTGCGGCAGGTCGCCGATCGTCGCGATGCGCACCGTCTGCGAGATCGCGAGCACCGACACACCGAGGTCCGCAGCGACATCGATCCGCGGCCGCACGACGATCTCGGGCCGCTTGTAATCGCCATTGATGCGCGCGTCGCGCAGCTGCTCCAGGCCCCGCATGCCCTCGACGAGCCGGAGCGCCGTCGCTTCGACCAGATCCGGATCGTCGCCCGTGACGTACAGCGTCACCGGCCGTCCACCGCCACCGGGTGAAAAGCCCTGGAACGTCGCGCGCGCATCGGGGATCTCGCGCAGCAGCGGTTGCACGCGCCGTTCCCACTGTGTCTGGGTCAGGTCACGTTCCTCGCGGCGCACCAGCGTGATGTACAGCGTCGCATTGCGGACCTGGCCATCCTCGGCCGCGCCGATCGACTCGATGACGTCGGTGACTTCCGGCTGCTTGCTGACGATCGCGGTCGCGAGCGCCGAGATCCGCGCGGTGTCCTCGAGCCGCACGCCGGGCGGCAGTTCGATGTTCAGCTGCGAGCTGGCGAAGTCCGGGGCGGGCACCACCGACTTCGGGATCACGACCATCATGCCGACCGACACGAGGAAGAACGCCAGGCCGAACAGCACCGTCCGACCCCGGTGCGCGAGGCTCCAGCGCAGCGCCGCCAGATAGCGCTCCATGATGGGCCCATCGGCACCGCGCATGTCGCCGTGCGGCTTGAGGGTGTAGGCGGCGATCACTGGCGTGATCAGGCGCGCCACCAGCAGCGAGAAGAACACCGACGCCGCGACCGTCAGCCCGAACTGCTTGAAGTACTGGCCGACGATGCCGCTCATGAAGCTCACGGGCACAAAGACGGCGATGATGGTTGCCGACGTGGCCACGACGGCGAGGCCGATCTCGTCGGCGGCGTCGATCGCGGCCTGGTAGCCGCTCTTGCCCATGCGCATGTGGCGCACGATGTTTTCGATCTCGACGATCGCGTCATCGACCAGCACGCCCGCCACCAGCGACAGCGCCAGCAGGCTGATGTTGTTCAGCGTGAACCCCAGCCATTGCATGAACAGGAATGTCGGGATCGCCGACAGCGGAATCGCCAGCGCGGAAATCGCGGTGGAGCGCCAGTCCCGCAGGAAGAACCAGACGACGATGACGGCGAGGATCGCGCCCTCGATCATCGCCGACATGGCCGCCTTGTAGGAACGCTTGGTGTTGTCGACCGTGGTGAACACCTGGTGGATCGTGATCTCCGGGTGTTCCTGCAGGACTTTGGCGACCTCCGCCTCGACGAGCCCGTGCACCGTCACGTCCGACGCCCCCACGCCCTTGAGGATGCCGAAGGTCGTGGCCGGCCGGCCGTTGAAGCGGTTCAGCGAGCGCACTTCGGCGATGCCATCGGTGACGTCGGCGATGTCCGACAGCCGCACGACGCGCCCGCCCGACAGCCGGATGCGCATCTCGCCGAGTTCCGCCGTGCTGCGCGCACCGCCGAGCACGCGGATCGCCTGCTCCCCGCCTGCGATCTGCGCCCGGCCACCCGGCGAGTCGAGGTTGGTCTGCCGGATCTGCTGGTTGACCTCGAACGCCGTGATCCCAAGTGCCTGCAGGCGGGCCGGATCGAGTTCGACGCGAATCTCGCGGTCGACGCCGCCACCGCGATCGACACGGGCGACGCCCGGCAGCGCCAGCATGCGCTTGGTGATGGTGTTGTCGACGAACCAGGACAACTGCTCTGGCGTCATGCCGGTGCTCGCCACCGCGTAATACGCGATCGCGCCGCCGGAGAAGTTGATGCGCTGGACGAGCGGCTCCTCGATGCCGTCAGGCAGTTCGCCACGCACCTTGGACACCGCGTCGCGAACGTCGCTGACAGCGCGATCGATCGGCGTGCCGATCTGGAACTCGATGTTCGTCAGCGACTGGCCTTCGATGGCGCGCGACGTCAGGCGCCGGACGTTGCCGACGCCCGCGACCGCGCCCTCGATCTTCTGCGTGACCTGCGTTTCGATTTCGCTTGGCGCCGCGCCGGGCTGCGATACGACGACCGACACCAGCGGAAAGGTGATGTCAGGATCGAGGTTGATGGGCAGGCGGATGAAGGCGACGATGCCCATGAAAGTGAGGACGACGAACAGCACGATCGGCACCAGCGGGTTGCGAATCGCCCATGCCGACATGTTCCTCATGACTTCGCCCCGCCAGGCGCCGGCGAGGCAGCGGCGGAAACCGTCCGCACCCGCTCGCCCTCACGCAGGAATGCCCCGGCGGTCGTCACGACGCGTTCGCTGCCCGTCAGGCCGGCGGAGATGACGATGCCATCGGTGCGCGTACCGTCGACCTGCACGTCGCGGCGTTCGACCTTGTCGCCGTCGGCGACGATCAGCACGTAGTTGCCGCGTTCGTCGGCCAGCAGGGCCGTCTGCGGCAACACCGGACGCTGGTCTCGACTGACGGACACCTGCGCGCGGGCGAACGCGCCAGGCCGCAACTGAGGATCGGACGGCAGGTCGATGCGCACCGACCCAAGGCGGGTCTGCGGATCGATGACGGCACCGATCAGCCGCACTTTCCCTTCGAACGCGCGTTCGACGCCGGTGATACGCACCGATGCAAGCTGGCCGGGCGCCAGCGCCGGGAGATCCTGCTCGGCGACGACGCCGCGCATTTCGATCGCACCGCCACGTCCCAGCCGGAACAGTGCACCGGAGCTGGGTGTCGCAAGCTGGCCAACCTCGGCGTCGCGCGTCAGGATGATGCCGTCGGACGGCGCACGGATCTCCGTGCGGGCGAGCCGCGCCCGCGACTCGGCGAGCTGCGCCGCCGCAACCTGCACTTTCGCCTCCGCCGACACGGCGGCGGAACGACGCCGTTCGATCTCCTGGGCGGACAGCGCGCCGGAGGCGGCCACTTCCTCGGCGCGGCGGGCTTCTGCCGCCGCGAGATCGGCGGCCGCGCGCGCTTCCGCGAGCGCCGCCTCGATGCTGCGCAGCTGTGGCTGCGCGACGGAAGTATCCAGCCTTGCCAGCAACTGCCCGCGCCGGACCCTGTCACCGGCTTCGACCAGTACGGCGGCGATGCGCGCGCCTTCGCCTTCCGCGGCGATCGCAGTCTCGTCACGCGCGTTGATCGTGCCGGTGAACTCGACGCTGGTGGTCACGTCGCTGAGACCCGGTGCGAGCACCGTGACCAGCGGCAGTTCGACGGCCGGCTCGGCTGCCTTGCCGGAACAGGCGGTCAGCGTCGCGGCGAGCAGCAGCGGTAACAGCAGGCGGCGCGCACCGCAGGAACTGCTGCGCGACTCGGTGGGCTTCTTCATGTTTGTCATGTGACGCGCGACCCTGGGGCCGGGTTTGAACGCGTCCCTCCCGAAACGAATGTCTGTCGGACCTCGCCATCGATGATTCGTTCGACGAAATCGCCGCGCGTGTAGCCGCGGATGGTGCGACGCCAGAAGTCGACCGCACCATGGTTGCGCTGCACTTCGACGATCTCCCAGCGGCCCGCGAACCGATCGAGCAACAGGCGGACGGCGTGTTCCCCGACCCCGAGCCGGCGATGGCCGCGGGCGACGAAGAATTCGGCCATCCGGAAATCGACCGGCGAGCGGCCGGGTCGCGAGGCGCCGCGCGCGACGATCGCAAACCCGACCGGCATGCCCGCCTGCAGGATCGTCATCGGCTGGGCTGCCGGATCACCGAACCAGCGCGCGAGCTGGTCGGACTCCGTGTGGCCGATTTCATCGAGCGAGGGAAACACGCCCGTCGCGTCCGGCGCCAGGTCATCGAGGTACTCGCGATAGACCCCCTCGATCCAGCGGCGATCGGCAGGTGTTGTACGAGCATCGCGAATGCTGATCGTCATGCGCCCCTCGCGCGCCAGAACTGAACAGGCCCGGACAGGTGGCCTCACCACACTGCCCGGGCCTGTCGTGAGCCGCAACAGGGCGGCTCTTCAGAAACCGGTCGAAGAAACGATCGGTTTACTGGGCCGGCGTCATGGCGTCGGCAGCGGCGTCGCCCGCCTCAGCGGCGGCGTCACCGACCGCAGCGGCGGCATCGGCAGCGGCATCGCCAGTGGCGGCCGCGGCATCTTCAACGGCAGCGGCGGCATCGCCAGCGGCATCGGCAGCGGCATCCATGGCCGGGGCAGCCGCTTCAGCAGCGGCGTCCATCGCGGCTTCCGGTGCAGCGGCTTCCTGCTTGGCGCAGGCGGTCAGGGCGAGGGCCGCGACGACGGCGGCGAGAGCGAGCTTCGTCTTCATTTGTGTATTCCCCAAGAGAGAGCAAGTGAGTGGAATCAAACAACCTAGCTAGTTTGTCTGGCGACGTGAATCGCGCGGGAATTGTAGAGGCGTTCCGGTCGTTTGTGAACGACTTCACACTGGCCCGTCGGCTATTCGCGACAGTAGCGACTGGCGCATAATGCGATCTCCCGCCCGCGGAGTCCCCCGTGACCGATGATCTCGCTGCGTTGTTCGCCCGCCACGTCGAGGCGCTGACGATCCGGACGGACGGCGCGCTGGCGGCCTGCGGTTTCGACAGCCTGATCCTGCACGCCGGGCGGGCGCCCCCGGTGTGCTGCGAGGACCAGCACTACCCGTTGCGGGCGCTCGCGCCGTTTCGCGCCTGGGCGCCGCTGCAGGACGCCCCCGACAGCATCGTCTGCCTGTCCCGCGGCCGCCGACCCCGGCTGGTCCTGTGTACCCCCGACGATTACTGGCACAAACCACCCCAGCGGCCGCAGGCGTACTGGACGGCGGCCTTCGACATCGACACGGCCCCGACCCCGGATGCCGTCCGGGCGGCGCTGCCGGCCGGCCTCGGGCGGACGGCGATCATCGGCTCCCCCGCGACCGAACTCGCGAGCTGGGGGGTGGATGCCATCAATCCCGACGCGCTGATGCTGCGTCTCGACTTCGGCCGGGCCGTCAAGAGCGCCTATGAGATCGAATGCCTGCGGCGGGCGAATCGCAGCGGCGTCGCGGGTCATCGGGCGGCGCTGGCGGCGTTCCAGGCGGGCGCGTCCGAATTCGAGATCGAGCTGGCATTCCTCGGCGCCTGCGGCCTGCGCGAACAGGAACTGCCATACAACCCGATCATCGCGTTGAACGAGGCCGGCTCCGTCCTGCACTACCAGGTGCTCGAAAAGCGGCCTCCGACCGAGGTCCGATCCTTGCTAATCGATGCAGGTAGCGAGTTTGCGGGGTATGCCAGCGACATCACCCGGACCTGGAGCCGCGAGGCAGGTGATTTCGCGGCGCTGGTCAGCGCGATGGACACGCTGCAACAGCGCCTCTGCGCCGCAGTGGCGCCGGGTGTCGATTGGCGCGACATCCACCTGCTCGCGGTACGCGAAATCGCCAGCCTGCTGTGCGAAGCAGGCATCCTGCGTGGCAGCGTCGAGGCGGCCATCGACACCGGCGCGGTCGCGGCGTTCTTCCCGCATGGTATCGGGCACCTGCTGGGACTGCAGGTCCACGATGTCGGCGGCCTGCAGGCAGGCCCATCGGGGGGCACCATCGGGCGTCCGGACGGCCACCCCTTCTTGCGCCTGACACGTCGGCTCGAACCGGGATTCGTCGTGACGATGGAGCCGGGGCTCTATTTCATCGATTCACTGCTCGAGCGGTTGCGGCCCACCGCGGGCGGAAAGCTCGTGGACTGGGGCCGGGTCACGCAGCTGCGGCCCTACGGCGGCATCCGGATCGAAGACAACCTGGCCATCACGGCTGACGGCCACGAGAACCTGACACGCCAGGCGTTCGACGCGGCGACCTGAATCGCCGCGCCGAACCCCGGCGCGCAAACCTACTTCTTCAGCAGATCGCGGATTTCGGTCAGCAGGACTTCCTGCGCCGGCGGTGGCGGCGGCGGCGCCGCCGGATCCGGCTTCTTCAGCTTGTTCAGGCCCCTGATGGCCATGAACAGCACCAGCGCGATGATCAGGAAATCGAACACGGTCTGCAGGAACGCGCCCCACTTGAGGATCACCTCGGTCTGGCCGTCCGGCCCGAGACCCAGGCTCGTGCCGAGATCCGTGAAATTCACGCCGCCGATCGCCATGCCCAGCGGCGGCATGATCACATCGCCGACGAACGACGAGACGATCTTCCCGAAGGCGCCGCCGATGATGACGCCGACCGCGAGGTCGACGACATTGCCCTTCATCGCGAATTCCTTGAACTCGGCTGCAATACCCATGAAACGCTCCCCTTGGATTTATTGTCTGGACTGCCGACTTGGCCGGCTCGCTTGCCGAGCCTAGACCAGCTCGGGGTTTCCCGCAAAGACCGCCGCCAACGCAAAATGCCGGCCCCCTGCGGGGACCGGCATTCTGGGGCAACAGCCTGAACGAACGCTGAACGGCAGCGCCGATCCGCTGTCGGCAGCTCAGGCCGCCGCGGCCTTCTTCTTGGCCGCGCGCTTCGGCTTGGCAGCCGCTTCGCCACCGGCCGCGGCCTTCTTTTTCGCTTTCGGCTTCGCCGCGGCGTCGTCCGCAGCCGGCGTGGCGGCGTCGGCCGCCTTGTCGACGAGCTGCATCAACGCCATCGGCGCTGAATCGCCCGGCCGCGGCAGCATCCGCAGGATGCGGGTATAGCCACCCGCACGCTTGCTGAAGCGCGGTCCCAGGTCCTCGAACAGCTTCTTGACGACAGCCGTGTCGCGCAGGCGAGAGAACGCCAGCCGGCGCCGCGCCTCGCTATCGGTCTTCGCGAGC
>JAWLAD010000022.1:0-51652 GCA_041395605.1 Steroidobacteraceae bacterium
GCCGCACTGACGCTGAACTGGCGTTTCGGCAATGGCGTCACGCTGACCTCCGTCACCGGCTTCAGCGAGTACTCGCTCGACGAAGGCTGCGATTGCGATTTCACCGGCGCGAACGTCTTCACGGCCGGCATCACCGAGGAGTACGACCAGTTCAGCCAGGAGCTGCGCCTCGCATCCGACAAGGACCAGACCGTGTCCTGGATCGGCGGGCTGTTCCTGCAGAACTACTCGCTCGATGAATCGGACTTCATCTTCGTGCCGGGCAACAGCGTCTTCGTGCCGTTGTTGAACGGCAATCCCGGACTGCCGCCTGGTTCGGGCAGCGCCTTCGCCAACACCCGCAATCCGCGCGTGTTCAAGCAGGACAGCGAGATGTTCGCCGTGTTCGGGCAGGCGACCTGGAACGTCACGGACGCATTCCGCGTCACGGCGGGCGGTCGCTGGGCGACAGAGAGCAAGTCGGGCTCGCGCGTCACGCGCCTGACGAACGCCGGCGGCACCGACCTGCCCGCGGGCCTGATCGATGCGCTCTACAACGCGGTTTTCCGCATCCAGCGGCATTCGGTCCGCGGCGAGCGCACCGAAGACAACTTCTCGCCGCTCGTCAACGTGCAGTATGACTTCGGCAGCGACTCCATGGCCTACCTGTCCTGGAGCAAGGGATTCAAGTCCGGCGGCTTCGATGCGCGCTCGAACCAGGCACCCCCGACCGGTACGTTCGAATATGAACCCGAAGAAGCGAAGTCCTGGGAAGCGGGCGTGAAGACCCGGATCGGCAACGCGGCCGAACTGAACGCCGCGGTGTTCTTCACGGATTACGAAGACCTGCAGACCAGCGCCTTCGACGGCAGCCTCGGCTTCAACGTCGGCAACGGCAGTGCGGAGGTGAAGGGCATCGAGATCGAGGGCCGCTGGCAGGCCACGCAGGGCCTGTTCCTGTCCGGTTCCGTCGCGTGGCTCGACTTCGAGTGGACCAAGTACGACGGGCAGTGCTACTTCAATCCGCCCGCGTCGCTGCTCAGCTCGCGCGTGCCGGGCAACTGCAACTACGACGGCTTCACCAACCAGCTCGCGCCGGAGATCACCGCGGTGCTGAGCGCCGAGTACACCTGGCAGCTCGGCGAGCTCGAGCTGCGCACGGGGCTGGATGCGACGTACTCCGGCGACTACCTGATCTCGCTGACGCTGGATCCGAATGCGCAGCAGGATGCGTACACCAAGCTGAATGCCCGCGTCGCGCTGGCGGGCGCCGACCGGAAGTGGGAGCTCGCGCTGATTGCCCGCAACCTGACCGACGAGAAGGTGCTCAGCTACGCCGGCGACACACCGCTGGCTGGCAGCATCTTCGGCACGCGCAGCTACTACGGCTTCGTCGATCCGCCGCGCACGGTCGCGATCGAGGGCAGCTTCCGGTTCTGAGCCGGCGGCTGTATCCCTGAAAGAGAGGCCCGCGTGACGCAAGTCGCGCGGGCCTTTTTCTTCTGGTCGCGTCGCGCAGCGACGACGCGGGGCGCGCCGCTCAGCCTCGCTGGTCGAAACGACGCCCGACCATCGCCGCCGCGATGTTGACCTTCTGGATGTCGATGGCGCCGCCGGCGATGCCCCAGCCCCAGGCGTCGCGCAAGCGGCGTTCCATTGGATAATCCTTCGAATACCCGTAGCCGCCCATCAGCTGCACGGCGTGTCCGCAGACCTCGCGCGCGATCTCGTTCGCGAAGCACTTGGCCGTCGACGATTCGATGATCGACGGCAATCCATCCTGCGCGTTCGACGCCGCACGCCAGATCAGCAGGCGCGCCGCATCGACGCGCATCCGCATCTCGGCGAGCCGGATCTGCACGGCCTGGAAGTCGACGATGGGCTTGCTGAACTGATGCCGCTCCTGCACGTACTCGACCACATCCTCGAGTGCGCCCGACGCTTGAGCCAGCGCCATGGTCGCGTTGCCGCAGCGCTCGAGATCGAAGGCCTCCATCAGTTTCTTGAAGCCACCGGCCGGCACGACGATGTTCCTGACGGGCACCGCGCAGTTATCGAAATACAGGTCCGACGACGGCACGCCGCGGAAGCCCATCAGTTCTTCCTGTTTGCCGAAAGTCAGGCCCGGCGCATCCTTTTCCACCAATACTGCGCCGATGCCCTTCGCCCCAGGCGCGTCCGACATCCGGCAGTAGACGACGTAGGCATCCGCGTGGCCGCCGCCGGAGCACCAGCGCTTGGTGCCATTGATCACGACGCGATCGCCCTGGATTTCGGCGCGCGTCGTCAAGTCCGTCAACGCTGAACCCGCCTGGGGTTCAGACATCGATACCGCAACCACCATCTCGCCCGAGCAGACCCTGGGCACGACGCGCTGGCGCAGCGATTCGCCCGCAAACCGTTCGATCGCGCGCACCGGACCGACGCAAGACTCGAACACCGGGAAGGCAATGGCCGAAGAAATCTTGCCGAACTCCTCCAGCACGATCAGCGCTTCGAGGTTGCCGAGGCCGAGGCCACCGTATTGCTCCGGCACGTTGATGCCGAGGAAGCCCTGCTGCGCGTACTCGCGGATCAATTCATGCGAGGGCGCGTGGCCCGTCGCTTCCAGTTCCTTCGCGAGCGCCGGCAAACGCTCGCGCGCGTAGCGCCTCGCGGTTTCCTGCAGTGCCTTCTGTTCATCCGTCAACCTGAAATCCATGCTGCGTCCTCAGGCCCGCGGGTCGGGCTTCAATTCGTTGCGATACTGTTCGGCACGACGCCGGTAACTTTCAGCGGCACGCGAGATCATCGTCAGGTCGCGCGTCGACACCTCGCGGACGATCTTGCCCGGCGCCCCCATGACCACAGAGCCGTCGGGAATCTCCTTGTCGGGCGGAACCAGGGCACCTGCCGCCACGACGCAGTTGCGGCCGATGCGCGACCGGTCGAGCACCATGGCGCCGTTGGCAATCATGCTGCCATCACCCACGGTACAGCCGTGCAGGAATGCCCGATGGCCGATCGTCACGTTCGCGCCGACGACGACCGGTACGCCGGGGTCCGTGTGGATCACTGTTCCGTCCTGCACGTTGGAACCCGCACCGATCTCGATCCACTCGGTATCGCCGCGCAGCACGCAGTTGAACCAGACGCTGGCACCGGCGAGCAATCGCACCCAGCCGATGACGTCCGCGGACGGCGCGACATAGCTGTCGGCGGCGAGCTCGGCGCTGCGACCCGAGATCGAATAGATCAAGACTTCGCTCCAGGACGATGGGGACGCTACTCTAAGCCAATGAATACCGAAACGTCAGCCGGCCTTCCGCCCGGCGCCCCTAGCGATGCGAACCGCGGCGTACTCCACGGCATACGCGTGCTCGATTTCGGCAGGTACGTCGCGGGACCTTACTGCGCGACGCTGCTCGGCTATCTCGGCGCGGAAGTCATCCGCATCGAACGTCGCGATGGCGGCGAGGACCGCTACATCGCGCCGGTCACGCCGCAGGGTGAAGGCGCCGTGTTCCTGCAGACGGGATGCAACAAGCTGTCGGTGACCCTGGACCCGGGCAAACCGGCGGCACGCGATGTCGTGCACCGGCTGGTTCGCTCGGCGGACATCGTCGTGGCCAACCTGCCACCCGCCGCGCTCGCATCCATGGGGCTGGACTACGACTCGCTGCGTGCAATCCGCGCGGACATCATCCTCGTCACGCAGACGGCCTTCGGCGATGCCGGGCCGTACCGCGAGCGCGGTGGCTTCGACGGTGTCGGCCAGGCGATGTCGGGCGCGATGTACATCACGGGCACCCCGGGAGCGCCGGCCAAGGCCGCCGCGCCCTACGTCGACTACTCGACCGCGGTGCTGTCCGCGGTGGGCACGCTCGCGGCGCTGATACATCGCGCCCAGACCGGCGATGGCCAGCACGTGCAGACCGCGCTGCTGGGCACGGCGCTCGCCGTGTTCGGCTCGCATCTGATCGAACAGGGCGTCACCGGCATCAACCGCGTCGGCACCGGCAACCTGGTGCAGACCTCCGCACCGTCCGATGTCTTTGCCACGCGCGATGGGCACGTGCTGACACACGTCGTCGGCAACGGCCTGTTCCGGCGATGGGCGAAACTGATGGGCGATGCGGAGCGCTGGACCAGCGACCCGCGATTCGCGACCGACGCCGCGCGTGGCGACCACAGCGGGCCGATCATCGAGCGCATGCGGCAGTGGTGCGCCGAACACACCAGTGACGAGGCGATTGCCGAACTCGAGCGCGCCGGCATCCCCGCGGGGCGCGTGCAAACGCCGCAGCAGGCACTCGAGGATCCACAGGTTGCCGCGATGGGGTTCCTGCGTGCCGTCACCGACTATCCAGGCCTCGGCGTCGCGGCGCCCGTACCGGACCTGCCGATTCGCTTTTCGACGCTGGCCGCCGGCATTGCGCGGCGGCCGCCGACGCTGGGCGAGCACACCGACGTCGTGCTCGCGGCCCTCGGCTACGACCCGACGGAGATCTCGGCGCTGCGGGCCGCGGGCGTCGTCTGACCCCGCGGGCCCTCAGGCGATCCCCGATTCAGCCGCGAGGCTGACGCAGGTCACATAATCCGCGCGAAGATCGCTGCAGACTCTGGCGCATGTCCGTCCCCTCGTCCCCCGGGTACCCGCCACCGTGTCCGAACCCGCAGGCGATCCCGCCGGGCAATTGATCTGCGTCGCGCGCCAGCCGATCTTCGATGCCAGCCTGCAGATCACCGGGTACGAACTGCTGTATCGCGGCAATCCTGCGGCAACCCGTGTGCAGATGGTCGATGGAACGCTCGCCACTGCCCGCGTCGTGCTCGGCGCACTCAGCGACATCGGCCTCGATACGCTGGTCACCTGGCGTGCTGGCGCACGTCAATCTCCCGGATGCCCTGCTGCGCACGCCGCTGGTGCTGCCGCTGCCCCGGAACGCATCGTCATCGAAGTCCTCGAGGACGTGCGCGTCGACGCGGAACTGCTCGACGGGATCCGGCCATGCGCGCACAGGGTTTCCAGATCGCGCTCGACGACTGGTCAGCGCCGCAGGCGACCGACGCCTGCTCGAGGTCGCCGACTGCGTCAAGATCGACCTGATGCACGAGCCCCCGGAGACGCTGGCAGCGACCGTGAAGGAACTGCTCGCACGGGGGTTGCGCGTCGTCGCCGAGAAGGTCGAGACGCGCGAGCAAGTTCGAGCAGTGCCGCGACTCAGCTTGGTAGCGGCTTCAGAACATTTTCAGCGGCCTGGAGACTTTCAGCGGCCAGGCCCAGCCGACGATGCGGCTCGCGACGCTGCAAGTGCTCGCGGCTTTGAACGAGCCCGATGCGACACCGGAAGAGATCGAGAAACTCCCTGCAGCGGGACCTCGGCTCCGGTCAACCGCGTGTTGCGTTGCCTGAACTCCGGCTATTACAACCTGCCACGCAAAGTCACCTCGATCAGGCATGGCGTCGTCATGCTGGGCCTCGAGAACCTGAAGCGACTCTGTGCTGTCGTCGCGCTCGCGGCTTTCGAAGACCGGCCCAGCTACCTGCTGGTCAACGCGATGATCCGCGGACGCATGTGCGAAGTGCTGGCCGAGCAGCAGGACCCGAATTCAGCAGGCAGCTTCTTCTTCGCCGGGTTGCTGTCCCACCTCGACGCCCTGCTGGGCGTACCGACGACGGAAGCGGTCAAGGCGCTGCCGCTGACGGCGGACGTCGAAGCCGCCCTGACCCAGCAGGACGGGCCCATCGGCGAGGCCCTGCGCGCCGTGCGGGCATGGGAACGCGGGCACGGGACGTGACTGAAGCCGGCAGCGCTTGCCGGAGCGGATTCGTCGCGCGTATCTCGGCCCTGCGATGGGCGGAAGAGTTCGAAGCAGCTGCTGCACTGACATTCAGGCAGGCAGCGCCGAGACGCGGTGGAGCCAATCCGCGGAAAAATGCACGGCCACCTGCCCGCATCGCGGGTCGCTGCGCAGCAGGGTGATGCCACGCCAATCGAGCGATGCCAGTTCCCCCCGCAGACGCCCCGCCGCGCAGCGTGGGTATCGTCCGGGGTCACTTCGACACGCTGGCCGGCCAGCAATCCGGCCGGATCGTCCATGTCGACCGTCCCATTCGCCACCGTGCTTCGGCCGCGTGCTTCGTCGAGTGCTGGTGGCCGCGGTGATTTCCTGCCGCTGGCCTTCGCCGATCGCGAGCATCGCCTGCTCCCAGGCCGCAAGCGTGTCGAACGGCGCCAGCAAACGCGCCGCGAGTTCGGGAAAGTAGGCCCGCGCCATCCAGACGAATACGTGCGCCTGGATGTCGGCGAGTCCGGGCGCGGCGCCCGTCAGGAACGGACCGCGCACCTTGAGCTGGGAGTCGAGCCAGCCGGCGTGGACGCGGAACTGCGACTGCGCGTGGGTTGCGTCGCGCAGCGCGCCCTTGAAATCGAAGTCCGGGAACAGTGCCTCGCGATCCGCCCGGAACTGTTCGGGCCAGTCCTTCGCAAGCAGGTTGACGCTGATCGCGAGGCCGGTGCGGAAGAAGGTCTCGGACCACTTCACGAGCATCTGCGCGATGCCCGGATCGCCGCCGGGGAAAGTAGGGTCGGCGCAGGGATGGCGTCGCTCGAGCTCGAGCGCGATGCGTTGCAGAGTCGATGTACACGTCCGCGCCGATCTGCATGACTGGCGCGGTAACCGCCCGTCAGCGCGACGGAGACTGTCCTTCGGCGGCAGCATCGGCGTTCGTACCGAGCGACCGCTGAGCCCTTCAAGCCCAGCATGCGCAGTGCCTTCTGCGTGAATGGCGAGGCGTCGTAGTGATGCAGGATGATCGCGGTCATCGCGCTGGAGCTCCTCGGCACTGCGGGCGGTCTGCCCATATAGAAAGCGATACGCGTCGGCATCGGCGTGCAGGTCCTGGCCGACCGCGTAGGCCCGCTCGACCGCGGGGCGCAACCGGATCCGCTCGAACCACGCGGCCACGTTCGGGAACTGGCGCAGGTCCTGGCCCTGGCGCTCGTGCGGCACGATCCAGGCTGCCAGATCGCCATGTCGGCGATCAATACTCGCCCGCGACGTAGTCGCGATCGCCAGGCGCGCCGGTCGAGCACGCCGTACAGGCGGTTGCACTCGTCGGTATAGCGCTTGGATGCTGCAGGGCACGACTTCGGCGCGTACGCGCGGAAGTGATGCGCCTGGCCGGGCCATCGGCCCGAGCCCGCCGACCTGCCAGAACAGCCACCGAACGGCCAGGCGTGGTGCGGCTGTGCCCTGCGGCAGGAAGCGGCCGGCGCGTTCGGCCGCGTAGATCAGCACGGCGCCCGACTCGAACACGGTCTGGCCGGTGTCCAGATCGACGAGCGCCGGAATGCGGTTGTTGGGAGCAAGCGCAGGAAACTCGGGGCAACTGCTCGCCGCGCCGGATGTCGACGAAGCGGCGTCGATACGGTTCCCCGAGCTCCTCGAGCAGGACCAGGACCTTCAGGCCGTTCGGCGACGGATAGAACCATAACTCGAGCATCGGCAACCCCACGTTGCGGAGGCGCAACATCAGGGCCGACAAAAAACAGTCAGGCCTGTTTCTTTTTGCGGACTGTACCTATAATCCGCGACGGCGCAGGGACAGTCCAGTCGCGCCCCAGAAGCCAGACCAGAGGGGAAACGTCGATGCTTCCAACTGCTGACCCAGCGGTCGTGCTACCAGCTTGTTCCGTCTGGCCCGTCGGCCAGACCGCCCAGGCGCAGGAAGCTGAGGCTGCTCTCGAAGAAGTGACCGTGTACGGCGACGCGCTGCGCGGACACCAACCTGTAGACCACGCCGATCTCCGTCTCGGCACTGACTGCCGCGGATCTCGAGCGCAACGTGGCCAAGGACATTTCGGGCATGGCGACGTCCGTGCCTGGCTTCTCCGCTGCGCGCGTCACGGCCTTCAACGCGGCGTCGTTCGCGATGCGCGGCGTGGGCATCACCGACATCATCGTCTACCAGGATGCGCCGGTCAGCGTGCAGTACGACGACTTCGTGATGCCGAGCGTGCAGACACAGCTGCTCGACACCTTCGACATCCAGAGCGCCGAAGTGCTGCGCGGCCCGCAGGGCACGCTGTACGGCAAGAACACGACGGGCGGCACGGTCAACATCCGCTCGAAGCGCCCGGACATGCTGGACGTCGGTGGCGAACTGCGGCTCGGGTTCGCGAAGTTCGGCGAGCAGTCCGTGCAGGCGGCGGTGAACCTGCCGATCGTCGAGGACAAGTTCGCGCTGCGCGTCGTCGGCTCGTACGTCAAGAGCGATGGCTACTACAAGCTCGGCGCCGATTACGGCCCGATCGTGTCGTTCAACACCAATCCCGGGCTGGGCCCCGTGGGTGCGCCGTTCAATATCCCGGGCATCACCGGCACGACCGGCACGGGGACCGGTGAGAGCATTGGCGGCCAGGATGTCATCAGCGGCCGCCTGAAGGCGCAGTGGAACATCACCGACAACTTCACTGCGCTCGCGCAGTTCGAACTGCTGCGCGACCGCTCCGATGCCGTGCCGTCGTTCAACGACACGCCGGTCGGTGCACCGTACCTGTGGAACGCGCTGGGCTTCACGCGGCCGTCGGGCGATCCGCTCGACAATATGGCTTCGACGCAGCGCAACGATTCGCTGCTGCAGATGGGCCAGGGCCAGCGCATCGACGTAGACGGCGCGTATCTCAACCTCGAGTGGCAGCTGTCCGACAACTACAAGCTGTACTCGGTCACGGGTTATCGCAGCCAGAAGGAACACCTGCCGAACACGTATACGGGCGCCGCGCCCGTCAACACCGTGACCGGCCAGCCACTGTCGCTGTTCGATGCCACCCGCGACACCGATCGCGAAACGACGCAGCAGGAGTTCCGGCTCGCGTCCGACCTCGACGGCCCGCTGAACTTCGTCGCCGGCGCGTTCTACCAGCAGAACGACGCGCGCTTCTGCGTCGTGCAGGTGCTCGGCTTCGTCGACCTGATCCAGGACTTCGGCGCCGCGATGCTGCCGCAGCAGCTGCTGAACAATTCGCCGCAGATCCTCTGCAACCAGCAGGACTCGGACTCGCTGGCTGGCTACATCGACGGCACCTGGGAAGTCACCGACCGCTTCACGCTGGGCGCCGGCTTCCGCTACACCCGCGACGAGCGTTCGTGGGCGGGCCGCACGCAGACGGGCTTCGAGGCGATCGACCCGACCAATCCGGGCCTGACGGCTGCCTCGTTCAGCGACCCGCTGCAGGCGGGCGACTTCGTCCGTTATCCGGGTGCCCCGTTCAACGCGGCGACCTGCTCCGCGAGCTACGCGGACGCGAGCAGCGTCTATAACTGCACCGGCGGCGGCGTACTGAACTTCAGCAACCTGTCGACCACCTGGAGCGAACCGAGCTGGCGCCTGACGGGTTCGTACCAGATCAACGACGACGTGTTCTCGTACCTGACGGTGTCGCGCGGCTACAAGGCGGGCGGCTACAACGACCAGACGGCCACCAGCGGCATCCTCGTGCCGGAACTGACCCGCCCGGTCAACCCGGAGTTCGCGACCAACTACGAACTCGGTTTCAAGACGCAGTGGCTGAACGACCGCCTGCGCATCAACCCGACGATCTTCGTGACGAAGTACGAGGATGCGCAGCGCGCCGCGAACATCATCACCGTCAAGGGTGGTGCACAGTTCCAGGAGACGGTGTTCTACAACGCGGCGGAAGTCACGTCGCAGGGCGCCGAACTCGAACTGCAGGCTGCCGTCACCGACCGGCTGCAGCTCCGCGTGGCGGCCTCCTACCTCGATGCGAAGTACGACAACTTCGTCATCAACCAGCCGGGCATCACGGCGGCGGACGGCTCGCAGATCGTCGCGCTGAACCAGGACCTGACCGGCCTGCCGGTGCCGCGCTCGCCGAAGAACAGCGGCAGCCTGATGGGCATCTACACGATGCCGCTGGCGTCGGGCGGCCAGCTGCAGATCACCGGCGACGTGTACTACGAGGACAAGAACCTCTACTACATCTCCGCCGCCGGTCGCGACTTCGACGCCTATCTCGATTCCAAGGTGCTGTACAACGCCGCACTGGCCTGGACGTCGGAAGACGGCCGCTGGACCGCTCGCGTGTATGGCCGCAACCTTGGCGACAAGCGCTATCGCATCGCGTCCCAGTCGGTCGCGACGCTGTGGACCCACACGCAGTGGGGTGAGCCGCGCAACTTTGGCGTGCAGATCGGCCTCAAGCTCGACGGCGGCGACCGCCCTGCCCCGCGCAAGGTCGTCGACAGCGATGGCGACGGCGTGCCCGACGACATGGACCGCTGCCCCGGCACGCCGGCCGGCACCGCGGTCGATGCGAACGGCTGCCCGCTGCCGGGCGATGCCGACGGTGACGGCGTCAACGACAACCTCGATCGCTGCCCGAACACGCCGGCCGGCGCGCGCGTCGATGCGAACGGCTGCGAGCTCGACGCCGATGGCGATGGCGTCGTCGATCGCCTCGACCAGTGCCCGGGCACGCCCGCTGGCGCGAAGGTCGACGCCAAGGGCTGCGAGCTCGACAGCGACAACGACGGCGTCGTCGACAGCAAGGACCGTTGCCCGGATACGCCGGCCGGTGATCGCGTCGACGTCAACGGCTGCTCCTTCAAGGAAGAGCTGAAGCTGCCGGGCGTCGTGTTCGAGACCAACAAGGCCGAACTGGTGGACTCGAGCACGGCATCGCTGAATGACGCGGTGGCCACGCTGAAGCGCTACCCCGACATCAAGGTCGAGGTCGCCGGCCACACCGACAGTGTCGGCTCGGATGCCTACAACCGCCGCCTGTCGCAGTCGCGTGCGGAGACGGTGCTCGCCTACCTGAAGAACGCCGGCGTCACGAACGAGCTGACGGCGCGCGGCTATGGCGAGCGCCAGCCGATCGCGGACAACAAGACGGAAGAAGGCCGCCAGGCCAACCGTCGCGTGGTGCTGCGCATCCTCGGCATGTAACGCTGCTGACCGGGGCGGACCACCGCCCCGCGTCACCGCAAGAGCAAAAAGGCCCGGCGGGAAACCGCCGGGCCTTTTTTATTGATGGGAGACTCGTCAGCGCGCGCGCTCGATCCGGTAGCCGATGCGCGGGAAATGCGTGACGACGGTGCCGACGCGCGGATCCTCGCGCCGCACCGCAACTTCGTGCAGCTCCAGCGTCACGAGTTCACCGGTCACCGGGACCTTGCCGTAATCATCCGGGGCGACGGCGACGCGGTCGCCCGCGGCGAGGCCGAGCGGATCCTGCGGATCCACTCCGCGCCCCGGCTCCGGTGTCGCCGCGCGCGCGATGTCGAGCGCGGCCTGCGAGTCGATGTCGCGCCGCGTGCCATGGCCGATGCCGCGCACGCGCTCCTCCCACGCGGCGATCCGCGCACAGGGCTGCAGCAGCGGTGCCGCACCCGGAATGAACGTGCGCGTCATCCACACGGGGAAGTAAGCGGTGATGTCGGCCCAGCCCGGCGCCTCGCCCATCAGCCAGCGACGCCCGTCGGACAGCGCCTGCTCGAGCAGGTCTGCGTTCGCACGCAGCTGCGACAGCAGGTGCGGCACGTCGGCTTCGAGCCGGCTGAAATCCATGAAGTTGAAGAAGGCCTTGCGGTCGTTGACGACGGCCTCCGGCACTTCCTTGTTCATGCCCATCGACAGCCCCGCGCCCGGTTCGAAGAACGCCGTATCGCTCCAGTGCGACAGCGCGAGCGCGAGGCCCCGCTGGCCACCGGGAAACAGCGTCGGCGCCGGGAAGCGCCGCTCGAGTTCGCGGGCGATCAGCCGGGTGTCGCAGTAGATGTCGGCGCCGATCTGCAGCGTCGGCGTCTTGCGGTAGCCACCGGTCAGCGGCATCAGGTCGGGACGCGGCAGGATCATCGGGATCTGCACCGAATCCCAGCCCAGCCCCTTGAGGCCCAGCGCGAGCCGCGCCTTCTCGGCGAACGGCGACCAGTCGAAATGGTGCAGGATCAGTTCGGCCACAGTGCCCTCCCCCGGCGGTCGGCCGGAATTCCTTTCGATTCAGCAATATACCGACCGCACACCCGAAAAAAACAGTCACGCCTGTTTATTTCGGACAGGCGCTGCCTATAATCCAATTCGCCCAAGTCATTGCCCTGTCTCGGATTCTCCGCACCGCCATGGATACCCAGACCGTCCAGCGTTTCCTCAACGGGATGAAGTACGAGGCCGAGCGCAACGCGCCGCCCGAAGGCTTCCCCGCATTCCCGGACATCCCTTCGGGGCGCTACGTCGATCCCGAGTTCCTGAAGCTCGAGAAGGAATTCCTGTGGCGCCGCAGCTGGCTGTATGCCTGCCATCTCGATGAGCTGCCGGAGGCCGGCAGCTACCTGATCTGGAAGAAGACCGGCACGCCGATCCTGATCGTGCGCGGCAAGGATGACGTGATCCGCGCGTTCTACAACACCTGCCGGCACCGTGGCGCGCCACTGGTCAAGGACAAGTGCGGCAAGGCCGAAGGCTTCGTCTGCGGCTACCATGGCTGGACCTACGCCCTGGACGGCAAGCTGCTGAACCTGCGCGACAAGCGCGATTTCGTCGCGCTCGACATGCCGCACCGCAACCTGATCGAAGTACGCTGCGAGCGCTTCTACAACTGGGTGTTCATCAACGAGGACGCGAACGCCGAGCCGCTGCAGCAGCACGTCGCGCCGTTCGCCGAGTACTTCACGCAGTTCCAGCCGCAGGAGTGGCGGCTCGTGAAGACCGAAGCCTTCGACGTCAAGTGCAACGTCAAGGTGCTGATGGACGCCTTCCTCGAGGTGTATCACCTGAAGTCCATCCACCAGAACACGGTCGACCGCTTCCTCGATCACCGCGGCACGACGATCGCGCTGTATCGCAACGGCCATTCGCTGATGGTCACGCCGAACCGGCGCCCGGACTGGCAGGACCCGGGCACGAAAGGCATGCGCCGCATCGAGACCGCGACCGAGGTCTCCGCGAAGAACAATCCCTCGTTCAATTTCTTCCCGAACCTGGTCGTGCCGGTCGACCCGACCGGCGCGCCCTTCCTGCTGTTCTGGCCCACGTCGGACACGACCATGCGCATCGAATGCATCTGGTTCGCGCCCGACTGGGGCGACGGAACGCTTGATCCGCTCTGGGAAACGCGCATCCGCAACTTCGATCGCATCCTCGACGAAGACCTGCAGTTCGCCGAGCAGATCCAGGAGTCGGTGATGTCGCCGGGTTTCCGCGGCATCCCGCTGAACTACCAGGAGCGGCGCATCTACCACTGGCACGAGGAGATTGACCGGCGCATCGGCCCGGAGCGCGTGCCGGAACACCTGCGCATCAAGCCGCTGCTCGAACCCTTCTACGAAAACTGACGCGATGCCCGTGCTCGCCCAGATCGTCGCCGCCGGTGCCAGCATCCCGCGCTTGCGCTTGCCGCGCACGGCGATCGCTGCGGCGATGGGCTGGTTGGGCGGCGGGGCGGCACGCGCGCAGGGCGCGCGCAGTTTCTGCAACTGGGATGAAGACGCGCTGACCCTCGCCGTCGATGCCGCCCGCGGCGCGCTCGACGGCGCACCGGCGGTCGACGCGCTCTACCTCGCGTCGACGACGCTGCCGTTCGCCGACCGCAGCAACGCCGCACTGGCCGCGGCCTGCCTCGATCTCGACGCCGGCATCGAGACGCTGGAGTTCGGCGGCTCGCTGCGTGCCGGCACAGGCGCGCTGTGCAACGCCGTGCAGCGGCGCGGCAGTTCGCTGGTCGTCGGCAGCGATGCGCGCCTCGCGCGGCCTGGCAGCGGGCTCGAGGCCGGCATCGGCCACGGCGCCGCCGCCCTGCTGGTGCGCAGCACCGGCGCAGCGGACGCGCCTGAGGCAGCGCTGCCGGCGCTGTGCGACGTGCTGGCGACGGCGCACGAAGCCGCTGACTTTGTCGACCATTACCGGATGAGCGGCAGCGACTTCGATTACGCGCTCGAAGAACGCTGGGTGCGCGACGAAGCCGTCGCAGGCCTGCCAGCACGCGTCGTGCGCAACGCGCTCGCGCAGGCGGGCATCGCGGCCGACAGCGTGGCGCTGTTCGTGATGCCTGGCAGCCACGCGAAGCGCGTCGCGAATGAAGCCGGCCTCACGCGCGCGACGCTGGTCGATCCGCTGCACGCGGACTGCGGCGAAACCGGCGCCGCGCAGCCGCTGCTGATGCTGGTCGCCGCACTCGAGCAGGCCAACCCCGCTGACGTCATCGTGCTGGTCGGCTTCGGCCAGGGTGCCGATGCGCTGGTGCTGCGCGCCGGCGACGCGTTGCCCGGCTGGCGCTCGCGGCAACGCCCCGTGGCGGCGGCGCTGGCGCGGCGTCGCGACGAGACGCACTACACGCGCTTCCTGTCGCACTGCGGCCTGCTCGATGCCGACTTCGGCATGCGCGCCGAGCGCGACAACCGCACCGCGCACAGCGTTGCCTGGCGCAAGCACGAGATCATCGACGCGTTCCGCGGCGGCCGCTGCCGCGACTGCGGCACGGTGCAGTTCCCGCGCAGCCGCGTCTGCGTGAGCCCCGACTGCCGCCGCACCGACAGCCAGGACAGCTACCGCCTCGCCGACAGCAGCGGCACCGTCAAGACCTTCACGGAGGACTGGCAGGCCTATTCGCGACGCCCGCCCTACGTGTACGGCAACGTCGGTTTCGCCGAAGGCGGCAACCTGCTGATGGAGTTCACCGATCTCGACGCCGGCGAGCTCGCCGTGGGCGACCGGGTGCGCTTCGTGCTGCGCATCAAGGACCAGGATCCGCTGCGGCGGTTCCGGCGTTACTTCTGGAAGGCCGTGAAGGCCTGAGGCAGCCATGGCGAGCGGCATCCGCGACAAGGTGGCGATCATCGGCATGGGCTGCTCGCGCTTTGGCGAGCGCTGGGACTGTGGCCCGGACGACCTGATGGTCGAAGCCTTCGGCGAGGCGCTGACCGATGCCGGCATCGACCGCGACCGCATCGACGGCGCCTGGCTCGGCGTGTTCTTCGACGAGCAGAACGTCGGCAAGTCGGCGCTGCCGCTGTCGATGGCGCTGCGCCTGCCGAACATCCCCGTGACCCGCGTCGAGAACCTCTGCGCGACGGGCACCGAAGCGCTGCGCGGCGCGGCCTATGCGGTCGCGGCCGGTGCCTGCGACATCGCGCTGGCGATGGGCGTCGAGAAGCTCAAGGACACGGGCTATGCGGGCCTGCCCGAGCGCACCAAGGGCACGTTCGAAGACCTCTACCTGCCCGGCAGCACCGCACCCGGCGCGTTCGCGCAGCTCGCGAGCGCCTACGCCGCGAAGCACGGTTACTCGATGGACGAACTGCGGCGTGCGATGGCGCACATCTCGGTCAAGAGCCATGCGAACGGCGCGCGCAACCCCAAGGCGCACTTGCGCAACCGCATCACGGTCGAACAGGTGCTGGGCGCGCCGATGGTGTCGCATCCGCTGGGTGTCTACGACTGCTGCGGCGTCAGCGATGGCGCGGCCTGCGCGATCGTCACGACGCCAGGAATCGCGCGCTCGCTCGGCCGACGCGACGTCGTGACGATCAAGGCGCTGCAGCTCGCGCCATCCAACGGCGTCGAGATGAGCCACGCATCCTGGGACGGCACCTACACGCTGACGACTCGCCTCGCCGCGCAGCGCGCCTACCGCGAGGCGGGCATCCGCGACCCGCGCGCGGAGATCGACCTGATCGAAGTCCATGATTGCTTCTCGATCACCGAGCTCGTGCTGATGGAAGACCTCGGCCTGTCGGACGAAGGGCGCGCGCCGCACGACGTGCGCGACGGCCGTTACGACGCCGACGGCGCGATCCCGTGCCAGATCGACGGCGGCCTGAAATGTTTCGGGCACCCGATCGGCGCGACCGGCCTGCGCATGACCTACGAGATCTACCTGCAACTGCTCGGGCGCGCCGGCGAACGCCAGCTCGCGCAGCCCAGCATCGGCCTCGCCCACAACCTGGGCGGCATCCCGAACCGCAACGTCGCGAGCATCAACGTGCTCGGCCTGCACTCGACCTGAGGACAACCCGTGGCCACTGAACCCAAGCAACTCGATCTGGCCCGCAGCAGCACGCCGGCATCGCGCACGCGCCCCGGCGATCGCCAGTGGGGACTCACGGATGAGCAGCTCGCGATACAGCCGCTCGCCTACCGCGACGACCTGCTGGCCGGCCAGACCTTCATCGTCTCCGGCGGCGGCAGCGGCATCGGCCGCGCGATGACCTTCGCACTGACGCGCCTCGGCGCCAACGTCATGATCTGCGGCCGGCGCGCCGAGAAGCTCGACGATGCCGCCGCCAGCGTGCAGCGGCTGCTGGGCCGCGAGATCGCGACCTTCCCGATGACGATCCGCGATCCGGCCCAGGTCGAGGCGCTGATGGATGCGACCTGGCGGCGCTTTGGTGGCCTGGACACGCTGGTCAACAACGGCGGTGGACAGTTTCCGCAAGCGGCCATCGACTTCAGCGTCAAGGGCTGGCTCGCCGTCATCGACACCAACCTGAACGGTACCTGGTACATGATGCAGGCTGCTGCCAAGCGCTGGCGCGATGCCGGCAGGCCCGGCCACATCGTCAACATCGTCGCGAACGTCTGGCGCGGCATGCCGCAGGTCGCGCACACCTGCGCCGCGCGCGCCGGCGTCATCTATTTGTCCAAGTCGGTGTCGACCGAGTGGGCGCCGCTCGGCATCCGGGTCAACTGTGTGTCGCCGGGCTCGATCGCGACCGAAGGCCTGAACGTCTACGAGCCGTCGGCCGCCGAGCAGTTCCGCTACTCGAATCCGATGCACGCGCTCGGTGACGGCCTCGACATTGCCCAGGCGGTCGTGTACCTGTCTTCACCATCGACCGGCAAGTTCATCACCGGCGAAGTGGTCGTCGTCGATGGCGGCAACAACCAGCACGGCGACGTCTGGCCAGGCGGCATCCCGGAGTATTTCCAGCAGCGCTGATCCCGAGGGGGGAGTCATGAGCGAAACCTTGCTGACCCGCACGCCGCGCGAGCGGCTCGATCCGAAGTGGCATCTGGCCTGGGACACCCTGAACGGGCTGACCGGCTCGGCGGAGTTCGTCGAGGTGTTCGCCCAGCATCCCGAAATGCTCGATTTCGTCATGAACCGCTTCTACATGCCGGTGTTCTTCGGCGGCCAGGTCGACCAGAGATACAAGCAGCTCGCACGCCTCAAGCTGTCGCTGCTGCATGGCTGCCGCACCTGCAACAAGCAGAACGTCCCGGGCGCCCTCGCTGCCGGATTCACGCAGGCACAGGTCGATGCGCTGATCGACGGCGACATGACGCCCTTCACCGAGGCCGAGCGCGCGGTGATCGACTACGCCGCCCAGGTCGCGCTGACCAACATGGATGGCGACATGACGCCGGCGTTGTTCGCGCGGCTGCGGGCGCATTTCAGCGAAGCCGACATCCTGGAACTCGGCACCGCGATGGCGGTCATCTCCGGCATGGCGAAGCTGTCGTTCGTGCTGAACGTCGTCGAGAAGGAACCCTATTGCCCGTTCGCGCCGGCCACCGGCACGGAAGCGGCGGCCTGATCAGGAGGAAGCAGTCATGGCAGTGAACTACAAGGTCGAATGGCCGATGAACCTGGGCGCGCCGGCAGGCTCGCTGGAAGCTAAACAGCCGCACATCGACAATGGGCTCGATGTGCCTGACCCGTCGCGCTACTACGCGCGCGAGTTCATGGAGAAGGAATGGAAGAGCCTGTGGCCGCGCGTCTGGTTGCTGGCCGGCGTGGTCTCCGACATCCCCGAAGAGGGTGACTACTTCACGTTCGAGGTCGGCGCGGAGGAATTCGTGATCGTGCGCCAGGCTGACGGCTCGATCCGCGCCTTCTACAACGTCTGCTCGCACCGCGGCAACAAGGTCTGCATGAACGAGCGCGGCAGCGTCGGCAGCTTCACCTGCACGTTCCATGGCTGGCGATTCGGCATCGACGGCAAGCTCGAGTGCATCACCGACGAACACACGTTCAACCCGAAGCTGGTCGCGCACCGCCCCGGCTTGACCGAAGTCCGCTGCGACCAGGTCGGTGGCATCATCTTCATCAACATGGATGGCAAGGCGCCGCCGCTGCGCGAGTACCTCGGCATCCCGCCCGAGTACATCGAGATGTACGAGGTCGACAAGATGCATGTCGTGCATCACGTCAAGAGCGCCTGGAAGGCGAACTGGAAGACGGGCGTCGACGCGTTCTACGAGACCTACCACCTGCCCTACGTGCATCCGCAGACCCAGGGCGTCATGGAAGACTTCTCGCAGTACGATCTCTATCCCAATGGCGCGAGCCGCATGATCGTGCCGATCTGCGTCAAGTCGCACCGCGTCGGAGACCAGGAGACCGTCGACCCCTACCTGCAGTACATGCTGAAGGAAGGCGGCATCGACCCGGCGACGTTCAAGGGCACCGCCCGCGAGGTGCGCGCGGCCATCCAGAAGTCGAAGCGCGAGCGCGCACGCCGCGTCGGCCTCAAGCATTACGAGAACTTCACGGACGGGCAGCTGACCGACAGCTGGGCCACCGGCCTGTTCCCGAACGTGCAGATGGGCATGCATCCGGAGGGCGTGTTCATCATGCGCTTCCTGCCCGATGCCGACGACCCGGAGAAGTTCTACTACGAGACCATGATCCTGTATCGCCCCGTCAACGACCCGGACTACACCGTGCCGGGCTGGATGGGCCTGCCCCCGGGTACGGACTGCAGCGGCGATACCCGCCCCGCCGTCATCCACGTGCCCGTGGGCGAGAAGCCCAACCTCGGCGACGTGCTGGACCAGGATTCCGAGCTGCTGCCCGTCCAGCAGCGCGGCCTCCGCTCGCGTGGCTTCAAGGGACCGCTGTGGGGCGAGCAGGAGCAGCGCGTCCGCCACTTCCACCGCGAGCTCGACCGCTACATCAACGGCGAGAAGTAATGGACGCGGCCTGGGGCCGCCGTTGACGCTCCCTGCGTGTCGGGTGTCTGATCGGGACACCTGACACAAAGGGGGGAGCGTCATGTCGAAGAAATCTACAGGTTCCGGGGTTTCGCGTCGGGAGTTGCTCGGCGGAGCCGGTGCAGCCGGGCTCGCCGGCCTCGTGGCCACCGGCGCTGCAGCGCCCGCAGCCGGCCAGGGCGCGGCCGTGCGCGGCCGGCCCATCACCGACATCAAGGTCTCGAAGGGGGGCGTCTACGAGACCGTGCCGCTGCGGCAGGACAACATCAGCGTCACGGCGATCCAGTCGCGCGTGAAGTCGGTCGACGTCGACAACCTCAAGCCGACGATGAAGGCGAACCTCGACCATGTCCTGCGCCTGATCGACCAGGCCCAGGGCTCGGACGAGATGTGGGGTGGCGAGCGTCTCTGGGGGGGCAAGGTCGACCTGCTCTGCATGCACGAGTTCCCGATCCAGGGCTTCCAGCCCTGGAACCGCGCGCAGCTCAACAAGGTCGCGTTCGACCTGCCGGGCCCCGAGGTCGAGGCGATCGGCCAGCGCGCGAAGAAATACGACTGCTACATCTCCTTCGGCTGTTACGCCCGCGAGAAGGACTGGCCCGACCACGTGATCAACATGTCGGTCATCGTCGGGCCCGATGGCAACATCGTCTCGAAGCAGTGGAAAGCCCGCAACATCCTCGGCCTGTTCGGCGAAGATGCCCTGATCGGCACCACCGTGTACGACGTACTCGACCGCTACGTCGAGATGTACGGCTGGGATGCCACGCTGCCGATCGCGCGCACGCCGATCGGCAACATCGCGGTGACCGCGGTCGGTGCGGAGCCGATGCTGTATTCCTGCCTGGCGATGAAGGGCGCGGAGATCATCGTGCTGTCCGTGACCGGCGGCAACAATCCCGATGCTGCGGCGGCCTGCGCGCGCGCCAACCGCGTCTACTGCCTCGGTGTCGGCAACTCGGTCACGCCCGACAACATCGGCTTCCCGGAGTCGGCCGGTTCGCGCGACGAGGGCACCGTGATCTGCGACCCGCGCGGCAATTTCGTCGCGCGCACGGCGAACCACCACGAGGATTTCGCCAGCGGCCGCATTCCCATCGCCGATTTCCGCAAGACCCGTCGCGTGCCGGAACTGCCCATGGCACTGATGCTGCCGGTACTGCAGCAGTACGAGCCCATTTTCCAGCCGAACGCCTTCATGGGCCGACTGCCGCAGACCTACAAGGAAGCCGGCGCGCTGGTGCGCGAGCGCATGAAGCGCAAGTGACCGCGGGCGGGACCACGGGGGTCGGCCTGCGCCTGCCGGCAGCCGACCCCTGCCCGTTCTGCGATTACCTCGCCGGCGTCACCGAGACGGTATTCGTCAGCCGCAATGAACGCGTCGCCGCGTTCGTGAACCTGCGCCAGTACGAACGCGGCGCGATGCTGGTCGTGCCGGTCGCGCATCGCCCGACGCTGCTCGACGTCGACGATGCGCTGCTGGCCGACTGCTACCGCGAGGCGAACCGCATCGGCCGCGCGCTGCTGCACGGCTTCGGCGCGACGGGCCTCAACGTGTTCACGAACGCGGGCGTCGACGCCGGCCAGACCGTGCCGCACTTCCACGTGCACGTCGTGCCGCGCTACCCGGGCACGGACCCGCGGCGGCTGTTCCAGGACAAGAACCATGACCCGCAGCCGATCAACTGCGACGCGATCGGCGCAGCCGCGCGCGCGGCGCTCGCCGGGCTGAACGACTGGTCAGTCGACGGTGCGCGCTGGTGCGCGCCCGCACCGCTTCGCGGCTGATGCCCGGCGCCGTCTCGACGAGCCGGAACGGCGAGCGCCGGTCCGGCCGCTCGAACACGGCCAGATCCGTGATCAGCAGGTCGACGACGTTCGCGCCCGTCAGCGGCAGCTCGCAGCGCGGCCGGAACTTGGAACTGCCGTCCTTCGACGAATGCTCCATGACGACGACGACGCGGCGCACGCCCGCGACGAGGTCCATCGCGCCGCCCATGCCCTTGACCATCTTGCCGGGCACCATCCAGTTCGCGAGGTCGCCGTTCTCGCCGACCTCGAGCGCGCCGAGGATCGACAGGTTGATGTGGCCGCCGCGGATCATGCCGAAGCTGTCCGCCGACGAAAAAAACGACGACGTCGGCAACGCGGTGATGGTCTGCTTGCCGGCGTTGATCAGGTCGGGGTCCTCTTCGCCTTCGAACGGGAACGGGCCCATGCCGAGCATGCCGTTCTCGGACTGCAGCACGACGTTCATGCCCGCCGGGATGTAGTTCGCGACCAGCGTCGGGATGCCAATGCCGAGGTTCACGTAGAAACCGTCGCGCAGTTCACGCGCCGCGCGTTCAGCGAGCTGTTCACGATTCCAGGGCATGTCAGGCTCCGCTCGCGCCGCGCTGGCGCACGGTGCGTTGTTCGATGGGCTTGCGGTAATCCGTGCCCTGGATGATCCGCTGCACGAAAATGCCGGGCGTGTGGATGTGGTCCGGGTCGAGCTCGCCGGGTTGCACCAGATGCTCGACTTCCGCGATCGTCACGCGCCCGGCGCTGGCCATCATCGGGTTGAAGTTGCGCGCGGTCTTGCGATAGACAAGGTTGCCCTCGGTGTCGCCCTTCCAGGCCTTGACGATCGCGAGGTCGGCCGTCAGGCCGCGTTCGAGCACCCACTCCTCGCCGTCGATGACGCGGGTCTCCTTGCCTTCGGCCACCTTGGTGCCCGCGCCCGTGCGCGTGTAGAAGCCCCAGATGCCGGCACCACCGGCGCGGATGCGCTCGGCCAGCGTGCCCTGCGGGTTGAACTCGAGCTCGAGTTCCCCGGCGAGGTACTGCCGCTCGAATTCCTTGTTCTCGCCGACGTACGACGAGACCATGCGCCGGATCTGCCGCGTCTTCAGCAGCAGGCCGAGGCCGAAGTCGTCGACGCCGGCGTTGTTCGAGATCACGGTGAGATCCTTCGCGCCGCTGTCGCGCAGCGCGAGGATCAAATTCTCGGGAATGCCGCACAGGCCGAAGCCGCCCGACATCACCGTGATGCCGTCGCGGGCGACGCCCTCGAGGGCGGAGCGGGCATCGGCGTAGACCTTGCCGCGGTGGGATGATTGGCTCATCCCGGAATTGTATCAGCCCGGTACCCGACGGCGGATCGGGCCGGTCCACCCGGCCGACTACCCGCCGGCGAACTCCGCGACGCCGGCCACCGACTTGGCGCAGCCGGACTGGAAGCTCGCGGTCTTGCTGCCGCTGTCGAGATCGATGCGGGCGACCTCGCCACTGAAGAAGTTGGCGACCAGCGCGTGCCGACCGTCGGCCTGCAGCGTGATCAGCGCCCAGCCGAAGCCTTCGAGCGGCATCTGGCGGATGCTCGTGCCGCCGGCATCGACGACATGGATCGCACCGCCGCGCAGCACGTACAGCGTGCCGTCCGCCGCGTAGGCCATCGCGAAGAACATCGGCGGCGGACCCGGCGGATACGGCGGCGAGAAGGACTGCAGGTCGGGCAGCTGGCGGTCGCCGGTCAGGTCGTAGCGCATCAGCCGCGGCCCGGTCTCCGAGCAGTAGACCAGCGTCGATTCGTCGGGCGACACGGCAGACATCGTCACGCCGAGGAAGCCGCCCATGCCGCCGTGCGTGGCCGTCGCGTACTCCTTCAGCACGCGTCCGTCGGCGCTGCAGCGGAACACGTGGCCGTCGCCGAAGCGCGTCGTTCCCGGCATGAACGGGATCTGCGTGTGCATGCGCGCCTGGATCTCGGGCTTGATGCTGTCACCGACGACATGCTCGCCGAGCAACAGCGAGCCGTCGGCCAGGAAGTTCACGTGCGAGAACGCGCGCTTCGGGAAGTCACGCACTTCGACGCGACCGTCGCGATGGATGTTCAGGACCAGGAACTCCTGGCTGTCGAAGGCCCACAGCACGCCGTGGCGGTCGAAACGCAGGCCGCCGACCAGATGCGTGGTCTGTGGCAGCAGCAGCTCGCCCTTGGGGCTGAGGTCGGCCGCGAGCTGCAGGATGCGGCCCTGGCCTGCGTGGTCGTCGGCGGGGTTGTTCAGCACCGTCGCGGCGACGAAGACGTCACCGGCGGCGTAAGGCTGCAGCGTGTTCTGGTTCATGTGGGGTTACCTTTGAGTCCGTGACGTGACAGCACGTCGCGCTTCGAAAACAGCATCGAGACGGCACGCCCCAGCATCCGGCCGGTCGTCAGCCAGGTGATGTCGTTGCCCTGCCGCGTGTCGGCGAGGATGCGCTCGACGATCCAGGGCGTCGTCGTCTCGACGTCTTCGCCGATGAAGTTCAGCTGGCGCAGTGCGCGGGCGCGGTCGGCGTCCGGCAGTGCCTGCAGCTCGCGCACCATGCCTTCGGTGATGTTGACGCCGGGGCTGATCGTGCCGATCAGGATCGAGTCGTCCCTGGCTGCGCGGCGCTCCTTGACGAGCGACTGCGCGAGGTATTTCACCGCGCGCTTGGTGGTCGAATAGACAGTCATGCCGGGCACGACGCGGCCGCTGGCACCGCCGCCGCCGAGCGTCAGGTACAGCTTGCCGCCGCCCTGCCGCTGCATGCCGCCCACGGCGACCTGCGCGGCATTGAAACTGCCGATCACGTTGGCGCGGACCATGGCCTCGATCTCTGCCGGGGTGTTGTCGACGAAGCGCGCACCGGTGCGCGCGAACCCGGCGTTGTTGAGCCAGATGTCGACGCGGCCGAACTCCTGCACCCCGCGTTGCCACAGCGCCTCGAGCGCCGTGAGATCGGCGGTGTCGGCCACCTGGCCGACGATGCGGGCACCGTCCACGAACAGGGGTGCGAGCCGCGCCACCGCCGCGTCGACGCTGGCCTGGCCGCGGCCGCAGATCAGCACGTTGTGACCGCGCCGGCCGAATTCGCGCGCATAGCCGAAACCCAGGCCCTGGGTTCCACCCGTGATGATCACGCTCTGCCTCGCCACCCTTTCCCCCCGACTCATTGGGCGTGCTGGAGCCAGAATAGCGACGCCCCGGCACGCGGCGTGCGCCCGCGCGGCGGTGACCGCTGACTGGACGAACCCGGGTCGGCGGATGGGTCGGACCGCAGGCAGCCTCTAGAGTCCTGCCCAAGGGGGATCGTTCATGGCAAGCACGGCAGCGCGCAGGATCGTCGTCACCGGCAGCACCCGCGGCATCGGCCGCGGGCTCGCGCTCGAGCTGCTCAGGCGCGGGCACGACGTCGTCGTCAGCGGCCGCTCCCGGCAGGCGGTCGACGCGGCGCTGCGGGAATTGCCCGCCGAGGCGGGCCCCGGCTGCGGACGCATCGCCGGCGCGCCCTGCGATGTCGCCGACCACGCGCAGCTGCAGGCGCTCTGGAACACCGCCCAGGCCGCGTTCGGCGGCGTCGACATCTGGATCAACAACGCGGGCCTGTCGCACCCACGGCAGCGGGCTGGGGAAATGCGCGCCGAGCACATCGACCTCGTCCACGAGACCAACCTGCTCGGCATGATGCTGGCGACGCAGGTCGCGATGCACGGCATGGACGCGCAACCCGACGGCGGCCTGATCTACAACATGGAGGGCTTCGGTTCGAACGGCATGACGACGCCGGGCATGAGCCTCTATGGCGCGAGCAAGTTCGCACTGACGTATTTCAACAAGGCGCTGCTCGCCGAGACGCGCGGCAGCCGGGTGCGCATCTGCTGGCTGAGCCCGGGCATCGTGATCACCGACCTGCTGAAGCGCGACATGGGCAGTGCGTCGGCCGACTGGGAACGCACCAAGCGCGTTTACAACATCCTCGCCGACCGCGTCGAAACCGTGACGCCGTATCTGGCCGAAGGCGTGCTCGCGAACGAGCGTGCGGGCGCGCGCGTCGCGTGGCTGACGTCGCGCAAAGCGGCGGGACGGTTCTTCATGTCGCTGTTCCGCAAGCGGTCGGTGCTGACCGACGCGGACGTCACGGCATGACATCACGCGGCAGGCGGTGATGACGTCGACCCTGGCAGGCCGCGACCGCCCGTGGTGGCTGGCAGCGACGCTGCTGGGATGTGCGGCCGTGGCAGCCGACGCGCGCCAGCAGCCACCCGTCCCGGCATCGGACCAGCAGGCCGACCCGCCGTGGGCGCTGCTGGCTGCCACCTATACGGCTGACGCGTGGCGGGTGGCACGCGGCGCGGGGTCGCCCGGCTATGTCTGGGTGGACAACCTCGATCTGGTCGCGACGGTGGACGGCGAGCAGCTCGCCGGTATCCACGGCCTCGAGCTCCACGCGCACGCGATCTACAGCGGCGGCGGCAGCGTCAGCGCCCGCACAGGCGATGCCCAGGGACCCAGCAACATCGAGGCGCCACAGGCACTGCGGTTGCTGGAGTTCTGGGCCGACTGGCGTCCGGGTGGGTCGAACCGTCACTCGCTGCGTACCGGCCTCTACGATCTCAACTCGGAGTTCGACGCACTGCCTTCGGCTGCATTGTTCCTGCACTCGTCGCAGGGCATCGGCGCGGACCTTGGGTTGAGCGGCCAGAACGGACCGTCGATTTTTCCGGTCACGGGACTGGCGCTGCGCTACCGCCACGAAGCCGGGAATGGGCTGACGCTGCTGGCAGCGGTCATCGATGGCGTACCCGGCGACCCTGACAAGCCGCGACGCACGACGCTGCGCCTGTCATCCGCCGAAGGCCTCCTCGGTATCGTCGAACTGTCGTTCGCGCGTGCGCGACTGACCAAGCTGGCCGCCGGCGCCTGGCACTACAGCGCGACGTTCGACGAGTTGCTCGCCACGGATACAGCGGGGAATGCATTGCGCAGTCGGCGCAATCGCGGCGCCTATGCGCATCTGGAGTACGCGCTGGGGACGCCGTCGGGCGACGGCGTCGCAACGACATCCGCGTACCTGCGGGTCGGTCGCGCCAACCCTGACATCAACCGCTTCGGTGCCTACCTCGGCGCCGGCCTGGTGCTGCGCGGTCGGCTGCTGGACCGCGACGACCGGCGCGACGAGTTCGGCATCGGCATCGCACAGGTGCGCAACGGCGGGCCGTGGCGTGCGCTGGCAGCCGCCAGCGGCGGCGGTGCGACGCGCGCCGAGACGGCCATTGAACTGACATGGCGCATCCCCGTCAACGACTGGCTGACGTTGCAGCCCGATCTGCAATGGATCCATGACCCCGACACCGATCCGAGCCGCAGCGACGCGCTCGCTGCGGCGCTGCGATTCGAGCTCAGCGTGGAGCGCGCCGTCACCAGGGCTGGGGTTCGCCGCTGAAGCGGATGAAGCTGCCCGTCTGTTCCATCGTGAGCCCCGCGATCACGCGGCGCATGCCACCGACTGACTCCGCGATGTCCGTCATGCCCGGAATCGTGATGCCGCGCGCCGCGTAGCCCTGGGTGTCGACCTGGCCGGGCGACAGGCAGGCGACGACGACGCCGCGCTCGCGCACGTCCTGCGAAAGCGAGAACATCATCATGTTCAGGGCCGCCTTCGCGCCTTTGTACCAGTAGCCGCCCGGCATGCCGCCGCCCTTGACGCCGAACGAACCCGCCAGCGACGAGACGGCGAGGATCTTCTTCTCCCGTCCGGCCAGGATGTTCGGGAACAGCGCCTCGCTGACGCGCAGCGGCCCGTGCGCATTGAGCCGCATCATGTAGTCGAAGCGGTCGTGCGCGAGCTTGCCGAAGCTCTGGCCGCGGAACTGGTCCGTGTCGCCGGCGTTGTTGATCAGCACGTCGATCGGCACGTCGTGCAGCCGCTGTGCTATCGCCGCGACGCTGGCGTCGTCGACGACGTCGAGCACCTCGAGCCGCACGTTCGAGTGCTGCTTGGCGAGCGCCGCGAGCTGCGCCGACTCGGTGGGTCGCCGCGCCGTTGCGATGACCGTCCAGCCGGCCTCCGCGTACTGCCGCGCGAACTCGAAACCCAGGCCGCGGCTGGAGCCGGTGATCAGCACGGTGCCGGGCGCCCCCGACGGCGCGGCGTCGGCCGCTGCGTCCTGCGCCTGGGCGACCGTCGCCAACAGACCGCACAGCGCGAGCAGCGGCACCAGCAAACCTCGATGCAGCGTGAATGTCATGTCAGTCCCCCTGAACGAACAGCCAGAAAACGCGACGGTAGCGAGAAGGCGGCCGGCGACGGCCAGCCCTCGACTTCGGCGGCCGCCGCAGTGGTTGACGCCCGAATACAGCGGGATCACGGGCAATGCGCGCAACAGGCGCTGCTCCACGGCGGCATAGCCTGCGGCGCGCTCGATCGCCGCCGGCTGCGACTCCGCCGCATCGATCATCCGGTCGACCGCAGCGTCCGCGAAACCCGAGTAGTTCAGGAACGAATCACTGCGGAAGCGGCCGATGAAGCTCGCCGGACTCTGCACGACCGAGAACGGCCCGTAGTCCATCAGGTCGAAGTCGCGCTGCGACAGCGCGACGTTGTAGGCGCGTGACTCCAGCCCGCGTGCCTCGACCCGGACCCCGAGCGGTGCCCACATCGCATCCAGCGCAAGGAAACTGCGCTGCGCCAGCGGGTTCATGGAGTAGATCGCAAGCAGGCTGCGCGGACGGGTGGCATCGATGCCGCTCGCCTTCAGCATTTCGCGCGCCGCCGCGATGCGACGCGGCATCGGCCATTCCGCGTACACCGGTCGCACGCGCTGCGGATAATCCCGCACCGCATCCGGCACCAGCGACTCGCTCGGGCTCTCGCCCAGACCCCGCACCTGCTCGACCAGCCGCACACGGTCGATCGCCAGCGACAGCGCGGTGCGAAGCCGGACGTCGGCCAGCGCCGGTCGACGCAGGTTCAACCCGACCCAGCCGCCACTGTACGCCGGCGCACTGTGCAGCGCTGCCGGCAACTCACGCCGTGCGAGCGCGTACTGCGCCCCTTCCGCGAGCTGCGCGACCTGCAACTCGCCGGCGCGGAACAAGCGCAGGCGGGTCGCATCGTCGACGCCCATGACCCAGTCGACACGTCCACAGCGAACCTGCGCGGCGCCGTGGAAGCGCGCGTTGCGCACCAGCGCCAGCGTCCCGCCCTGCGACCACGACTGCGGTCGATAGGCGGCGCCGACGACCAGGTTTTCGGGCTTGGTCCAGTCGGCACCGTGGCGCGCCACTGCATGGGTCGGCACGACGTAGGCAATGGCGGCGAGTTTCAGCAGGTCGGACTCGGGGTGACGAAGCAGGATGCGCACGACCTGATCGCCGTCCGCAACGACGCCGAGCTGGTCGGGCGGCGCCTCGCCGCGACGCAGCGCGCGTGCGCCGCGGATGGCATCGAAGCGGTAGGCCAGCAGGGCTGCCGTCTGCGGCGCGAGCAGGCGACGGAAGCTGGCGACGACGTCCCGGGCGGTCAGGGGTGCGCCATCGCTCCAGCGCAGGTCACCGCGCAGCTCGAAGCGATACTCGAGTGCATCGTCACTGACGGACCAGCGCGCAGCACACCCCGGGATGATCGCGCCGCGCGCATCCACCGTCGTCAGCCCCTCGAACAGGTCGTTGACGATATCCATGTCGGCGGCGGAGATCGGACGGTGCGGATCCAGCGTGGTCAGGTTGCCGGCGCGCGCGCGGCGAAGGCGCGTCGCCGGCGCCGTGGTACCGGAACCAGGAGGGCTGCAGGCCGCTGCCCAGGCGCCGAGCGCGAAACCTGCCGCAAAGCGGCGGCGCGAAAGCGTCATCACGCCAATCCGAGATAGTCGGACGGATGCGCGTGGCCGGGATGATCGACCCAGCCACGCACGCGTGCGCTGATCAGCCGGTTCGAAGCGCCACGGTACAGCGGCAGTATGGGCAGGTCGCGCAGCAGCAGCGCTTCGGCGCGCGCGTACTCGCGCGCGCGACCGGCGGTGGTCAGCTGCCGTTGCGCCGCGAACAGCGCGGCATCGAACTCGCTGCTGGCGTAGAAACAGACGTTCACGGCGGAATCGCTGGCGAAGCGGTCGAGGAACACGCCGGCGGTCGGCACGAGCGCGAATGTCGAGTAACTGAAGACGTCGAACTCGCCCTTCAGCAGCGCGGCCGTATAGGCGCGCCCGTCGAGTGGCTGCAGGTCGGCGGTGATGCCGATCATCTTCCACATCGCCGCGACCGCGAGGAACACCTTGCGCAGCGTCGGACTCGCGGGGTAACCAATCGTCAGGCGACGCACACCGCCGGCAGGCGTGCGCAGCGCCGCGACCAGCTCGCGGCCCGCGGCAAGCCGGCGTGCCATCGGCCAGCCCGCGTAGTCAGGCAATACCTCGCCGGCATGATCGGGCAGCCCGGGCGGCAGCGCGGCATCGGTTGGCGTCTCGCCCAGGCCGCGCACCCGCTCGGCGAGCACCTTGCGGTCGATCGCGAGCGACAGCGCGCGCCGCAGGCGCGGGTCGTCGAGCGGCTTGCGGCGCGTGTTCAGGCCGATCCAGCCAACGGCGCTTTCCGGTGAACTGCGCAACCGACCGGCGAACTCGCGCCGCGCGATCGCCAGCGTGCCTGCATCCTCGATGGTTGCGATGTCCGCCTCGCCGAGACGGAACAGCCGCAGGCGTGTCGCGTCATCGTAGCCGGTCAGCCAATCGACCCGCTCGATGGCGACGCGCGCGGCATCGTAGAAGTGCCGGTTGCGCCGCAGGTTGACGACCTTGGCACCGGGGGCCCAGGCATCGACGACGTAAGGTCCGTTGGTCACGAGGAAGTTCGGCTTGGCCCATTCGCGGCCACGCGCCTCGATCACGTGCGGCGGCACCAGATACGCCGTGCTGAGCGCCCACGGCAGGCCGACATCAGGTCGTTCCAGTTCGATGACGACGCTGTCCGGGCCGCTGGCGCGCACCGCCAGGCGTTCGGGCGCGACGCGACCGCGCTGTACGTCGCGCGCCGCGCCGATCGCCAGCAGCCGCTCCGCCTCGCGCGCCGCGGTCTCCGGCGCCAGCATGCGGCGCAGCGAATAGACGACGTCCGCAGCAGCCAATGACCTGCCGTCGGACCACTTCATGCCCGGGCGCAACCTGAAGGTCCACCGCAAGCCATCCTCGCTGGTGGCCCACTCCAGCGCGGCCGCCGCCCCCAACCGTCCCGCTGCATCCTGCCGCGTCAGTGCGCAAAACAGTTCCGGGCCCAGTTCAGCGGTCAGCGATCCCGTCGGCCGTTGGGGGTCGAGCGAGGTGATCTCGCTGGCGACCGCGCGGCGCAGCCGGGCTGCCGCCGCAACCCGGCCGGGCGGCCGCTGTGCCCAGGCGGGCACGGTTGCGCTGGCGACGAACGCCCCGAAGCCGGTGCGAAGCAGGTCACGGCGATGCATCCGGCGATTATAGGGAAGCGGCGCGTCACCGCGACCCAACCGCCATCCCCTCAGGGTTCTGGCGGCGGCTGACCGGGCGCGACGCTGGCGGCCGCAGCGGCGACCGGTTTCGCATTTGCCCGCGACAGCAGCGCGCCGCCCAGCAGCGTCAGCAGCGCCGCGAACAGAAACGGCGCCGCCGCACCGAAGCCGAAGTACAGCGGCCCGGACAACCCCGGGCCGATGATGCGACCGGCGCTGGATGCAGAGTTGAACGCGCCCATCACGGCACCTCGGTTCTGCGGGGTCGTCTCGAAGCTGACCAGACTGGAAACCGCCGGCAGGAACAGGCCGTTCGCGAGCCCGAACAGCGCGATCGTGACCCAGACCATCCAGGCCTGGTTCAGCGCGGCGAACATCACGAGACTCAGCACCACCAGCGCGGCAGCCAGCAGTGCGACGCGCTTCTCCCCGAGGCTACGCACCAGCGGACCGATCAGCAGCACCTGGCCGAGGATCGAGAAGATCGCGAACGCCATGAAGTGCACGCTCATCAGCATCAGCGAAAAGCCGAACAGGTCGCGACCCCAGAACTGGTAGATCGACTGCATCGACGCGCCACCGACCGCGACCGCCAGCGCCGCCACCATCAGGCCAACGAGGACGGTCTGGCCGCGCAACACGGCGAATGGCGAGGCACGGCGCCCGGGCGCCCCGGCCGCAGCGCGCAGCGGCTTGCGCTGGCCGGGCGGCAGGCTCTCCGGCAGCAGGAACCAGGTCGCCAGCAGCGCCAGCGCCGACAGCGCGGCCGACGCCAGCGCCGGCCCGTGCAGGCTCGGCTGGCCCAGCGCATCCGTGCCCAGCCACCCGCCCAGCGGCGGCCCGATCGCGAAGCCGACACCGAACGCGGACGCAACGATGCCGAGGCCGCGTGCGCGGTTCTTGACGTCGGTGACGTCCGTCGCGTACGCGTAGGTCGCGGCGAGGTTGCCGGACATGATGCCGCCGAACGCGCGCGCGACCAGCAGCGACACGAGGTCGTTCGCATACGCGAGCCACACGTACGCCAGCACCGAACCCGCGAGGCTCGCGATCAGGATGGGTTTGCGGCCGAGACTGTCGCTGTAGCGCCCCCACAGCGGCGTGGCGAGCAGCTGGAACACCGAGAATACGCCTGGCCCGCCGAAGGTCTTCCAGAAATCAGACGCCCCCATCTGCTCGGTGACGAGCGGGAAGGGAATCGTCGTGACGCCGAAGCCCATCAGGCTGATCAGCACCACGAGCCACAGCACACCGAGTTGCTTCATCACTGGAATGACACGTCAGGCGACCGCCCGAGGCGGGGACCGCGATTATTGGTGCCCGGCAGCCGCCCGCGCGGCCCCGAGTCAGGGGCGACCGCGGTTTGGTCGCTGCCAGCGCAGCACGACATCGGCCACGTGCGCGGCGAGGGCCGCGAGCAGCCAGATGGCAACCGTCGCAGCGCCGGCGGAAACCAGCGCGGCGCGCACTGCGAGCATCAGGAAGATGCCCGATGCGAGCACGCACAGCACCGCGCCGACGGGCAAACCGCCACCGGTGCGCAGGCGCCAGGCCAGCAGCAGCGCGCCCTCCAGCAGCATCAGCGCAACGACCCACTCGAGCAACGTGCCTGCCGCCAGCCACTCGAGGACGCGTCCGGCGTTCATTGTGCCGCAGCGCCGAACGGCGCATTGAGGCTGACCACGCTCGCGTTCAGCACTGCCGCAAAACTGACCCACAGCAGATAGGGCAGCAGCAGTGCAACGCTGCGCCGATGCAGCCGGCCGCAGTAGTACAGCAACGACACGATCGACAGCCAGAGCGCGCCGACCTCGAACAGGGCCCAGTCAGGCCGCCGCAGCCGGAAGAACAACAGGCTCCACAACACGTTCAGGCAGCCGTTGATGATGAACAGCAGCGCGAGCATGCGCCGCTGCGGCCGCTCACGCGCGGCCTGCCACGCCTCGACGCCGGCGAGCGCCGTCAGCGCGTAAATCAGCGTCCACGCAGGTCCGAACAGCCAGTCGGGAGGATTCCAGGACGGCTTGGCCAGCGCCCGATACCACGGGCCGATCTCGGTCGCGAGGCCCCCGAGTATCGCAACGGCGAGCGCTCCCAGCGCTGCGTACCACCACGCGCGGCGACGCACCGCCGCGAAGTCGGTCACGGCGTGACGATGCCGAACAGGTGCGCAAGGTCCTTGAAGAAGATGCGCACGTGCGCCATGGGCTTGGCGCGCACCAGCTTCTTGTGCATGTAGGCCTGCCACGTCAGCGTCTGCACGTCCGGATCCTGGCAGATGCTGACGAAGCGTTCGCGACGCTTGTCGCTCGAGTACCAGAAGCGCTGCATCATGCCGAGCACCCAGAACACCCGGCCGTGGGCCCGCATGAACTCACGGCGCGCGCGCGCCAGCTCCCGGGCGCGCCCGGTCGCGAGGCTGCGCTCGACCGCGGCCGCCACGATCCGGCCGCAGGCCATCGCGTAATAGATGCCTTCGCCGGACGCCGGCGCCACGACGCCTGCCGCATCGCCGCTGACGATGACATCCCGGCCGTTGTCCCAGCGACGCAGCGGTCGCATCGGGATCGGTGCGCCCTCGCGGCGGATCGTCTGCACGCCATCGAGGCCGGTCGTGTCGCGCAACGCGGTCACGGCCTGGCGGATCGAGAACCCCTTCTCGGCGGAGCCTGCACCAACGCTGACCGTGCGTCCGTGCGGGAACACCCAGCCATAGAAGTCCGGCGACAGGCGCCCCTGGTAGTAGACATCGCAACGCGTACCGTCATAGCCCTCGACGGTAGCCGGCGCCGGCGCGCTGACGATCTCGTGGTAGGCGAACACGCACTCGACCTCTTCGCCGCCGGGGATCGCCTGCCGGGCAACGCGCGACCGCGCGCCGTCGGCGCCGATCAGCAGGCGCGTGCGCACCTGCTGCGTCTGCTGCGTCGCCGTGCCGTCGCTGCGCGAATAATGGACCACGAGCGTGCCGTCGGCATCGCGCGAAATGAACTCGAAGTGCCCCGTCTCGCGCGTGGCGCCAGCGATGGCCGCGCGCTCACGCAACCACTCGTCGAAGTGTTCGCGATCGACCATGCCGACGTAGCCACCGTCTATCGGCATGTCGACGGCGCGCGACGCTGGCGACACCATGCGTGCGGACTGTATGCGCGCGACGATCAAGTGATCCGGGATCGCGAATTCCTGCACGAGCACGGGGGGAATCGCGCCGCCGCAGGGCTTGATGCGTCCGGCCCGGTCGAGCAGCAGCACGCGCCGCCCGGCCCGCGCCAGTTCATGCGCCGCCGTGGCGCCCGATGGGCCACCTCCCACGACGACGACATCCCAGATGGACGGTACGGCCGAGCCAGCAGAATCCGGATTGGTGTTCATGGCAGTCCCTCAGCGTCCGGCCGCCGCAGCGGCGAGAGTGTCGGTAGCGGTGTCTTCGTCACGAATGCGCACGCTGGCGGCGAGCCGGCTCGCAATCAGGAACATCGCGGCCTCGACGACGAATACCAGCCCATAGGCCAGCGGAATCGAACCAAAGGCCCAGCGACTGATGTCGACCAGCAGCGTGGCCCCCAGCCCGCCGAGCGCGAACGCGAGCGCCTGCGCGGCGCCCCAGAGGCCCATGCGGACACCTTCGCGGGAACGCCGACCGGTCCCGACCATGTTCATCATCGAACCGACGGCACCGACGGCGAACACGCCATTGGAGAGTCCGAGCACGAACACCGATGCCTGGATCGGCCAGCCAACCCCGACGAAGCCGGCCACGGCCAGCGTCAGCAGCGACATGCCGGAGGCGACGCAGCCACCAATCGTCCAGGCACGCAACGACGCGGCCGACTGGTTGGCACGCGTACACGCGATCGCGATGACCAGCATGCCGAGCAGCACGCCGGAGTTCTGCACACCCGACAGTTTCGTGGACTGCGCCGGCGTCATGCCGAAGATCAAGCCCGCAAACGGCTCCAGGATCAGGTCCTGCGCGCTGTAGGCAACCATCGCGACGAAGATGAACAGTGCCAGGCGGCGCGAGTGCCCCTCCTGCCAGACCTGGCGCAGCGCTGCACGAAACGGTGCACGCGCGTCATCGACCTCCGGTGCGTGCACGCCGTGACCGCGTCCTTCGATGCCGAGCACCGCCAGCCAGGTCAGCAGCACCGCACCGATCGAGATGCCGGCCGTGACGTCCACCAAGCGCGCGGTCGAGAACGGTTCGAGCGCCTTGCCCGCGATCACCGACGTGACGACGAAGCCGGCGATCATCATGATCCAGGTCAGGGTCGCGCCGGCCGCGCGACGACGCTCGTCGATGTGGGTCGCCATCAGCACCAGCAATGCGGTGCCCACCATGCCGACGCCGATACCGATGAACAGGAAGGCGACGACGGCGAGCGCAATGCCGAGCAGCGGCGTGTGCTCCATCCACTGGATACCCACGGCAGCGACCGACGTCGCGACGCCAAGCAGCGCCATGCCGCCAACGATCCATGGTGTCCGTCGACCGCCGACGTCGGAGCTGTAGCCGAGCCGCGGTCGCAGCACCTGCACGATGTAGTGCAACGCGACCAGGAAACCGGGCAGCACCGCCGGCATCGCGAGTTCGACCACCATGACGCGATTCATCGTCGACGTCGCCAGCACGACGATGCCACCGATCGCGGCCTGCACGAGCCCCAGCCGGAAGATCGCGAGCCACCCCAGGCCTTGCGTTGCACTTCGATTCACGCGGCTCCCCCCTTCTCCCCGAATCAGCGCAACGCCAGTGCGCTGACCATCATGCCGGCGACGTACAACGGCACGCCGGTTGCGTTGTACCAGTAGTCGCGCTCCGCCGGCGCCGCGACCAGACGCGCCATCATCAGCAGCTGGACGAACACCAGCACCGCGATGCCCGCCGCGTGATACGGCCGCTGCCAGGCCAGCAGCAGGCCGAGCACGACCAGCTGCGGCACGATCATGAAGATGCATGCCACCCAGGCCGCGCGCGGTACGCCCAGCTGCACGGGCAGCGACCGCACGCCCATGCGCGCATCACCGTGCACCGACTTGAAGTCATTCAGCGTCATGATGCCGTGCGCCCCGAGGCTGTAGAGCAGCGCGAGCGACAGGACTCGCGCGTCGGGCAGACCGCCCACCATCACGGCGGCGGCGGTGAACCAGGGCAGGCCTTCATAGCTGAGGGCGACGGCCGAATTGCCCCACCAGCCGTTCTGCTTCAAGCGCAGCGGCGGCGCACTGTAGGCCCAAGCCAGCGCGAGCCCGATGGTCGCAGCGATCAGCACCCAGGTGCCGAGCGTCGCCGCGACGGCCAGCGACAGCAGCGACCAGCCGATCGCGAAGTACAGTCCGCGCCGTCCGGGAACGCGACCGGACGGAATCGGACGACCCGGTTCGTTGATCGCGTCGACATCGCGGTCGTACCAGTCGTTGATCGCCTGGCTGGTGCCGCAGACCAGCGGACCCGCCAGCACGATGCCGGCGACGATCAACCACCATTGCCCGTCGGTGGGCAGGCCGGTCGAGACGATGCCACAGGCGAATGCCCACATCGGCGGGAACCAGGTGACCGGCTTGAGCAGCTCGAGGAAGGCCGAGGGCGCGCCGCGGGACTCGACCCGGTTCGGATCGATCGCGCGGGACTCGGCGATCGTGGTGGACGCATCACGGGCCATCACTGGACGCTAGCATTGACATTTTTGACTGTCAATCTAACGTTACAGATGCGATCAGCTGTCGCCCGCGCGCTCCGAACCCGCGTCCACCAGACCAAAGCGGCGCAGCTTCACGTACAGGCTCTGCCGGGAGAGACCCAGCATTTCGGCCGCAGAAACGCGGTTGTTGTGGGTCAGTTCCAGTGCCGCTTCGATGCAGAGCTTCTCGATCACGTCGGTCGTTTCGCGCACCAGATCCTTCAGGGACACCCGACCCACCAGCTCAGTCAGCTGCTCGACCGATCGCGGTAACTCGCGACCCGGCCGCGGGGTGGCCGCCGCCGCACGACGCGAGACATTTCGGACCAGGAAGCCAAGGCAGGGCGGATCGGCATTGGCGACCGAGACGCCGGAGATCTCCACCTCGACCAGCGTGCCGTACTCGCCGCGCAGCGTCGTCGCGAACGTGCGGACCGAGCCGTGCTGGCGCAGGTTCGCGAGCAGTACGTCCAGGTCAACGCCAGGGCGCCCGAGCCAGCGATCGAGCGACTCGCCGCGCACCTGATCCTCGGTGGCGACCTGCGCCAAATCGAGGAACGCATGATTCGCGCTCTGGATGCGGCCATGCTGGTCCGTGGTGAGGAACCCGTCCGGCATCCTGTCGATGACGTCGAGCGCTCGCGACCGGGCCTTGGGGGTCGCCAGCCCGGCGGAATCAGCGTCGACTCGTCGCAGCCGGACGAGGAAGTACGCGTTCTCCTCCTGCCGGAACAGCGATGCCGACACGAGGAAGTCGTGATCCACTTCGCTGTGACGCGCGCGCACCTCATCAGCGACGCCCGCCGTGCGCGCGGCCGCGAGCATGCCCTGCAGCGCGCGCGTGCCCTCGTCGTCGAACTTCTCCGGAAACGGCCGACCGATCAGGCGGCGCGTTGCCGAACCGAGCAACTCCGCGCTGGCGGGATTGGCCTCGACGATACGCTGGCTGGCCGCGTCCAGCACCAGCACGGCCTCGGACGAAATCTGGAACAACAGGCGGTAGCGGGTCTCGGCATGGCGCAACCGGTGGTAATCGCGCTCGATCGCCTGCTCCGCTTCGATCAACCGTTGCTGCAGCACGGATACGCCGCGCAGGTCGCGACCGACGGCGATGACGCGCCCTTCGGGTCCCACCTCGACGGCGCTGTAGACGATCGGCAGGCCCTGCGAGCCACCGGCGTGGTTGACCTGACGCCAACGGGAGCGCACCTGGGCCTGCGCATCGCGGAGCATGGCGTCGATCTTGGGACGACTTTCCGGCGTGACGACGTCCGACCAGGCCTGGCCGACCCAGGATCCGTCGACGACCTGCGCGAGTTCTTCGCTGCCGAATGCGACATCGCGGATCACGCCCTTGCCATCGACCACCAATGCGACGTCGGCGGCCGTGGCAATCAGCTTGCCGGCGCTGTCCGCGTCGATGCTACCGAGCCACTTCTTGGGGGACTTGAATGAATTCACGGAGTTCGTCAGCCGGCGCGGCCAACGCGCCCGCGCGAATTATCAGTGTTTCCAGAAAAGAATGTTTAAGAAGCCGTCGCGGACGCCGCCAGCACGAGATCCTCCGCGATTACGATCGCCTGCTCACCATCGATCGCCGTGCTGTCGGCGCCCACGTCGAATACCCGGCCAGGCTCGTCGAGGAACGGCGCACCACCGACCATGACGCGCACCTGCGCATTGCGCGACTGGCGCCGCAACAGGCGGATCGTCTCGGTCAGCGCGGCAAGGCGTTCGACGGAACCGACGGACAGGCCGACGATCGAAAAATGCTCGCGTCGCACGACGTCCAGCAGCTCGCTGCGCGAGTTCAGCGGTTGATCCCAGACATCCCAGCCGGCACGGCGGAAAAACTCCGCGATCATGATCAGGCCGAAGGTGTGCTGCTCGCCCGGCTCCGGCACCAGCAGCAACCGACGCCCGTCCTGACGCGGTTCAGCCTCGTTCAGGAACGCCGGGCTGAGCTTGTGCACCAACTGCTGGAGGCGCCACAGGCCGATCGTGACGTCGGTGAAGCTGCAGTAATCGGCGTTCCACATTTCGACGAGCAGCCGGGCCGTAGGCACCAGCAGCTCGACATAGATCCGCTCGAGCGGCATGCCGCGTTCGCGCTGGCCTTCGATGAAGGCGAGCGCAGGCTCGACACTCGGTGCAATGACCAGCCGCGACAGTTCCGCGACGTGCTCCGGGCTCGGCGCGACGCCGCTGCCCACCGCAGGTCGGGCCCCGCCACTGCCATTGGCCTCACGATGCATCAGCATCAGCCGCGGAATGATCTGCTCCTCGATCGTCTGCTCGAGGCGCGCCCGATCGCTCATCGGAGCCACCCGGCCAGCGCCCTGGACTTCGATTCCGTCCGCCACAGACCACTGCGGCGACAGAAACCCCGCGTCTCTCGGTTGTCTCGTGTTGGCCATCCCCCACCTCCGCCCTTTCTTGTTGCTTGAGGGCTGCTGCACTGCCGCCCATCGCCACATGCGAGGGGCAGCTCGATCCCCCACACGCCGGGCCAATCGAGTGACGCGGCTTTATTAAAGAATGCCGTGCCACGGTGTGTCAAGTTTTCCTGACGTACACCCAGATTGACAGCCACGCGCCGGAGCACTAGATTCGGTTGTGTCCCGGACTGGAACAGATCAATGAGTACGCGTACTCGTCCACCCCTGCCGCTGTACACCGAAGAACAGAAACGTCTGCGCGACCAATCGCCGTGGACGATCGTCCAGGGCGTGCTCGCGCCGCTGCAGCTGCTGGCGTTTCTGGTCAGCGTATATCTGGTCGTCCGTTTCCTGAGTACCGGCGAAGGTGAGCAGGCCGCGACCATCTCGATCTTCGTCAAGACGGCGTTCCTGTACCTGATCATGTACACGGGCGCGATCTGGGAACGCGAAGTGTTTGGCGTGTGGATCTTCGCCAAGCCGTTCTTCTGGGAGGATGCGGTCAGCATCGTCGTCATCGCCCTCCACACCGCGTACATCGCGGCCTGGGTCTTCGACTTCGTATCGGTCAGGGACCAGATGCTAATCGCTTTGGCAGCCTACGCCGCGTACGTAGTCAACGCAATGCAGTTCTTCCTGAAGCTGCGCGAAGCACGGCGCCAGAACGCGGATTTTGCAGTGCAGGAGCACGACTCCCGCGTGGTGGTCGCGCCGCTGAAGGCCACCCGGTGAGACGCGCGACGTGAAGTTCCACCCCGCGCAAATTGCGTTCCGCGTGTCGCAGCGCTGGCTGGAACTCGGACCGCGCTGGCTGCCGTTCGCCGATGCCGCGACGACCGAGCTGCCGCTGCGGCGCCTGCTGCGGCTGTCGCTGTTCCAGGTGTCGGTGGGCATGTCCATGGTGTTGCTGACCGGGACACTGAACCGCGTCATGATCCTGGAACTCGGCGTCAGTGCCGGACTCGTCGCGTTGATGGTCGCGCTGCCGCTGCTGTTCGCGCCGTTTCGCGCGCTGCTCGGATTCCGCTCCGACACCCATCGCTCGTGGCTCGGCTGGCGGCGGGTGCCTTACCTCTGGATCGGCACGCTGCTGCAGTTCGGCGGTCTTGCGATCATGCCGTTCGCCCTGATCCTGCTGTCCGGCGATACGAATGGTCCGGCCTGGATCGGCCAGGTCGCGGCGGCGCTCGCCTTCCTGCTGGTCGGTGCCGGCATGCACACCGTGCAGACCGCCGGCCTCGCGCTCGCAACGGATCTCGCGCCCGCCACATCGCGACCGCGTGTGGTCGCGCTGCTGTACGTCATGCTGCTGGTGGGCATGCTGGTCAGCGCGCTGGGGTTCGGCGCGGTGCTGCGGGATTTCAGCCAGATTCGTCTGATCCAGGTCATCCAGGGTGCCGCGCTCGCCACGCTGCTGCTGAATCTGGTCGCGCTGTGGCAGCAGGAACCGCGCCGGCCGGAATTGACGCGCGGCGACGCGGCCAGCGGCGACTTCCGCAGCGCGTGGGCCAGGCTCGCTGCCGGTGGACGCACCGGTCGCTTCCTGCTTGCGACCGCGCTGGGCACCGCGGCGTTCACGATGCAGGACGTGCTGCTGGAACCCTACGGCGGCGAGATCCTCGGGCTCGGCGTGGGCGCGACCACCATGCTGACCGCGATCGTCGCCGCCGGCACGCTGTTCGCGCTGATGCTGAGCGCCCGCGCGCTTGCGCTGCATTCGGATCCGCACCGGCTGGCGGCCTGGGGTGCAGTGGTCGGCCTGTTTGCCTTCGCAGCGGTCGTGTTCGCGGCGCCGCTGCAGTCAGCGACGTTGTTCCGCGGCGGCGCCTTCCTGATCGGCTTCGGCGCGGGCCTCTTCGCGGTCGGCACACTGACGGCCGCGATGAACATGAATCACGCGGGCCTCGTCGGCCTGGCGCTCGGCGCCTGGGGTGCCGTGCAGGCAACCGCTTCGGGCGTGGCCACGGCAACGGGTGGTCTGCTGCGCGATGGAGTCGGCACGCTGGCGACCCACGGCGTATTCGGCGCCGCGCTCGCGAACCCCGCGACCGGCTACAGCGTCGTCTACCACGTGGAGATCGCGCTGCTGTTCGCAACACTGGTCGTCATCGGCCCGTTGACGCGCCCGCTCGGCACGCAACGGCCACGTCCTTCAACCCGTTTCGGTCTGGCCGAATTCCCCGGCTAGGCAACAGGAGAGCCCATGCAAACCGGAGCCATCACCCAATACGTCGACGTCGCGCAACTCGTGCTGTACGGGTTCTGGATCTTCTTCGCCGGACTGGTCTACTACCTCCACCGGGAAGACAAGCGCGAAGGATACCCGCTCGACTCCAGTCGCAGCGCGCGCACCGATCGCATGGTCGTGCAGGGGTTTCCAGCGATCCCCCAACCCAAGACGTATCGACTCGCCCACGGCGGCACCGTGGATGCGCCGAGCGGCCGGGTCGACGAGATCGACATCGCGGCAGCCCCGTCGACGGCCTACTCCGGCGCACCGCTGGAGCCGACCGGCGATCCGATGCGCGACGCCGTCGGCCCAGCCTCATACGCGAAGCGGTCGACCGATCCGGACCTGACGCTCGAAGGCGCACCGCGCATCGTGCCGATGCGTGTCGCGACGGAGTTTTCGATCGCCGAGCAGGACCCCGATCCACGCGGCATGCCGGTCTATGGCACGGACGACACGCTCGGTGGCACGGTCAGCGACGTCTGGGTCGATCGCAGCGAACCGCAAATCCGCTACCTCGAGGTGGAAACCCTTGGCGAGGCGCCGCGCCGCGTGTTGTTGCCGATCGCGTTCTGCCAGATCAGCCGCTCGCGCCGTGACGTCGTCGTCAGCGCGATCACCGGCGAGCAGTTCGCGGCCGTGCCGACAACGGCACATCCCGATCAGGTCTCGCTGCGCGAGGAAGACCAGATCAGCGCCTATTACGGCGGCGGCACGCTGTACGCGACGCCGGAACGGCTGGGCCCGATCCTGTGAGCCACGACGATTTCAACCTCGAACCGGTGCATGGCTTGCCGGCCGCACTGCCCGCCGGGGAGAGGTTGCTGTGGCAGGGCTCGCCGCGCTGGCGCTCCCTCGCGGTGCGCGCGCTGCACGTCAGGAAGGTGGGTGTCTATTTCGTCGTCCTTGCACTGTGGAGCGGCAGCAGTGCGTTGTCCGACGGAGCTGCTGCGGGCGCCGCACTGCTGGCGGCGGCAACCCAGATCGCGCTCGGCGGCGCGGCGATCGGGTTGCTCGCCGGGATCGCCTGGCTCGCGGCACGGGCGACCGTGTACAGCGTCACCAGCGAGCGCGTCGTGATCCGGTTCGGTACCGCACTGCCGATGACCGTCAACCTGCCGTTCAGTTCGATCGAGTCCGCGCTGCTGCGTCAGCATGCCGACGGCACGGGTGACCTGCCGCTGGTGCTGACGCCCACCGAAAAGGTCAGCTACCTGCTGATGTGGCCGCACGTGCGGCCCTGGCAGTATCGCCGCGTGCAACCGATGATTCGCGGCGTCGCGGACGCGCACCACGCGGCTGCGGTGCTCGCCGACGCGATGCGTGCAAGCCTCGAGCGCCGCCAGGCCGCTGACGCCGGCGAACAGACGCGGGCCGAGGAGCGGGTCGACGGATTCGCGCCCCCGGTACGCATCGTGCGGACCGACAACGCCAGCACCCCTCTCGATCTGGGTCCCGTCGTGCGCGCATGAGCGACGCCGCTGACAACCGCTCCCCGCCCGGCAGCCTGCTGCTCGGAATCGGCGTGCTGTTGGTCGGCGCGATGCTGCTGGTCGTGCTGGCGCGCAGCGGGAGCGTGCAGGGCCTGGCCCCCGAGAGCACCGTACCGGATGCCGCATCTGCGCGGATCAGCGCCGCCATCGAATTGCGCTTCAGCGACCGCGAGGATGGCGCAGTCGTCGTGCAGCGCGCGGCCGACGGCTCGGAGGTCGCGGTGCTCGGGGAGTCCGGCAGTGGCTTCGTGCGCGGCGTGCTGCGCGGCCTGGCGCGCGACCGGCGCATGCGGGGCATCGATGCGGTACCACCCTTCGAACTCGTGCGCTGGAGCGATGGCCGGCTGACGCTGCGCGACACCGCGACAGACCGCCTGATCGACCTCGGGGCCTTTGGCCCGACGAACCTGCAAGCCTTTGCCAACCTGCTGGCGATGGCTGAACGGCCGTGAGTGGCGTGGGCCACTGGGCGCCCGTCATCTATCTGCTGCTGCTGTGGTGGTTCACCACGGGCCTGATCCTGTGGCTGGACCGACGCGGCGCGACGACGCGCCGCTGGAGCCTGATCGTCGCTTCCGCGCTCGCCGTCGCGAGCCTGTGGGCATCGCATGCCACGCGTGACCAGGCGAGCGTGACCGAAGCCTACGTGGCGTTCACGTCGGCCGTGCTGGTCTGGGGCCTGATCGAACTCGCGTTCCTGACGGGCACCGTCACCGGTCCGCGCCGTCTGGCCTGCCCCGAGGGCGCCGAGGGCTGGCCGCGCTTCAAGGCGGCGGTCGGCGTGCTGCTGTACCACGAGATCGCCCTGCTGTTCGCGGCGCTGACGCTGTACCTGCTGGTGGGCGTCGATGGCGTCGCCTTCCAGGCTTTCGCGGCGCTGTGGATCATGCGCCAGAGCGCGAAGCTCAACCTGTTCCTGGGCGTGCGCAATCCGGGGGAGCAATTCCTGCCCGAGCGTCTGGCCTACCTCGCCAGCTATTTCCGGCGCCGCTCGATGAACCTGCTGTTTCCATGGTCGGTTCTGTTCCTGTCGATCGCTGCCGGCCTGCTGGGTACCCGCTTGATGGGCATGGCGCCCAGCGAGCCCGCGGCGACGCAGCTGGTGTTGCTGACGACCCTCGTCGTGCTCGGGCTGATCGAGCACTGGTTCCTCGTGCTGCCGATCAGGGTCGACGCCCTGTGGGCCTGGAGCCTGCGGTCGCAACGGCGCACGCCACTACGTGTCGATTCGCTGCGCGCGCTGCCGGGACCGCGTCGCGGCATCACCTGAGCGTCGCCGGCTTGCTTCACAATCCGGACACCCGTCTGTAAGCTCGAATCCGCCAATTCGCCCGTGAACACCGCGGCCTGTAAGGAGCAACCGTGATCAGTCTTCCCATCGTCAGAATGTATGCCTCCGCCGAGCAGGCGCAGGCGGTCGTCGCCGAACTGCTGAACCGGGGCTTTGCCGAAGAACTGGTCACGCTCGTCACCGCCGCTTCCCGGCCTCCTGCCAACGCGCCCGCGAGTGCCGCGTCCGACGATCCGGTGCTGTCGAGCATCCTGTCGAGCTACGTGCTGCGGGCACACGCCGTCGTGTATGCGGAACGCATCCGCAACGGCAACGCGCTCGTGATCGTGCGACCCGAGTTCAGCACCGGCATACTCGCGGAACGCATCCTCGACGACGGCAATCCGGTGGACAGCGGCGTGGTCATCGACCACGACCGGCTGCCGCTCTGGGATGACGGTGCGCCGTTCTCGTCGCTGTTCCACATTCCGCCGCTGGCGCGCGGCACGGCCCCGCTGTCGGCCTTCTTCGTGCTGCCCGTCATCACCAAGCGTGGCGGGACGCTGTGCTCGGCGCTCGGACTGTCCGAGCTCGCGAGTCATGACAGCTACATCTTCGGCGCGCCGGCGTTGTCCCGCTCGGCCAGCCCGCTGTCATCGGCGCTGAACCTGCCGACGTTGCTGCGCTGACCACACGCGTCGACCCAGATCGCTTCATTCGCTTCCTTTCGCCGCCGCGCGGACCCCGGTTCGCGCGGCGGCTTCGTTTGTGCCGTCCATCCTGTGCACAGAATTGTCAGTTCTGACTGACAACCCGAATTGACAACCCAGGTTTACGTTTCTAGAATCCCGGTAGCGATGGGGAGATGCGCCTGCGGCTCACATAACGTGTTCCGGGGACGCCGGCTCCCGCATCGGACGAGTTCTGGCTGGTCCTCACCCTGGTGGGCGGCCAGCACGATTTCCGTCTCCTGCAGGGCGCAGTGACGGTCAGCCCGCGTGCGGGTCTCGCACGTAGTAAGTGATGGGGTAATAGATATGGCATCGGACGATCCGAATCGCGTTTGGCCTACCGGCCTGACGCTTCCCGAGGCGGAAGAACTGCACAAGCACGTGATCGACGGCTCGCGAATCTTCTTCGCGATCGGCCTGGTCGCTCACCTGCTCGCGTACATCTATACGCCGTGGCTCGGCTAAGCACGGGGAATCACCATGAATCAAGCAAGAATCTGGCTGGTCGTTAAGCCCACCGTAGGTCTGCCGCTGTTCCTCGGCACCGTGCTGATCATTGCACTGCTGGTCCACTTCGCCGTGCTCTCCAGCACGACGTGGTTCTCGGCGTACTGGGAAGGCGCGGCTGCCAAGCCCACCGCCGCGTTGGTTGCGCCAGCATCCGACGAGTCGGCTCTCGTCGCCAGCCGCTGAGGCTGACGGACGCGTCGACTGTACGACGATGACGGGGGTCGGGATCATCGGATCCCGATCCCCGACTCCTTCAAAGAAGACGGCCGTGACCGCATGAGTGGCATAGGTCGCCGAGCTGTCCAGCGCTGGATCGAACTCGGCCCACGCTTCCTGCCTTTCGCCGACGCAGCCTCGCCAGAGCTGCCACTGGGTCGGCTGCTGCGCCTGTCACTGTTCCAGGTATCGGTCGGCATGGCGCTCGTGCTGCTGGTCGGCACCCTGAATCGGGTGATGATCGTCGAACTCGGCGTCGCGGCATCGGTCGTCAGCGTCATGGTCGCGATGCCGGTGCTGTTCGCGCCGTTTCGGGCGTTGTTCGGCTTTCGCTCGGACAACCACCGCTCCGAACTCGGTTGGCGTCGCGTGCCGTTCATCTGGCAGGGCACGTTGATCCAGTTCGGTGGCCTGGCGATCATGCCGTTCGCGCTGCTGGTGTTGTCGGGAGCCGGACAGGCAGCCCACGCACCCGCGTGGCTCGGACCCTCGGCTGCGGCGCTCGCCTTCCTGCTGGTGGGTGCCGGCCTGCACATCACGCAGACGGTCGGTCTCGCGCTGGCCACGGACCTTGCGCCGCCTGAAACACAGCCACGCGTCGTCGGCCTGATGTACGTCATGCTGCTGGTCGGCATGATCGGCAGTTCGCTGGTGTTCGGCACGCTGCTGGTCGATTTCACGGCCGGGCGGCTGGTGCAGGTGATCCAGGGTTCCGCGGTGGCCACCATCCTGCTGAACGTCATCGCGCTGTGGAAACAGGAAGCGCGGCGACCGGGTCGCTCGCGCTCCGCGCCGCTGCCGGATGTCAGCTTCCAGCAGGCCTGGTCGCGCTTCAGCCAGGGCGACCTCGCGCTGCGTCGCCTGGTGGCGATCGGCCTCGGCACGATGGCGTTCAGCATGTCGGACATCCTGCTGGAGCCGTACGGGGGTCAGGTCCTGGGTCTCACGGTCGCGTCGACGACCCGGCTGACGGCCGCACTGGCCTTTGGCAGTCTGGTTGGCTTCGCGCTCGCCTCCTGGGTACTGGGCCGCGGCGTCGACGCCTTGCGGCTCGCGGCACTCGGCGCGCTGCTCGGCGTGCCGGGCTTCGCGGCCGTGCTGTTGGCAGCGCCGCTGGCGACGCCCGCGCTGTTCGTCGCGGGCACCTGCCTGCTGGGCTTTGGCGCAGGCTTGTTCGGACACGGCACGCTGACCGCGACGATGAACCTCGCGCCGCGCAGCCAGACCGGCCTCGCGCTCGGGGCCTGGGGGGCGATCCAGGCGACTGCGGCGGGTGTCGGCGTGGCACTCAGCGGCGTTCTGCGCGACCTGATCAACCACTGGACGCCTGACATCGGCTCGAGCAGCGTGCTGTCCGGCGCGGCGCGTGGTTACACGGGCGTGTATCTGCTGGAAGTGCTGCTGCTGATCGCGACGTTGCTGGTGATGCTGCCCCTGCTGCGCCAGCGCCTCGCGACGCGCGACGCGCCGGCGCAGGCCTCGGCGTCGGGCTGATTCAGGTGGCCGTGATGCCGATCCTCGAACTGCCGGACCAGCGCCTGCGCCAGCAGGCCGCGGCGGTCGATCGTTTCGACGCCGAGTTGCAGCAGCAGATCTCGGACCTGTTCGACACACTCTACGCCCACACGGCGATCGGTCTCGCGGCCACCCAGGTGGACCTGCATCGGCGGATCATCGTCATGGACGTCTCCGCGGACCGAAAGCAGCCGCAGGTATTCGTCAATCCGCGATCGTTGCGCCAAGACACGCGTGCGATGGTCGAGGAGAGCTGCCTGTCGGTGCCAGGGATCAGCGCCAGCGTACCGCGCTGCGTACGCATGCGCGTCGCCTGGCAGGATCCGGCAGGCCGCGGCCAGGAACAAACCCTCGACGGGCTCGCCGCCGTCTGCCTGCAGCACGAGATGGATCACCTCGAGGGCAGGCTGTTCACCGACAGGCTGTCGTTCCTGCAGCGGCTGCGGTGGCGCAAGCGATTACGGGGTGCCTGAGCGACGAGACTGCGTGAGACACAGCCTCGTCGCCGCGAAGCGTTCGCCGTCAGGTACCCGTCGCCGTGTCCGCTGCGCCGGCCGCGTCCACCTCGGCGGCCGCGGGCTTGATCCGGGTCAGCTCCGGATAGTCCTGCGCCATCGGCGCACCGTACAGCGGCTTGTTCACGCCCTGGTGGCAGGTGCTGCAGTTGATCTTCGCGACATCGCCGGTTGGCCCGAGCCGGTTGGCCGGAAACGTCTCAGTCAAAGGCAGCAGGTAGTCGACATTCAGGTTGCGCGCCATCTGGATGCCGTGCCAGGCCGTGACACGCTGCGGCGTGCTCGCCTCCCAGACGCTGAACGAACGGCTGTTGTGGCAGAACGTGCAATTGACGCCCAGCCCCTCCGACATGTGGATCATCAGCGAGTAGCTGTGTTCCGTCTGCATGATGTTGCGCGTGTTGCCGGCCGGCAGTGCCGTGCTGGAGACCGAACGGATCGGCTCGTTCTCGAGCAGGAACGGCTTGAACGCCTCCCATGGCAGCGATGTCAGCCCGGCAGCGGGTGCCGGCGCGTTCTGGCCAGCGCGGTCCGCCGCGAGCCCACGCATCGGCCGCGGCCCCGGATCGATGAACCAGACGTTTTCCGGAACATTCTTGCCGCGGTGACAGGTGTAGCAGGTCACGCCCGTCTGCGCGACGTGCTGGGTCCAGTTCATGTTGATGTTGCGGGTCATCGCGAGCATCTTTCGCGAGACGACCTTGGTGTACATCGAGTCGTCAGCGAGGTCTTCGCCCGCGTGGCAGTACGTGCAGCCCTGCTCCGGTGCGACCCACTCCGTCATCGCGAGCATCAGGCGCGTGAACTCCGCGATGTTCAGGTCGGTCAACACCTGGATGTTCTGGTAGATGTCCTTCGCGAGCGGTGCGTCGCCCTCGGTCGCCGGTTGCGCGGCGGGGACGACGTTCGCTGCACGCAGCTTCTCGACGGTGCGCGGGTTGTAGACCTGCTCCATGCCGGTGCCACGGAAGCCGACCTGCTGGACGTCGACGGGCGGACGCTCGCAGCCTGCGAGCAGCAGCGCTGTCGCAGCAACGCCGGCCGTGATTACGTGCTTCGCGTAGTTCATGGAGCAACTCCCATCGCGGGATCCGAGCCGGGCGGCAGGATCGCGGGATACATCGGGGCGACACCGTGCTTGACGGCCCAGAGATACCAGTTGTCGACCACCGTGCCGGTCAGCAGGATGCCGATGCCGCCCGTCAGCGGGCACAGCACCGCGAACCACCAGGCCCAGCGATGGATCGACTCCATCGATGCGTTGAAACCCATCGTCCAGCGCCAGAACAGCGCAGCACGCTCCGACGCCGTGCCTCGATCGACGATCTGCTCGATCTCGCGATCACCGCCATAGCGGGTCACGGAGAGGATCGTGCCGGCATGCATCGCGAACAGCAGCGCCGAGCCGTAGAGGAACGCAATCGACAGCGCATGGAACGGGTTGTAGAACAGGTTGCCGTAGCGAATCGAGAACGCAGCAGTCCAGTCGAGGTGCGGGAAGATGCCGAATGGCACGGCCCGCTCCAGCCGCCCATGAACACCGGTCGGATCAGGCCGAGGACGAGATACAGCCAGATGGCCGCGGCGAACGCCCAGGTGACATGTGACCCCAGGCCCATCGCGCGAGCGCGCCGGTACATGCGGAATGCCCACATCAGGATGGAGACGGTCAGGAAGAACCCGGCCATTAGCCACCAGCCGCCTTTCGCCAGCGGCGGAATACTGAGTCCGTACTCAGGTGCGGGCGGTTCGAGCGCCAGCCAGGGCAACTGGCGAATGAACTGCACTGGATCCCAGCCAACCGAGGCCCACATGTTCAGGCCGATGATCTCGATCGCGATGAACCCGCAGAGCAGCGAGATCACGCCGGTCCAGCCGAGGTAGATCGGGCCGATCTGCGCGTCGCCGATCCGTCCTATCCAGTAGCTGAAGAACGGCTCGCCCTGGCGCGCCCAGGTCCCTTTCTCCTGCAGCGGCGCGCCCATGTAGGCCGGCGAGCGGACCTGCACGGTCGTGAAGATGTTCTGATACTCAGCCATGTTCGTCCCCTAACGTTGCGTCGCCGCTCAGCTCCAGATCGGCAGTTCGAGCCACCAGTTCCACCACTCCGGCCAGCCGCGGGTCCAGAAGGGTCCGCTGATCACGATGCACACGGCGCTCCAGAACACGGCACTGATCGCGAGGAACCAGCCGAGGCGGTGGATGCCCAGTGCGCCGATCGAATAGCCGACCGCGTCGCGGAAATAGGCGTTCTCGTGTTCGCCGGTCTTGACCGGCTCGCCCTTCTTCGGATTCGTCATCGACAGGATCAGCGACCCGTGCAACGCCAGCGCCAGGCAGGTCGTGAAGAAGAAGGTGATCGCCAGCATGTGTGCCGGGTTGTAGTGGAAGTGCAGGTACTGGTACCCGACGTTCGACACCCAGTCGAGGTGGCTGAAAATGCCGTAAGGAAATCCGTGGCCCCAGGCACCCAGCAGGAAGGGCCGGATCACCACCAGCGTGACATACGCGAGGATCGCGAAACTGAAGGCGATCGGCACGTGATAACCGATGCCGAGCTTGCGGCAGATCTCGACCTCGCGCAGCGCCCAGGACACGAAGGCACCGACGGCACAGATCGTGATCAGCTGCCACAGGCCGCCCTCGCGCAACGGGGCGAAACCCAGGCCGTAACTGATATCCGGCGGTGCGATGTTGATTTGCCAGATGTTCCAGGTCGGCCCGAGGGCCGCGCCCCAGAGAATCAGCAGCGTACCGAGGGCGGCAAAGAACAGCGTCGTGACGCCGAAGAAACCGACGTAGAACGGCCCGATCCAGAAGTCGAACAGGTCGCCGCCGACCAGAGTGCCGCCACGCACCCGGTACTTGCGCTCGAAATTAAGCATCGCCATGAAACATACCTCCCCTGAAGAACCGCGCGGTCAGCGGACGAGGCAGCGAGGTCCGGCACCTCGTCCGCCAACCGTTGTCACAGCTCGTCAGTTGACTTGCGCAACCCGGGTCGGTGAAGCGTCCTGCACCACGGCTGCCGCCGGGGCACTGGCACTTCCCTCGATCCAGTTGAACTTGTCGGTGCTCAGCAGAATGAAATGAATCAGCAGGGCGAGCGTCATCAGAAACGTCGCCATGGCGATCAAGACTCTGCGGGGATCGAACAAAAGCCACATACGCCACATGTTTTGGGCTCCTAACTAAATGTGATGGATATCGGTTCGATCAGAGCCACGGCCGCCACTGCCACACCAGGAAGTGGGCAATGATCGCGATGACCGTGAACACGATGAACCCCGTCATGAAGGCGCCGTGGAACTCCCGTGCCTCATTGGCATTGAGCCCCGACAACGAGCTTCGCTTTTCTTCTGCCATACTCACCCTCCAGAAAAGGCCCGAAGGCCGTTACCACGCAGGTCCTGCGCGGCCATGAAGACCGTGGCCAGCTGCCACGGACCAACACGCCCCACCCGTCGCCGGGAAGAAACGCGATTCGAATCGACTGCCCGGAACAGGCTCATGCAGCCCTCCCCTGGCCGAGCGCACTGACGGCGCGCGCGACCCGCTCAGCCGTGACGTGGTCTTCGCCGGCAGCGCGTGCCTCGCGCTCGGCGAGATCACGCAGCCGCTTCGCCGCCGAGATCCGCACCAACACCGGCTCGGCTTCCACGTGCCGGTCGAGCAGCTGTTGCGCATCGTCGTCCCAGCGCAACGCGTCGATGCGGGCGAGCCGCGCCGGCGTCGCCTCGACGCGATCCATGTCGGTCGCGAGCGGCAGGATGTGGAACAGCGCGTCGAACAGCGCGTTCGAGAGTTCCTGCACGAGATACGTGGCACCGGAGTACCCCATGAACGGCGTGCCGGTATGGCGGCGGATGATCGCGCCCGGAAACGACGCCGGGATGTACATGCCGCGGCCACCGGCCTCGGCGAGGTACATGCGCTCGTTGAAGCTGCCGAACAGCACGAGCGGCGTCTTCTCGCGCACGAGTTTGCGCACGGCTTCGTTGTCGGTCTTGCCGCCCGGCAAGCGCGGGATCGCGAAGTTGCAGGGCAGCCCGAGCTCTTCCTCGAGGAAATGCCGCACGCCACGGACGTAGGTTTCGCTGGCGACGATGCCGAAGCTGGCCGTGCCGAAGAAGTCCTGCGTCACCGAGCGCCACAGGTCCCAGACCGGCTTGATCGTGGTGTGCTTCTCGCGCTCGATGAAGGGCTCCGGGTCGAGACCGAGCAATTCGCCGAGCTTGCGCAGGAAGCGCGTCGTGCTGTGCAAGCCGATCGGCGCCTGCAGGTACGGGCGCTCGAGCGCCTCGCACAGCATGCGGCCGTACTCGCGGTACATGCAGACGTTGACGTCGGCCTGCGCGAGCTGCGCGATGTCGGCGAGGTGGCTGCCGAGCGGGAACACCATGTTGATCTCGGCGCCGATGCCCTCGACCAGGCGACGGATTTCGGCAAGATCGGACCAGGTGTTGAAGTAGCCGTAAGCCGGCCCGATGATGTTGACGCGCGGTTTCTCGCCTTCCTTGCGCGGCTTCAGCGCCGGCACCTTCTTCGGCCCGAACTCGGTCCACAGCCAGTACAGCGCGCGGTTCGCGCTCTGCCACTGGTCTTCGTCGATCGTGCGCGGCAGGAAACGCTTGATGCTGGTGCCTTCCGGCGTGACGCCACCGCCGATCATCTCGGCGATCGACCCGGTCACGACGACGCTCGGCAGATCCGGATCGAGCGCCTTGTGCGCGCGGCGCATCGCACCCTCGGTACCATGCTGGCCGAGCTCTTCCTCGGCGAGACCCGTGACCACGATCGGCAGTTCGTGCGGCGGCAACGCATCGGTGTAGTGCAGCACCGAGGTGACCGGCAGGTTCTCGCAACCGACGG
>JAWLAD010000023.1:0-50571 GCA_041395605.1 Steroidobacteraceae bacterium
GGCTCGGCTGCATCCCAGCCCGTGAGCCGGGCCACCGCCGCCGCGGCGTCCGCGGTGATTTCATATCGACCGCCCGGCAACCTGTGGCCCCGAAGTCGCTGCGACAGCGCATCGATGTCGGGGCTGGTCATGGCGGCTGCCGGCGTCATCGCGGCACGCGCCGGTTGTGCTTCGGCCTCGTCGCGCCGGACACCGAGAGCACGTGCTCGGCTGCGTGAAGCAGTCGCGACAGGTACTGGCGCAGGTTCGCCTGCTCCGCCGGGGTCAGCACATTCCAGAGTGCGTCGCGCTCGTTGCCGGTCGCCGCGAGATAGGTGTCGACGGCTCGATCGCCAAGCGCCGTCCGGGAGAACAGCACGCGGCGCCGGTCCTCGGCACTCGCCGCGCGCCGCACCAGCTTCTTTGCACTCAGCGTGGTGGCGGCAATCGATGCGTGGCTCTTTTCAAGCAGTGCTCGGTCCGCAAGCTCGTCGAGATGCGCCTGTTCGTCCGCGCGCAGCACCAGCAGCATCCGCCACTCGGCGAGCGTCAGGCCGAGCACCTCGCCCACGCGTCGCGTCGCATCGCGCGCGATCAGGCGCGCGAGCCGCGCGATGCCGTAGCCGTTGCCCAGCTCGGCTGGCAACGCCGCGCCCAGGTCGTGTCGTGCTGCGACGCGACGGGAGCGTTTTTTTGCACCGCGTACTTTTTGCGTTGTTGCATCCGCCATGAATTCTATGGTGGACTAGCAGCGTAGTTAGTTCAATATTTAACGATCGAACGGCACCGGGACATGCGCCCGACGCCCGCAGGTCGTTCATCCTCGGGGGGGGTATGACTGCACCACGTCGTGATTCGCTGCTCGGACCATGCGCCGCCGCGTTGCTTGCTGTCGCGGTTGCGGTCCCGGCGCAGGCCGCGGACGACCAGATCGAAGAAGTCGTGATCACATCGCAGAAGCGTGCGGCCGGCATCTCGGTGCAGGACGTGCCGATCGCCGTAACCGCCGTCAACGAGGCGCTGATCGCCAAGACCTTCGCGGTCGACATTTCGGACATCGGTCGTCTCGCGCCCGGCGCCATGCTCGCGCCGTCGGCGACATTCGCGTCCTTTCCGAACTTCTTCGTGCGTGGCATCGGCATCAGCGGCTCGACGCGCTCGCTCGATCCCGCCGTCGGCATCTTCGTCGACGGGATGTACCTCGGCTTCCCCGTCGGCACGGTCGTCGATGTGTTCGATCGCGAGAGCATCGAGGTGTTGCGCGGTCCGCAGGGCACGATCTTCGGTCGCAACGTCACCGGTGGCGCCGTCAATATCCGCACGCGCAGGCCGGATGGCGAGTTCGGCATCCGCGCCGAACTGCTGGCCGGCAACTACAACCGCCTCGATGCCTCGTTCAGCGTCGAGGGGCCGCTGCTCAAGGACAAGGTCGCTGGCAAGGTCGCCGTCATGAGCCGCAACCGTGACGGTTACTGGGAAGACAACAATGGCGGGACGGTCAACCTCGCGATCAACCCGGCAGGCATGCCGTCCACGCCAACCGGCACCAAGCCCGATGTCGACATGCTGATCGTCAGACCGATGCTGCGCTTCACGCCGACCGACGCCATCGATTTCACGTTGATCGGCGAGATGGTCAAGGACAAGAGCGGCACGGCCAACAGCCGCAACATCGTCAACACGTTGGTCGGGCGCCGTCCGCAGACCATCCATGGTTACACGCCACCGTCCGATCCCTACGAGATCAACCACGATTTGATCGGCTACAACGATGCCGAAGCCAAGAGTGTCGTCGGTGAACTGAACTGGGACCTCGGGCATGGCATCGTCACGGGCGTCACCGGTTACCGCGACGTCGACTACCTGTCGAGCACCGACTTCGACGGCACGCCCTTCACGATCTTCCATTTCCCGGACAACTCCGAGAACGCGGAACAGCGCAGCCTGGAGGTCCGTTACGCGTCCAAGTTCTCCGATCGCTACGAGTTCGTGGTCGGTGCGTTCTACTTCGACCAGAGCTACTTCGTCGGCGAGCGCCGGCAGATCATCACTGGAATGGGGCTGGCCGATGCGGTCCTGACGGATCGCGCCCAGATCGCCAACATCGACCACGACAACCTGAGCTTCTTCGCCGAGGCCAACTTCAAGCTCGGATCGGCCTGGGAACTGACGCTCGGCGGACGACACTCCAAGGAAGAGAAGACGGCTCTGTTCGCGGCGCTGGGCACCTGCACGCTGGACTTTTCGAGCTGTTCGGCGGTGTTTCGTCGCGACGGCAGCTGGTCGGATTTCACGCCGAAGATCGCCGTGAAGTACAACTTCAATGACGACACCATGGTCTACCTGAGCCGCACGGAAGGGTTCCGCAGCGGCACGTTCGACGCGCGTGCGAATACCGTCGACTCGTTCCTGAACAGCTCGCCGGAGCCGGAGACCGTCGAAGCGTTCGAGCTCGGCTTCAAGACCACGTTGAACGATGGCCGCCTGCGCTTCAACGCCGCGGTGTACGAGTCCGACTACACCGACATCCAGCGTCTTGCGCTCGAGGAAGTTCCCCTCAGCGTCAATTCCACCGGTCGCATCCAGCGGCTGATCAACGCGGCGTCGGCGACCATCCGGGGCGTCGAACTGGAGATGTCCGCCATCGTGGCCGAGGGCTTCAAGTTGGACGCCAGCGTCGGCTTCGTGGACGCGAGCTATGACAAGTTCGAAGGCTTCGACGCGGATGGTGTACCCGGCTACAACCCGCTGACTGACCCGGCGGCGGCGCGTGCAAAGAAGTTCGAACGCGTGCCGGAGCTGACGTACAACATCGCGGCGAGCTACGACCGCCCGCTCGCGGGCGGCGCCGAACTGGGCTTCAGGGTGTCCTACAACTGGACGGACGAATACTTCAATGATGCGCTGAACTCCCGCATCATCCTGCAGCCCGCGTACGGCCTCATCGATGCGAGCGTCAACTACACCAACGCGAAGGGCAACCTGCAGGTCTCGCTGTTCGGCAGGAATCTGGCCGACGAGGAGTATTTCGACTTCGCGCTGGACAACGCGCTGACGACCCAGACCTGGGGCGGCGTGCCGCGAACGTTCGGAGTGCGCCTGACCTACAGCTACGACTGAGCGGCTGCATGCCCGGTCGGCTCGACGGCAAGGTCGCGATCGTCACGGGCGCAGGTTCGGGGCTGGGGCGCGCGAGCGCCCTGCGCTTCGCGCGCGAGGGTGCGGCCGTGCTGTGCGCGGACATCGAGGCGGGCAGCGCCGACGCCGTCGCCGCCGAGATCGTCGCAGCCGGCGGGCGAGCGCGCGGCATCGGCGTCGACGTCACGCTCGAAGCGGACACGGCGCGCATGGCGGCGGAGGCGGTCGCTGCCTTCGGACGCATCGACGTGCTGTTCGCCAACGCCGGCATCGCCGGCGTCGGGTCGATCAGCTCGACCAGCCGCGAGACCTGGGACCGCGTGATCGCCGTGAACCTCACGGGCGTCTGGCTGTGCGGCAAGGCCGTCGTGCCTTACATGGAGGCACAGGGGGGCGGCTCCGTGATCAACCAGGCCTCGATCGGCGGGGTGGTGGGCTTCAGCGGCATCCTGCCGTATGCGGCTGCGAAGGCCGGCGTGATCGGCATGACGCGCCAGGCGGCCGTCGAGTACGCCGCGAAGCAGATCCGCTTCAATGCGATCTGCCCTGGTACCGTCGTCACGCCGCTGGTGACGCGCACCTACATCGAGCGCGGCGGCATTGCGATGGGCGCGCAGCAGTCGCTCGACGAAGCGCTGCAGGCCAACGCGGCGCGTTACCCGATGGGTCGACTTGGAACCGTCGACGACGTCGCCGGCATGGCCGTCTACCTCGCGTCGGATGAGGCCGGCTGGGTCACGGGCGCGGTGTTCCCGGTCGACGGCGGATACACGGCCGCGTGACGACATTCACGCCTGGCCAACTGCGCAGCATGCTGCTGCTGCTGACGCTCGCCTACACCGTTGCGTTCATCGACCGGCAGTTGCTGAACCTGCTGGTCGACCCGATCAAGCTCGACATCATCGCGAGCGATACCGAGATCAGCCTGCTGCAGGGCTTCGCCTTCATGGGGGCCTACATCCTGTTCGGCCCGCTGTTCGGGCGGCTCGCCGATGCGGGCAACCGCCGCAACATCATGGTCTGGGGCGTCGCGGCGTGGTCGGCTTGCACCGTGGCCTGCGGCCTCAGCGACGGTTTCTGGGGGTTGTTCATCGCGCGGGCCGGTGTCGGTGCGGCAGAGGCGTGCCTCGTGCCGGCGGCCTGGTCCATCCTCAGCGATTCCTACTCGCGGCAGGAACTGCCGAGGGCAATGAGCGTGTTCCTGATGGGGCCTTACCTCGGCGGCGGCCTTGCGCTGATTTTCGGCGGACTCGTGCTCGGTTCGGTGGCCGGCATCCGCGATGCGTTGCCGCTGCTGGCCGGTTTCACGCCCTGGCAACTGACGTTCATTGTCGTGGGTGCTCCGGGGTTGCTGCTCGCGGCGGCCATCGGCATCTGGGTGCGCGAGCCGCCGCGGCGCCAGCTCGCCGAACAGGGCAGTACGGATGGTGATGCCGCGCAGTTCACGGTGCGCGAAGTCGCGCAGTTCCTGTGGCAGCGACGGGCGTTCTACCTGCGCTTCTACCTGGGCATGGCGATGCTCGTGATGGTGCTGTACGCACTGCCGGCCTGGGTGCCGAGTTACCTGACGCGCAGCTTCAACGCGGACCGGGCCACGCTCGGGCTGCAGTACGGCGCGCTGGTGCTGATCGCAGGCTCGGTGGGCGTGCTGTCGGGGCCCGCAGTCGGACGCTGGCTCGCGAAGCGCCATCCGCTCGACAGCCCGGTGCGCACGGCACTGATCGCGGCCCTGTGCCTGTTGCCGGTGTCCGCAGCGTTGCCGTTTGCGCCGAGCTACGCGACGGTGCTCGCCTGTGCGGGCCTCGCGACCTTCTGCTTCAGCCTGCCGCAGGCGATGTTCGCGTCCGCATTGCAGCTGGCCACGCCCAACCGGATGCGTGGCGTCGTGTCGTCGCTGTGGGTGTTCATTGCATCGGTCGCGGGACTCGGCGTGGCGCCGACGCTCGTCGCGCTGATCACGGACCATGTGTTCCGGGACCCGGCCCGCGTTGGCGCGTCGCTCGGCATCGTCTGCGGCGGCGCCGCTGCGGTGGCCAGCTGGCTGATCTGGCGCGCGCTGCCGCACTACCGCGCGGCGCTCAGCACTCAGGCACATTGACGGCCAGGCCGCCCTGCGAGGTTTCCTTGTAGCTGGTCGACATGTCGTGGCCGGTCTGGCGCATCGTCGTGATGACCTGGTCCAGCGACACCTTGTGGTCGCCGTCGCCGCGCAGCGCGAGGCGCGCCGCGTTGACGGCTTTCACGGCGCCCATCGCATTGCGCTCGATGCAAGGGATCTGCACGAGCCCCGCGATCGGATCGCAGGTCAGGCCGAGGTTGTGCTCCATGCCGATCTCGGCGGCGTTTTCGATCTGTTCATTTCTGACGTTGAGCGCCGCGACCAGACCGCCGGCAGCCATCGAGCACGCCACGCCCACTTCGCCCTGGCAACCCATTTCGGCGCCGGAGATCGACGCGTTGGTCTTGTAGAGCATGCCGATCGCGCCCGCGACCAGCAGGAAGCGCACGACGCCATCCTCGCTCGCGCCCGGTTCAAAGCGCCTGTAATGCGCGAGCACCGCTGGCACGATGCCGGCCGCGCCATTGGTCGGCGCCGTGACGACACGGCCGCCGGCGGCGTTCTCTTCGTTGACCGCAAGCGCGAACGCGTTCAGCCAGTCCATCGCGCGCATCGGATCCTGCGTGCCGGATTCGCTGAGCTGGCGATACAGTTTCGGCGCGCGGCGCTTGACCTTCAGCACGCCGGGCAGCAGGCCCTGGCCGCGGAAGCCCCGCTCGATGCATTGCTCCATCGTCTGCCAGATGCCGATCAGCGCCGCGCGCGTTTCGGCTGCGTCGCGCCAGGCTGCTTCGTTGCGCAGTACCAGTTCATGCAGCTCGAGGCCATGCTCGCGGCAGCGCGCCAGCAGCTCGTCGCCCGTTGCGAAGGGCAGCGGTACTTGCACGGCGCGCGAATCGGCCGGCGGCTGGCCGAGTTCCGCCGCGCGAACGATGAAGCCGCCACCCGTCGAGAAGAACTCCTCGCGGTGCAGCGTGGCGCCGCGTTCGTCGAGTGCCGTGAAGCGCATGCCATTCGAGTGTCCGGGCAGGGTCTGGTCGCGATGGAACAGCAGGTCCATCGGTTCGTCGAAGCCGATCTCGTGCACGCCCGCGAGTCGCAGCCTGCGCTGCGCTCGTATGCGTGCCAGTGTCGGCTCGATCGCGTCGGGTCGATCGCGGTCCGGCGCGAGGCCCTCGAGCCCGAGCAGCACCGCGCGATCCGTGCAGTGCCCTTTTCCCGTCAGCGCGAGCGAGCCGTAGAGCTGCGCGGCGATCGCGTGGACCCGGGGCAGCAGTGCGCGTTCATCGAGATCCTGCGCAAACCGCCGCGTGCCGCGGCCCATCGGCCCCATCGCGTGCGAGCTCGATGGGCCGAGGCCGATCTTGAAGATGTCGAGGACGGAGAGGTTCACGCCTTGCTGTAACGCCGCACGCGAATGTCCGCCTGCTCCTTGTGGCCGGCGAAGCCTTCGAGTGCACAGAGCCGAGAGCAGTACTCACCCACGAGCAGCGACGCTTCCTTCGTGACCTTCTGGTAGGTGCAGGTCTTGATGAACTTGCCGACCCAGAGGCCGCCGGTGTAGCGCGCCGCCTTCTTGGTGGGCAGCGTGTGGTTGGTGCCGATGACCTTGTCGCCGTACGACACATTGGTCTCGGGCCCGAGGAACAGCGCGCCGTAGTTGCGCATGTTGTTCAGGAAGTAATCCGGGTCGCGGGTCATGACCTGCACGTGCTCGGACGCGATCTCGTCGGCCTTCTGCACCATCTCTTCATAGGTGTCGCAGACGATGACCTGGCCGTAGTCGCGCCAGGCCTTGCCGGCGATCTCGCCCGTGGGCAGCACCGTGAGCTGGCGCTCGACTTCGCGCATCGTGTCGTGCGCGAGCTGCTCGGAATTCGTCAGCAGCACGGCCGGGGAGTTGGGGCCATGCTCGGCCTGGCCGAGCAGGTCCGCCGCGCACAGCTCGCCGTCGACGGTGTCGTCGGCGATCACGAGTGTTTCGGTCGGCCCTGCGAACAGGTCGATGCCGACGCGGCCGAACAGCTGGCGCTTGGCCTCGGCGACGAACGCATTGCCGGGGCCGACCAGCATGTCGACCGGCTTGATGGTCTCGGTGCCGAGCGCCATCGCACCGATGCCCTGCACGCCGCCCAGCGTGTAGATCTCGTCGGCGCCGGCCATGTCCATGGCGACGACGATCGCGGGAGCGGGCTTGCCCTGCCACGGCGGCGCGGTCGCGATCACGCGCGGCACGCCCGCGACCTTCGCAGTCACGACGCTCATATGCGCCGAGGCGACGAGCGGATACTTGCCACCCGGCACATAGCAACCCACGGACTCCATCGGCACGTTGCGGTGGCCGAGGATCACGCCGGGCAGCGTCTCGACTTCGACGTCCTTGAGCGCCGCGCGCTGCACTTCGGCAAAGCGGCGCACCTGGGTCTGCGCGAAACGGATGTCGTCGATGGCTTGCTGCGGCAGCTGGCGGTAACAGTCGTCGATGTCCGCCTTGCCGAGCCGGAACGAAGCGGGCGACCACTTGTCGAGCTTGTCGGAGTACTCGCGCACGGCGGCATCGCCGCGCCGGCCGATCTCGGCGAGCATCGTCTCCACGGTGGCGCGCACCTTCGCGTCGTCGCTGGCGGCGTCGTCGGCCGAACGGCCGTTCTTCAAATAGCGGATCATCCTGGGTCCCCGGTCTTGTGGCGCCACCGGAAAAAGGTCGCGCGAGGCAGCAATGATGGCGCATCGCGGCGCCTGCGGGTATACCAGCGGCGTCATCAGCCGAATTTCAGGCACCGCCATGCGCCAATTGTTGACCGTCCTGCTCGCCACGCTGCTGGCAGCCACGGCTGCCGTGCCCGCCACCGCGACCAAGCCCAGCCGGCCCGACCAGGACGCACCCGCCTACGCGCCGGCATCGGCGGAGCTCGCCGAGCGCATCCGCAAGACCCGCATCCTCGTGATCGGCGCCACCGGCAACAATGGCGGCGACATCGTCGCGGCGCTGGATGCCATCGGCGCCCGACCGCGCCTGCTGGTGCGCGACATCGGGCGCGCGAAGCAGCGCTGGAGCGGTGACCGCGACTGGGTGCAGGGCGATCTGACCAAACCCGAGACGCTGGCGCCCGCGCTGGCCGGCATCGACGTCGTCATCAACGCCGCGGCGACGCGCTCGCTCGAGGGTCCGAACGGCGTCGATGCAGTCGACCTTGGCGGCATGCGCAACCTGATCGCGGCTGGGCGCAACGCGCGCGTGAAGCGCATCGTGCTGATCACCGGCATGACGGTGGGCCGGCCTGATTCCGACTGGCCGCAGGGACCGTTCAAGCGCGGCTTCGCCGCGAAGCGCGAGGCCGAGAAGCTGCTGATCGCGTCAGGGCTCGACTACGTGATCCTGCGGCCCACGGGCATCCTGCCGCGGCCCGCGCACCGCTACGGCATTCGCATCGTCGCGCAGTCTCGGTACCAGGCGTCGCTCGAAGAATTGCAAATGCGCGCGCCGGCCATCGCGCCGGATCCCAATGGGCCGCCGCCGGAAGGTACGATCGGCCGCGCGGATCTGGCCGAAGTGGCGATCGTCAGCGCCGTGCATCGCGACGCGCGCCGGCGCGTGTTCGTCGTGACCGGCACGCAGGAGCCTGCGACGGCTGCGTGGGTGCGCGAACTGCGGCGCATGCCGCGGCGCTGACACGCGCCCATCCGGGCGCGGCACCGCTCAGGGATGGGCGTAGCGATCGCCGTCCCAGCGTTCGGCAGGCAGCATCGCGCCGTCCTGCTTGGCGAGGCGGCCGGACTTCATGACGAAGTCGACCTGTCCGAGTGCCGCAACGTCCGCCAGCGGGTCGGCGCGCAGCGCGATGATGTCGGCGACGAAGCCCGGCGCGACGCGCCCGATCTCCTGGTCGAGGCCAAGGTTGGCCGCGCCAGCGGTCGTTGCCGTCGCGAGCGCCTGCATCGGCGTCAGTCCGGCGGTGATCAGCAACTGGAACTCGCGCGCATTCGAGCCATGTGGCCAGCCGACGCCGGTATCCGTGCCAAACGCCAGCGGCACGCCGTGGCGGATCGCGCGCTGGATCGCGCGCTGCGACATCTCGGGCGCACCGGCGCTCGCCGCCATCGACGCCCGCGCATCACGCTGCGGTGGCTGGTACACCATCAGCGTCGGCACGAAGTAGGTGCCGCGCTTCGCCATCTCCTGCGCCGTTGCATCGTCCAGACCGATGCCATGCTCGACCGAGTCGACGCCGGCACGCACGGCGTCGGCGATCGCGCTCGCCGCATAGGCATGGGTGGTGATCCGCACGCCGCGCATGTGCGCGGCATCGACCGCCGCGCGCATCTCCCCGGCGGTCAGTTGCTGCAGCGCGCCCGTGCCTGACGCGAAGCCACCACTGGCCATCAGCTTGATGACGTCCGCGCCGCGCTTGATCTGCGCCCGCACGGCATCACGACAGGAGCCTTCATCCCAGCAGATGCCGGACTGGCGGATCTGCGGATCCTGCCAGAGGTCGTCGCGCGAGCCGGGAAATCACCATGGCCGCCGCGGGCCGGTGATCGGCAGCCCGGCGACAGTATCCGCGGACCGAGGTAGCGCCCGGCGCGGATCGCATTGCGCACCGCAAACATCACTTCCGGGCCAGAGGCCAGGTCGCGCACCGTCGTGAACCCGGCTGCCAGCGTCCGGCGGGCGAACACCAACGCCGTCAGCGCCTGCTCCGAGTCGCTCTGCCGGTATGCGATCAGCCGGACTGCCCCCGACTGGAACGCCAGATGCACGTGCGCGTCGATCAACCCCGGCAACACGAAGTGCGTCGACAGGTCGACCAGCGCAGGTGCAGCCGTGCCAGCAGCAACGAATGCTTGCGGATCGACGAAACCATCGCGGATCTCGACGACACGATCCCCGCGGATGACGATGGTTTGTCGCTGACGCGGGTTTGCCGGTGGCGCCGCGAGCAGCGTGCCGGCATGGATCACTGTGATCGCGCCATCCGCGCCGCCCGTTGCCGCCACGGGGCGACCCTGGGCGATGCCCGTCGACGCGGCCAACGCCAGCAACGCGCCCAGATACCACGAATGTCGCACGGCGATCGCAGCCATCATGTCCCCCTCCGGTCCGGACTCGGTTCGGGAATGATACGCGACGGCGACCGGTTGGCCGGCCCAAGGCCGATGTCAGGGGCAGAGCGTGACCGTGCCGAGGTTGTCGCGACGCGCCTGGAAACTGCGGATATCGCTGAGTTCGCGCTGCAATGCACCTGTCGCGGTGTCCGCGGTATGCGTCCAGCGCAGGATGTCGATCGTGTCGCAGGCGCCGGCGGTGGCGGCCCGGGTCAGCCGCGCCATCTCGATCGCGTGCGCGATCCGTCCCGCGGGGGCGGCGCGCGCTTCGCTGGCCAGCACCACATGATCCGCATTGTTGTGGATCGTGAAGCGCCACAGGTACTCGCTGATCCGCTTCAGCGCGGCAGTGTCCAGCGGCAGCGAGTTCACGGTGCCCGCCTGCCCCGACGGTGCATCGAGATCGGTCGTCGAGCGGTCGAGGTAGCTGCAGCGGAACACCCGATGTTGCAGTCGCGCCGTCGAGTCGCTGCGCGGCACGCGGATGATTTCGATGCGCTGGTCGTTGCTCGACATGTCCACGATGTCGGCATAGCTGCCGTTGAAGCTGGGCCGCATCTCGGACCAGCTGATCGCCTGGCCGGTGTCATCGGTGCACAGTTCGAAGCGCGGGCCGTTCGCTGCCGGCGTGACGTCCGAGTTCTTCAGGTGCACGGTCGCGACCGGCCCGGTGACGCCGACCGGCATCGGCTCCGTGTAGAAGTCGGCGGGAGTGCGCGGCGTACCGGCGTACACCTGCTGCGCGATGGCCACATCCGGTGAGTTGGCCACCGCTGGTGCGGCTGCGGCGTCCTCCGTCGACGCGCCACCGCAGGCGGACAGCAGCCACCCGGCGGCGAGCGCCACGGCGTACAGCAGCCACTCACCGCGGCGGCGTACCCGCACAACCCGAGTCCTTGCCCGTGATTTCCGACCCATGCCGACTCCCGGCCGCCTGCAAGCAGCGACGTCCGGAAGGGGTATCGGCAGGGCTGGCCCGGGCTTGACCGGTTGTTGCGCTGCGGCATTTGACAGTAGCCGCGCCCCCGGCGTGACCAGTTCCAGCGCGATTTGACGCCTTCAACAAACAAGGACTACAACACCCGTGCCACCACCGGCGAACGGGGATCGCGGGGAGAACAGAATCGTGGCAAATCCAGGCCTGTCGCATGCCGTACTGATGCGCGAGTCGGAGCGCTGTCTCGAAACAGCGCTGCGCGCGCCAGAGCCGGAGGCGCGCCTCGTCGCGGCGCGCATCCTCGACGACACCCGCGCCTGGCAGCGCTGGGAGGTCGAGCACGCCGAGATGATGCGCAGCGTCGCCGGCCATCGACGCCGCGACGTGCAGGTCGGCGAGCTCAAGCTGCGCTCGTTCCAGCTGATCCACCGGACCGGCGTGTTCGAGCACCTGCGCGACCAGCAGGTCCGCGGCGAAGCCCGGCGCGACATCATTCGCCTGATGCACCCGACGCGCAGCTACAGTGAAGCGCTGCTGACCGAGCACTCCAATTACCTGCGTGCCGCGTGCAGCCTGTTGTGCGCGCGGTTCGTCGGCGTCGCCGTCATCGAGGATGGCGTGTTCGAGGATCCGCTCGCGCGGTATCACGAACTGCATGCGGATTACCTGCAGTCGTACTTCGTCGCCACGTTGGGCCAGGGGGCCGACGCCACCGAACGCACGCGGCAGCGCGCACTGCTGCCCTACCTGAAGGCCAAGCTCGAAGAGCAGCGGCGGCGTTTGCTGCGATTGCCGCCCCTGCAGCCCAGTCTGCTGATCGAGCCCTGGCTGCGCCGACCCGCGGGCGACACGCAGTACCTGCCGCTGATGTCGGGGCCGGTGCCTCGCAACCGCTGAGGGCCTGTCGCCCCCGCACGACATAAGGCGCCAGGCTTGAACTGGCGCTATGTTCAGCCGTGTACTGCAGGGGACGCCGATGCGACAGGGCGCAATGACTCACGCATTGCTGATGCGCGAATCCGGCGAATGCATGGATGCCGCGCTACGCGCCGATGACTCGCGCGTGCGGCAGCTCGCCAAACGCATGCTCGAGGATGCCAGCGCCTGGTCGCGTTGGGAGCATGAGCATTCGGCGTTGATGCGCGCCGTGGCGGCGCACCGGCGCGAGGAAGCGCAAGTCGTCGAACTGCGGCGCACCGCGTTCCAGCTGATCCATCGCAAGGCGCCGTTTGAGTACCTGCGCGACGGCAAGGTGCGCGGCGAAGTGCGACGCCATGTGATCACGCAGCTGCGGCCCGCGCGCAGCTACAATGAATCGCTGCTGATCGAACATGCCGAGTTCCTGCGCTCTGCCTGCAGCCTGATCTGCACGCTGCACGTCGGCGTGCGCCTCGCCCACGACGATGTGTTCGGCGACCCACTCGCGAACTACGAAGAACTGTACGCCGAGTATTTCAGCGCCTATTGCAGCGCAACCTTCGGGGCGGCGAACGACGATGACGGGTCCGCGCAAACCGCGTTGCTGCCTTATCTCAAGGCGCGACTCGAGGAAGAGCGGCGGCGCCTGCTGGGCCTGCCGGCGCTGCGGCCTGCGCTGCGGATCGAGCGCAAGCTGCGCGAGCGCAGCGGCGACACGCAGAAGCTCGCGCGGCCGGACTGGTTCAAGCTGCGCTGAGCCACTGGCCCTCTGCAACGCGCCGCGTCCAATGCATTGAAAATATTGGGGATTGCATCGGTCTGGCGGAACTCGGTCACGGCCCCCGCGCCTTGACAGTGCCGGTGCCCGCACGCACACTGCCGCGCCCTGAAATCGGCGCTGGAAAGGTAGCTCAGCCGGTTAGAGCACGGCACTCATAATGCCGGGGTCGAGGGTTCGAGTCCCTCCCTTTCCACCAATTGCCTCGGCCGTTTCCCGATATTTCCCCAACCTGTGGACATGCGGCGCGCCGGTTTGACGGGGCATCGCGTCGGGACTACGGTCACGGGTGGCGCGCGGCCGCGCGCGACGATTGCGGGGGGTAACATGCAGCACGCCAATCACGCTCGCGCGTACGCGCTCATCGCCGCGCTGTTGACCGGCATGGTCGCCGTTCCCGCCCCGGCCGGGCAGGACGACTCGACGCGGGTCAGCACCGAAGGCCACGAGGCGCAGGGTCCGGAGATTTCACTCGGGCCGGACGGCGCCATCAACATGGTCTGGATCGACACCGACCCCAACGCCGGCAAGCACGATACCGGCGGACATGGCCACTCCCACATGGCGACGACCAACCTGTACTTCGCGCGCTCGACCGACGGTGGCCAGACCTTCGCGCCGGCGGTGCGGGTCAACGCGGTGGAGGGCGATGTCTGGGGCTTCACGGTCAGCAAGCCGCGGGTCGTGGCGGGCGCCAACGGCACGATCCATGTGTTCTACCCGGGCAACGACGTCAACCCGGCCAACGGCAAGCCGCATGCCGTCGCGATGTACACGCGCTCGACCGATGGCGGCAAGAGCTTCGCGACACCGCAGCGACTGAACACCATGCCGACCAGCGATGCCAGTCACCTGGTCCACGGCGGCCTGACGCACGCGCACGTGTTCGGGACGATGGCGGTCGACGGCCGCGGCACGGTCTACACGATGTGGATCGACACCCGTGACATGCAGCAGGAGGGCGATTCGGGCAAGGTGTTCCTCGCCGTGTCGACCGACGACGGCAAGACGTTTTCCACCGACCGTGAGATCTACCCGGCGGATGTCTGCCCGTGCTGCCAGCTGACCGCGTTCGTCGACGAACGCGACCGGCTGTTCGTCGGTTCGCGCCAGGTGGACGGCAAGTATCGCGACAGCGTCGTCTCGCTGTCGGTGGATCGCGGTGCGACCTTCTCCGCGCGCCAGCGCCTGTCGCCGAACCGGTGGGCGATCGACGGCTGTCCGCTGAAGCCGACTGCGCTGGCGGCATCCGGTGATCAGGTCTGGGCCGCGTATTTCAGCGCCGGCGAAGCGACACCCGGCGTGCACTTCGTGCGCTCCGACGATGGCGGCAAGACCTTCTCCGCGCCCGTCCTGGTGCATCCAGAGGCCGCGGTCTCCGACGCACCGGTACTCGCACTGGCCGGCAACGTACTGCACCTGTTCTGGCATGCCAAGGTCGGCGATGGCGGACGGCGGGTGTTCACCCGCTCGTCGACCGATGGCGGGCGAACCTTCGGCGCCGTGGCGCAACTGCCAGCGCCGGCGGGCAGCGCGCAGCTGCCGGTCGTCGCGGCGCGGAGCGACGGGACGGTCCAGGTCGCGTGGCAGCAGGGACGGGAAATCCACTCGATCCGCTGGCCACGGGGCGCCGAACTGCGGCAGGCGCGGCAGACGTCGGCGCAGTAGGGCATCGGTACCGATGGCTGCCCCGCTGATCCGCGCTGCGCTGCCGTGCGCGGCGCTGCTGTGCGCGGCACTGCTGGCTACCGCGGCCACCGCGGCTGGCCCCGCAGCGGGCGCGGCGCCGAAGCCGGTCCCGACGACGCGGTTGGCGACCGCGCAGGATCTGCGCGCGGAGCTGGCAGCGTTGCGCGGCAACGTCGTGATCGTCAATCTGTGGGCGACGTGGTGCGTGCCCTGCCTGCGCGAGGTGCCGGATCTGGTTGCGTTGCAGGCCGAGCTGGCGCCGCGCGGCGTCGTGTTGCTCGGCGTCGGCATGGACGAGCCGGACCAGTTGGCGGGGCTGGTGGAGCCGTTCCGGGCGAAGCAGTTCCCGAAGTTGCGGACGCTGTTGCGCTCGACCGCCGACATGGACACGGTCGTCAGCGTGCTTGATCCGGCCTGGAATGAAATCCTGCCGACGACCTACCTCGTCGATCGCGACGGGCGCGTCGCGAAGAAGATCCAGGGCCGACGTACGGTGGACGAGTTCCGCGCCATGATCGAGGACGTGCTGGGCCCGCGTTGAGCGTTCGGGCGCAGGCGCTAGATGCCGAACGCCTTCAGTACGGCATCGACGATGCCTTCGAGGCCCCGGCCCACGCGCCGACCCTGCGCATCCACCGGCGACAACTCGTAGACAAATGTGCCCGAGTCGCCCGAGAAGCGATCGTTGAACAGCTGATCGTGGCCGCGCAGGTACGCCATGAAGGTCTCGCAGCGCGTGACCTGGCCGTGGAGGCGGGCGCTGAACGCCAACGTAGCCGATTGGTTGATGATGCGGGGCTGCGCCGCCTGCGGCTGTTCCGCGCGGACTCCGCGCCGGCCCTTGATGACGAGACGGCAGGGCCCGTGGAAAACCAGGTGGCGCAATCGCAGCGTGAACCAGCCCTGCAGCGTCGCCAGCTGCCAGTGGCGGGAGATCCGCAGTGGCTGATCGGTGCGCTTGACCACGCCGGCCAGCGCACGGGGCAGCACGACCATGGCCGCGCCGGTGGGCAGGTCGATCGTCGCGACCTCGCCGAACGCATCCTCGCGCGAGGAAACGACGACCTGCGTGCTGCCGGCGGGAGCTGGGCGGATCCGTGTCAGTGCGACCAGGCCCGCGGCCAGGCTCGCAAAGGGCAATCGGCTGTTCAGCAGCCACTGCGTCCGCTTGATCGCATGCTGGCTGCTGCTCTGCAGGAAATCCGGGCGGACCAGCAGCTCTTCGTTCGACGCAAGGTCCAGCGGCAGCGACACGGCCGAAGTGGCCGCTGCGTCGACGACACCCGAGTCCTGCGCGAGCACCTGGGTGGGCGGCAGCCGTTCTGCAATCGGCGCGACGGCGAAGTACAGGCAGGTCTTCACGAGCAGCGGGGCCAACAGGACCGCTGCGAGGATGGTCAGTGCCAGCGGCAGGCGTGCCATGACCTCGGCGATCAGGCGCTGGCGCGGATCCTGCGCGACACGATCGCGTTGCCGTGCGAGCGCCTGTTCCAGGGCCGTGGCCTGCTGGACGCGCCGCTCGCGCTCCGCGCGCAGTGCGGCCTGCTGCGGCGACAACGAGCCCGACACGGCGGCGAGATCCTGCTCGAGCCGTCGGCTGCGGGCCTGCAATGCGGCAACCGGCGACTGCTGGATCAGCGGTGCGACCTTGTCCCGTGCCTGCTCCCAGCTGCGCGCGTTGGCCTGCAACAACGCGGCTTTTGCCTTCGCCGCCTCGACGCCGGCCAGCTTCGCCGGTTCGAGGTACCGATCCCACCAGCGCAGCGCTTGCTCGAGACGGGCGGCGCGCTGCTCTGCCTCGACCGCCGCCGCGCGCGCGGCACGCGCCTGCTCCTGCAGGTCGGAAAACCGGCTCATGGCCAGCTGCCATCTGGGTTCTGCCGCGGCCATCCGCGTTTGCAAGCGAGGCCAGTTCATCGCGCAGCGGTTGCATGGTCCGTTCGAGCTGCGCGCGCCAGTCGGTGTCGCCGGCGGCGATCGCCGCGTCGAGTCCGGCGAGCTCCGCCCGCAACTGCCGCAGCGCCGATTCCTGTTCAGCAATGCCAGCGCGGACCGCGCGCAGCTCGGTCCATTCGCTGCGCAACCAGGATGCGACGAGCAGGGTCGCCAGGATCAACGCCAGGAGCCCGAGCTTGCGTGCGATCCAGGAGACGGTCAGGGCGATCAGTCGGACCACGTGCCGTCACCGGCCGCCAGGCGCGAGGGCCTGCCGGATCGTGCTCACCCGCCCACGCGCGCGATCAGCGCGCCGTGGCCGTCGTCGTACCCGATCCGTGGACATCGCGACGTTGCCGACCTGCAGCAGGCGCTCCGTGAGCGCAGCGGGTGCGGCACAGTCCGCCGCCCGTTCCCCCAGGTTGAACACGCACCAGAGCCGGTCGTCGCCGCTGCGCCGCTCGAACGACAGCACATCCTCGCCGCCGTCGAGCGGTACGTAATCACCCTTGCTCAACGCAGCGGTCTCGCGACGCAGCGCCAGCAGCGTCCGCGTGAAATTCAGGACCGATTCCGGGTCGGCCTCTTGCACATCCACGGCGTTGTTGCGGTGACGCGGATCCATCGGCAACCACGATTCATCGCCGATCGTGAATCCCGCAAGCGGCTTGGTCACCGTCCAGGGCATCGGCGTGCGGGCGCCGTCGCGTCCCGCGCCATGCGGTGCCAGAAGGCGATGGCCTCCGGGTCCCTCAGCCTGTCATACGGCACATAGGCCTGTGGCAGGCCGAGTTCGTCGCCCTGATAGAGGATCGGCGTGCCGCGCAGGCTCAGCAGCACGGCGAGCAGCACCTTTGCCCGCAGCGGATCTTCCGCACCTAAGCGTGTCGCGCAGCGGACCACGTCGTGGTTCGACAGGCTCCAGGCCGGCCAGCCGGAGGCGCCCTGCCAGCCGGCCAGTGCCTCGTGGAACAACGCAGGCGTTGCCGATTGCGCGCGCAGCAGGAAGAACGAATAGGCGGAGTGGAGGCGGTCGCGTCCTTCGGTGTAATCGCGCTGGACGCGGATCGGATCGTCTCCTCGATCTCGCCGATCGAGATGGCGCCGTACTCGTCGAGCAGTTTGCGCAACCGGCCGATGAACTGGAAGGCTTCGGGGCGCGTGCGATCGTAGATGTGGCGCTGGAACTCGTGCGGGCGCACGGGGGTCGCGGACGCATCGAGCGGCGGGTTGTCGCGCAACTGGTCGTCATGGGCGTAGAAGTTGACGACGTCCAGCCGGAAGCCGTCCACGCCCCGCGTCAGCCAGAAGCGTGCCGCATCGAGCAGCGCGGTCTGCACCTGCGGGTTGCGGATGTTCAGGTCGGGTTGCGCGGCGAGGAAGTTGTGCAGGTAGTACTGGCGTCGCCGCGAGTCCCAGGTCCAGGCAGGACCGCCGAACATCGATTGCCAGTTGTTCGGCGGCGAGCCGTCCGGCTTCGCATCGGCCCAGACGTACCAGTCCGCGCGCGCGTTGTCGCGGCTGAACCGGCTCTCCTGGAACCAGACATGCTGGTCGGACGTGTGCGAAAACACGAGGTCGACGATCACCTTCAGGTTCAGCGAATGCGCGCGGAAGATGAGCATGTCGAAGTCGCCCAGCGCGCCGAATACCGGATCGACGTCGCAGTAGTCGGCGACGTCGTAGCCGAAATCCTTCATCGGTGAACGGAAGAACGGCGAGATCCAGATCGCATCGACACCCAGGCCCGCGACATGATCGAGCTTGTCGATGATGCCCTTGATGTCGCCGACACCGTCAGCGTTCGAATCACGGAATGAACGCGGGTAGATCTGGTAGATCACGCCGCCACGAAGCCATGCACTCATTGTCTGAGACTGCCGGCGTACCGCCCTGAATTCAACCCTTTCCCGTGACGTTCCAGCGTGGTGGTCGGATGTGGCGCAGCAGGCGTGCCTGCGCACGGGTGTCGCACTTGTTCGCCGGCTTCCAGCGCTCGACCGCCCGCCGCAGCGCCCGCGTATCGGCAATCTCGCCGAGCTTCCGCTGCATCAAAGGCAATTGATACGACAGTTCCGGCGGCGCGGACTCGCGCGCTGCTGGAGCGATCCACTCCTGCATGTAGCGCAGCTGCTTGACACGCAGTCGCAGCCGATGCAATTGCGCGAGCGTCGGGTGCGCCGGAAGCTCCCGCAGCGTCGAGCGTAGTCGTTGCTGCCTGGAGCGCAGTCGGCGCCGGGCGCGCTGCAGGTCGGCGTTCGCCCGCAACGCTCGCACCGCGCGTTTGCAGCGGGTCACGTCGATCTCGCGCAGCGCCCGTTCGTATTTGCGCTCGCGTCGCGGTAGTTGGGCCCGAAGCGCGGCTTCTATCGTCCCCGCGACCGGGTGCGTGTTACGCAATGCGTGCAGGCGCTCGACGCAAAGCTGGATGTCGCGCAGCTTGCCTGCCGCCCGAAACGCCGGTTCGACCCCGGCGGACGGAATTACCTGCCGGCCGGAACGCGCTGGCGCGAGCAGTTGCTCCATCGCCTGCAGTCGTCGCGTCGCAATCCTGAACTCATGCAAGCGGCGGCGACTCCGCGGGCGCGCGCGGGCGCGGCGCAAGGTCTCTCGCCAGCTGCGCCACGTGGCGCGGACGGCGGCGTCTGCAGCAGATTGACGCATCTGATGACCCGTCATGGAAGGTGTCGTGCAGGTCCCGGACCATTGCACGAAGGGACGGCGTTGGGAAGCGACGGGCGGCCACTCGCGCGGCGGGTGGTCGCGGCGACGCGTCGTTCGTGGGTCGACAGTGCATACTCTGTCGTACTTGCGATGAGGTGGAGATGAAGTGGTTGCTGTGGATCGTTGGCGCGCTGGTCGTGGTCGTGCTGGCGCTGTGGACCCCTGACAAACCGCGCGATGGGCTCGAGGCGAAATATGCCGGGCCGCCCAGCCAGTTCGTCGATGTCGCGGGCTTGCGCCTGCACGTGCGCGACAGCGGGCCGGCCGCTGCGCCAGCGGTCGTCATGCTCCACGGTCTCGGCGCCAGCCTCCACACCTGGGATGCCTGGGCCGACGGTCTGACCGGCTTTCGGGTCATACGTTTCGACCTGCCGGGCTTCGGCCTGACGGGGCCAGACCCCGGCAATGACTACTCGGACGCGCGCAGTGTCGCCGTGATCGTCGCGTTGCTCGATCAGCTCGGCATCGCGCGGGCCAGTGTCGTCGGGCACTCGATGGGCGGGCGCATCGCGTGGCAGTTCGCCGCCGCCCATCCGGATCGGATCGACAGGCTGGTATTGATCTCACCGGATGGGTTCGCCAGCCCGGGGTTCGGAGTACGGCAAGGCTCCGGAGGTGCCGCGGTTCGCGTCGCTGATGCGCGTCGTGCTGCCGAAGTTCATGCTGCGCATGAACCTCGAGCCAGGCTACGCGGACGCGAAGCTGATCACCGATGAAGTCCTGACGCGCTATCACGATTTGTTGCTCGCACCGGGCGTGCGCGGTGCCGTGCTGCAGCGGATGGCCCAGACGATCCTGAGCGATCCGGTGCCGATCCTGCAGCGTGTCCGGGCGCCGACCCTGCTGGTCTGGGGCCAGCGGGACGCGATGATCCCATTCCGTAACGCGGCGGACTACCTGCGGTGGCTGCCCGACGCCAGGCTCGTCGCCTTGCCTGACGTCGGGCATCTGCCGCATGAGGAGGCGCCGCAGCAGGCGCTGACCCGAGTTCGCGAGTTCCTCAGATAACCGGCATCCGTTCGACGGTGCCGGACCTGGGTGCTTCTAGTCCTTGGCGTCGTCGCCAGTCAGTGGCGGTACTTCCTTGAGCTTGGGTTTCAACGCTTCGAATGTGTTGGCATCAGACGGAGTCAGGTTCGGTCGACCTGCCATGATGCCGGCGCCCAGCACCCCTTGAACGTAGTAGGTCTCGCCGGCCTCGACTTCCAGCGTCAGCACGTCCTTGGCTTCACCCTGCACCTCGTACTGATGCACGCCCGGCGCCACCTGAAGAACGAAGTACTTGCCGTTGCGCAATTTGCCAAGCTCCTGGCCGTTCTCGCGAACCTTGAAGCCAATGGCGGCACCGACAAACTTGCTCGGACGAAAGAAGACGACCGTGCCCGTGCCGGATGCCTCGGTCGCGGTGTCGGCCGGCGCAGGCTCCGCTGGCGATTCGACCGAGGTCGGGGCATCGCTTGGAGGCGGCGCCTCAGGCGCCGCGGGAACCTCGGGTTGCGCCGGGTCAACGGGCGGTGCGTCCTGCGCCGCGGCAAGCGTGCCGCACAGCATTGCAGCGGCAACGAGCGACGACCAACCAGAAATCGGTTTCATTCAGTAAGACCTCTTATGGAGATTGAGATTCAGAGTGAGCCAACGGAACATCGAACTTCTCGTCCGTGACGGTGCGGGCGATGACCTCCGTGTCAATCGGCACCTCGAGATCCTTGCCGCGAATCCAGGGCACCAGCCACAGCGCCTGCATCGACTTGTCCTGGCCCGTCATCGACAGCCGCGATCGCAGCTTGATCACGCGTTCGCCGACGACGACGTGGCGCGCGGAGACGATCAGCTCGCCAGCCTTGCCGAGTCCCCGTGCCCGATCCACGTGGATCACTTCGCCGGTCGCGGTGGATCCGGCCGGAATCACGACGGCATTGCCGACATTGATGTTGTCGGTTACCTCGAGATCGAACTGCTGCCCCCGGGCATGGGTGCCGGAGCTGACGGTGGACAAGAACCGCAACGGAATCGCTGCGCCCGCCGGCAAGGTCACGGCCGTGGGGGTCGTCGGTTCAGCGGGTTGTGCTTCCGGCGCGACAGCGATCGCGGTGGAGTCGCTGTTCGTCGCAGGTGGTGTAGCGTCCTGCGCGTTGACCGACGCCGCAGCCGCGAGCAAAACGAGGGTGCCGCACACCGGCACACGCCAGCTTGTCATGTTCAGCCTCGACTATTGTTTTCGCTTCAGACGGACGCGCAGGGACGCCGTCGCATCGATGGGTTCCCCACCGGCACCCGTCAAGCGCAACGTGAGAGTGTTATCCCCGTCGTCGCAGTACTTGACGATATCCCAGAGGTTGAATTCCACCCGACCATCGGCGACGGCCGTTGCGGCGACCTCTTCCACGGTATCCACGCCATTCGTGCTGATGAGCGTCGCCGCAGTGACGGGCCCGGCAGCAGGCACTTCGAGCACCAGCGGCAAGAGTGCGGTCGCGCGTTCCAGGCTCACCAAGATCTCATCGACCTTGCGTCGACCAACCCGGACGCCGGTCGCCTCCACCGATCGAATGGACATCGCGACGGGCTCGGGTGGGTTGGGTGGCGATGCGGCAATCGTCCTGTCGGTCAGGACTTCAGCCTCCAGCTGGGCGCCACGCAGTGCAAACGCATCGACCCCCCGCGTTGCCAGGCCAAACCAGCCCCACATGAACACCCAGCCGAGCATCGCTCCATCGCGACTGCGGCCCTTGTTGGAAACGCTGGCCAGCACGCGAACGTTTTGCCCGTCGACGGCGGGTACGTGCCGGACGCCAAAGTTGATGGTGCCGCTCGTGGCAGCCATGCCACGATCGCCCACGGCCTGCATGCGGCCTTCCACCACGGTGCCCTTGCGGATGACGACCTGATCGCCAACCGTCACGTTCTCCGCCACCCGGAAAAACACGGGACTGCCGACGGGCGTTCTGCCGGAGGTGATCGTGTGCGCCAATTCGATCATGAATCGCGTACCGCCCGGTAACTGGACGGTCGTCGCGGCGGCCCAGCACGTCTCCGACGGAACCAGACCCAGGAGCATGCAGGACAGGACACGCCACGCGGCGGCATTCTTTATTCCCAATTCTTGTTGTCTGGCAAGTGAACCACGCCGTCGGCGAAGCAGGAGCAAGTGATGCGGCCGGCTCGCGCACGCCGTGCTGGCCCGGGCTAAGATCTGCAAATGGTTGCCCTGCGGGTCAAGCCCGTCTCCCGACGCCAGGCCTTGGCGGGGCTGGGTGCGGGCGGGCTGGCCATGGCGACTGTTGCCCCGGCCCGCACCGCGCGTTCGCGACTCGATGCCGATGTGATCGTGATCGGCGCGGGCCTGGCGGGCCTGCAGGCGGCGATCCTGCTACCCGGATAGGCGCGAGCGTGACCGTCGTCGAGGCGCGCGACGCGTCGGTGGACGCGTGCACACGCTTGATCATCTCGACGGCCGGCCGGAGAGCGGCGGTACGGAAGTCGGCAGCGGCTATGCCCGCACGCTTTCGATGATCGACCGCATCGGCGGCCTGGTGATGCATCGCTGGGCGGACGGCGTGCAGTTGCAGTTCGCACTTGCAGTGCGCGGGCAACTGATGACGCCGGCGCAGTGGGACACTTCCGATCTCAACGATCTGCCTGCCGCGGAACGTCGCACCGGGGGCATGGGGCCGTTCGCGCTCGCCCAGACGACGTTGCCACGGCCGTCGCCGCTGGAGGACCTGGACAGCTGGCTGGATCCGCGGCATGCCGCGCTGGACGTGCCGTTCGATCAGTACTTGCGCGGTCGCGGTGTCAGCGACGCGGCGCTGCGCTACCTCGACATGACGCTTTCAACAGATGGTACGCGCGCTGTCTCCGCGCTTTGGCAATTGCGCGCTGCTCGCCTGTCGCCGCAGATGGGTTCCATCGACAGCCTGCGCACGATCTCCGCCGGCATGAGCCGCCTACCGGAAGGGATGCGTGGCCTGCTGCGCGGCGATGTCCTGTTGGGTGTGCCGGTCGTCGCGATTCGCGATCGGAGCGACCATGTCGAAGTCATCATGCGTCCGGCGTCGCGGTCCGGCACGCGGCGTCGGCTGCGTGCATCGCGAGTCGTCTGCACGATTCCGTTGCTGCCGGTGCTGCGGGGGATCGCCCGGTCGAACCGGGTTTGCCGCCGTTGCAGCGTGCTGCGGTCGCACAGGTTCATACACGCGCGGACTGTCCGTGTTCTTTCGAAGTGATCCGACCGTACTGGGAGCTCGACGGTTTCGGCGTCCACCCTCGCCACGGTCGGTCAGGTATTCTGGCACTCGCATCCCGGCGGTCACTACCTGTGGAATTTCCGCGCGGGCATGTCCGCCCGCGGCTATGAGCAGCTGAACGACGTCGATGCCGGCGAGCGTGCACTGCGTGAATTCATCGCGGTGCGCCCTGCGGTCGCCGGCGCAATCCGACCGCTGGCAGTCGCGAACTGGGACCGCGATCCGTGGACGCGCGGGCATCTGCCGTTTCGCGCGCCCGGCCAGATCGCGCGTTTCGGCGACGTGCTGCGCCAGTCGCACGGACGCGTGCATTTCGCGGCGATCACACGGCGGTGCTGATGAACGGCATGGAAGGCGCGATGGAGTCGGGGGAGCGGGTCGCGCTCGAGGTGCAAGCAGGATGAGTTCGCGGTGGAGTCAAGGCAACGTCGATCTGCGGCGACGATTCCGCCTGTCATTGCCGGTACATTGTCGCGCGTCGCGCTCGGCATCCTGGAACCCCATGCCTTCGAACGGAGTCTGGACATGGTCGCTGTCGTGCCTGCTGGCAGCCGGTTGCGCCAGTGCGGCGGCCGCACGCACCGACGGCATCGCGGTGGCGCGTGCTGACGCGACCGTGCTGCGTGTCGACCTGCTCGAGTGGCAGGGCAGGCCCCAGGGCGACACCCTGAAATGGGACATCGAGGCATCGACCGGCGTCGGGCGCCATCGCGTGCTGCTGCGGGACGAGGGCCACAAGATGCCCGGTACGCCGCTGCAGAATCGCGTCGAGCTGCTGTGGCAACCGCCGCGATTCTGGGATTCCGTCCGGTGGCTCGATCGGCTCGACTGGCTGAACCTGTTCGTCGGCGTGCGCCACGATACCGGCGAAGCACCGACCCGCACGTTCGCGGCGCTCGGCGTCTACGGTCGCTCGCCGTGGGGGATTCACGTCGACATCACCGGCTACCTCGGTGAGGGCAGTCCGGGCGGCGATCCGTTGCACAACGGTTATCGGTTCCAGCTCGACTACGCGCACGAGTTCAATCCGCGCCTGGCGCTGCTCGCCCGGTTCGACTACGAGATCTTCAGCGAGGATCATGTGTGGTACAGCTTCGGGATCCCGCCGACCGAGACGTCCTTCGGACTGCGCGTGCGGTACCGGCTCGATGCGCAGTGGGAGCCCTACGTTGGCGCGGAGTGGTTCGAGTACTACGGCGACTCGAGGGACATCGCACTGCAGCGGGGCGAGCCCGCCAGTGACATCAGAATGGTGGCGGGCGTGCGCGTGAGGCTGTCGCAGTGATGCGCGCGCTGGGATGGTTCGTGGCCCTGCTCGTCGCGCTCGTCAGTGGCGCCGTCGCGATGCGGGACTGGCTGGGGCTGCGACTCGCGCCGGTGCGCGTACCGCATCCGACCATCGAGTACCTGTATGCCCCGAATCAGGAATCCGTGCGCGCGGGCGCGCCCATACGCGTCAACGCCTACGGCATGCGTTCGGAGCCGTTCCCGGCCCAGCGAACCTCGACCGAAGAGCTGCGCGTGATGGTGTTCGGTGATTCCGTGCTGGCAGCGCCAGGGCTGACTGGTCAGGATCAACTTGCGACGACGCTGCTGCAACGCCGCCTGGCGCAAGAGCTGGGTCGACCTGTGGTCGTCGGGAACATCTCGACTGGCAGCTGGGGGCCCGCCAATTGGCTGGCCTATGCGCGGGCCTTCGGTTTCTTCGACGCAGATATCATCCTGCTGGTCGCGTCCGGGCATGACCTGGTCGACCACCCGCAGTTCCTGCCCATGCATCCCGAGCCCCGTCCCGTGCCGGACCTGCTGGTGCCACTGGCGGAATTCGCGTCGCGCCAGCGATTGCGCGTGATCGATGCGCTCGCCTCCGATCCACCAGCGCCGTCCAGTGCGGTGGCTCATTCCTATCCGCCACTGGATCCCGACCTGATGCGGCGTGGACTGGATGACCTGCGCGCTTTCCTGGCGCTGGCCCTGAACCAGACTGCGCGAGTGCGGGTGTTGCTGCATCCGGAGCAACCAGAATTGCAGGGCGCGCTGCACCCAGGACGCCTGCAGATCGCCGCGTTGGCGGAGCAGATGGCGATCCCGGTTCTCTTGCCGGATGAGCGCTACCGCGCGGCGGCTGCGGCGGGCGAGGGTCCATTCCTGGACCTGATCCACCCCAGCGATGCCGGGCACCGACTGCTGGCCGGCTTGTTGCGCGAGGAAGTCGTCGAGGCGTTGGCCGGTTCGCAGTGACAGCGAGGCGACTCAGCGTCCAACCATGAGCTCGGGACGTACCCAGGCGTCGAACTGCTCGGCCGTGACCGCATCGAGTTCGAGTGCCGCCTGACGCAGTGTCAGGCCCTGGGCATGCGCGTGTTTCGCGACGGCTGCGGCGCGGTCGTAGCCGATGTGGGGCGTCAGCGCCGTGACCAGCATCAGCGACCGCTCCAGCAGTTCGCGGATCCGCGGCTCGTTGGCCTCGATGCCTGCGACGCAGTGGACGGCGAAGCTGCGAGCGCCGTCCGCCAGCAAGCGGATGCTCTGCAGCATGTTGTGCGCGATCATCGGGCGGAACACGTTCAACTCGAACTGGCCGCTGGCCCCACCGACGTTGATGGCGACGTCATTGCCGAATACCTGGCAGCAGATCATCGTCAGTGCTTCGGCCTGGGTCGGGTTGACCTTGCCGGGCATGATCGAGGACCCGGGTTCGTTTTCCGGCAATGCCAGTTCGCCGAGTCCGGCACGCGGCCCGCTCGCCAGCCAGCGGACGTCGTTCGCGATCTTCATCAGGCTGGCCGCCAGCGACTTCAGCGCCCCATGTGCATGCACGATCGCATCCGCGCCTGCCAAGGCTTCGAAGCGGTTCGCCGCGGGCACGAACGGCAGTCCGGTCGCCGCCGCGATGCGCGCGGCCGCCAGCCGCCCGAAGTCCGGATGGGTGTTGAGCCCCGTGCCGACAGCGGTGCCTCCCAGGGCCAGTTCATGAAGATGTGGCAGCGCCGAAGCGATGTGGCGCAGAGACTGCGTCAGCTGCTGTGAGTAGCCGGAGAACTCCTGGCCCAGCGTCAGCGGCGTGGCATCCTGCAAGTGCGTCCTGCCGATCTTGATGACGTCCTGGAATTGCATCGCCTTGGCGGCGAGCGCGTCCCGCAGTTGCCCGATGGCGGGCGTCAGGCGCTGCGTCATGCCGAGAGCCGCGGCCACGTGCATCGCAGTCGGGAAGACATCGTTCGACGACTGGCCCAGATTGACGTCGTCGTTGGGGTGCACCAGGCGGGCCGTGCCTCGTGCACCGCCCAGCAATTCACTGGCGCGATTCGCGATGACCTCGTTGAGGTTCATGTGTGTCTGCGTGCCGGAGCCGGTTTGCCACAGCGACAGGGGAAATTCCTGCGGGTGCTTGCCGTCCAGGATCTCCGCCGCTGCCGTGGCGATCGCCCGTGCGCGATCCGGTGGCAGAAGCCCCAGCGAACCATTGACCTCGGCGCACACCTGCTTGACCAGCGCCAGCGCCCACAGCAATTCCGTCGGCATGGTCTCGGTGGAAATCGCGAAGAACTGCAGCGAGCGCTGCGTCTGGGCGCCCCACAGCCGGGCCGCCGGAACCGCGACGTCCCCGAAACTGTCCCGCTCCGTGCGCATGTCGGTCATGTCGGTCTCCCGGCGTCGTCATCGCATCATATGTCGCCCGGCCCGCGAACGTGCAGCGAGGCACGCTTCCGTGTACCGTTGCGCCCCCATGCTTACCACCCAGAATCTCAGCATCCAGTTCGAAGCCAAGCCGTTGTTCGAGGCCGTCACCGTCAAGTTCGCGGACGGCAATCGCTATGGCCTCATCGGTGCGAACGGCTGTGGCAAGTCCACGCTGATGAAAATCCTCGGCGACGAGCTGGAGCCGACGTCCGGCGAGGTCGTGCTGCAGCCCGGGCTGCGCCTCGGCAAGCTGAACCAGAACCAGTTCGGCTACGAGGACGAGCGGGTGCTCGACGTCGTGATGCAGGGCCACGTCGAGATGTGGCGCGCGATGACCGAGCGTGACCGGATCTACGCCGATGCGAACGCGACCGACGACGACTACATGCGGGCTGCGGAACTGGAGGCGCGCGTGGCCGAGTACGACGGCTACACCGCCGAGGCGCGCGCCGGTGCCATCCTGATCGACGCCGGCATCGAGGAGTCGCGGCACGATCTGACCATGCGCGAGTTGCCCCCTGGACTCAAGCTGCGCGTGCTGCTGGCCCAGGCATTGTTCTCCAAGCCGGACGTGCTGCTGCTGGACGAACCAACCAACAACCTCGACATCCACTCGATCGGCTGGCTCGAACGCACGCTCAACGAGTACGACGCGACGATGATCATCATCAGCCACGATCGTCACTTCCTGAACCAGGTCTGCACCCATGTCGCGGATCTTGACTACCAGCAGTTGAAGATCTACCCCGGCAACTACGACGACTTCATGCTGGCATCGGTGCAGGCGCGCCAGCGCGTCGAGGCCGCGAACGCCAAGGCCAAGGCGCAGATCTCCGACCTGCAGGAGTTCGTGCGACGCTTCTCCGCCAATGCGTCGAAGGCGCGGCAGGCGACGTCACGCAAGCGGCAGATCGAGAAGATCAAGATCGAGGAGATCCGGCCCTCGTCGCGGCAGAATCCCTACATCCGCTTCGAGCAGAAGCTGAAGCTGCACCGCTCGGCCGTGACCGTGGAAGGACTGACATTCCGCTATCCGGGCACCGATCGCGATGTGTTCCGCAACCTCGGCTTCACGATAGAAGCGGGCCAGCGAGTGGCGATCATCGGCCCGAACGGCATCGGCAAGACGACCTTGATGCGCGTGCTCGCCGGCGACCTGCAGCCCACCGCGGGCCGCATCGCGTGGGTCGAGAACGCCCAGCCAGGTTACATGCCGCAGGATCCCCAGGCGGAGTTCACCGAGCGTGTCGACCTGCTGACCTGGATGTCGCAGTGGTCCGGGAAGGCGGACGACGAGTTGATCGTGCGGGCGACGCTCGGGCGCCTGCTGTTCTCGGGTGACGAGACCAAGAAGCCGGTGACGGTGTTGTCGGGCGGTGAGAAGAACCGCATGATGTACGGCAAGCTGATCCTGACGCGGCCGAACGTCATGCTGATGGACGAACCGACCAACCACATGGACATGGAGACCATCGAGTCGCTGCAGATCGGACTCGAGAAGTATCCGGGCACTTTGCTGTTCGTGTCGCATGACCGCGAATTCGTCAGTGGACTCGCCAATCGGATCATGGAACTGCAACCCGATGGCAGCATCGACGACTATCGCGGCAGCTACGACGAGTACCTCGCGATCAAGGGGTTGCAGTCCTGAGGGGGCGGCGCGGTCTGGCGACTGCGCATGCGTGGGCAGGCATGGCGCTCGCGCTGCCGCTGCTGTCGTTGATCGTCTCGGGCGCGGTACTGCTGTTCCGGGATCAACTGTTCGTGGCCGCCGCAGCTCGCGACGGCGACGCATTCATCATGGTCGGTCGACGACACCGGGCGTGAGGTCGCGGCGCTGCTGTCTGACCCGGCCTCCCGCGGCTACGAGACGATCTGGCTCGCGAGCCCGCGTCGCCCGTTCCACACCCTCGTCGCGGCTGACGGCGCGACCCGATACCGTGCGCTCGCCGGCTCGACGCTGCCAGCGCAGGGGTATCCGGCGCAGCAGATCGAACGCACGATCCTCCAGCTGCACGTCGATTTCCTCGCGGACACGGTCGGCAAGTGGCTGGTCAAGGTTTGTGGTCCGCTGGCCGCGCTGCTGGTGCTGGTCGGTCTCGTGCTGTGGTGGCCGATGCGTCGGAGCTGGCGCGCTCGCGACTTGCGGCCGCGCGGCACCCGGCCGCATCGCGCTGCGGCGATGCCATCTGGCGTTGGGTGGGGCGGTCGCGCTGTTCGCCTTCCTGCAGTTCGGGTCAGGCGCGATGCTGGCCCACAATCCGCAGATCCGGATCTGGCTGCGGCCGCTGGCACCCGCCGTCGTCGATCGCGCGCCCGAGCTGGCGCCCTTCGCCGCGGGCGATGCCGCACCGCCGCGGCGCGGGCCGTGCTTGCGCTCTATCCCGGAGCGACCGCCACGCAGCTCGCGCCGTTGACTGGGATGGACACGAGCAATGGCGCGTGAAGCTGCGTCTGCCTGGCGAGCGACACCCCAATGGTCGCTCCTACGTCGTCGTTGACCTTGCGGCCGGCCGCGTCACCGAAGTGCAGGATGCGCGCCTGGGTGGTCTGCCGGCGCTGTACGACGACTGGCTGTATGGTTGGCACATTGCCCGCCTCTGGGGTTTGCCGCAGGCGTGGGCGTGGTGTCTGGCCAGCCTCGCGACGGCCGCGCTGGCGATCGCCGGTGTGGCTGCGTTCACGCGCCGTGCCAGACCAGGTTGAAGCAGTGTGGAGATCGGCATGTCGACGCGACGCTGGACGCGACGTGACATCGGTAGCCTCGTCATGGGCACGACCGTAGCACTCGCTTCGGCGCGCGGTGCGCGAGCGGCAGACCTTGAGGATGTGGATTTCCTGGTTGTCGGTGGCGGCACGGCCGGCTGCGTGCTGGCGCATCGGCTCAGCGCCGATCCGAACACTCGCGTGATGCTGCTAGAAGCCGGCGACTGGGTCGACGACGCGGCAGTCAATACGGTTGGCGCCTGGCCCAGCCTGCAAGGCGGTCCGCACGACTGGGCCTACACGACCCTCCCGCAGCCCGGCATCGGTGGACGGGTGCTGCCGTGCCCGCGGGGTCGGGGGCTCGGCGGGTCGTCGCTGATCAATGCCATGGGTCATCAGCGCGGCGACCCGGCGGGCTATGACGCCTGGGAGGCGCTCGGCGCCACGGGTTGGAACGCCGCGACGCTGCTGCCGTTCCATCGCCGCAGCGAGCGCTGGGTGGGCGGCGCGGACCGCTTTCGCGGCGGTGATGGCCCGCTCGATGTCCAGTCAGTCGACCCGGCGCGCGCGAGCGCCGTGGCAATGTCGTTCCTCGACGCGGCGCGCGCCGCCGGGCACGGGTGGACTGATGACATCAATGGCGCACGGTCGCATGGCGCCGGATGGAACCAGTTCACGATCGACCGCATGGGGCGCCGGGCGCATGCGGCCCGCGCCTACCTCGAGCCGGTGCGGACGCGATCCAACCTCCACATCGCGACCGGCGCCCGCGTCCTCAGGCTGCAGATCGAAGCCGACCGTTGCACGGGACTGACGCTGCTGCGGGCGGGTGCGCCGCGCACCGTGCGTGCGCGCCGTGGCGTCATCATGGCCGCGGGGGCCATCGACACCCCGCGTCTGTTGATGCTGTCCGGCATCGGGCCGGCCGCAGCGCTGCAGGCGCTCGACATCGACGTCGTCGTCGACAGCGCCGAAGTCGGGGCGAATCTCCATGACCACCCGCTGGTGGGCGGCGTCGCGTACGAGGCGCGCGAGGCTGTCGCGCCGTCGGCCTACAACCATGGCGAGGGCATGTTGTTCACCAGGCTGGGGCAGGGATCCGGCGTGCCTGACACGCTGGTCATGTGCGTGACCGTGCCTTTCGTGATTCCCACCGTCGGCGTGGCACCCGACAACTGCTACACGCTGGTGCCCTGCGTCATGCAGCCGCGCAGTCGCGGCAGCGTCGCATTGCAGAGTGCTGATCCGCTGGCGGCCGCGCGCATCGATCCCGCGACGTTCGCGGCGGGGGCAGACCTCGAGCAGATGGTCGACGCGATCGAGCTTTGCCGCGACCTGGCGGCCACGTTGCCGCTGCGCTCGCTGTCGGCGCGGGAGGTCTACCCCGGTCCGGCTGTCCGCGATCGCGGTGCACTGCGTGACTTCGCGCGCCGCGGCGCGAGTCCGTTCTACCACCCGGTGGGCACGATGCGCATGGGGTCCGATCCAGGCGCACCGGTTGGGCCCGACCTGCGCGTGCGTGGCGTGCAGCGCCTGTGGGTCGCCGACGCGTCCGTGATGCCGCGCATCGTGCCGGCGATGACGAACGCCGCGACGATCGCGATTGCCGAGCGGGCGGCCGACCTGATCAGCGCCAGCGCTGCCAGCGCCTGATGTCGCCGTCACTGACGGCGAGGCCGATCTGCTGCACGGCGTCGAGGTCATCATGGCCACGACGCTCGTGCGAGGCGACGTAGTACATCCGCAGCGCACCGTCCGCCGCGGCGACGACCCAGGGGCAGCCGAGGCGGTGGTCCCACAGGCCCGACCCAGGCGCCGCGCCGGCGAGGATGGCGCCGTCGCCGTGCGGTCCGTCGATGCGTTGCCAGGCCAGGCCATCGTCCGACACGGCAACGCCAATCTGCCGCCCCACGCTCGGGCCCTGGCCGATGTCCTTGCAGCCCTCGTAGAACATGACCCAGCGTCCCTGCAGTCGCAGCATGTGTCGCGTTGCAACGCCGCGATCGTCGAATCGACCTGGCGCGCCAGCACCCATCAGCGCGCCGCGCTTCTGCCACCGCAGGCCATCGGGCGACTCGGCCCAACCGAGCGTGGAGACCAGGTTCGCATCGAGGCTGTGGTAATACATGCGCCAGCTGCCGTCGTCCCAACGCAGCACCTGCGGCCAACCGACGATCGCGGCATCGAAGTCGCCGGGTGCGCCAGCGGCCAGCAGTGCGCCGCGATGCGGGCCTTCCAGTCGCAACCAGTTCAGGCCGTCAGCGGACACCGCGCAGCCGGGCAGCGCCGGGAAGCCCTTGCGGCGCCGTCCACCCATCTCGCGGATCGTCTGGTCGCCGCCGAAGTACCACATCCAGGACAGGCCATCGCGACGCTGGATGTCGCTGATGCCGACATGGGCGGAATCGAAACGCGCGGGATCAGGATGCGGTTCGAAGACGGCACCACCGGTCAGCGGCCCCGTCACGCGCTGCCACGCGACGCCGTCGACCGATGTCGCGAGGCCGACGCGGCCCGTTGGCAGGCTGATCTGCCGATCGAAGCCGGGGTCGCGGCCGTAGTACCACATGCGCCACTGACCGTCGGCGTCGCGGAGCACGCGCGGACAGGAGACGCGCTCTGCGTCCCAGGAACCCGCGGGCCCCGGCGGCAGGATCAGGCCTGGGCCGCCCGGCAGGCTGCGCATGCCTGGTTCGCCGCTCACAGATCGCGCGCGATTCGCGTGCCGAAGATCTGGCTGGTCAGCGCTTCCGGATCGCGACCGCGGAATGCAGGCCGTTGGCGCTCGTACGCGGTGCGCCAGGAGCCGCCGCGCGTGCCGCGGCGGTCGCAACCGACCGCGAGCTGTGCCGAGCCGTCGGCGGGCGTTGCGCCATAGGGCATCTGGTAGCAATCCTCGACCCACTCCCAGACGTTGCCGATCATGTCGTGCAGGCCGAATGCGTTGGGCGCGAACCGGCCTACTGGAGCGACCCCGGCGTAGCCGTCGTCGCAGGGCGGCGCCTTGGAGGGCACGTGGGGCGCGGCGCGCGCGCCCGACACGTCATGCACGTTGGCGTAGCGACAGGCCAGCGCCTCGTCCTCGCCCCAGGTGTGCAGGCCCTGCGTCCCGGCCCGCGCGGCGTACTCCCACTCGGCTTCCGTCAGCAGCCGGTAGCGCTTGCCGGTGCGTCCCGCAAGCCATGACACGTAGGCTTTCGCGTCGCTCCAGCGGATGCAGGCCACGGGTTCATCGTCGCGAATCGGCCGACCGTAGCCGGGATCGGCCCAGTTGGTGTTCGGCAGCGGCTTCACGCTGGTGGCGAGGAATGCGTTGCAGCCCGTGCCCGCGGTCTTGTGGCCAGTCGCCTGTACGAATCTTCGGTACTGCGCATTCGTCAGCTCGAACTTGCCCACTGCGAACGAGTAGGGGATGGCCACGCGGCGCAGTGGGCCCTCGTAGCGATCCTGCTCGCCGCCTTCATTGCCCATCGTGAACTCGCCCGGTGGCACGACCACCATTTCAGGGCAGTCGCGGCAGTCGCGGAACACCTTGCCGGCAGCGGGCGGTTTGGCCGCCTGCGCCGCCGTCGCAAACAACGGCAGGGCGATCAATGTTGCAAGCAGCTTCACATGTTTCATCGGCATGAGCCTACCCGATACGCAGCCGGGCATGCATCATCGGGTCACTCGCGAGGACTGCAGCATGAACACCGCATCGCGCCCGGACGGGGTGTCCGCGACCGATCTCCCGCCGACCGATCTGCCGGGCGCGATCCCGACGCTGAATGGCACGGGCTTCATGCTCGAGGCGCTCGATGAATACGCGCTGGCGTTCATCGATGCGGCGGCGCACTCACCGGGCGAGGTGCTCGACATCGGTTGCGCGTACGGTGTGGCCACGCTCGCGGCCTTGGAACGCGGCGCGCGGGTCTGCGCCAGCGACATGGAGCGCGCGCATCTTGCGCTGCTGGAACAGCGCGTGCCGACTGGGCAGCGAGCGCGCCTGCGCACGCAGGTCGGCGTGCTGCCGGACATCGATTTCCCACCGGGCAGCTTCGACGCGATCCTCGCGTCGCGCGTGCTGCACTTCCTCGACGGCGAGACGCTGCCGCGCGCCGTGGCGGCGATCGCGCGCTGGTTGCGACCCGGTGGTCGCGTGTTCCTGGTCGCGGATACGCCCTACATGCCGAGCTGGAGCGAGATCGTGCCGCAGTACGAAGACCGCAAACGTGCCGGCGCGCGCTGGCCCGGTTACATCGCCGACTTCCGGCGTTACACGGCGAAGCGCGCCGACGGTTTGGGTCCCCAGTTCCTGAACACGCTGGACCCGGATCTGCTGGCACGCGAGTGCGAGGCGGCCGGCCTGGTGGTCGAGCGAGCGGGCTGGTTCGGCATGCAGCGCCTCGGCCCGGTGTCGTCGGGTCGCGAGCACGCTGGCTGCATCGCCCGACGCCCCGCGGCGTCAGTCGTCTGAAGCAGCCTCTGCGCCACCAGCCGCGATCAGCGGTCGGCACACCTTGTCGATGATCCGCTGCCGCGCGGCGGTGCGCTGTTCAAGGGCCGCTGCGTCCGGGGTGTAGCCGTCGACGTTCGTCGGTGTCGCAGCCGTGCCGGCGATCGCCAGGCGCTCGTGTGCGTCGAGGCGCTCGCGCAGCACCGCGACCTCGGACGTCAGCGCCATGACCATGCCAAGCAGCGTGTCGACGCGTTCATCGGGGCCCGGTGCCGTGCGGCGCCCCTTGTGGACACGATGCCGTCGCATCGGCGACGGGACGGGCTTTACCGTCGCGCCGCTCATGCCTGCGGTTTCCGTGCCGAGCAGATGTACCAGGACTTGTAGCCGCCCTTGTTCTCGGTGCCGAAGTGTCCGCTGATGCCCGGCTTGGGTGGCCCGAACGCCGCATCCTGGAAGCCGACCGCGACGTCGGTGAACCCGGTTTGCCTTGCGAGGCCTTCCATGTCGGCGCTGACCGCGCCCATCCAGAACGCCTCGTTGTTGAAGCGGGACTCGAAGTCGGCCCGCACCAGGGCGAACAGGTCGGCGGATTCAGCGCGGAAAGGCACTTCGAGATGCACCATGACGCCGCCCGGCTTCAGCACGCGCAGGCACTCGGCGAAGATGCGCGGCAGCGCCTTGGTGGACGTCTCGTGCAGCATCGCGCTCGAAAACACCAGATCGAAGTGATCGTCCGGGTAGCCGGTGGCCTCGGCGCTGGCCTGCCGGAAGTGCAGGGCCACCCCGAGGTACGCTGCGCGGGCGTGCGCATACTGCAGCAGCCCGGCGCCGACATCGAGGCCATGTACTTCGGCCTGGGGAAACGCGCGCGCGACGGCCACGAGGCTGTTGCCGACCGTGCAACCCATTTCGAGGATGCGCTGCGGCGCGAGGTCCGGGAAGCGCTCGAACACATGCGCCACGACGGTGTTGCCGCGCATGTCGTTCATCTGGCCGCCCTGGCGACCCAGGCTGTAGAGCGACGCGGCCTTGTCGAACACGGCGCCCTGCCGCACGCCGCCTTCAGGCGGGTCGACGAAGTAGCTGCCCGGCATCATGTGGGTGTCCTGGGCGGCAAGATACCGCGGGACTTCGAAACCGGGGTCGGTCTGCACCGAGCCAAGCGCCGGCGCTTCCCGGGCGAGCTGGTCGAGTGCGGCGCGCTGCCGGTCGACGCAGTCCCCCGCCGCCTGCCACATCAGTTCCTGCGCAGCACGCATCGCCGAGATCCAGTTCTGGTAGACCTGCCGATCCTCGAGCCGGCGCCGCACGTCCTGCAGCGTGGCCGGCCTGCCGGTCTGCTGCGCGATCTCGTCGGCCGTGGCGGCGGTGGCGTCGCGAACCACGGGCTCCATTTCCGTTGCGAGGTAAGTCTTGAGCGCGATCACGAACTGCTGCTCGGCGAGTTCATCGTGATTGCTATCGGGCATCATCGGGTGGATGCGGGCTGCCATCGCCTTGCTCCGGTGGATGTCAACGTCCTGCGCACAACTTACCCGGCTGGTGCGGCGGGGAAAGTCCCGATCCCGCTGCGTTCGCGCTGCGGCCTGCGGTTTCTACAGATGGCGTTCGATGCGCCTGAACAGATCGAGGCGATCGACGAGATCCGTCATCCAGTCGAGTTTGTCGGTCTCGAGCGTCAGCACGGGCGACAGGTCGTAGCGACGGAACCAGTCGTCGTAGAGGCGGTTCAGGCGCCTGAGGTAGTCGACCGGGATGTTCTGTTCCATTGCGCGGCCACGGCGCGTGATGTTGCCGCAGCGTACGCACCGGGCAGCGCAGCTGGATCATCAGTCGCGGGGCCGGGATCGTTCGGACAATGGTTTCGTAAAGGTCCCAGTAGGTCGCGAAGTCGCGCTTGCTGATGCACTTCTGCCGATACAGGTTCCTGGCGAAGATCTCGGCGTCCTCGTAGAGCGTGCGATCCTGGACCACGGTGCGCGATTCGCCGGCGAGGTCGAGGTGCAGCCGATACTTGCGCACGAGGAACCACAGCTGCGACTGGAAGGCCCAGCCCTTCATGTCGGCATAGAAGTCGGCAAGGTAGGGGTTGGCGTCGTTCGGCTCGAGGAAGGGGCTGAGGTCGTACTTCTCGCACAGGAAGCTCGCGAGCTCGGTCTTGCCCGCGCCGATGTTGCCGGCGATCGCGATGTAGCCTGAGGCCTTCACAGCCCGCCCGCCAGTGCCCGTGCGATGTAGTCGCGCCGCACGCGGGTACGCGGCGCGCGGCGCTCGAACCACTCGTGCACCGGACGGTCGAGTGCAACGCCGTGCATGTAGTTGTAGATCGCCTTGTCGAGGCCGCGACCGAGTTCGGCATGGTCGACGCCCGTTGGGTCGATGAAGCCGATGTCGTTACGCGCGAAACGGCGGGGCGGCGGTGGCACCAGCGTGACGCCGTAGGCGGCTGGATCCAGGCCCACGGGCGAGTGCACGGTGCAGGCGAAGCGATGGAAGTAGCCTGACTGGATGCAGCCGTTCTCGAACAGTTGGCGCACGTACTCCAGCGAGTCGACGGTCTCCTGCACTGTCTGCGTCGGGAAGCCGTACATCAGGTAGGCGTGCACGAGGATGCCTGCATCGCTGAACGCGCGCGTCACGCGCGCGACCTGCGCGACCGAGACGCCTTTCTTCATGAGCGTCAGCAGGCGGTCGGAGGCGACCTCCAGGCCGCCCGAGACGGCGATGCAGCCGCTGCGCGCCAGGAGTTCGCAGACCGCGGGCGTGAACGATTTCTCGAAGCGGATGTTGCCCCACCAGCTGATCGTCGTGCCCCGCCGCAGCAGTTCGGTGGCCATCGCCTTCAGCGATTTCGGCGGCGCGGCCTCGTCGACGAAATGAAAGCCCGTCTGGCCAGTCTCGGCGACGATCGCTTCGACCCGATCGACGAGCACGGCCGCCGAGGCGGTCTCGTAGCGCGAGATGTAGTCGAGGCTGACGTCGCAGAACGAGCACTTCTTCCAGTAGCAGCCGTGCGCGACCGTCAGCTTGTTCCAGCGTCCGTCCGACCACAGCCGGTGCATCGGGTTCAGCAGGTCGAGCAGCGAAAGGTAACGATCGAGTGGCAGTCCGTCCCAGGTCGGCGTGCCGACCTCGTTGAACGGCACATTCGGTTCGGCGTGGTTGACGTAGCGCACGCCGCCATCGGCATCGCGCACGTAGCACCGCACCAGCGAGTCGCGCGGGCGCTGGCCCGCGACGTGCTCGAGGATCGCTAGCACGGGAGTTTCGCCGTCGTCGAGCGTCACGTAGTTGAACCAGTCGAACACGCGCGGCTCGGCGAGCTCGCGCAGCTCGGTGTTCACCCAGCCGCCACCGAGGCAGGTGACGATGCGCGGGTCGTGCGCCTTGATGGCGCCAGCGATGCGGAACGCCCCGTAGACCGCGCCGGGGAACGGCACGGAGACCAGCACGACATCGGGCCGATGGCGCTCGAGCGCGGCCTGCGTCAGGCGGGCGAGCGTGCCGTCGACCAGGTTGGGGGCGGCCGCGAGGGCCGCTGCCAGCGGATCGAAACTGGCCTGCGACTGCGCCAGCGACTCGGCATAGCGCACGAACTCGAAGCGCGGCTCGACGGCGTCGCGGATCACGTCGGCGAGGTCGTTCAGGTACAGCGTGGCGAGGTGGCGCGCGCGATCGTCGACACCGAGTGCACCGAAGGCCCAGGCGAGCGGATCGCCGGCTTCGCCGTCAGGCGATGCGTAGTTGTCCAGCGAACTGAAGCGCGGGCCCTCCGGCAGGAAGCCGCGGCTCGCGATGCGATGCGCGAGCGTGCGGTCGCGGCCCTGCAGGAACCCGATCACGGGGTCGATGGTCGCCGCATAGCGCGGATACTCGGCCGCGAACTGCCGCAGCGTCGCTGAACGCCTGCGGGCGGGAATGCGCACCGTCGCGTCGTGCAATGCGGTCACGCCTTGGGCACTGAGCAGCGCCAGCGCGAGTTCCAGCGCGAGATCCACCTGCGCGGCGGCGATGCGGCGGGAGCGCAGGAAGCCCGTCAGGTAGGCCGTCGAAGGGTAGGGCGTGTTGAGCTGCGTCATCGGGGAGATGACGGACAGGACGCGCAGGTTCCCGAGCGGCGCGTTCAATTGCTGTCGGGGTCTGGCGCCAGCACGCAGACGGGACATGCCTGGCCGTCGTCGTCTCCGACCGCGATTTCCGTTGTCCTGGATTCTGTCGCACCGGCCACCCAGTTGGCGAAGCGCTGGCGCGAAGGCGCGCTGGCACTCGGCGCAGCGGGTTCGGCCGCCACGACCGGTCGCTCGCTGTCGAGCAGCGCTTTGACTGCAGCGACGCCGGCCTGGGCGGCGCAGATCACCGGTATCGGACTGCGCGCTGCCACGCGGCCGTGCACCGGAGCCATGCAGGTGCAGCCGAAGATCACGCAGTCGGCGCCGGCGTCCGCCAGCTCTGCAATGCCAGCGAGTATCCGCGCAAGCCACACCGGGTCGCCGGCGTGCATGGCGCCGAGGGTCGCGGACGGCGTCGTCGGATCGGCATGTCGACCCCCGACGTAACGGATACCGACGCAGGCGGCGACAGCGTCCAGCGCGCGCAACTGCCGCTGGTACAACCAGTCGAGCGACGCGGGCCACACGGTGACGATGCCGAAGGCCGCTCCGTGCCGACGTGCGGCGGCAATGGCGCTCGCGGCGGCGCCGACGACCGGCATGTCGACCGCGCACCGCATGGCTGCGATCCCGTACTCGCCGAAAGTATCGACGAGCACGGCACGGGTATCGGCGCTGGCTTCCCGCAAGACGAGGTCGACGAGACCGACCTCCGTCATCAGCGCGTCGAGCGGCGTGAACGGAAAACCTCCAACCCGGGGCGCGGCGACGCGCCAGGCGACGGCTCCCGACTGCAGCGGCGCCAGATGTGCCGGCAGGGTGTCGCTCGCGGGACCCCCACCGACGACCAGAACGTGGCCCATCATGTCCTCCTCAACCGGTTCGCGGTCGTGCGGTGCGGCCTGCTGTCGAGCGTCGCGCGACGAAGTCCTTGAGCGCCTTCTCGAGGCTCGGGCGCTTGGCGACCATGCGGCGGATCGGGCCGCCGACCCCGACGAACGTCGGTCGCGCCTGCGAGTCGTTCGGCAAATGCACCGCCAGGGCGGCGACGTCCGGATGGTAAGTGCCCTGCACCCAGCCGAATCCGGCGCGCCGCGCGGCGCGCGCCTCCGCCAGCGTGCGATGCAACGGAGGAATCTGCGGATTCGCCGCTGCGGCGCGGCGGTGCATCGTGCGCACGGTCGCCGTGGGCAGCATGCCCAGATGGCAGCTGCCCACGGCACTGCCGAACAGGGAGTAGCGCTGACCGACTTCGGGTCGCCAGGCCACGCCAGTGGTGGGGCCACTGACGTAGACCATTTCGATCTCGAGATCCGAGGGCGTCGCCAGCGTGACGGTTTCGCCGCACTCTGCCGCGAGTGCGGCCAACGCATCCGGCAGATCGTCCGTGCCCAGCCATGTGCTGGGCAGCCAGGTGCCGAGCGCGGCGAAGCGGGCCGTGGGGAAATACGTCGCTGCGCGGCGATCGATGGCCAGCAGGTTGAGGTCGACCAGCGTGCGGAGCAGGTCGGCCATGCTGGACCGCGGTGCACCGACGTGCGCGGCCAGGGCGGCGCTGGACATCGGCCGTCGCACGCGCGCGAATGCGTCGAACACCTGGAAGGTTCGCACGACAGAGCGGGCGTGGTCCGTCACGAGTCGGTATCGGCGCTTGCAGGCGTGCGCGCGTCGGGAGCCGGTTTCATTGACACCGAGTCTATGCGAATGCGACCGTTGCGTCATGAGCGGCCATATCGACATCGTCTGTAACCTGTACGACCGCGAATCGGTCCGCAAGGGCCAAACCGGCATCGACAACCACTTCAAGAAGCAGGTCCGGATGGATCGCAGGATGTGGGGCGGCGTACCGGTCAGCGATTACCTGCGCAAGATGGACCGCGCCGGCATCGAGCGGTCGCTGCTGATCGCGGTTCGTGCCGGCGACCTGAACGTCGCAGGGTCGTTCGAACTGCCGTATGCGCGGGTGCACAAGGTCTGCAACAAGTACCCCGATCGTTTCTCGGGTCTGGCGGGTGTCGATCCGTATCGCGGCGTCGCCGGCTTGCGGGAACTCAGTTTGCCGTGGAGCAGTTGGGCTTCGTTGGCGCACACCTGTATCCGCACTGGTTCGGTCTTGCCCCTGACCATGCCAAGTACTACCCGTACTACGCGCGCTGCGCCGAACTGGGTGTGCCGATCATGATGCAGATTGGCCATAACCTGGTCTACTCACAGAAGCGGCGACTGCCATCGGTCGGCCGGCCGATCACGCTCGACCAGGTGGCGATCGATTTTCCCGAGTTGACGTTGATCGGCATCCACATCGGCGTGCCCTGGACGGACGAAGCGATCTCAATGGCGTGGAAGCACGCGAACATCTATCTGGCTGGCGACGCGTACGCACCGAAGCATTGGCCGAAGCAGTTCGTCCACTACGCCAACACCTATGGCAGTCACAAGGTGCTGTTCGGCACCGACTGGCCGGTCATTGATCCGGAACGGGCCGTGCGCGAGGTTGCCGAACTCGGACTGCGGGACGATGCGCATCGCAAGCTGATGCGCGACAACGCGCTCGCGATCTTCAGGAAGCTGCCGCGGAAGACTCCGGCGACTCGCGCAAGGCGCGCTTGAGGATCTTGCCCGCCGGGTTCTTCGGCAGCTCGGCGACGAACGCGTAATCCCGCGGTACCTTGTACGCCGACAGTTGCGGCGTCAGGAACTCGATCAGCTCCTCCGGCGTCAGCGCGCAGCCTTCGCGCAGCGCGATGAATCCCTTGAGACGCTCTCCCCAACGCGGATCGGGCATGCCGACGACGGCGCATTCGCGGATCGCGGGGTGGCGGTACAGGAGCTCCTCGATCTGCCGCGGGTAGACGTTGATCCCGCCGGTCACGACCATGTCCTTCTTGCGATCGACGATATAGACGTAACCCTCGTCGTCGCGTCGCGCGAGGTCGCCCGCGCTGAACCATCCGTCGCGCAGCTCGGGGGCCTGCCTCGCGCCGTTCTGCCAGTAGCCGCTGAACATCAGCGGGCACAGCGTGAACAGTTCGCCGACTTCGCCTGGTTCGACTTCGCGGCCGTCGTCGTCGAGCAGTCGCACCTGCGTCGTCGCAAAAGGCAGTCCGACACATTGCTGTTTGCGCAACTGGTCGGCCGGGCGCAGGTTGGTCGCGAGCCCGATCTCGGTCGAGCCGTAGGTTTCGTGCAGCAGTCCCTCGCCCCAGAGCGCGATGATCTTTTCCTTGATCGCCTGCGGCAGGGCGGCGGCGTTGGAAATCATCGCCTTCAGCCGGGTGTGCCGCGATGCCTGCAGCGTTTCCTCCGGCAGCGAAAAGATCGCGTGGAACTGCGTCGGCACGAGGAACACGCCCGTGAATGCTTCCGCGCCAAGTTTGCGGACGACCGTCCCGGCATCGAACCGCGGCAGGAGTTCGCAGCAGCCGCCCGTGAAAATCGGTGCAAGCGCGAAAGCCATGCCGGCGCCGTGAGCCAGCGGTGCGATGGCGAGAAAGCGGTCATCCGGCCCGAAGCAGCCGTACTCGATCGCAAACAGGTTGAACGCGAGTGCCCGGGCCCGATGCGAGAGCAGCACGCCCTTGGGCCTGCCCGTCGTGCCCGAGGTGTAAGGAATGCAGAAAATGTCCCATTCGCCCGCATAGCGGGGCGGAGTCAGCGGTTGTGCGGCGGCGAGTCGTGCTTCGAGATCCGCACCGATCCAGATGACGCGAACGCGCCCATCGAGTTGCGCTGCGTCGACGGCGGCGCGGCAGCTCTCATGCGCGAACAAGACCTTGGCGCAGGCGTCATCGCAGATGTCCCGCAGTTCCGGACCGCTCAACCGGTGGCTCAGCGTCGCGCTGGCGATGCCGATCTCCGACAGGCCCAGCACCAGTTCCAGGTACTCGATGCAGTTGGGCGCGATGATCGCAACGTGGTCGCCGAAGCCGAGCTCGAGATCGCCAAGCGCGAGCCAGTGCAGGGTTGTCATCCGCTCGCACAGTTCGGCGTAGCTACGGGTGCGCCCGGCTTCGATCAGCGCCACTTTGCCTGGCGTGCGACGTGCCGCGCACCGTACCCCCAGCGGTATGGTCAGCGGCTGGTATGTCGCGGGTACCCGCAGCGTGATGTCCGACATGCTGGCCATGCTCCCGTCAGCCGCGACGCAACGCGGCGATCGTGCCGCGCAGCGCACGGACGATCTGCGCGCGGTGTTTCAGCATTCGCTCGGCAGGCCCGCCGATCGACAGCACCAGCGGCCTCGCGGCAAGCCCACGTGGCAGCGGCGCGGCCCATGCGGCGACATCGGGGATGACGGCGCCCACTGCGTGTGCATAACCAAGCCGGCGCGCGGCTCGCGCCTGACGCAGCAGCATGCGGGCCGTCGACAGCTCTTCGCCATCGCCGGCGGCCCGATGGGCGAGCGCGCGAATCGTCGCAACCGGCAGCGTCGAACAGTGCGCCCAGCCGATCGCGGACTGCGTCAGCGACAAACGCTGTCCGACTTCGATGACGAACCGAATGCCGCCTGTCTGCGCCGCAACGAACACGACTTCCACCCACAGGTCCGCCGGCGCCGACACCGACACCGTTTCGCCGGTGCGCTGTTGCAGGCTGCGCGCTGCTTCGACGACGCGCGGGTCCAGCCAGCGGCCATCCAGCAGCCAACTGCTCCAATGGGCGACGCGTGCCGTGGGGAAGTAGGTTTCCGCATCGCGATCGAACGACAGCCACCCCTGGTCGGTCAGTGACTCGAGCAACTCCGCGGTACTGCTGGCACTCGCGCCGAGCGCCGTCGCGATGCGCTTGCGCGCCAGCGGCGCGCGTTCCCGTTCGAACAGGTCGAGCAGGGCAGCCAGTTTGCGCAGCGTGCCGGCCGTAGGGCTGCGGTGGGCGGTGCTTGCCATGGTTGTGCTGGTTGATCCTTGCTGGCGGGATGCCCGATGTCATTGGACGGGCTGGCGCCGGCACTGTCAACGAGCCGGCTGCAGACGTAGTATCGGACGTATCGTCGCAGCGCCAGTCGCATCCCGTCCAGCGCGTCGCGACACGCCAAGGAGACACAGGGTGGGACGACTCGCGGGCAAGGTAGCGGTGGTGCTGGGCGCCGCCGGCACCGACAACATGGGGCAGGCGATCGCGCGGCGCTTCGCAGCCGAAGGCGCTGCGGTCGTGGTGGCCGGTCGGCGCGAGGCGCCGCTGCGCGGGCTGGCCGCCGAGATCGGCGGTAGCGCCGTGCTTTGCGACATCACGCGCAAGGCCGACAACGAGGCGCTCGTTGCCGCGGCGCTCGAACGGCACGGGCGCGTCGACGTCGCCGTGAACTGCACCGGCTGGGGTCTGCTCGCCAAGTTGCTCGACACCACCGAGGCGCAGCTCGACCAGCTCGCCGCGCTGCAGTTCAAGGGTCCGTACTTCTTCCTGCAGGCTTTCGTGGCCGCCATGGAGAAGACGGGCGGCTCCATCATCACGATGTCCTCCGCATCCGTGCATGCGCTGCTGCAGCACCATGCGGCCTATATCGCCACCAAGGCGGCGAGCGAGGCGCTGGTGCGCTGCTTCGCCAACGAATTCGGCCGGCGCAACATCAAGGTCAATGCGATCGCGCCCGGTCTCACGGCCTCGCCGATGACGGCCGCCGAGATGGACCTGCCCGGCTTGCGCGACGCTTTCGTCCGCGAGTACCCGCTGGGCCGCATCGGTACCAGCGACGATGTCGCAAACGCGGCGCTATGGCTCGCGAGCGACGAGAGCTTCGTGACCGGTCAGGTGCTGCAGGTCAATGGCGGCCTGACGCTGCGGCGCAACCCGACGCCACAGGAAATCAATGCGGCGATGAAAGCCGCGGCCGCCAGCGGCAAACCCTAGGTGCCGGCACCGGCGCCAACGGCTAGGATGGCGGCCCGATTGTCGCTGCCGGATGTCCGATGACCGACTTCACCCGCACGCCCCGCGAACTCGAACTGGAGGCCCGTACCCGCAGAGTTCATCCGTGAGACCGTCATTCCGTACGAACGCGATCCACGCCAGACGCCGCACGGACCCACGCCGGAACTCGTGCACGAGCTGCGCGAACATGCCGTCGCGCGGGGCTGCTCGCGCCGCAGGCCGCAGCGGAATGGGGCGGTCAGGGGCTGACGCACCGCGAGACCGCCACCGTGCTGCGTGCCTCCGGCTATTCGCTGCTCGGGCGATCGCGATGAACTGCATGGCGCCTGACGAGGGCAACATGCACCTGCTCGAGCGTGTCGCGACGCACGAGCAGAAGCAGCGCTACCTCGCGCCGCTGGTCGCGGGCCGGGTCCGTTCCGCCTTCCTGATGACGGAGCCGGACGGCGGCGCCGGGTCAGACCCCAACATGCTCGCGACGCGGGCACGGCCGGATGGCGATCACTGGGTCATCGACGGCCGCAAGTGGCTGATCACGGGTGCGGTCGGCGCGGAATTCGGCATCGTGATGGCGCGGACCGGCGACCACGCGACGATGTTCCTGACGCCGCTGGATGCGCCGGGCATCCGCATCGAGCGCGTGCTCGAAACCATGGACACCGGCATCCCCGGCGGTCACGCCGTGATGGCGCTCGACGAGCTGCGCGTGCACCCGTCGCAGGTGCTGGGCGCGCTGAACGGGGATACCGCTATGCGCAGGTCCGGCTCGCGCCGGCGCGCCTGACGCATTGCGAACGCTGGTGGGGCGCGGCCCAGCGCGCCCACGACATCGCGGTCGACTATGCCTGCCGGCGGCGCGCCTTCGGCAAGCCACTGATCGAGCACGAGGGCGTCGGTTTCATGCTCGCGCGCAACGAAGTCGACCTGCGCCAGACGCAACTGATGATCGACTACGTCGCGTGGACGCTGGACCAGGGATCGAAGGCCAGCACCGAGTCGAGCATGGCGAAGTTGAGCTGCGCGGAAACGCTGTTCCGCGATCGTCGACCGCTGCGTGCAGGTGCTGGGCGGCCTCGGCATCACCGGAGACACTCCGGTCGGGCGCATCTTCACGGAAATCCGCGCGTTCCGGATTTACGACGGTCCCACCGAGGTACACCTCTGGTCCCTCGCGCGGCGGTTGCAGCGCCGGCATGGGCAGGCCGGTGCCAGCGCCACGGGCGGCACGAAGTCGTGAACGGCGCTGCGCACGAGTTCCGCGCCGGCCTCGAATTCGACGTCGCCGCGCTCGAGGCGCATCTTGCGGCGGCGCTGCCGCAGTTCGCGGGCCCGCTGACGGTGCGGCAGTTCGCGGGCGGCCAGTCGAACCCGACCTACCAGCTGGTCACGCCGCAGGCGCGCTACCGTGCTGCGGCGCAAGCCACCGTGCGCTGCTGCCGTCGGCGCATGCGATCGAGCGGGAGTATCGCGTGATGGCAGCGCTGGCCGCGCACTCCGCCGTGCCCGTCGCACGGCCACTGCTGCTGTGCGAAGACGTGGGCGTGATCGGCACGGCTTTCTATGTCATGCAGCTCGTCGACGGCCGTATCTTCTGGGACCCGACCCTCGCCGAGCTGCCGCGCGAGCAGCGCGCCGTGCATTTCGATGCGATGAATGCGGCGATTGCCAGCCTGCATGCCGTCGATCCGGCGGCAGTGGGATTGGCGGACTTTGGACGCGCCGAGGGCTACGTGGCACGGCAGATCGCACGCTGGTCGAAGCAGTACCTCGCCGATGAAGCGGCGGGGCGTGACCCCATGCTGGATCGCCTGATCGACTGGCTGCCGGCGAACGTGCCGCGCGATGAGCCGCCCGCGGCGATCGTGCACGGCGACTTTCGCATCGACAACATGATCTTCCATCCGGCGGAACCGCGTGTGATCGCGATCCTCGACTGGGAGCTTTCGACGCTGGGCGACCCGTTCGCGGACTTCGCCTATCACCTGATGATGTATCGAATGTCGAGCGAATCGATCCCGGGCCTGCTGGGGCACGACGTCGCGGCGCTCGGCCTGCCGTCGGAGGCCGAATACGTCGCGGCCTACTGCCGCCGCCGCGGCCTCGCGACCTTGCCGCACCTGGATTTCTACCTGGCGTTCTGCATGTTCCGTCTCGCCGCGATCTTCCATGGAATCCGTGGCCGGGTGGTGCGCGGGACCGCGGTCAGTCCGCAGGCGCAGCGCTACGCAGCGGAAGTCGAGGGCATGGCGGCGCTGGCATGGCAGCAGGCGAGGCGCGCGGGGGCAGCGTGAACCCGCGCCAGGCACCCGTCTTCATCCTCGAGGGTCTGCACAAGACCTACGGTGAAAGGCGAATCCGCCGTGCACGCGCTGCGCGGACTCGACCTCACGGTCGAGCATGGTGAGCTGCTGGTCCTGCTGGGGCCTTCCGGCTCGGGCAAGTCGACCCTGCTGAACATCCTCGGTGGCCTCGACAGGCCGACCAGCGGCCATGCGCGGTTCCGCGATCTGGATCTGGTGGGCGCGGGCGATGCCGAGATCACGCAGTACCGGCGCCATCACGTCGGTTTCGTGTTCCAGTTCTACAACCTGATCGCCAGCCTCACCGCGGAGGAGAACGTCGAACTGGTCACGGAAATCGCCGATCGTCCGATGAGTGCGCTGGAAGCGCTGGATCTCGTCGGGCTTGCGCCACGGCGACACCATTTTCCCGCGCAGCTCTCCGGTGGCGAACAGCAGCGCGTCGCTGATCGCCCGCGCCATTGCGAAGCGCCCGACCGTGCTGCTCTGCGACGAGCCGACCGGTGCGCTCGATGTCGCGACCGGCATCCGCGTGCTCGAGTCGATCGTGGCCGTCAATGCGCAGCTCGGCACGACGACCCTGCTGATCACCCACAACGCCGACATCGCCCGCATCGGCGACCGGGTCGTCCGCTTCGCGGATGGGCTGATCCACTGCGATCGACGCCAACCCGCAGCGGGTCTTGCCCGCGGAGCTGCACTGGTGATCCACATCGCGCCGCTTTCGATCGCAAGCTCGTGCGCGACCTGTCACGCCTGTGGTTGCAGATCATCGCGGTCGGCGCGGTGCTCGGCTGCGGCATCGGTCTCTACGTCATGGCCACTGGCATGTGCGGTTCGCTGGAACGTGCCCGCGACGATTACTACGCCCGCGCCCGGATGGCCGACCTCGCCGCGTCCGTCGTGCGCGCGCCGCTGCGGGTCGCAGGCGAACTCGAAGCGATCCCGGGGGTGGATGCGATCGAGACGCGCATCAGTGGCGTCGGCCTCGTGGACCTGCCGGGCGTCACGGAGCCGGTGTCGGCGCAACTGGTGTCGCTGCCGCTGGATAGACCACTGCGTGTCAACGACCTGGTGTTGCGTGAGGGTCGGCTGCCAGCCCCGCTGCGCGACGCCGAGATCGTCGTCAACGAGGCCTTCGCCGCCGCCCACGACCTGCGCCCCGGCTCAAGGTTGACTGCGCTGATCTACGGCAAGCGGCGCGCGCTGGAAGTCGTCGGCATCGGCGGCAGTCCGGAGTTCGTGTTCGCCGTCGCGCCCGGCGAACTGTTGCCTGAACCGAAGCGCTTCGGCGTGTTCTGGATGGGGCGCGAGGCATTGGCGCGCGCGTTCGATCTCGATGGCGCGTTCAACGACGTCGTGCTGCGGCTCGCGCGCGACGCTGACCAGCGGGCGGTCATCGACGGCGTCGACCGCGTGCTGGCGCGACACGGTGGACGCGGCGCCTACGGTCGCGACCGCATGCTGTCAGCCCAGTTCCTGAAGGATGAACTGGCGTCGCTGCGAACGATGGCCTCGGTGCTGCCGCCGGTTTTCCTGCTGGTGGCCGTGTTCCTCGTCAACGTCGCGCTGTCCCGGCTGGTCGCGACCGAGCGTTCGAATATCGGACTGCTGAAGGGCCTTCGGCTATGGCAATGCGGACGTCGCATGGCACCGGCAGTTCTCCGTCGTGTTCGCGTTGGCCGGCGCGCTCCTGGGTCTTGTCGTCGGCCACTGGGGTGGCCGGTACATGGCTTCGGTGTACCGCATGGTCTACAACCTGCCCGCGCTGGATTTCGTCGCCGGCCCCGCCGTCCATGCAGGTGCTTTGGGCGTCGGCCTGCTGGCGGCGATCGTGGGTGCCGCGCAGGCCGTCCGCAGGGCCGTGCGGCTGCCGCCTGCGGCGGCACTTGCTCCGCCGGCGCCAACGGGCTTCGGCCGACTCGGTGTCCGTGTCGAGCGGGCCGCGCGCCGGCTCGATGCGAAGACGCGGATGATCGCCCGGCGAATCGTGCGCTTCCCGCGCCGCTCGATGACAACGGTGCTCGGTCTGTCCTTCGCACTGGCGCTGCTGGTCGCTTCGCGGCACTTTCCCGAAGTCACCTACCGCATCGTCGAGGTGAACTTCGGCATCGCGCAGCGCATGGATGCCAACGTCACGTTCTCGGAAGTGGCCGACGAGCGCATCCTGCGTGATCTTGGCCACCTGCCGGGCGTCCTGCAGGTCGAGCCGCTGCGGACCTCCGCGGTGATCCTCTCCGCTGGCCCGCGGCGCCGGCGCGACGCCGTGTTGGGCATGCCCATAGGGACCGAATTGAATCGCATCGTCGATGTCAGCCTGAACATCGTGCAGCCCCGGTCCGACGGCATCACGCTGTCAACCGTGCTCGCGGGCAAACTTGGAGTCTCGATCGGCGACGAGGTGACGCTGCAGGCAACGGACGGTCGCCGACGCTCCGCCACCGTACCGGTGGTCGCGATCGTCAAGCCATACGTCGGCGCACCAGCCTACATGGAACTCGGCTCACTCTCGCGCCTGCTCGGCGAGCCGGGCCGCGTGACGTCCGCCTACCTGTTGCTGGATGCGCGGGAGCGTGAGCGGTTCAGTGCCGAAGTCAAGCAATTGCCGGCGATCGCGGGCGTCACGTTCGCCGACAATGCCGAGGCCTCGCTGATCCAGTTGTTCACGCAGGGCATCGGGTTTTTCTCAGCGATGTTCATCCTGTTCTCGTCGCTGATGGCGGCCGGCGTGGCGTTTTCGGCAGCGCGCGTCACGCTCGCCGAACAGGAGCGGGACCTGGCGACGCTGCGCGTGCTCGGTTTCCGGCGGCGCGAGGCCTCGTACGTGCTGCTGGGGGAGATCGGTGCGCTGTTGCTGCTGGCGCTGCCCCTGGGCATGGTGCTCGGCGCGGCGATGACCCGGTGGCTGCTGTCACAATTCGAGACCGAGCTGTTCTCGTTTCCGCACGTGGTCGATCTGCCGGCCTATGGCTGGTCCATAATCATCGTCAGCCTGTCCGTGGCGGCGGCGGCGTTCACGGTGCGTCGCGGGGTCGATCGGCTCGACCTGGTCGGCGTGCTGAAGTCGAGGGACTGAATGGCGGATCAGCAGGTTCAGGCGCGCGCGCGCCGCGTTCGCAACATCTGGGTCGCCGCGGGCGTGCTGGCGGTGGCCTTCGTCGCCTACATGCTCTGGCCGCGTCCGATTGAAGTCGACGCCGTCGCGGTGACTCGCGGCGACGTCGTCGAGGAGCTGGTCGACGAGGGGCGCACGCGGATGCACGATGTCTACGTCGTCAGTGCGCCGGTGGCGGGGCGGATGCTGCGTGTCGCGATCGAACCGGGTGACACGGTCACCGAGGGTGAAGTCATCGCGCGCATGTCGCGCGCCGCCGCGGGCTTCCTCGATACGCGCAGCGACTTGCAGGCCCGTGCCGCCTTGAATGCCGCGCAGGCGAACGCGCGTGCGGCGGCCGCGCAGGCGGATCTGGCACGGCGGGAGCTGGTCCGGGCGCGCCAGCTCGCAGCCGCCCGCCTGGTCGCCGAAGCGGCGGTCGACGAAGCAGCCGCGCGCGCCGCCGCCGCCGAGGCGGGCCTGCAGGCCGCGGAGGCCGAAGTCGTCCGCAGCCGCAGTGCGCTGCTCGCGCCGGAGCGGGTCGACGGTTCACTGGTGGCGATCCGCGCGCCTGCGACCGGGCGCGTGTTGCGAGTGCCGCAGGAGAGCGAGGCCGTGATCGCCGCGGGCACGCCGTTGATCGAGATCGGCGACCCGTCGCGGCTGGAAGTCGTCGCGGAGTTCCTGTCGCAGGACGCCGTGCGCATGCGCGCCGGAGCGCCGGCCACGATCGACAACTGGGGTGGGCCGCCGCTGGCTGCACGCGTCGAGCGGATCGAGCCAGTGGCCCGCACCAAGGTCTCGGCGCTCGGCGTCGAGGAGCAACGGACCAACGTCGTGTTGGCCCTGTTGCCGTCGCCCG
>JAWLAD010000024.1:0-47203 GCA_041395605.1 Steroidobacteraceae bacterium
ACCACGGCGAGCTCGCGCTCGACCAGGCGCTGATGCTGCGGCCGGTATCCGGCGCGGCGCAGTACGCGATGCCCGTACCGGGGTTGTGGCTGTGCGGCGCCGGCACGCACCCGGGCGGCGGCGTCCTGGGCCATAGCGGTCGCAATGCGGCCCGCGCGCTGCTCGCGCATCCGGAGAGCACGCCATGACCTCACCCGTCGACAGCACGCGGCCACGGACGCGCGAGCATCACCGCCACTTCGTCTACCAGACGCCGTTCCACCCGCGCACGTCGCAGGCCAACCGCCTGAACCTGTGGCACCGCTGGAAGGACTACACGGTCGCCGATGCGTACTTCGACGTCAGCATGGAGTACACGGCGCTGCGCAACGCCTGCGCCGTGTTCGACCTGTCGCCGATGACCAAGCACCTGGTCACCGGGCCCGATGCGCTCGCGTTCCTGAACCGGCTCGTCACGCGCGACGTCGCGAAGCTCAAGCCCGGCCGCGTCGGCTACGCGGTGTGGTGCGACGATGCCGGACAGGTCATCGACGACGGCACGATCTTCCACCTGCGCGAAGGCGTCTACCGGCTGTGCTCGCAGGAGCGGCAGCTCGACTGGCTCGCGGCCTCGGCGGTCGGCTTCGACGTGCAGATCCGCGAGGAGACCGACGAGATCGCCGCACTCGCGTTCCAGGGCCCGACGAGCTGCGCGGTGCTGAAGCGCCTCGGCCTCGCCGGCATCGAGACACTGACGCCGTTCGGCATCCGCGGCTTTCAGTTCGCAGGCACCGAGCTGCTGGTCTCGCGCACCGGCTTCACCGGCGACCTGGGCTACGAACTATGGATCGCGCCCGCGGCCGCTGTCGCGCTGTGGGACGCGCTGTTCGACGCCGGCGCCCTGCACGGCATCCAGCCGATGGGCACGCACGCCCTCGAGATGGCGCGCATCGAGGCCGGCTTCATCCAGGCCGGTGTCGATTTCCTGCCCGCCGATCGCGCGATCCGCGCCGACCGGACCCGCTCGCCGTTCGAGCTCGACCTCGCCTGGCTGGTCGACTTCGACAAGCCCCACTTTACCGGTCGGCGTGCGCTGCTCGCCGAACGCGAACGCGGCTCGCGCCACCGGCTGGTGCGCCTCGACATCGAAGGCAACAAGGTCGCGAAGGACGCCTACATCTACGACGGGCGCGGCAATAATGTCGGCGTCGTCACCTGCGCGATGTGGTCGCCGATGATCAAGGCCAGCATCGCGCTCGCGAGCATCGACGCGCGCGCCGGCGCCGACCTCTGGGCGGAGATCTACTACCAGAAAGAACTGAAGTGGAACCGGACCAAGGTACGCTGCCGCAGCGTCGACGGTCCGTTCTACACGCCAGCGCGACGACGCCAGACGCCCGCGCCCGACCTCTGACCCCGCAAGCACAGGAGCACAGCCAGATGTTCACTCTGCCCAAGGCCACCCGGACACTCTTCACGGCCGCTCTCCTCGTGGCGCTGCCCGCCGCTGCGCTCGCGCACGACGGCCACGAAGCCAAGCGCCCGTCCATCGTGCCCGCCGTGCCGGCACCGTCGGCCGCCGCGACGCCCGCCGGCAAGGACCACTGCGCCACGCCGGCCGACGCAGCGCGGATCCAGGCGAAGTACGCGCAGTTGCCCGCGCCGCTGCCGTTCCAGGCGACGCGCGAGCTGGGGCTGAATGAAGCCGTCATTTCGAGCGCGCTGCCCGAAGATCTGTCGCTCGGCGTCGACGGCAGTCACTTCCGCGCGGTCTGGGACAGCGTGACGGGCTGGGGCGAAGCGCTGATCCTGATCCAGCGCGGGGCGCATGTGCTCGAAGTGCACTCGCCGCTGCCGGCCGGCGAACCGTCGACACGCAGCAAGTTTTTCAACCTGGGCACTGCGCCCTTCAGCGGCCACCTGCGGCCCGACCTGCTGTCGGCGATCCACCTGGTCGCGATCCCTGGCCGCGAAGGGCTGGTGCGCGGCGCGTTCTTCTATGACGCCGATGGCTCGCATGTATTCGGCGCCTTCATTGGCGGCGAGGGTACCGAACCCAGCGCGCAACAGCTCGCGGCCTTCGAGAAGACCTGGGCACTCGTGAAGTCACTGCCGCGGCGCTGCAGCGGCTGAGCCCGGCCGCAGCGCCCGGATCGCGCGGTCGAGGCCGGCCAGCGTCAGCGGGAACATCCGTTCGCCGACCAGCTCCTGCGCGATGCGGATCGACGGCGTGTAGGTCCAGCGATCCTCGGGCTCGGGGTTCAGCCAGACCAAGCGCGGGAAATGCGCCGCGAGGCGCTGCATCCAGACCGCGCCGGCCTCGGGGTTCCAGTGCTCGACGCTGCCGCCCGGCTGCAGGATCTCGTACGGGCTCATCGTCGCATCGCCGACGATCACGACGCGGTAGTCGGCGTTGAAGGTGCGCAGCACCTGGTCCGTCGGCGTCTTCTCGGCGTGGCGGCGCCGGTTGTCCTTCCACAGTGACTCGTACAGGAAATTGTGGAAGTAGTAGTACTCGAGGTGCTTGAACTCGCTGCGCGCCGCCGAGAACAGTTCCTCACAGACACGGATGTGGTCATCCATCGAGCCGCCGACGTCGAGCAGCAGCAGCACCTTGACGGCGTTGCGGCGCTCCGCGACGAGCTTGAGGTCGAGCAGCCCGGCGTTGCGCGCGGTCGCGTCGATCGTGCCTTCCAGGTCCAGTTGCTCCGCCGCGCCCTCGCGCGCGAAACGGCGCAGCTTGCGCAGCGCGAGCTTGAGGTTGCGCGTGCCGAGCTCGACGCGGTCGTCGAAGTTGCGGTACTCGCGCTGGTCCCAGACCTTGACGGCGCGCCGCTGGCGCGACTGCTGCTGCCCGATGCGCACGCCCTCGGGGTTGTAGCCGTCGGCGCCGAACGGCGAGGTGCCGCCGGTGCCGATCCACTTGTTGCCGCCCTGGTGGCGCTCCTTCTGTTCCTTCAAGCGCTCGCGCAGCGTCTCGAGCAGCTTCTCCCAGCTGCCGAGCGACTCGACCTTCGCGCGCTCCTCGGGCGTCAGCAGGCGCTCGCCGAGCGAGCGCAGCCACTCGGCGGGCACTGACGCCACGATCTTCTCGAACGCCTTCTCGGCGCCGTCGAAGTACTCGGCGAACACGCGGTCGAAGCGGTCGAAAAAGCGTTCGTCCTTGACCAGCGCCATCCGCGCGAGCCAGTAGAACTCCTCCGCCGAACAGAACGCGATGCGCGCTTCGAGCGCGGCGAGCAACGACAGGAACTCCGTCAGGCTGACCGGCAACCCGGCTTCGCGCAGCGCGTAGAAGAAGCGGATCAGCATCGCGGCTCGCGGCCCGGCCGGCGGCTCAGCGACCGCGGCGGTTCAGGAACACGAGCTGCTCGAACAGGTGGATGTCCTGCTCGTTCTTCAGCAACGCACCGTGCAGCGGCGGGATCGCCTTCTTCGGATCGTCGCTGCGCAGCGCCTCGGGCGGAATGTCTTCGGCGACCAGCAGCTTGATCCAGTCCAGCAGCTCGGACGTCGACGGCTTCTTCTTCAATCCCGGCATGTCGCGCAGCTTGAAGAACGCCGCGAGCGCCTCGGCGAGCAGTTCTTTCTTCAGGCCCGGGTAGTGCACGTCGACGATGCGCTGCATCGTCTCCGCGTCGGGAAAGCGGATGTAATGGAAGAAGCAGCGGCGCAGGAACGCATCCGGCAATTCCTTCTCGTTGTTGCTGGTGATCAGGATGATGGGCCGGTGACGCGCGCGCACGAGTTCCTGCGTTTCGTAGACGTAGAACTCCATGCGGTCGAGTTCGCGCAGCAGGTCGTTCGGGAATTCGATGTCGGCCTTGTCGATCTCGTCGATCAGCAACACCGGCCGCTGCTCCGAGACGAACGCCTCCCAGAGCCGGCCGCGAACGATGTAGTTGCGGATGTCATGCACGCGGTCGTCGCCCAGCTGCGAATCGCGCAGTCGCGACACGGCGTCGTACTCGTACAGTCCCTGCTGCGCCTTGCTGGTCGACTTGATGTGCCACTCGAACAAGGGCGCGCCGAGCGAACGGGCGATCTCCTCGGCGAGTTGCGTCTTGCCGGTACCGGGCTCGCCCTTGATCAGCAGCGGCCGCGCCAGCGTGATGGATGCGTTGACGGCCATGGTCAGGTCGTCGGTCGCGACATAGCGCTCGGTGCCGGTGAATCGGTTCTGGCTCACGGTGTGACCTCGATGACGTGCTGCGTGGGGCCGGGCAGCAGCGGATCGGCCCTGCCCTCGGCCCAAGCGTCGAATGATGCGCGATAGAACGGCGAAAGGGGATGGCCGCTCTGCCCACCCGGCAACTGCAGGTAGGCCTCCGACTCGCGCCCGGGCATGATCGCGAAGCGCTGCGAAGCGCCGAATGCGCCGGCCTGCACGCGCGGCAGGTCGTGGTCGCCGGGCAGCTGGCGCGTGGGCATGTCCAGCAGGCCGGCCAGCCAGGGCAGTGCGCGCGACAGCGGGTGGCGGATCTCGACGGGGCGCGCCGCACCCCAGGTGCAGCGCTCGAGGCTGCCGCAACGCTCGCGCAGTTCACGCGCGAGCGCGTCGATCTCCGCCAGCAGGAAAGCACGCCAATCCGGCGCGCGCGCCGGATCGAGCAGGTGCGGCGGCTGCTCGCTGACGAGTCGCCACAGCGGGCCCTCGAACTGCCGCGACACCAGCGCCGTGTCTGGCGGCATGCCGATGCCCTGCATCAGCATCGACCAGACGCTGCCCTCGACCCGATCACGAAACCGGCGCACGATCCGGTAGCCGACGGAGTCCGGCACTGCCCGACCGCCCCATTGCTGCACCCAACGCTTCAGTTCGACCCGCTGAGGGGCGTTCTTCAGCGCCTCCTCGTCGAGCGCACCGAGCAGCAGCGTGCGCCAGCGGTTCAGGAACAGCGCGCGATCATCGAGCTGCACCGCGAGCATGTCGTCCACCGTTGCCGGTCGTCGCAATGCCTGCAGCGCGGCACGTATCTGTGTCGCGCGCGCACCGAGGTCATAGGCGGCACCGGTACCTGCCTCGTCGTTGCCCAGGTCACGCTCGAGGTCGCCCTCGACCGGACGTGCGTTCGCAGTCACCAGCAGGCCTGCTTCGGGATCGACGATGCGCGGCTGCAGCGCGGGATCGCGCCAGCCCGCGAGGCCGGCGTCCGATGCGTCCTGTGTGGCGGTCGCGGGAATGCGCCCGGCCAGCAGCCAGGCGATCCGCCCGCTGCGATCGCCGAGCAGCATGTTCTGGTGCGGGATGCCGCTGCGCGCCGCGACCACCAGCGCCGTATCGAGATCGCGCGCCGCAGCGAGTTCGCCGAGGGCGACATTGGTCGCGCCCGGTTCCACCGCGAGCCAGCGCGCCAGCGTGCAGCGGTTTTCGGCCGGCACGGAATCGATCAGCACGCCGAGTGGGGTCGAGAGGACCTCGAGCGCTTGCGGATCGCCGCCACGAACGCCGAGCATCTCGACACGACGTTCGAATCGCCGCGGACCCGACTGGGTCAGGTACTCGCCGCGCGCGACATCGCAACTGACGACGTCGACGTCAGTCCAGTCGCCGTAGCTGTTGGTGAAACCCCAGGCCACGAAGCCGTTCGACCCCGCCACGATCACCGGCACGCCGGCCAGCGAGACGCCCACGACATCGGAGGCCGGTTCCCGCTCGACGACCAGCCGCGCGTGATACCAGACCGCGGGCACGGCCAGACCGAGGTGCATGTCGTTCGCGACCAGCGCCGCGCCACTGCTCGTGCGGGCGCCGGCGACTGCCCAGTTGTTGCTGCCCGCGGCAGGCGCCAGCGGTGCCGGACGCGGTACGCGGTCAGGATCGAAGCGCTCGATCTCTCCGTCGACGGTGCCGCGCCGCCGCAGGTCGAGCACCGCGGGCGGTGGCAGCGACACGGTCTCGAGTGCTGCCGCGGCGGCGCGCTGCTGCGCGGTCGTCTGGAAATTCGGACTGTCCCAATCCGTGCCACGGGGGAACAGGAAGCGGCGCAGGAACTCCGCCGGGCGCGCATCGACGTCGGCCCCGGACGCTCCCGCGGCGACGACATTGAGCTGCGCCAGGATGGCCCGCTGCGTCGCTTCGACCTCGAAGCCGGCATACTGCAGCTGCCACCACATCGCGTGCACGACCAGGATGCTGTCCTCGGGGCGCCAGGCGACGGGTGACTGGCGCGGCGGCCAGTACTCCCACGGCCGCGAACCGAGCGCCGCGAGTCCGGCATTGACGCCACGCGTGTAGGCGTCGAGCACCCGCCGGTCGGCCTCCGACAGCGATTCGACGACGCGCCGGGCCACGGCGCGGAAACCGAACAGCCGCGCGCGCCGGTCCTGCGGCAGGGCCGCTGCACCGAACAACTCGGCCAGTTCGCCGGCAGCCAGACGACGCGAGAGATCCATCTGGAAATAGCGATCCTGCGCGTGGGCGAAGCCGAGGCCGTAGGCGACGTCGGCCTGATCCGCACCGCGAACCGTGACGGCACCGCGGCCATCCCGTTCGATCCGCAGCGCTGCCCCGATCGCGCCGCCGGCGGATATCCGCGCATCGAGTTGCGGCAGCGAGGCGCGCAGCAGCACGTACAGCGAAGCGGCCGTCAACAGCAGCAGCGCCAGCAGCACCACCAGCGCGCGCCGGAGCCAGCGCGCCGTGCGGGTCGCGGACGCGACCGGCACGCTCATCCGTGCCGTCGCACCTGCAGGATCTGCAGCGAGTTCGTGCCGCCGGACACACCCGACAATTCGCCCTTCGTCAACAGCACGAGATCGCCTTCCTCGACCAGGCCGACATTCAGCAACAGCGCGAAGATGGACGCCTGCAGGTGCCCCGGATCGGGCCCCTTGACGTCGAAGGAGACCGGATAGACGCCACGGTAGAGCGTCACGCGGCGGCGCGTGATTTCGTGGCGGGTGAATGCATAGATGGGGATGTCGGAACGGATGCGCGACATGAACAGCGGCGTCGAGCCGGATTCCGTCAGCGCAACGATGGCCTTCACGTTGACGAGGTTCGAGGTGTACATGACCGACATCGCGATCGCCTTCTCGATCAGCGTGACGTCGCCATCGGCGCGATGGCGCGCGCGCTGGTGCGACAACTGGTATTTCTCCGCGCCCTCGATCACTTCAGCCATCGCCGCGACGGCCTTTACCGGGTACTTGCCCGTGGCGGACTCGGCGGACAACATCACCGCGTCGGTGCCGTCCATGACGGCGTTGGCGACGTCGCTGACCTCGGCCCTTGTTGGCACCGGCGATACGATCATCGATTCCATCATCTGCGTCGCGGTGATCACGACGCGATCGCGACCGCGCGCCTCGTGGATGATGGTCTTCTGCAGGCCCGTCAGCGCCGCATAGCCCATCTCGACGCCCAGATCGCCGCGCGCCACCATGACGCCGTCACTGGCGTCGATGATTTCACTGAGGTGTGCGATGGCTTCCTGGCGTTCGACCTTGGCGATGATGCGCGCGTGGCCTTCTGCCGCGAGCAGCAGTTGCCGCGCCTCGTTGACATCGGCGGCATCGCGCACGAACGACAGCGCGAGGTAGTCGCAACCGTGCTGGGCGGCGAAACGGATATCGGCGCGGTCCTTGTCCGTCAGCGCTGGCGCCGAGATGCCACCGCCCTTGCGATTGACGCCCTTGCGGTTCGACAGCTCGCCACCGACGACGACGCGGGTATCGATCCGCGTGCCGGCCACGCCCGTGACCTCGAGCACGATCAGCCCGTCGTTCAGCAGCAGCGTGTCGCCGGCATGCACGTCCGCCGGCAGGCCCTTGTAGGCCACGCCGACGACGCTGCCGTCGCCCGCCTTCGGGTCGAGTGCCGTGTCGAGCGCGAACGCACGCCCCTCCACCAGCTTGACGGCGCCCTCGGCGAAACTCTCGATGCGGATCTTCGGGCCCGCGAGATCGGCCAGGACGCCGACGTACCGGCCGGCGCGCAGCGACGCCTCGCGCAGCAGCGTGATGCGCCGCAGGTGGTCGTCCTGGCTGCCATGCGAGAAATTGACCCGCGCGACGTCGAGACCCGCCCGGCACATCTGCCACAGCACGTCGGGGTCGTCGGTCGCGGGACCCAATGTCGCAACGATCTTGGTGCGTCTGAGCATGGCCGCAAAGATAGCAGCCCGCGCGCACCGCCGTCGCGCGCGCCGTGCCGACAGTGACTCAGCCGGCGCGTGCCTCGAGCGCCGCCACGGCCGGCAGCACCTTGCCTTCGACGAACTCCAGGAAAGCGCCGCCACCGGTGGATATATAGGAGATGCCGTCAGCGACGCGATACTTCTCGATGGCGGCCAGGGTGTCGCCGCCGCCGGCCAGCGAGAACGCCCCGCTGCGGGCGATCGCCCGGGCGATCGCCTTGGTGCCTTCGCCGAACTGATCGAACTCGAACACGCCGACGGGCCCGTTCCAGAGGATCGTACCGGCCTCCTGCAGCAGCGCCGCCAGCCGGTCGGAGGTGTCCGGTCCGATGTCGAGGATCATCTCGTCGGGACGGACATCCGTGATCGGCCGCACGTCGGCATGTGCCGTCGCCGCGAACTCGCGCGCGACGACGACGTCGGTCGGCAACGGTATCTCGGCGCCGCGGGCCCGCGCCTGGTCAAGCAGCTTGCGCGCGATGTCGAGCATTTCGGATTCATGCAGCGACTTGCCCACCGGCACGCCGGTCGCCGCCAGGAAGGTATTGGCGATGCCGCCGCCGACGATCAGCTTGTCGACCCGCGCCAGCAATGACTCGAGCACGGTCAGCTTGGTCGATACCTTTGAACCGGCGACGATCGCGACCAGCGGACGCGCCGGATGCGCGAGCGCCCGTTCGAGCGCTTCGAGTTCGGCGACAAGCAGCGGACCGGCGCAGGCCACCGGGGCGAAGCGCGCGACGCCATGGGTACTCGCCTCGGCACGGTGGGCCGTGCCGAACGCGTCCATGACATAGACATCGCACAGCGCCGCCATCTGCTTCGACAGCGCCTCGGCATCCTTCTTCTCGCCCTTGTTGAAGCGCACGTTCTCGCACAGCACGACTTCGCCGGGCGCGCAGTCGACACCGCCCAGCCAGTCACGCTTCAGGGGCACCGGCCGACCGAGCAATTCCGACAACCGCTGCGCGACCGGTGCCAGCGAGAACTCATCGCTGTAAACGCCCTCTTCCGGCCGACCCAAGTGGGACATCACGAGCACCCGTGCACCTGCCTGCACGCGCTGCAGCGTCGGCAGCGCTGCGCGGATGCGCGCATCGCTCGTGACCTCGCTGTCCTGCACTGGCACGTTCAGATCCTCGCGGATCAGCACGCGCCGCTGGCCGGCCAGCGGCAAGATCGTCATGCGCAGGACCTTCACGGCCAGCGCCTCAGCCCGCGCGCGACCAGGCGGCGGTGGTGTCGAGCATGCGGTTCGAGAAGCCCCATTCGTTGTCGTACCAGGCACAGACCTTGACGAGCTTGCCGTTGATGACCTTCGTCATATCGTGCCGCCGTCGAAGGTCGATGACGTGCGGATCGTGGTTGTAGTCGATCGAGACGAGCGGTGCTCTCCGTGTACGCCAGCACCCCCTTCAGCGGGCCAGATGGCGGCAGCGGCCTTGATCAGCCCGTTGATCTGGCGACTGAGGTTTCTGCGCTTGGGCGTGGTATCAGGCCGACCAGCGAGACGCGTTGATGGTCGGCAATCGCGCACGGCGAAACCGTCGAACTTGCCCCCTTGAGCTCGGGCAGCAGCCCCATTTGCCGCCGCGGCGCCTTCCGTCTTGGTCGGGATCATCGACATCGTCGCCGAACGCGCGGCGCAGGTCCGAGGTGGTAGACGTCGGTGAGCACCTGGTCATTGGTATAGGCGTGCACGCAGGTCATCAGGCCGCTGTCGATGCCGACGCTGTCGTTCAGTACCTTGGCGACCGGCGCCAGGCAGTTGGTCGTGCACGAGGCGTCGAGATCAGCGCTGAAGCTGAGGACTTCAGCGTGCCGTGGTTGACACCGTAGACGATGGTGCCGTCGACATCCTCCGCCCGGCGCCGAGATCACGACCTCTTCGCACCGCCGGCGATGTGCAGCGCTTGCCTTGGCCTTGCTCGTGAACAGCTCTCCGGTGCACTCGAGCACGAACTCCATACACCCAGCTCGCCCCACGGCAACTTGACGGATCGCGCTGCGCGAGGACCTTGATGCGGTCGCCGCTACCGACCATGGCGCGCGTCGCCATCCACGGAGACCTGGCCAGGGAACTTGCCATGCGCCGTGTCGTAGCGCGTCAGGTGGGCGTTGGTGTTGGCGTCGCCGAGATCGTTGATCGCGACGATCTGGATTTCCTGTTGGTCCGGCCCGCTTCGTAAAGCGCGCGCAGCACCGTTGCGCCCGATGCGCCTGCAACCGTTGATTCCCACCTTGATCGCCATGGCTAACCCTCCGCGTGAAACTGCAAGCTCGGTCAGGCCTGGCGAGCGCGCCCCGACGGCGCGCGGCTACGTTGTCGGTCGTCAGACCGTATGGCCGGAACAGGTCGGCCGCCTTGCCGGATGCACCGAACTGATCGATGCCGAGCACCTGGCCCTGCGGGCCGACATAACGCCACCAGCTCTGGGTCGACCCGCTTCGACGGCGATGCGCACGGTGCCGCCGTGACGCCGGCAGCACCTGCTCGCGCCAAGCTTCGCCGCTGCCTCGAACAATACTTCCAGCGTTCGGCATCGAAACCAGTCGCACGCGCCGGCCCTTCGCCTGCAGCGCACGCACCGCGTCGGCGGCCAGCCTGAGTTCGGATCCTGCCGATGACGATCGCTTCCTCGAGCGGCGGGCGCGTCGAGCAGCACGTAGCCGCCGCGCGTGCCGCATCCGCCTGTTGCTGCGCTGAGCGCGTTTGCCGCGGCGCCCGGCGCGTCAATACGAGGCAGGTCGGGCCCTTGGCCCGCTCGATCAAGGGCCCGCCACGCAACCGCCGTCTCGAACGCATCGCCCGTCACAGCGACAGGTTCGCACGCAGCGCACAGATGCTCGATCGCCGGTGCGCTGGACCATCCTCGCCCAGGCCGATCAATCATGCGTATAGACCAGCACGACGCGCTGCTGCATCAGCGCCGCGAGCGCACCGCGTTGCGCATAGTCCGAGAAAAGCAGGAACGTGCCGGCGTAAGGGATGAAGCCGCCATGCAGTGCAATGCCGTTCATCATCGCGGTCATCGCGAACCGCGCACGCCGTAATAGACGTAGTTGCCACTGGCATCGTCGTCGGCCGTCAGCGCCCGCGACGCCTTGTGCTGCGTGTTGACGACCCGTCAGGTCAGCCGAGCCGCCCAGCAGCTTCGCCCATCGCCGCCGCCGAGCGCATTCAGCACGACCTGCGACGACGCCCGCGTTGCCTGCGCGCTCTGACGGCGCCCACGGCCGCGAACGTCGACTGCACGAAGCCTGACCAATCCGGGGCAGCACGCCCTTCATGCGACGCTCGAATTCCGCGGCGAGTTCGGGGTGCTCGCGGCGGTACTGCTGAAGCGTCGCTTCCGCCTCTTCGAGCTTCGCGCCCGCTCGCGCTGGCTCCGTCGGCCCGCACCCGTCCGGCACGATAAAGGCGGTGAGCTCCAGCCGAGTGCGGCCCGGGTCGCCGCGATCTCGTCCGCGCCGATGGGCCTGCCGTGCGTGGCCTTCGTGCCCTGCTTGTTGGGCGCGCCCTTGCCGATCGCCGTCTTGCAGCAAACAGCGTCGGCTGCTTCGTGTTCTCGCGCGAGCACGCTTCAATGCCTTCGCGACCGCCTCGCCATCGTGGCCATCGACATCCTTGATGACCTGCCAGCCATAGGCGGCGAAGCGCTTCGGCGTGTCGTCCGTGAACCAGCCCTGCACCTTGCCGTCGATCGAGATGCCGTTGTCATCGTAAATGCAGATCAGCTTGCCGAGGCCCAGCGTACCGGCGAGCGAGCAGGCCTCGTGCGAGATGCCTTCCATCAGGCAGCCGTCGCCGAGGAACACCCAGGTATGGTGATCGACGACCTCGTGGCCAGGGCGCGATTGGCGCGCCGCGAGCGACTTCGGCCAGCGCCATGCCGACCGCAGTCGCGAGGCCCTGGGCCCAGCGGGCCCGTGGTCGTCTCGATGCCGAGGCGCGGATCGTGCTCAGGGTGGCCCGGCGTGCGAGCCGAGCTGGCGGAATGCCCGCAGGTCGTCAAGGTATTGATCGGTGGCCGCCGCAAACCATATATACAAGCGCAAACATCGACGTACGGCTGGTTCGACAGCACGAAGCGGTCGATCAACTTCGACGGATTGGCGGGGTTGTGCCGCAACGCCCGCGCCACAACGCCTCGGCGATATCGGCCATGCCCATCGGCGCGCCCGGATGCCCGGAATTGGCCTGCTGGACGGCATCCATGGACAGGGCCCGAACCGCATTGGCGAGATCCCGACGTGTAGGCATGGTAAGGGCGACCCTGCTGAACCCGCGAAAAGGGCGCGCATTGTCCAATACCCCGCCCCCAACATCAAATCCGTGACCGCGCGCGGCCCTCGCGACGCGAGCCGGCCGCACGGCAGACCGGCTATACTTCACGGCTGTCCCGCTTGCCACCCCGGAATAAGCCACCCATGGCCAACAGCTTCCTGTTCACGTCTGAATCCGTCTCGGAAGGCCACCCGGACAAGGTCGCCGACCAGATTTCCGATGCCGTCCTCGACGCGATCCTCGCCCAGGACAAGCGCGGCCGCGTCGCCTGCGAGACCATGGTCAAGACCGGCGTCGTCATCGTCGCCGGCGAAGTGACGACGAACGCCTGGGTCGACATCGAGGCGCTGGTCCGCAAGACCGTGCTCGACATCGGCTACAACAGCTCCGAAATGGGCTTCGACGGCGCGAGCTGCGGCGTGCTGAACGTCATCGGCAAGCAGTCGGCGGACATCGCGATGGGCGTCGACCGCAAGGACGAACGCAAGCAGGGTGCCGGCGACCAGGGCCTGATGTTCGGCTTCGCGACCAACGAAACCGACGTGCTGATGCCCGCCGCGATCACGCTGTCGCACCGGCTCGTCGAACGCCAGGCCAAGGTCCGCAAGAACGGCAAGGTGCCGTGGCTGCGTCCGGATGCGAAGAGCCAGGTCACGTTGCGCTACGAGGACGACAAGCCGGTCGGCATCGAGGCCGTCGTGCTGTCCACCCAGCACAGCGACGACATCAGCACGAAGAAGCTGCGCGAAGCCGTCATGGAAGAAATCCTGCTGCCCGTGCTGCCGAAGAAGTGGCTCGACAAGCGCACCAGGTACCACATCAACCCGACGGGCCGGTTCGTCATCGGCGGTCCGGTCGGTGATTGCGGCCTGACGGGCCGCAAGATCATCGTCGACACCTACGGCGGCTTCGCGCGCCACGGTGGCGGTGCGTTTTCCGGCAAGGACCCCTCGAAGGTCGACCGCTCGGCCGCCTATGCCGCGCGCTACGTCGCCAAGAACGTCGTGGCCGCAGGCCTGGCCGAGCGCTGCGAAGTGCAGGTCTCCTACGCCATCGGCGTCGCCGAACCGACTTCGATCATGGTCGACACCTTCGGCACCGGCAAGGTGTCGCGCGAGAAGCTGACGCAGCTCGTGCGCAAGCATTTCGACCTGACGCCTTATGGACTGCGCCAGATGCTGAACCTGCAGCGGCCGATCTACCAGAAGACCGCCGCCTACGGCCATTTTGGCCGCAAGGATGCGGACTTCACCTGGGAGAAGACCGACAAGGCCGCCGCACTCGCGGCAGGCGCGGGGCTCAAGGGCCGTCGCTGAGGACACCGAGGGCCCGCAAGGCCCGAACACCCAACGGGACCGAGGGGCGCTGCAGCATCGATTCGCGATGCGAGGCTCGGGACCAGCGGGAGATTCGACAACGGCGCCCGTTAACCTTCCACGAGATTAACGGAGACATCGATGAACGCCGTTGTAGATACGAAAAAGACCGAGGATTTCAAGGTCGCCGACCTGTCGCTGGCCGACTGGGGCCGCAAGGAAATCCGCATCGCCGAGACCGAAATGCCGGGTCTCATGGCCATCCGCGAAGAGTTCGCGCCCACCCAGCCGCTGCGCGGCGCCCGCATCACGGGCTCGCTGCACATGACGATCCAGACCGCCGTGCTGATCGAGACGCTGCAGGCGCTCGGCGCCGAAGTGCGCTGGGCGTCGTGCAACATCTTCTCGACCCAGGACCACGCCGCCGCCGCCATCGCCGTGCGCGGCACGCCCGTGTTCGCCTACAAGGGCGAGACACTGGCCGAGTACTGGGATTACACCCATCGCATCTTCGAATGGCCCGACAACGGCTACACGAACATGATCCTCGACGATGGCGGCGACGCGACGTTGCTGCTGCACCTCGGCGCCAAGGCAGAGACCGATGCGTCGGTGCTTGCGCACCCGGGCAGCGAGGAGGAAGTCGAGCTGTTTGCAGCCATCAAGGCGACGCTGAAGCGTGACCCGAAGTGGTATTCGAAGCGCATCGGCCACATCCGCGGCGTCACCGAAGAGACGACCACTGGCGTCAAGCGCCTCTACGAAATGGCGAAGGAAGGCAAGCTCGCGTTCCCGGCCATCAACGTCAATGACTCGGTCACGAAGTCCAAGTTCGACAACCTGTATGGCTGCCGCGAGTCGCTGGTCGACGCCATCAAGCGCGCGACCGACGTCATGATCGCGGGCAAGGTCGCCGTGGTCTGCGGTTACGGCGACGTCGGCAAGGGCTCGGCGCAGGCGCTGCGGGCGCTGTCGGCCCAGGTCTGGGTCACCGAAGTCGACCCGATCTGCGCACTGCAGGCGGCGATGGAAGGCTATCGCGTCGTGACGATGGAATACGCCGCCGACAAGGCCGACATCTTCGTGACCGCCACCGGCAACTTCCATGTGATCACGCACGACCACATGAAGGCGATGAAGGACCAGGCCATCGTCTGCAACATCGGCCACTTCGACAACGAGATCGACTGCGCGTCGCTCAAGCAGTACAAGTGGGAGAACATCAAGCCGCAGGTCGACCAGGTGATCTTCCCGCCCGTCGGCGATCAACCAGCCAAGCGCATCACGCTGCTGGCCGAAGGCCGACTCGTGAACCTCGGTTGCGGCACAGGCCACCCGAGCTACGTGATGTCGTCGAGCTTCGCGAACCAGACGATCGCGCAGATCGAACTGTGGACCAACCACGAGAAGTATCCGGTCGGCGTCTACGTGCTGCCGAAGCACCTCGACGAGAAGGTCGCGCGGCTGCAGCCTGAAGAAGCTCGGTGCGCAGCTGACGGAACTGACGGACCAGCAGGCACGCTACATCGGCGTGACCAAGCAGGGCCCGTACAAGCCGGACGCCTACCGCTACTGATCGAGTCGCATCGCGAGTGAATGAGGGCGCCCGGTGTTGAGCCGGGCGCCTTTCACTGGGGTCCAGGGCAAGGGCTAGCGCTAACGGAGACGCACTCGCTCTTGTCGGGGGACGCCGTAAATCCATCCCTGGAGTCTCCGGGCGCGCCATCCATGGCGCGCGCCCCGACAAGAGCGAGTGCGTCTCCGTCAACGCTCGACCGTTCCAGCCCCTCAGTGGAAAGGCGGCCCGCGCGAGGTTTTCAAGAGACGCGCTGCGTTCGTCTCGGACGCGCCGCCCTGCACCGCGGGACTCCGACAGCCTTGCGCATGAAATGGGGCAGCGCATCCGGTTACCGCAACGCTAGGGTTCTCCCGCGACGCTGATTGATCTGGTGGCGGGCGTGCGCGCCATGGATGGCGCGCGCAGCCCGGCTCGCCCACTGCGCGCCGATGACGCCGGCGCGGACTGCGAGCCGCGGAACGCAGCGCCGGCTACGGCGCGACGCATGGATTCACGGCGTCCCGCTACCAGATCAATCAGCGTCGCGGGAGAACCGTACCTAGAGCAACCCTTGCGCTAGCCTCTTTTCCTCAACAACGTCAACCCATCCCCGATCGGCACCATCGACAGGTCCACCCGGTCGTCGTCGTGCACGCGGTCGTTGAACGCGCGAATCGCGTTGGTATCGGCGTCGTTGATGTCGGGACGCGCGACGTCGCCGTGCCACAGCGTGTTGTCGACGCAGATCAGGCCACCCGGCCGCAGCAGGTCGAGCACGCGCTCGTAGTAGTGGACGTAGTTGCCCTTGTCGGCGTCGATGAAGGCGAAATCGAAGGCACTGGCACTGCCCTCGGCGAGCAGTTCTTCGAGCGTCCGCAGCGCCGGTTGCAGTCGCAGGTCGATGCGGGTGTCGACACCGGCCTCGCGCCAGAACTGTCGGGCGACCTGGGTCCACTCGGCGCTGACGTCGCAGGCGACGAGACTGCCGTCGCCAGGCAGCGCCAGCGCGACGGCGAGCGACGAGTAGCCCGTGTAGGTGCCGATCTCGAGGCAGCGGCGGGCATCGATCAGGCGCACGAGCAGTTGCAGCAGCTGTCCCTGCTCCGGGGAAATCTGCATCTGCGCACCGCTCATGCCCTGCGTGACGGCGCGCAGTCGCGCCAGCAACGCGGGTTCGCGCAGGCTGTGCTCCAGCATGTAGCGATGCACGTCGGGCGTCAGCGACAGTGTCTGGGTGGACATATCGACCTCCACGTCGGGATTCGCGGACATATCGCCGCGCAACTGTGACGCCCTGCAATATATCGCGCGATCCGCCCGCCTCGCCGGAATTGATGCAGTTCACTTCGGTCCAAGTCCCTGTTTGCTACGATTTCATGACATGCCGCAACCGACCCAGCCGCGCACTGCGCGACGCCCACCACCCATGGCCCGACACGTCCGCCTCGTGCAGTTCACAGACACGCATCTGTTCGGCGACGCGGCCGAGGACTTGCGTGGCGTGGCGTCGCTCCCCGCCCTGCGGGCCTGCGTCGCGCATGCCGGTGCGGCGATCCAGATGGCCGACGCGCTGCTCGTGACCGGCGACGTGGTGCAGGACGATCCGGCCGGCTACGCGCACTTGCGGGATGTGCTGGCACCGCTCGGTCGTCCGGTGTTGTGCCTGCCAGGCAACCACGACGAGGTCGCCACGTTTCGCCGCGAACTGGGGCGCGCCCCGTTCGTGCTCGATCCGCACGTCGACCTGGAGGGATGGCGCATCGTGCTGCTCGACAGCGTCAAGCCGGGCGCGGCAGCGGGGCGACTTGCGCCGCAGGCGCTCGCGGCGCTCGACGATTCGCTGCGTTCCGCAGGCGATCGCCACGTCATGATCTGCCTGCATCACCAGCCCGTCAGCATGCAGAGCCGCTGGCTGGATGGCGTCGGGCTGGAAAACGCGGATGAATTCTTCGCGATCGTCGACCGGTGCCCGCAGGTGCGTGCGATCGCCTGGGGGCACGTGCACCAGGCCTGGGATGGCGAGCGCCGCGGCGTGCGGCTGCTGTCCACGCCGGCCACCTGCAGGCAGTTCCTGCCGCAGTCGGATGACTTTGCGGTCGACACCCGCCCGCCCGCCTATCGTATCCTTGACCTCGCGCCCGACGGCACGGTCGCGACGGAGGTCGTGTGGCTGGATCGATTCTCGAATCACGACGTGAACGCCTCGGCGGACGTTGCCTGAAGCCGCTGACGCGCGCGGCCCTGCTGGCCGCGTTCGCGATCCTCTGTCCCATCCAGCCTGCGCTCGCGGACACGGTCCACGACGGCCTGGTGTGGCGCCTGCGCGGCGAGCACAACACCGTCTACATCGCCGGATCCGTCCACCTGCTGCGCCCGGACGGCGCACCCCTGCCCGCTCCGCTGGAGCGCGCCTACAGCGACGCCGAGTCGTTGCTGATGGAAATCGACCTCGACGATCTCGACCCGGCCGCTGGCGCGCGGTTCACCGCGGCGCACGCCGTCTATGGCGCCGATCGCAGCCTGCGAGACACGATCGGCGAGGCGCGCTGGCAGAAAACGGCGCAGCTCGCGCAACAGCTGGGCCTGCCGCTCGCGATGCTCGAACGACTGGAACCGTGGGCGGTCGCGCTGATGTTGTCGGTCTCGCAGCTGCAGCAGGCCGGATTGTCGGTCGACGCCGGTGTCGAGCAGCAGCTGGCGAAGCGTGCCACGGCGGACGCGAAGCCGATCGAAGGCCTCGAGACGATGGAGCAGCAGCTGCAGCTGTTCGACGGCCTGCCGGAAAGCGAACAGGTGCGCTTCCTCGAACTGGCCCTCGAAGACGCCGGTTCGATCGCCGCGCAGCTCGACCAGATCGACGCGGCCTGGCGTGAGGTCGCGAGCAGCAGCTCGGATAGCTGCTGCGTGACGAGTACGCCCGCTTCCCGGAACTCTATGAACTGCTGGTCGACCAGCGCAGCGCGGCCTGGATCGAGTCGCTGAAGGCGCTGCTGGCGCGCCGCGACGATGTGCTGGTCGTCGTCGGCGCGCTCCATCTGGTTGGCGACGGCAGCGTCATCGAGCGCCTGCGCAACGCCGGTCTCGCGCCGGAACGCCTCCGCGCGGACTGAGCACGCATGCGCGCGTTCGCCTGGTTCTTCGGTCTGATCCTGCTGGGCCTTGCCGGCATCGCCGCATTCGCCTGGCCGCTGTACGAGCTGGTCACCCCGGCAATCGACGCACCTTTCCATCGCGTCGCGAGCCGCACCGGCATGCTGATCCTGCTGATCGGCTTCATTGTCGTCGCGCGACGATTGGCCCTCGCGGACCGCGCCAGCCTCGGCTATGGCCTGCCGCGCGCGCGCTTCTTCACTGAGGCCGGCATCGGCCTGGCGTTGGGCGTCGCGACGATGCTGCCGATCGTCGCCGTCATGATCGCACTCGACCTGCGCGTGCTGCGGGACGGCGTCACGCTGGACCTGGCGACATTCGCGAACCTGGCGGTCAAGGGCCTGACGAGCGGTATCGCGGTCGCGCTGATCGAGGAGACGTTCCTGCGTGGCGCGATGCACAGCGGCATCCAGCGCGAGTCCGGCGCACGGCTCGCCGTGCTGCTGACGGCGCTCGTCTATTCAGCCACCCACTTCATCGGCAAGTACAGGATCCCGGCGGACCAGGTGGGCCCGGGCAGCGGCCTCGAACTGCTGGCCGGCAGCCTCGCCAAGTTCGGCGATCCGCTCGGTATCGCCGACGCTTTCCTGTGCCTGTTCGCGGTCGGCGTACTGCTCGGCATGGTGCGCGCGCTGACTGGCAATATCGCGGCCTGCATCGGCCTGCACGCCGGCTGGGTCTGGGTCATCACGTTCGTTCGCGAGACGTCGCTGCGCGATGAATCGAGTCCGCTCGCCTTCCTGCTGTCGACCTTCGACGGCATGGTCGGCTGGCTCGTCCTAGGCTGGACGGCGATGATCGGCGCAGCGTTGTGGTGGTTCTACCGGCGCCGGCAGGCGCCCGCATCTGGAGGGGGATGACGATGGACAAATGGCCCAGCAAGCGCCGTGCACGCGGCGCACTATGGATGATCAACGCGTTGCTCGCCTGCGGCGTCGCGACCCCGGTGCAGGCCGGGCCGGGTTACGAATTCACCAAACCCGAACTCGAAGCCGTGCTGCAGGACCTGATCGCCTGGCTACCGGGTGCATGGGACTCCTACCCGCAGATCCACTACCAGCGCCGGGTGGGCGCCCGCCGGCGGCGAGCACGATCATTGGCACCGCACGTTGCGCGCATCGATGCGCCGCAGATCGGCCCCGTCGTGTTCTACGGCCAGATCAGCATCGGTGGCCGCGACGGCCCGCTGCTGGATCGCAGCCAGATCCTCTATGTCGTCGAGATCGACGAGCAGCGCAGCGCCGTCAACATGAATGGCCAGGGCCCGCTCGATCCGGAGAAGTTCGTCAACCTGCACGAACGACCCGAACTGTGGAGCCAGGTCCGCATGCGGGATCGGAGCTCCATCAAATGCGATTTCCTCTGGCGCCGGGATGGCACGCAGCTGTTCGCGATACTCGACGGCAAGACCGAGGAACGGCGGCGACGCGGCCCCGGCAGCTGCACGTACAACATGGCCAATACCGACGTCGAGTTCTACGCCGACGCCGAATGGGTACTGTCCCCCGACGACCTGTGGGACTACGACATCAACACGATCGCGGGCCGGCTGTTCGTGGGCCGCGAGGACCGGCTGCACATCCGCCTGTTCCGCAGCAGCGGCTATCGCTGCATGTTGCGCGACGCGGACGGCGAGCGCGAATGGCACGCGCACAACCGCGGCGCGCGCACGCCGGTGCGCGATGGCAGCGGCGCCGCCGCGGAGCTGATGCTGCTGCGCGCGCCGATGCCGTCGAAGCAGGGTCCCGGCCTCGAGGACCGGCTGCGCCTGCTGCTGAAGTCGCCAGGCGTCGAGCAACCGCGGATCGAAATCGAAGCAGCGGCGACGGCGACCGAGATCGGCATGAACGCCGACGGGGTCGACGTCACCTGCCGCAGCGCGGCCGACCTGCCGCCACTGACGCCGCCGCCGGCAGGCTGAGGCGCCGCAGCCCACGTGCCGCGAACCCGCACCGACGGCGTCTTCTTCAGGCGTCGTCGGTGCGGCGTATCAACGGCGCGATCCGCGCGAGCCGCGCACCCGCGTCGTCGAGTTCCAGCAAGGCCTGCTTGTCCCCCAGCGACAACGGCAGGATCTCGGCCAGCCGGGCTCCGACCCAGTCCGCGTCGTCGAAATGCCGCGGCACCTGGGCGTACAGCTCGCCGAGTTCCGGCAGAACCCGCTTCAGCAGATCAGCGAGGAACTGCACCTCGGGCTGCAACGGTTCGGGCGCTGCAGCCGGCAACCACTCGACTTCGCCCACGTTCAGCCCGTCTTCCTGACGCCAGCGACGCAGCACGCGAAACCGCTTCTCACCCAGGCAGCTGATCCCGAGCAGGCCGTCGGGCAACTGCGAGAAATCGACGATGCGGGCGGTCGTGCCGATGTCAGCGGTGCGTGCAACGGCGCCGATCTCCCCGCCAGAGCGGATCAGCACGACCCCAAACGCGCTGCCGGAGCGCATGCAATGCCTGACCATGTCGACGTAGCGGGGTTCGAAGATCCGCAGCGGCAGCGGCCCACCGGGGAACAGCACGGTATTCAGCGGGAACAGCGGGATTTCGCTGGTCGTCGCGCTCACGGCCGGGCTCAGGCCTTGCCCTGGCCCCAGCGGGCCATCAGGTCGTTCTCGATACCGATCTGGTCGAGCACGCGCGAAACGATGAAGTCGACCAGCTGCTCAACTTGCGTCGGTCGCGTGTAGAAGCCCGGGTTGGCCGGCAGGATGGACACGCCGAGGCGGGCAAGCTTAAGCATGTTCTCGAGGTGGATCGCGGAAAATGGCGTTTCGCGGGGCACGATCACCAGCTTGCCCGCCTTCCTTGATGACGACGTCGGCGGCTTTGCTCCAGCAGGTTGTCGCTGGCGCCGACAGCGTCGGCGAGATGGTCGCCATGCTGCAGGGACAGACGATCATGGTGCGCGGCGCACCGGAGCCGCTCGCCACCGGCGACGTCCATTCTTCGTCGCCGAACACGCGCAGCTGGCCGTCGGCGGCCTTGAACAGCGATGACAGGTAACGCGTCTGCTCAGCTGTCCGCCAGCGCAGGTCGGTCTCGGAGCCGACGACGATCTGCCGCTTTGGTCGGCGCTATCTGGAACGCGGCACTGCGCCTGCACCAGGCACTCGATCAACCCTGTACCGTACGCGCGCCCGATGCGCCGGTCATCGCCACGGTCACCGTGCGGCGGTACTGGCCCGCCGTCGGGCCGCTTCCCTGGTCGCTCATTGCTGTGTCTGGCTCCCTGCGTGGCGGCGCGGGCCTGCAGCGCCGCGAGCAGCTTGCCATGCAACCCGCCAGATCCGCCATTGGACATCACGAATATGGTCACACCAGGTGTGCGGCGGTGACCAGGTCGACCACCAGCGAAGATCGATATCACGGCGAGTCGGGCAACTGCCGAGCGCAGCGACCGCGGCACCCGCGTCCCAGCCAGGTCAGCGGGGCGTACAGCCGGGTTGCGTCGGCGGCGGCCAGCGACGGCGCCAGCGTGTCGCGATGCACGCGAGCGCCTGCATCGTGTTCGACCGGGGTTCGAGCACGGCGAGGATGCGGGCACTGCCAACCTTGCGGCGCAGGCCGGCAATCGTGGTCTCGATCGCGGTCGGATGATGCGCGAAATCGTCATAGACCGCACCCTTCGGCTTCGCCGCGCAGCTCCGCTGCAGCCGCCTGACGCCGCGAGGACTCTCGAGCGCCGCACAGGCCACGCCCACCGGCACGCCGGCGTGGCGCGCCGCCGCGATCGCGGCCAGCGCATTGTCGACATTGTGGTCGCCGAGCGTCCCAGCGCACCTCGCCGAGCCGCGTCCGTCCTCGAGCAGCGCATCGAAGCCGGCGCCGCGTCGTCGCAGCGCGCCTGCCAGCGTGCCAGCAGCGCCAGCACCGTCGTGCCGTGCATCGAAGCCCTCGCGCGGCGTCCAGCAGCCCATCGCCAGCGTCGCCGCAGGCGCGTCCGCGCAGCGTTGCGAACCACAAGACCCTTGCCAGCACGATCCGCAGCAGTGGTGGAACTGCCGCTGGATCGCAGCGATGTCCCGGGTAGATGTCAACGTGGTCGAACTCGAGGTTGTTCAGGATGACGGTGCGCGGCCGGTAGTGCACGAACTTGGCGCGCTTGTCGAGGCGCCGTGTCGTACTCATCGGCCTCGATGACAAAGACGGCGCCGCGCCAAGCCGCGCACTGGTGTCGAAATTGCCGGGCACGCCGCCGATCCAGGAAGCCCGGAACCAGGCCCACGTACTCGAGGATCCAGGCCATGGGCTCGAGGTCGTGGTACCATGCGTGCCCGCGACCGCGAGCACCAGCGATCGCGCAGCACCTCGCGCGACAGCCATTCGGGGCCGGAGGCATACGGGATGCGGCTCTGAGCAGCACCCTCGATGACCGGCTGGCCGCGCGTCGCCGACCGTACCGACCCGACGACGTCCGGCGCAGGCTCGAGCTGATTCGCGTCGAAGCCTCCCGACCACCTCGATGGCTGCTGCGAGCTGCGTGCTCATCGGCGGGTAGACGTTGCGGTCCGACCCCGTGACACGATGGCCGGCTTGCGGCCTTCAGCGTTATCGCCGCGATGCCGCCCGTGAACGTGCCGCAGATGCCGAGGATGTGGACGTGCACGGGTCGGTGCTAGCTGCCAGCGGGTGCACAGCCGCCGAACAGCGACAGCACGAGTGGCTCGAGGAAGGTATGCAGCAGCACGAGCGCGACCGCCTGGAACATCGGACGCTCGATCGCCGCCATCAGGATGCGCGCCGTGACGAACACGATGTAGATGACGACCGGCAGCAGCAGCACCACGATGGGCGAGGCCGCCTCCGGCTTCTCGACGAACGGCAGGATGGCCGCCGACAGCGGCACCAGCAGCGGTGTCATCAGGCAACCGAAGCCGACGATCGCCGTGACCGTCTGCAGGTAGCGTTCGGGCTTCTGGAACAGGCGCAGCAGTACCCAGTACCACAGCAGCGAGAACGCCACCGACGCGAAGAGCATCAGTTCCAGTCCGTCGGACTGCGGCTTGACCATCGCCGACAACGCGAGGTTCAGCACCAGGAACAGCACGACCAGGCCACCGAGCAGCCCGGAAGAAGCCGGCAGCGCCGACGGGTCACGCCGCAGCAGCGCGATGTCGACCAGGGTCTTGAAAACCGCAAGCATGCTTCAGGTTGCGTCGCCGCACTGCATAATGAGGGCCGGGATTCTTGCACAGATCGAAGATGACGTCGTCCAGTGCCATCGTCACCTCCGCGGCCGCCCTCGAAGCGCTCGCCGCCGAACTCGGCGCCGCGCCCGCGATCGCGCTCGATACCGAGTTCATGCGCGAACGCACCTACCGTGCCGAGCTGTGCCTCGTGCAGGTGGCCACTGCCCGGACAGCCTGTTGCGTCGACCCGCTTGCGCTCGATTCGCTCGAGCCACTGGCGGCGCCATTGGCCTCGCCCGCCACGCTCAAGGTGTTGCACGCCGCGCGCCAGGACCTCGAGGTGCTCGCACCGGTCGCCGGTCGTTTCGCCGCGATCTTCGACACCCAGGTGGCCGCAGCGCTGGCGGGCTTCGCGGCGCAGATCGGTTACGGCGAACTGGTGTCCAGGCTGCTCGGCGTGACGCTCGCGAAGGCGCACACGCGCACGGACTGGGCCAAGCGACCGTTGTCGGCCGAGCAGGTCGACTATGCGCTCGATGACGTGCGCTACCTGCTGCCGTTGCGTGACACCCTGCTCGAGCGACTCGACCAACTCGGTCGCCTCGACTGGCTGACCGAGGAACTCGAACCGCTGTCGCACTCGGCGGGCAACGGCGTCGATCCCGACAAGGCCTGGCAGCGGCTCAAGGGCCTGCAGGGGCTGGACCCCGGGCGGCTCGCGCTCGCAGCCGCGCTCGCGGCCTGGCGCGAGCGGCGCGCCATCGACCGCAACCGCCCGCGCGGCTGGATCCTCGACGATATCGCACTGCGCGAGATCATCCTGCGCGTGCCGCGCAGCAAGCCCGAACTCGCTGCGATCCCCGAGATGCAGGAAGGCGTGGTGCGCAACTCCGGCGACGACCTGCTGGCCATGGTCGACGCGGCGGGCATCCCGCAGCCGGCGCCACCGCTGCCGCGCCGCGAACGGCCGGACCCGGCGCTCGCGCTGCTGGTCAAGAAGCTTGCGGGAGTCAACCAGGAGGTGGCCGCTGCGCTGGGGCTATCGCCGGAAGTGCTCGCGACGCGGCGCGATCTCGAACAACTCGCCCGCGGAGCGATGCCCGACTCGCTGGCCCGCGGCTGGCGCCGCGATGTGATCGGCGCGCCGCTGCGGGCCGCACTCTAGGGACGGGGCACGCCGCGGATGTCTCCGCGCTGCGCGGCAGTTCAGTGCTGCAGCGCCGCCTCGACGCGCGCCGTGACGGTCGCGAGCTCCGCGTCGGCATCGATCTCGCGCAACAGGCCGCGGGCGCGGTAGTAGTCCACCAGCGGACGCGTCTGCTCTTCGTAGACCGCCAGGCGCTTGGCGACGGCCGCCTCGGTGTCGTCGGAGCGCTGCACGAGCCGTGGCTGTTCGCACTGGCCGCCGCACGGCGGCGGGCTCGGGGGTGGCGCCGTGTGCACGTTGAACACGCGGCCGCAGTCCTGACAGGTGCGCCGGCCCGAAATGCGCTTGATCAGTTCGGCGTTGTTGATGTTGAACAGCACGACGCCATCGAGCGGCTGGCCGATGTCGCGCAACAGCTCGCCGAGGCCATCCGCCTGCGCCAGCGTGCGCGGGAAACCGTCGAGGATGAAGCCGCCCGCGACGTCGGGCTCGCCCAGCCGGGCGCGCACCATGCCGAGGATCGTGGCGTCATCGACCAGCTTGCCTGCGTCCATGACAGCCTTGGCGGCCACGCCGAGCGCCGTGCCCTGCTTGACGTGCGCGCGCAGCAAGTCTCCGGTGGAGATCTGCGGGATGCCGTGGCGGTCGATCAGGCGCTGGGCCTGGGTGCCCTTGCCTGAGCCCGGCGCGCCAAGAAACACGATACGCATGCCTGCTTCTACCCGGGCCGGAGGGGCCGGCCGTTCAGCCAAAGGGCGGCACAGTACCCGCCCGGTCCCGGCAGGTCAAACCAGCCCGGGTCTGCCCGGGAGTGCCCGCGGACCGCCCCGGCGCTGGCTCGCGACGGCCCGCCGCGCTGCGCTATCCTGACCCGCCTTAAGTCACACCGCCGCCCCACTGCCGAGGTTGCCCCTGATGCCGAAGCCCGCTGCTCCGAAGAACGTGCTGTACGCCCAGTCCGGCGGGGTCTCGGCCGTCATCAATGCCTCGGCCTGCGGCGTCATTGAGACGGCGCGCAAGTACCCGAAGCAGATCGGCAAGGTGTACGCGGCACGCCACGGCATCGTCGGCGCGCTCGCCGAAGACCTGATCGACGTCAGTCGCGAGAGCACGGCGACCATCCGCGGCCTGCGCCATACGCCGGCGGGGGCATTCGGCTCGGCGCGCTTCAAGCTCAAGGGCCTCGACACGCATCGCGCCGAATACGAGCGGCTCATCGAGGTCTTCAAGGCGCACGACATCGGCTACTTCTTCTACAACGGCGGCAACGATTCGATGGACACCGCGCACAAGGTGTCGCAGCTCGGCAAGTCGCTCGGCTACCCGATCACCTGCATCGGCGTGCCGAAGACAGTCGACAACGACCTGCCGCTGACCGACTGCTGCCCGGGCTTCGGCTCGGTCGCGAAGTACATCGCCGTGTCGACGCGCGAGGCCGCGCTCGACGTCGCCTCGATGGCGCGGACGTCGACCAAGGTGTTCGTGCTCGAAGTCATGGGTCGGCATGCCGGCTGGATCGCCGCAGCGGGTGGCCTCGCCGGCAGCGGCAAGGCCGGCGAGCCGCCGCACATCATCCTGTTCCCCGAGATCCGTTCGACCAGAGCGCCTTCCTCGCCAGGTCAAGCGCTGTGTCGATCGCGACGAATACTGCGTGATCGTCGTCTCGAAGGCACGCACTACCCCGACGGCAAGTTCCTCGCCGACGCCGGCACCAAGGATGCTTTCGGCCACACGCAGTTGGGCGGCGTGGGCCCGGTCGTCGCGAACATGGTCAAGGAACACCTCGGCTACAAGTACCACTGGGCCGTGGCCGACTACCTGCAGCGCGCCGCGCGCCACATCGCCAGCAAGGTCGATGTCGAGCAGGCCTATGCGGTCGGCAAGGCTGCCGTCGAGCTTGCCGTGAAGGGCCAGAATGCCGTGATGCCGGCGATCATCCGCAAGTCGTCCAAGCCCTATCGCTGGAAGATCGAACCGGTGCCGCTCGCGAAGGTCGCGAACGTCGAGAAGAAGGTGCCGCGCGATTTCATCACCACGGATGGCTTCGGCATCACCGCGAAGGCGCGCAACTACCTCGCGCCGCTGATCGCCGGCGAAGACTATCCGCCATACAAGGACGGCCTGCCCGCCTACGTGCGCATCAAGGGCGTGGGCGTCAAGCGCAAGCTGCCGCCGTTCAAGGTCTGAGGGCGTGACCGATCCTGCGGCCGCAGGTGACTGGGTCGACGTCGGTGCCGCAGCAGCGCTGCGCGATCCGCCGTTGCGCCAGATCCGCGTCGGTGCGCAGCGCATTGCGCTGAGCTACCGCGACGGCGTGTTCGGCGCGATCTCGGATCGCTGCAATCACGTCGGCGGGCCACTGGGTGCTGGGCGCCTGGACGGCGACTACGTCGTCTGTCCCTGGCATGCGTGGAAGTTCCATCGCTGCAGCGGCGATGGTGAACCCGGCTACGAAGCCGACCACGTGCCGCACTACGAGGTTCGCGAGCGCGATGGCCGTATCGAAGTGCGCGCCACGCCGGCATCGAAGCGCCGCAGCGCCCCGCACCCGCCACACCCCCTGGCACGGCGGCCCGAGCGCGCGGCCGGTCCGCCGCGTGTCGTCGGCATCTCGACCACCTCGATGACACCCGGGCAGCCGCGCTACTCAACGTCCGAGGCACTGCTCGAGACCGCGTTGCAGCAGGCCGCCGCCGACGGCGCCGAGACCCGGCTGATCCGGCTGCGTGACCTGGCGTTCCGGCACTGCGAGGGCTATTACTCGAAGAGCGCCAAGGCCTGCACGTGGCCGTGCTCGATCACGCAGGCTGACCCGGCCGACGAACTGACCCCGGTCTACGAGGCCCTTGTGCACTGGGCCGATGTCGCGCTGATCGCGACCCCCATCCGCTGGGGTGCCGCGGCCTCGCTGTACTTCAAGATGGCGGAGCGCCTGAACTGCGTGCAGAACCACCAGCACCTGCACGGCGACTCGCTGATCCAGAACAAGGTCGCGGCGTTCATCGTCACCGGCGGCCAGGACAACATCCAGGCCGTCGTCGGCCAGATGCTGGGGTTTTTCGCGGAACTCGGTTTCGTGTTCCCCGCGTTTCCGTTCGTCGCGCACTCGCTCGGCTGGACCGCCGAGAACATGGAGCGCAACGTCGCCTACGTGCAGGCCAGCGAATCGCTGCACGCCGGCGCCGGCGAACTGGCGACACGCAGCCTGGCACTGTCCCGGCGGCTCCTCGCAACGACCGCAGCGCCGGCGGCCCGGTCAACCGCGGCGGTCGCAAGGCGCACCGCGACGTCGCCGACGTCCCGGCGTCTGCCGATCACGCGCCGCCGCCCTGACGAGCCGGCAGTGGAGCGCTGTCGGCGGCGCCCGCTGTGCTATATTGCGCCGCCTTTTGGGGGGCCGGGGCAGCAGCGCCTGGGTCGTTCAAAGAATTACAACGATTTGAATTAATAAGCTTTTTGGGAGGAATCCCCGCAATGGATGCCGCAATGTGGCTGTGGCTGGCTGTCGCCAGCGGTGTGCTCGCCGTCGTGTACGGCGTCGTCTCGATGATGCAGATCCTGGGGCTGCCCGCCGGCAACGCGCGCATGCAGGAGATCGCCGCGGCGATCCAGGCTGGCGCCAGCGCCTACCTGAACCGCCAGTACACCACGATCGGCATCGTCGGCGTCGTGCTGTTCGTGCTGCTCGGCTTCGCACTCGACTGGGCGACGGCCGGCGGTTTTGCCGTCGGTGCGATCCGCCGGGCATCGCGGGCTACATCGGCATGAACATCTCGGTGCGCGCGAACGTGCGCACCGCGGAAGCTCCCGAACAGCGGCCTGAACGCCGCGCTGCAGGTCGCGTTCAAGGGTGGCGCCATCACCGGCATGCTGGTCGTTGGCCTCGGCCTGGTCGGCGTCGCGCTGTACTACAAGATCATGATCCCGGTCGTCGGCGACGACCTCGCGTTGCGGTCGCTGGTCGGCCTCGCGTTCGGCGGCTCGCTGATCTCGATCTTCGCGCGCCTCGGCGGCGGCATCTTCACCAAGGGCGCTGACGTCGGCGCGGACCTCGTCGGCAAGGTCGAGGCCGGCATCCCGGAAGACGACCCGCGCAACCCGGCGGTCATCGCCGACAACGTCGGCGACAACGTCGGCGACTGCGCCGGCATGGCAGCCGACTTGTTCGAGACCTACGCGGTCACGCTGGTCGCGACCATGCTGCTCGGCGGCCTGATGCTGACCAACGTGGGCACCGCGGCGATCATCTATCCGCTCGCGCTCGGCGCCGCGTCGATCGTCGGTTCGATCATCGGCACGTTCTTCGTCAAGACGTCGGACGGCGGCAAGATCATGAACGCGCTGTACAAGGGCGTGATCGTCTCGGGCGTGATCTCGGCCGTTGCCTTCTGGTTCATCACCGACATGCTGATGCCCGAGTACTTCATGTCGATGTTCGGCTGCGCGCTGATCGGCCTCGCGCTGACCGCCGCGATGATCGTCATCACCGAGTACTACACGGCCACCGAGTACAGCCCGGTGCGCAAGGTCGCCGAGGCTTCGCAGACCGGCCACGCGACCAACATGATCGCGGGCCTCGGCGTGTCGATGAAGTCGACGGCGCTGCCCGTGCTCGCGGTCTGCGCCGCGATCTGGGGCGCGTACACGCTGGGTGAGAGCGGCGCCGCGGGCCATGGACTCTACGGCATCGCGATCGCCGCCACGGCGATGCTGTCGCTGACGGGCATGATCGTCGCGCTCGATGCCTACGGCCCGATCACCGACAACGCCGGCGGCATCGCCGAGATGGCCGGCCTCGACAAGAAGGTCCGCAACATCACCGATCCGCTCGACGCGGTCGGCAACACGACCAAGGCGGTCACAAAGGGCTACGCAATCGGCTCGGCGGGTCTCGCGGCGCTGGTGCTGTTCGCCGACTACACGCACAAGCTCGAGGAGCAGGGCAAGCTGGTCGAGTTCTCGCTGTCCGATCCGGCCGTCATCATCGGCCTGTTCATCGGCGGCCTCGTGCCCTACCTGTTCGCCGCGATGGCGATGGAAGCCGTCGGCCGCGCCGCCGGCTCGGTGGTCCTGAAGTGCGCCGCCAGTTCCGCGAGATCAAGGGCATCATGGAAGGCACGGCGAAGCCCGACTACTCGCGCCGTCGACATGCTGACCAAGGCCGCGATCAAGGAGATGGTCGTGCCGTCGCTGCTGCCGATCCTCGTCCCGTCGTCGTCGCGTTCGGCGTCAACGCGCTGATGGGCCCGGGTGCCGGCATCAAGGCGCTCGGCGGCCTGCTGATCGGCACGATCGTCACCGGCCTGTTCGTCGCCATCTCGATGTGCACCGGCGGCGGCGCCTGGGACAACGCCAAGAAGTACATCGAGGAAGGCAACTTCGGCGGCAAGGGCTCCGAAGCGCACAAGGCGGCCGTCACCGGTGACACCGTCGGCGATCCGTACAAGGACACCGCCGGCCCGGCGATCAACCCGCTGATCAAGATCATCAACATCGTCGCGCTGCTGCTGGTACCGCTGTTGTAAGCGCAGCACTGCCGCAGCGGGCAGCAGTGCTGCTGCCCCAGGACGGGCCCCGGGAGGGGCCTGTTTTGTTTGCGGCGCGCGCCGCGGCTTCGTTCAGGCCAGCCGGTGCGGCGTGCTGCCGAGGCGGATGATGCCTTTCTGGATGCCGACCGCGACGGCGTGGGTGCGGTTGGCCGCGCCGAGTTTCTTCAGCACGTTCTTCATGTGGAATCGCACCGTGTCGGTCGAGCGACCGATCTCGCCCGCGATCTCCTTGTCGGTACAGCCATAGGCCGCCCAGGCGAGGCAGCGCCGCTCAGGCGGCGACAGCAGCGCGAGCGGATCAGGCGGCCGGACGCGATCGAGTGCCTCGAAGAACATCTCCGCAAACAGCAGCAGGCTGCGCTATAGGCCGACCCGAGTTCCGGTTGTGCACGCGTCGGAACCAGCCACGAGACGAAGCCGATCGCGACCGGAGCGGCGGCGCACCGCCGCGACGACGCCGCGATCCACCCCATGGCGCAGCAGGAACTCGATCGCCGGCACGCGGCTCGCGGCGCTGCCACGCATCGCGGCGAGGTCTGCGGCTGCGGGCAACTGCCAGCGCGCGAGCCGGCCCGGACGCAACGCGGCTCCGCCCAGCGACGGATCGATCTGGCCGAAGTTGAGGCGGATCCACTCCTGCACGAAGCCGCGCGGCCAGCCCATGCGCTCTGCCCACCACACCGGCCGCGGCAGGCGGGTGACGGCGGGCAGATGCCGTTCCTCGCGAAAGCCCACGATGCGCGTGCCGGCGAGATCGCGACTCGCGATCAGGGCATTGAGGCAGTCCGCCACGTTGGCGGCGGCGCGCAGCTGGCCCAGAAGCTCCGCAAGCCCGGTGTTCATCGGTGGTTCCCCATGGCTGCATCCTACTCGTTTGAGTAGGGGACACGCGCGGCCCCGGTGCCCGACATTGAAGACTCGACCAAAGGCTCATTCAGGGGGAGCACATGACACGGATTCTGGCCTGGATCGCGCTCGCGGCTGCGTCCGCCACTGCGGCAACGGCGGCCGAGTTCAAGCAGTTCGATACGTCGACGTACTCGCAGGTCGTCACCGAGTGCGACCGCCGGGCTTCGCATCCGGACGACCCCAACAAGGTGCTGCCTGGTCTCGAGCGGGCGCAGATGGACCTGCCCGCCGCGATCGCGGCATGCCGTGCGGACCTTGCGAAGGACCCGAACAACCCGCGACTGCTGTACCACCTCGCCCGGGCCCTGACCTACGCCGGCCAGACCCCTGAAGGACTGCCGCTGATCGAGCGTTCCGCCAGCATGAAGTACCCGCAGTCGCTGTTCGTGACGGGCTATCTCTATCTCGAAGGCGAGTACGGTGCGCCCAAGGATGCCTGCCGCGCTGCCGCGCTGGTGCGCGAATCAGCCGAGTACGGCCGGCTCGCCGGTCAGGTTGGCTTCGCGGCCTGGTCGCTGGCCGGACGCTTCAAGGGCTGCCCGGTGCCACAGGAATCCGCAGAGATGATCGTGTTCCTGGAAGCCGCCCGCGCCCGGAAGCTCGACTACTACGCCGGCCTGCTGGTCGACGTGCTGCTGCGCGAACTGCGCAGCGGCAGCGCCGCCGACAGCACCGCGAGCCCGAAGTGAACCCGCGCATGGATCGCACAAGGAACCCCATCATGAAGACCACCCGCATGCGGATGCTCCTGCCCGCCCTGCTCTGCACGACCGGACCCGCGCTTGCCCAAGACGCCGCACAGCGCAACGACGACCTGCAGTTGCAGGAAGTCACCGTGACCGCCGAGCGGCGCAGCGAGAACCTGCAGGACGTGCCGATCGCCGTCACGGCCTTCACCGCCGAAGACCTCGAGCGCCGCCAGGTGATCTCGCTGGTCGACATCGCCAAGGACGTGCCGAACCTCGTCGGCCACAACAATGTCGGCCTCAACACCGCGACGGTCGTTTACCTGCGCGGCGTCGGCTCGACCCAGTCGTTCGCGACGGTCGACACGACCGTCGGGTTCTACGTCGACGACGTGTACATCGCGCGGCAGAACGCCAACAACTTCTCGCTGTTCGACGTCGAGCGCATCGAGGTACTGCGTGGCCCGCAGGGCACTCTTTACGGACGCAACACCTCGGGCGGCGCGATCAAGGTCGTCACGCAACGGCCGGCACGCGAGTTCGCCGTGAAGGCGCAGGCGAGCTACGGCGACTACGACTTCTACGAGGTACGCGGTTCGCTGAACGCCCCGCTCGGCGACACGCTCGCGATCCGCCTCAACGGCGTCACGCAGCAGCAGGGCGAGGGCTTCTCGCGCAACCTGACCCGCGGCGGCACCGTCAACGACCGCTCGATCGAGGGTGGTCGCGTCGCCGTACGCTGGACGCCGAGCGATGCGCTGGATGTGAACTTCGCGTTCGACCTGATCAAGGACGACGCCTTCGGCATCGTGCCGTCGGACATCTCGGGGCGGGCCCGGCCGCGCACCAGCGATCTGTTCGAAGTGCGCAGCGGCATCAACAACTACAACTTCACGACCAGCAAGGGCGGCACGCTGCGCGTCGACTGGGACGGCGCCGCAGCGGACTTCAGCTCGATCACGTCGTACCGCGAACTCGACCAGGACTACGTGCTCGACCTGTCGGACCAGCCGGTACCAATCTACTTCATCGACAACATCGGCGACCACTACCAGTTCACGCAGGAACTGCAGCTGAAGGGCAAGGGGTCGCTTGGCAGCGTCGGCGTCGACTGGATCACGGGCGCGTTCTTCATGAAGGAATGGAACACCACGATCATCGGCGACACGATCAACTTCCAGCTGCCTTCGGGCGCTCGTGCGCCAATCGGACGGCAGGTCAAGACGGTCGAGAATGATGTCGACTCGGTCGCCCTGTTCACCCAGGGCACCTTCGACCTGACGGAACGGCTTTCGCTGACGGCGGGCATCCGCTGGACCCGCGATGAGAAGGATGTCGCCGTCGTGCAACGCAACGGTGCCGGCGTCGTGACCTACACGACGCAGACGCTGGTGGCTCTGGGCACTCCGATCGTGCAGACCTTCACCGAAGTGAGTCCGAAATTCGGTATCGATTTCCAGCTCAACGACGACGTGCTGCTCTATGGTTCATTCACGCAGGGCTTCAAGTCCGGCGGCTGGAACTCGCGCGTCACGGCGGCAGCGCAGTTCTATGCAATCGCACCCGAGTTCGTCGACGCGTGGGAAATCGGCGCGAAGACCGAATGGCTGGACCGCCGCATCCGCCTGAACGCTGCGGCGTTCTACTCCGACATCGGCGATCTCGTCATCGGCGCGATCGGCAGCGCGCCCGGCGGAGCCTTCCAGACGCTCTCGGTGGATGCCGACATTTACGGCATCGAGGCTGAGTTCTCGGCGGCGGTCACCGGGCGCCTCGACCTGTTCGCGACGTTGGGCCTGATGGACGGCGACTACAAGAACCTCGGCGCCGACCCGCAGGGCTTCGCTGGCCGCACGCTGCCGCGACTGCCGGACGTCACCCTGAAGCTCGGTGCCGAGTATTCGATGCCGATCGGCCAGGCAGGCGAGCTGCGTCTCGGGGCGGATTACTCGTTTACCTCGAACTTTTTCACGAGTTCCGCCAACGATTCGATCACCGAAACCGGAGACGTCGATCTCGTCAACAGCTACGTTCGGTACGACCACGACGATGGACGCTGGTGGCTGCAGGCGGGCTGCCGCAATTGCGCTGACAAGCGCTGGTTTCACTCCATGCTGAACTTCCCCGTACTGGGCCCGGGTGTCGGCTTCGCGGCAGCGTATCCGTCGGACCCGCGGACTTGGCGCATTGGCGCAGGCGTGCGGCTATGAGGCACCAGCATCACAGGGGAGCACGCGCCGACTAGGTATTTCCCGCGAGTCATTGCGCGGTCTGACGACGCCGGCCATCGACCCGAAACGGTAGGCTGCCGGCGTATTTTCTGGATACATACCGCATGGCAATCATCGCAACCGAGCACGTGACTCACGTGCATCACTGGAACGACACCCTGTTCACGTTCCGCACGACCCGCGACCCGGGCTTCCGTTTCGACAGCGGCCACTTCGTCATGGTCGGGTTGCCGGTCGACGGCCGGCCGCTGCTGCGCGCGTACTCGATCGCGAGCCCGAACTGGGCCGAGCATCTCGAGTTCTTCAGCATCAAGGTGCCGGATGGGCCGCTGACGTCCCGCCTGCAGCACATTCGCGTCGGCGACGAACTGTTGGTCAGTCGCAAGTCCACCGGTACCCTCGTGTTGCCCGACCTCAAGCCCGGCCGGCACCTGTACCTGCTCGGCAGCGGCACTGGCCTTGCGCCGTTCCTCAGCGTGATACAGGACCCGGATACCTACGAACGTTTCGACCGCATCGTCGTCGCGCATGGCGTTCGCCAGGTCAGCGACCTCGCGTACCGGCGATTCCTGACCGAAGAACTGCCGCGGCACGAGTTCCTCGGCGAACTGGTTCGCGACAAGCTGGTCTATTTCCCGACCGTCACCCGCGAACCCTTCCGCAACACCGGCCGACTGACTGAACTGCTGGCGCGCGGCGTGCTGGCCGAGTCGGTGGGCCTGCCACCGGTGACACCGGAACACGACCGGTTCATGCTCTGCGGCAGCCCCGCGATGCTCGACGGCCTGCGGACCCTGCTGGACGCACGCGGCTTCGCGATCTCGGCACGTACAGGCGAGCCGGGCGACTATGTCATCGAGCGCGCGTTCGTCGAGAGGTAGACCATGCAGATCGCGACAGGGGCCGACGCCCCGATCCACGCCGAGCCGGAACTGATCGAACAGCGCCTCAGGCTGGACGGCGCCCGCATCCTCGAGCTCGGCTGCGGCCGCGCCCAGCTGACTCGCCTGCTCGCGACGGCAGGCGCGGGGCGAAGCGTGCTCGCGCTCGAAGTCGACGCGATCCAGCACGACCTGAATCTGGCGATCACGGACCTGCCGAACGTGCGCTTCGAACTCGGGGGCGCCGAGGCCGTTCCGGCTGGCGACGACAGCTTCGATGCGGTGTTCATGTTCAAGTCGCTGCACCATGTCCCGCCAGCACAGATGCCGACCGCCCTGGCGGAAATTCGCCGCGTGCTCAAGCCAGGTGGCCACGCGTGGATATCGGAGCCGGTGTTCGCCGGGGACTTCAACGAGATCCTGCGCCTGTTCCACGACGAGAGCCGGGTACGGCAGCTCGCGTTCGACGCCGTGCGGGCTGCGGTCGATTCAGGCGCCCTGCAACTCGTCGAACAGATATTCTTTCGCGCGCCGGTCGCATTCAGTGACTTTGCCGAGTTCGAGAAGATGGTCATCGGCGTCACGCACACGCAGCACCGCCTGACCCCGGAAGTTCGCGCCGAGGTGCGGCGCAGGTTCGAGTCGCACCTGACGGACGGCGGCGCGCACTTCGGCCAGCCGATGCGCATCGACCTGCTGCGCAAACCCTAGGACTTCGCCGCCTCCGCCTCGCGCAGCTTGGCGAGCATGTTGGTCGCGTGCGGCACGTGCAGCAGGTCCGCGACGCGACGCATCAGGTGCTCCTCGTGGGCGCTAAGCTGCCCGTCGGCGAACGCGATGCGCCACAGCGCCCGGATCATCCGCAGCTTGTGCGGCTCATCAAAACGCGAATTGATCACCGCAGTGAACTGGTAAAGATCGTGCGCCGCAATGGACTCACGCGTCGCCAGCTCGAGCAGGCGCTCGCGCTCGTCCGCCGCGAGGTCGAATTTCTCATCCAGGGACTGGCGGATCGCCGCGCGCTCGTCATCGCCGAAGCGGCTATCGGCGCGACTGACTTCCACCAGCAACACCGCGGTGGCCAGTTGCAGCGCGTGTTCGTCGTCGGCTGGCGAGGCCGGTTGCGACGCAAGCCGCGCCAGCAGTTCATTGAGCGTCCGAAGCATGCCTCACCTTAATGCCTGCCGGGGTGCGCATACAATGCGGTCATGAACGACCTCGCGCTCGGCGCCATCGTACTGGTCATCGCGGCCATGCCGGCCGCGCTGCTGCTGCTGGCGCTTTTCGATGTGATCAGGGTGGGCGACCAGGCCAGACGGCGCTGGCTGGTGGTCGGCACGGCGTTGGCAGCACTGCCTGGCCTCGGGTGGCTGGCGATCTCGGTGTGGGGCTGGGCAGGTGCGGCCCACCTCGAACCGCTGTGCGTCGCGTACGCGACACCCGAGTACCGCGGGCGGCTTGCGCCCGAAGCCCGTTCGCTGCTGCTGGTCACGCCTGCCGGCGACCCGCAACCGGCCTGGTCGCGAGCCCTGCTCGGCGGACCCGCGGGACTCGAGTTCGTCGAATGGCGGGACAGCAGCGGCGCATTGCTGCGGATCGACGCCCGTGGCGCCACGCCCGTTGCCGGACCGGTCCAGTCCGCCTACGCGCTCGAGTTGCGCCGCATCACGCATCACACGAATCGCTGGTTCCGCGTCGAGATGGAACGCTTGCGGCTCGTCGATCGCACCTGGGATGTGACGATCGCCGAGGGCGACGAGCTGCGCCTGTCCGCCGGCCGCAGCATCTGGCACTGCGGCATCGCGAGCGGCCGCAACGTCGCCCGGGCGCCGACCGCGGCCGAAACCGACGCCGGCATCGGCACGTTCATCCGGACGGCATTGCGCGGCCCGCGGCCGGCGATGAAATAATCCGCGAGTCGACCCGGTCCTTGTTTTCGGAGCGGCGACGAGGGCCGCCCGGCATCCACACCCACCTCGACAGGAGATCGCTGATGATCGACAGGAAAGCGCTATTGATCGCCGCCATGGGCAGCATGCTCGCGCTGAACGTGGCCAGCGCCATGGACGGCAAGGACGCGAAGGCCGCCACGGAGAAGTGCTACGGCATCGCGAAGGCCGGCAAGAACGACTGCGGCGCGAACGGCCACAGCTGTGCCGGCCAGGCTGCCAAGGACGGCGACGGCAAGGAATGGATCAAGGTTCCGAAGGGCACCTGCGAGAAGATCGTCGGTGGCAGCCTCGCACCGAAGTGACACGGGCGTGGGCCCGATCCCGGCACGCGCCGGGATCGGGCTGCGCGCACAACACCACGCGCGCGTCATCGACGAGCAGCCCGATGTCGCGTGGTTCGAGGTACACGCCGAGAATTTCTTCGCCGCGGGTGGCCCGCAGCTGCGGCTGCTCGAACAGGTCCGCAGCCGCTATCCGCTCTCCGTGCACGGCGTCGGGCTGGGTCTGGGCTCCACCGATCCGCTGGATCTTGCGCACTTGCGCGCGCTGCGACGCCTGGTGGACCGCTTCGAACCTGGCCTCGTCTCCGAACACCTGTGCTGGGCTGCGCTCGGCGGCCGTCACCACAACGACCTGCTGCCGCTGCCCCATACCGACGAATCGCTGCGCCACTGCGTCGCGCGGATCGACGCCGTGCAGCATGAGCTCGGCCGCCGAATCGCGATCGAAAACCTGTCGAGCTACATCCAGTTCGAGGAGTCGACGCTGGACGAATGGGAATTCGTCGCCGCGCTCGCCGCCGAATCGGGCTGCGCGCTGCTGCTCGACGTCAACAACATCTACGTCAACGCCTGCAACCACGGCTTCGATGCGACCCGCTACATCGATGCGATGCCGCCTGCGGCCGTCGCCGAGATCCACCTCGCTGGCCATGCGATCGAGCGCCACGGAGATCGCGAGCTGCGCGTCGACACCCATGGCAGCCAGGTCTGCGATGCGGTCTGGGGGCTGTACGAACGGGCGCTGCGCCGTTGCGGACCTGTCCCGACGCTGATCGAATGGGACACCGACATCCCCGCGCTCGAGGTGCTGCTCGAAGAGGCCACCCGCGCGCAAGCGCATCTGGATGCCTGCCATGCCGACGCTGCCTGACTCCCTGCGGGCGTTCGCCGCGCGGGTCCGTGACGACACTCGGGCCGAGACCGATCCGGGCTACGAGGTCTACCGGCGCAACCTTCATGGCAACTTCGCGACCGTTCTGGCGCTCGAATTCCCTGCCGTGCAACGCTTGCTGGGCGACGCTTCATTCCGTGGGCTCGCGCGCGACTTCCAGTGCGCGCATCCGTCGACCTGCGGCGACCTGCATCGCATCGGTGCGCCGTTCGCAGCCTGGCTGCGCGCCCAGCCGGAGGTCGGCGCATTGCCGTGGATCGCCGACGTCGCCGCGCTCGAGTGGGCCTGGGAAGAAGCCGCCGTCGCCGCCGATGCCGCGCAGCAAGTCAACGTCGCGGCCTTCGTCGCGATGGGACCCGACCGGCAGCTCGCGCTCCGTGCGCGCCTGCACCCTGCGCTGCGCGTGATCCGCTCCGCGGCGCCGATCCACCGAATCTGGCGCGACAACCTGCCCGATGCCCACGGGCAAGTCGCCGCACTCGCGACGGACTACACGCTGTCGCTCGACCAGGGCGGCGAGACGGTACTGGTCGAACGGCCCGGCCACGCAGTCGAAGTCAGCACGTTGCAGCCTGGCGAGGCGGCCTGGCTCGAAGCACTTTCGGAAGGCGAGACGATGGGCATCGCGATCGATCGCGCCGTCGCCGCGGGACCCGCATTCGAACTCGGCACGGCGCTCGCCGCGGCGCTGCAACGCGCGCGCATCGTCGCGTTCCGCTGATCCTTTGCGTGGTTCGACCCGCGCCGATGAAATTTTCCAGGTACTGCCCCGGTCCCCTGAGCAACCCGCCACTGGAGACCGCACCATGTCCTTGCTCGCCTCGCTGTCTGCCGCGCATCAGCAGATCGAACGCGGCCTCACCGCGCTGCAGAGTCCGGCCCTGCTCGCCGCACGCCTGTACGTGGGCTGGCAGTTCTGGAAGGCCGGCGTACTGAAGTACCAGTCGTGGGACACGACGCTCGACCTGTTCCGCGAGGAATACCAGGTGCCGCTGCTGTCGCCCGAAGCCGCCGCGTGGCTGGGCACCGCCGGTGAGCTCGCGTTTCCGGCGCTGCTGTTCGTCGGTCTTGCGAGCCGGCTCGCCGCACTGGGGTTGTCGGCCGTCAACGTCATGGCGGTCGTGGCCTACGCGCACGTGCTGTTCACCGACGGCTTCGAAGCGGCGGTCGGCCAGCATGTCCTGTGGGGTGTCCTGCTCGCGATGATCGCGTTGTGGGGCGGCGGCCGGCTGTCGCTGGATGCGCTGCTTGCAGGGCGCCGCCGCACGCCAGTCGGCGCCGGTGCGCCTCAGGCCGCGAGCTGAAGCGGCTGCGGCCTCGCGATCACGAAGCCCTGGATGTAGTCGACGCCCAGGCGCCGTGCGGTCTCTAGCGCAGCCGTGTCTTCGACCTGCTCGGCGATGACCTGGAAATTCAGCGTGCGCGCCAACTGGATCATCGCGGCGACCATCGCCTGGTTGACCGGGTCCGTGCCGAGGCTGCGGGTGAAGGCGCCGTCGATCTTGAGGTAGTCGAGTGGCAGGTTCTTCAGGTTCGAGAACGAGCCGACGCCCGAGCCGAAGTCATCGAGCGCGAACCGGCACCCCATGCCGTGCAGCACGCCCGCGAAACGACGTGCGTGCTCGAGGTTCGCCACGACAGCCGTCTCGCTGAGTTCGAAGCAGACCTGGGCCGGCGCGACGCCGGTGCGGTCGAAGCTGTCGACGACGAACTCGAGGAACTGGGTATCGGCCAACGTCTGCGCCGAAATGTTGATCGCGACGCAGCGCCCGGGCGGCACCGGCAGCGTGCCTGCGGCGATCGCGTCCAGCGTATGCTGCACGACCCAGCGATCTATGACGCCCATCAGGCGATAGCGCTCCGCGGCACGGACGAAATCACGTGGCGGCAGGTCACGGCCGGCATCGTCGCGCATCCGCACGAACACCTCCATCGCCGGTCCGCCCCGCAGCGCCGGCGACACCGGCACGATCGATTGCGTCGCCAGCTCGAAGCGATCGCCGCGAATCGCCGTCTGCAGTTGCTGCAGCCAGTGGATTTCCCCGCTGCTGCGTGCCGCAGCCTCGTCGCGCGCCGAGTAGATCGACACGTGTCCGGTGCCCTGCTTTTTCGCGACGTAGCAGGCGCTGTCGGCCGCCGCCAGCACGTCCTCGACGCTGCCGCTCTGGCGGGCAAGTTCGACGATGCCGATGCTGACACCGACATCGAAGATGCGTTCCTTCCAGATGAAACGATGCTCGGAGACCCGGCGACAGACGTCGTCGGCGATCTGTCGCGCCTTGTCGAGCGGACAGCCGATCAGCAGCAGCGCGAACTCATCACCACCCAGGCGCGCGACCGTGTCCGAATCACGGACTGCCTCGCGCAGCAACCGGGCGACGTCGCGCAGCAGTCGATCGCCGGCCTGGTGACCACTGCTGTCATTGACCTGCTTGAAGCGGTCCAGATCGAGGTAGCACAGGATGTGGGTACTGTCGCCCCGCCGGGCGGTCTCGAGCGCATCCTCGAGACGTCGCTCGAACTCGCGCCGGTTGACGAGACCCGTCAAGGCATCGTGGGTTGCCTGGTAGGACAGCTGCCGCGCCGTCGAGCGCAGCTCGGTCACGTCGTGCAGCAGTACGACCGTGCCGGCGGAGTCGCCAGCCGGATCGCGCCGCAATGGCGCTGCCGAGATCTCGACGACGCGATCTTCCTGCCCGTCGCGCCGCAGCGGTACGGCACGCCGCCCCAGATAGACCGCCGCCGTGCCGGACAACGCCTGCTGGATCGGATCGAGCAGGGTTCGTCGGTCCGCCTCGTCGGCGATTTCGACCACGGCCGACAGTGGCTTGCCGCGCGCATCGCTCGGCCCGATCTGCAGCAGCCGCTCGGCGGCAGGATTCAGGTGCACGATGTCGCCCTGCAGGTCCGTCGTCAGCACGGCATCCGGCAGGCAGTCGAGTGCGATGCTCCCGTCGGCCGGTGCCTGCAGCGTCGCGAACACGCCGGTGGCGGCCAGATGCTGCGCGTAGGTCGGCTCCGTCAGTGCACGCACGGTCGAGGTCTGGACGATCTCCACGCCGGTGACCAGCAACGCAGGTGCGCCGTCCCAGTCGACGCGGCGCACGGTCAGCTCGAGGCGACTGATCTGCGCCTGGAACCCGACCATCTCCACTTCGAAGCGCTCCGGCGCCTTTTCGTCGGCCAGCCGCCGTCGCAGCGAAGTCGCGACCAGATCCGCGAATTCGGGATCGACCAGTTCCGCCAGCGGCCTGCCCAGCAGCTGTTCGCGCTCTATGCCGACCAGCGTCGCGAAATGCTGGTTCGCGAACAGGATGCCGTCGCGATGCACGATGACGGCTTCATGGCCTGCGATCGGCGAGCGCGGCGAACAGGGTCGCGCCCTGCGACTGGACGGCGTCGACACGCTCGCTGCCCTCGGAGACCCGCACCAGCAGGCGATTGAGCACCTGGGTCAGCTCCTGCAACCGCGGCTCCTCGCTCTGCAGGTAGATGCGGCCCGACGGCGTGCCGGACGGCGCCAGCAGGCGCTCGAGCTGGTCGTTCACGCTCTGCACGCCCGTCAGTTCGCGCCGCTGGGTCCAGTACAGGATGCCGAGCAGCGTGGCCACGATCGCGAGCAGCAGACACAGCAGTCCGAGCGGTGACATGGGTGGCGACGCAGTCCTCGCTTCCGCTGCGGCTATCCCCAGCCGGCGGAGGCCTTAGTTATGATGGCGCGCTGTCGCGGCCTGCCTTGGAGCATAGCCGAGCCGGGTCGCCCTGCCTTCGGCTATTCACCATATGCCGGCGCGGAGGCGCAGGCGATAATGGGCGTCGCGGCTCGACAGTAGCGGTTCGTCGGTCAGGGTTTAGTGGAGTCTCAGATGCAGTTCGAAGTCGCCCGGGAACAGATGATCACCCAACAGGTACGCGCCTGGGAGGTGCTGGACGAGCGCGCGCTCGACACGCTGCGTCGCCTGCCACGCGAGCAGTTCGTGCCGGAGGCCTATCGGGATGCCGCCTTCGCCGATACCGGCATTCCGCTCGGCCATGGCGAACGCATGCTGCCGCCGAAGTCGTCGGGCGGATCCTGCAGGCGCTCGACCTGACGGAGCGCGACAGCGTACTGGAGGTCGGTACCGGTTCCGGCTACCTGACGGCCGCGATGGCGCTGCAATGCGCGCGCGTTCGCAGCGCTCGATCGGCACGAGGATTTCGTCGTTGCGGCGCGCGCGCGACCTCACTCGGATTGGGCGCCGTCGAAGTTGCCGCGGCCGATGCGTTCGCCGCCGGCGCGCTCGGTTCAGGCAGTTGGGACGCGGTCGTCCTGACCGGCTCCCTGCCCACCTACGACCCGCGCTTCGAGCAGCGTCTGGCGGTCGGCGGGCGGCTGTTCGTCGTCCTCGGTCGCGCGCCCGTCATGCAGGCGACGCTGGTCCGCCGGATATCCAGCACCGAATGGGCCAGGCAGGTACTGTTCGAGACGGTGATCGATCCGCTTGTCGGTGCGCCCGCAGCGCCCGCCTTCCTGTTCTGAGGGCCCCATGTCGATACCGGAAACGACCCCATCGGAAGTCCACGCGCGCCGCAGCCGCGGCGAACCGTTCGTGCTGCTCGACGTGCGCGAGCCCTGGGAGCTCGAGCTGTGCGCGGTGGACTGGGCGAAGGCGATCCCGATGAACGACGTGCCAGACCGCCTGGCCGAACTCGACCCTGGCACACCCCTCGTCGTCATGTGCCACCACGGCGGGCGCAGCCTGCGCGTCGCGCAGTTCCTCGCGCAGCGAGGCTACCGACAGGTGGCCAATCTGACAGGTGGTATCGACGCGTGGCGGGAACAGATCGACCCTTCCATGCGTCCATACTGAGTCGCTCCGATCGCCGGCTGGCACGTCGCACCAGCTTGTGATATAGTGATATACAACACTAACTCTCTTAGCGGGATCGCTCGATCCTCTGAAGGACTGTCATTCATGAATCGTCGGATTTCGCTCGCCATCGGCCTGCTGCTGGTCATGCCTGCCGCCGGGGCCGAGGACCTGCTCGCCGTATACCAGCGTGCCCTCAGCAACGACCCGCAGATTCGCGAAGCCGACGCGAACCGGCGCGCGGCGATGGAGGCGAAGCCGCAGGCGCTCGCTGCACTGCTGCCGCAGGTCAGCGCATCAGCCGCGAAAACCAAGGCGGACAGTTCCTCGACCGGTCAGTTTCCTCAGGAGATCGAGCAGCCCGCCGGTTCAGGCAACCGCGTCGTCTTCAACTTCCTGCAAGCCAGTGACTCGAAGCCCGAGACCGAACGGTGGAGCGTCGACCTGCGCCAGAGCGTGTTTGCCTGGGAGAACTGGGTCGCGCTGAAGCGCGCCAGCAAGCAGGTCGCGCAGGCGGAAGCCGACTACGCGGCCGCCGAACAGGACCTGATCGCCCGCGTCGCGGAACGTTACTTCGACGTGCTCGCGGCGCAGGACAACGTCGACGCCCAGCAGACCGCCTTCGAAGCCATCGCGCGGCAGCTCGAACAGGCCGAAAAGCGCTTTGAAGTCGGTCTGATCGCGATCACGGATGTGCAGGAGGCCAAGGCCGCGCGCGACAGCGCCGCAGCCGCCGTCATCGCCGCGAAGCGTCAGCTCGCGAGCACCGAGGAACTGTTGCGCGAGATCACCGCCGAGCGATACGCGCGGCTGGCAACACCGACGGACAGCATGCCGCTGAAGACGCCCGCACCGGCGACGGAACAGGAATGGGTCGCGGCGTCGCTCGAACAGAACCTGGCACTGGTATCGAGTCGGCTCGCGGCCGACATCGCCCGTGACAACGTCCGTGTCGCCTTCGGCGGCCACCTGCCGTCGGTTGACCTGACCGCATCGCGCAGCAACACGGACCAGAGCGCAACGATCAACTTCGAGAGCGGCAACGTCGGCGAGCGCACCAGCGACAGTGACGACACCTCGATCTCCCTGCAGGTCAACGTGCCGATTTTCGCCGGGGGCGGCACGCAGTCGCGCGTGCGTCAGTCGGAATTCCAATGGATGGCCGCGCGCGAGCGCCTGACGCGCGTCACGCGCCAGACCGAGCGCCAGGCCCGCGATGCCTTCCTCGGCGTCAGCAGCGAGATCTCCCGCGTGCAGGCACTCCGCCAGGCCCTCGAATCCAGCCAGACCGCGCTGAAGGCGACCGAAGCCGGCTACGAAGTCGGCACGCGCACCGCCGTCGACGTGCTCGATGCGCGCCGCGCGCTGGTGCAGGCGCAGACGAACTACTCGCGCAGCCGCTACGACTACATCCTCAACGTGCTGCGTCTGAAGCAGGCTGCCGGCAATCTCGATCGCGCCGCGCTCGAGGAAGTGAACGCCTGGCTGGCGGAGCCAGCGCCCGCTGCGCCGGCGACGCCCTAGGGCCCGTTCACACTGCGGGGATCGCCGCGTTCATTCAGCACGGGGTCGATCAGCGCCAGCAGCCGCGCCAGTGCACCACGGTTCCGGTCGACGGCGTCACGGCCGATCGCGCCGCGCCGGGCGCGTTCCTCCGGATCGGCGAGCAGCGATCGCAATGCCGTGCCGAGTTCACCGGCGTCGCGGACGACCTGTACCGCACCGACTTCGATCAGCATGTCGGCGATTTCCTGGGCGTTGAAGTTGTGCGGGCCGGACAGCGTCGCGACGCCCAGCGCCGCCGGTTCGAGCAGGTTGTGGCCACCGATCGGCACGAGGCTGCCCGCCACGAACGCGACGTCCGACGCCGCATAGAACTGCACCAGCTCCCCGAGCGTATCGAGTAGCAGCACCTCGGTGGCCGACTCGCAGGGCTCGCCCTTCGAGCGGCGGACGTAGCGCAGCCGGCGGCGCTCGAGCAGCGCGGCGACCTCGTCGAAACGCTGCGGATGGCGCGGCACCAGGATCAGCAGCGGCTTCGGTTCCGCAGCCAGCTGGGCCTGCACGTCGAGCAGGATCTCCTCTTCCCCTTCATGCGTGCTGCCGGCAATCCACACCGGCCGCCGTGGCGCGTGGCGTGCGCGCAGCGCCGCGCCGACATCGGCAATGTCGGCGGGCAGGCTGAAATCGAACTTGATGTTGCCGGTCACGTGGGTGCGACGCGGGTTCGCACCGATCGAACGGAAGCGTTCGGCATCGGCCTCGCTTTGCGCCGCGATGACGATGCCGTGCGACAGCGTCTCGCGGAACAGCCCTGACAGCCGGCGGTAGCGGGTGGCCGAACGCGGCGAGATCCGCGCACTGGCCAGCACCAGCGGCACCCGCCGCCGACCGCACTCGTTGTACAGGTTGGGCCACAGTTCGGTCTCCAGGATGATCGCCATGCGCGGCCGCACGCGATCGAAGAAACGACCGACGCTGCCGGGCAGGTCATAGGGCACGTAGCGAACCCAGACGTCCGCGCCGAACTGCGCACGCGCGCGCTCGGCCCCGGTCGGCGTCACGGTCGTCAGCACGAGCGGCATGCCCGGATAACGCTGGCGCAGCGCACGGACGAGCGCCGTCGCGGCCTGCACCTCGCCGACCGACACCGCGTGGATCCACAGGCTCTCGCCGTCAAACGGCGCCTCGCCGAAGCCGAATCGCTCGCTGAAGTGGTGCCAATAGCTGCGATCGCGAATGCCGCGCCACAGCATCACGCCGACGACCAGCGGTGCGACCAGGTAGGCGAGCAGTACGTAGAGAAAACGCACGCAGCGCGCCTCAGCCGGCGGACCAGTAGCCGGCGAGCAGCGAGTGCCAGTCGGTCTCGGTCAGTCGATCGTCGGGCAGACTGCGCGTGACCTTCAGCAGCGAGCGGCGCAGGCGCACGAGGTTCGCGTCGCACCAGAGGCCGCGCCGCCCGCGCAACCGCCCGCGGTCGAAGTCGATCGGGAAAATCGGCAGGCACGCGCCACAGGATGTTGTGCGCGTTCGAATCGGCGTGATCGAGCCCGGCATCGTGGAAGCGGCGCAGGCAGCGGCCCAGCGCGACCCACTCGCTGACGCCGAGCGGCGCCTCGGCCAGGCGCTGCGCCAGTGACTGCACGTCGGGCAGGCGCTCGGTCAGGATGTCGCCGCGGTAGCTCCAGCCATCGCGGCTGATCCGCACGCCGACGAGCGCCGGCACGGGCAGCCCGCGCCGCTGCAGTTCGCGATGGACGGCGAACTCACGCGCCGGCCGCGAACGCGACTCGCCGAGCCACACGTAGCGATCGCTGGACAGCTTCGCGATCAGTCCGCCGCGACGATAATGACGCAGCGCGAGCTGCCGATCGCCGGCCGCGACGAACCAGGTCGTGCCGCGCCCGCCGGCCCGCCCCCGCACCGCCGCGCGCTGCTCCCAGTACCCATGGTCGAACCAGGCCGGCAGCAAATTGCCCGCCCAGGAGGGCTCGTATAGGATCACGGCCGCCCCCAGCTCGAGGCGGCGCGCATCGTCGATGTCGGCGTCGCTGGCGTCGTTCACGCGAGCGCTTCCAGAGCGCAGACACCTCCCGCCATGCAGCCCCAGCTCGATCCGCCACAGACCGTCTGCCTGCTGCGCCTGTCGGCGATCGGTGATACATGCCACGTCGTGCCGCTGCTGCGGGCGCTGCAGCGTGCATGGCCCAACACGCGATTCACGTGGGTGATTGGTCGCATCGAATCGCGTCTGCTGAGTCTGTTGCCCGACGTCGAGTTTATCACCGTCGACAAGCGCGCCGGGCTCGCTGGGCTGCGCACCCTGCGTCGTCAACTCGCCGGACGCCGTTTCGATGCGCTGCTCGATCTGCAGGTCTCGGTGCGCGCCAGCCTGGTGGCGGCCTGCATCCCGGCGCGGCTGCGCCTCGGGTTCGACCGTGCGCGCGCACGCGAGGGCCAGTGGCTGGTCACGAATGCACGCATCGCGGCGCGCGAGCGCGAACATGTCCAGGACAGCTTCATGGGATTCGCGCGCTGGTTCGGCATCGAGCCGGGCACACCGCGCTGGGATCTACCCCTGCCCGCCGAGGCGCTTGCGTACGCCGAGCGCCTGATCCCCACGGGCAACACGCTCGTGATCAGCCCGTGTTCGAGTCACCGGTTGCGGAACTGGCGCGCGGACCGCTACGCGGCGGTGGCCACCCATGCGGTACGAAGACACGGGATGACCGTGATCCTGACCGGCGGCCCGGCGCCGCTCGAG
>JAWLAD010000025.1:0-46309 GCA_041395605.1 Steroidobacteraceae bacterium
AGTCCACATCGACGGAGGAGTTTGGCACCTCGATGTCGGCTCATCACATCCTGGGGCTGTAGCAGGTCCCAAGGGTTCGGCTGTTCGCCGATTAAAGTGGTACGCGAGCTGGGTTCAAAACGTCGTGAGACAGTTTGGTCCCTATCTTCCGTAGCCGTTGGAGATTTGAGGGTGAGCTGTCCTTAGTACGAGAGGACCGGGATGGACGCACCTCTGGTGTTCCGGTTGTCACGCCAGTGGCACTGCCGGGTAGCTATGTGCGGACGGGATAACCGCTGAAAGCATCTAAGCGGGAAGCCCCCCCCAAGACCAGATCTCCCTGGGAACTCGATTCCCCTGAAGGGCCCACGAAGACTACGTGGTTGATAGGCCGGGTGTGTACAGCAGGTAACTGCTTCAGCTAACCGGTACTAATTGCCCGTGCGACTTGACCATATAACCCCAAGCAGTTTGCGAAAGGTTTGTGGTTTGTCTGAATCACATTCAACGCGACACTTCCGGGCACACATGGCTCGCGAAAGATGTCCGCGTCATTCAAAAAACTTCTGGATTGGCGGCCGGCGAAACCGCATGCGCGAGCATGCAGTGGCGAAGGTCGTGACAAGTTTCCCTGGCGGCTATAGCGAGCGGGAACCACCCGATCCCTTTTCGAACTCGGAAGTGAAAACGCTCTGCGCCGATGGTAGTTTTGCCTGTTGCAACGCTAGAGTAGGTCACTGCCAGGGTCCCAAACGAAAACCCCGTGGGTCGCGAGACCCACGGGGTTTTTCTTTTGCCATGTCGTGATGCGACACTGCCCGGATGCCGAGCCTGCCTGCCGCGACGCCGCCTGACGCGGTGCTGGACCACATCGGTCCGCACGCCGACCTGATCGTCCCGATCGCGAACGGTGAGCCGGTTGCACTCCTGGACGCGATCGAAGCCGCGGCGGATCGGCTCACGGGCGTCCGTGTGCACCAGATGCATGTGCTGCGCGACCGACCCTACCTGCACGCGGCCTACGGCGACCGGCTGCGGCACATCTCGTACTTCCTGTCGCATGTCACGCGGCCCCGGCTCGCGGCCGGGTAAATCGACCTCGTCCCGAATCATTTCAGCCAGGTTTATGCCCTGATGCGGCAGCGCTGCCGCGATCCGCTGGTGATCGCGGCTAGCCTCGCCGCCGGACCGGCATGGTTACTTCTCGCTCGGCACCGGCGCCGACTATGCCGCGAGCTTCATCGGCCGCGCGCGCTTCTTCATCGAGGCCAACGCGCGGATGCCGCGCACGTTCGGTCGCAACCAGCTGCACCTGTCGCAGGTCGTGGGATGGACCGAGCGCGAGACGCCGCTGATCGAGGTGCCGCCCGCCGAGCCGGGCCCGGCGGATCGCCTGATCGCGGGCCACGTTGCCGCCCGCATTCCCGATGGCGCGACGATCCAGACGGGCATCGGGGCGATCCCGAACGCGATCCTCGCTGCCCTGTCGGGCCACCGCGCGCTCGGCGTGCACACGGAACTGCTGTCGGACGGCGTCATCGACCTCGTCGAGGCGGGCGTCGTGACCGGCGCGCGCAAACGCATCAATCGCACCAAGACCGTCGGCACGTTCGCACTGGGCACGCGCCGCCTGTACGAGTTCATCGCCGACAACACGGCGATCGAACTGTGGCCGGTCAGCTACGTCAACGACCCGCGGCGCATCGGTGGTGAGCCGAACTTCGTGTCGATCAACGCGACGGTGGAGGTCGACCTGCTGGGCCAGTGCGCGTCCGAGACGATCGGCGGTCGGTACTGGTCCTCTTCCGGGGGCCAGGCGGACTTTGCGCGCGGCGCGATGCACTCGGAAGGCGGGCAGGGCTTCATCGTCTGTCGTTCGGTCACGGACGATGGCACCTCCAAGATCGTGCCGGCATTCGGTCCAGGGACGGTGGTCACGACCGACAAGAACACGGTCGACAAGGTCGTCACCGAATGGGGCGTGGCCGAATTGCGGTCACGCTCGCTGCGCGAGCGGGCGCTGGCGTTGATTGCGATCGCGCACCCCGATCATCGTGACCGCCTGATGCATGAGGCCATGCGTCTGCGTTACGTCTAGCGGCATCCGATGCCGTTAGAATCGGAGGCTCACGCCCGGAGACACCCATGCCCATCCAAAAGCCCGTGATCATCGCCGGCGCCGGCCCCGTCGGCTGCACCGCCGCCCTCAAGCTCGCGCAGGCCGGCGTACCCGTCGTGCTGATCGAGGGACAGGACGAGCTGCCGCAGACCCTGCGCGCGTCGACCTTCCACCCGCCGTCTCTCGACATGATCGACGAGCTCGGCCTGATGGACCAGCTGAAGCAGCAGGGCCTCGTCTGCCGCTACTACCAGTATCGTGACCGCCGCACGGGCGACATCGCCGAATTCGACCTCGACCTGCTGAAGGGCGACACGCGTCATCCCTACCGGCTGCAGGTCGAGCAGTGGAAGTACACGCTGATGGCCTGGGAGACCCTGCTCGCTAAGCATCCCAATGCGCAGTGCCTGAAGGGCACGCAGGTCAAGGGCCTGCACCAGAAGACGGACGGGGTCGAAGTGCTGGTGTCGGAGAACAACGTCGAACGGCTGATCGAGGGCTCGTTTGCCATTGCCTGCGACGGTGCCGACAGTGCACTGCGCAAGGCTGCCGCGATCACGTTCGACGGCTTCACCTACCCGGAGCGCTTTCTCGTCGCGTCGACATCATTCCCGCTCGAGGAGAAGTTCCATCGCCTTGCGCTCGTGAACTATGTCTCCGACCCCGAGGAATGGCTGGTGCTGCTGCGCACGCCATCGTTGTGGCGGGTGCTGATACCCACCGATCCGGCGATCGAGAACGACGCGCTGTGGCTGTCGGACCAGTGGATCCAGGATCGACTGCACCACATGGCGCCGCACGACCGGGACTACGACATCATCCACCGCACCGTGTATCGGGTGCACCAGCGGGTTGCCAAGACCTACCGGCGCGGCCGGCTGCTGCTGGCAGGCGACTCCGCCCATCTGAACAACCCGCTCGGCGGCATGGGCATGAACGGTGGCATCCATGATGCCTGGAACCTCGCCGAACGACTGATCGCCGTGTACGGTGGTGCGGATGCGGGCCCGTTGCTCGACCTGTACGACCGGCAGCGGCGCGAGATCTGCGTGCGCTTCGTGCAGGAACATACGAAGAACAACAAGAAGCTGCTGGAATCCAAGGACCCGGACGTCCAGCGCAAGCGCCAGGAGGAGTACATGCGCACGGCCGCGGATCCGGCGCTGGCGCGCGCGTTCCTGCTGCGGACGTCGATGATCGAGAGCCTGCGCGAGGCCGCCAAGATCCACTGACCGCGCGCGCCGGGCAGGCGACGACGCCTCGGTCCGGCGGCTCAGTGCCCTTCGAAGGTGACGAGCCGGCTGACCGGCACGCCCAGTGATTCGATGCGCGCCGCACCACCGAGTTCGGGCAGGTCGATGACGAAGCAGGCGGCGACGACCTCCGCTTCGATGCGCCGCAGCAGGCTGATCGCGGCGGTCGCCGTCCCGCCGGTCGCAATCAGGTCGTCGACGACGATGACCCGTTCCGCCGGCGCGACGGCATCCCGATGGATCTCCATCTCGTCCACGCCGTACTCGAGCGAGTAGGCGATGCGCACGGTCTCGTGCGGCAGCTTGCCGCGCTTGCGGATCGGCACGAACCCGGCATGCAGCTGGTGGGCGATCGCGCCACCGAGAATGAAGCCGCGCGCCTCGATGCCGGCGACCTTGTCGATGCGCTGCCCCTGCCATGGCGCGGCGAGCTGGTCGACCGCGGCGCGAAAGGCCGCGGCATCGCCGAGCAACGTCGTGATGTCGCGGAACTGGATACCGGGCTTCGGGTAATCGGGGATGGTGCGAATGGCGTCGCGCAGCATGGCGCTGACGATATCACGCTGGGCACCCGCCTCATGCGATGATCCCGGGCCATGAACATGTCATCCAGATGGCTGGCGATGCTGGCCGCCATCGCGACCGCAGGCATGGCCGCGCTGGCGCCCGCCGGGGCGCGCGCGGAGCCCGTCGCGCGCGAACAATTGCATGCGACGCTGTGGATGCAGCGTGCCGCCGAGTATCGGGCGATGGTCGCGCAGACCTACCGGTTGGCGACCGAGCGGCTCGAACTTGCGCTCGCACCGGGATCGGCCGCGCTCGAACAAGCCGACATCGCGGCGCAGCGGCTCGCGGCCATGCCACCCGCGATCATCCTCGATCTCGACGAGACGGTGCTCGACAACTCCTACTACCAGGCAAGGCTGTTGCGCGCGGGTCGCGACTACGATGACGCGTCCTGGGCGGCATGGGTCGAAGAGGCGGCGGCGCCGGCGCTGCCCGGTGCACGCGAGTTCCTGCGGGCGGCGGCAGCACGCGGTATCCGGGTCTTCTACGTGACCAATCGCGAGTGCCTGCGGCAGCGCCCCGAGGTGGGTGATCCCTGTCCGGCGAAGACCGCGACGCTGCGGAACCTGCGCGCTTTGGGCCTGCCGGGGGCCGATGACCCCGATAGCCTGCTGCTGCGGCGCGAACGGCCCGAGTGGGCGGTCCGCAGCAAGTCGCCGCGCCGTGCCTGGATCGGCGAGCGCTACCGGGTCATCGCGCTGTTTGGCGATGACCTGCAGGACTTCGTCGATCGCGGCGTCTATCTCGGTCGCGGCGGGGCCCTCGATCCGCTGTTCGGCTCGCGGTGGTTCCTGCTGCCGAACGCCATGTACGGCTCCTGGGAGCGCGCGCTCGTCGATGGTACGTGCGCCGACGGCATGCCGCCGGCGCAGTGCTCGCGAGCGATCGTCGCGCGCAAGTACGACGCACTGGAGGTCGAACCGCCGCCGCTGGCATTGCCGAATGCACGACGCTGGTCGCCGGACGACGCACGGCTGCGGCTTGCGACCTGGAACATCGAGTTCCTGCTCGAGCCGGCGACGCATGCGGCGTTGGCATCGTCCTGCACGACGGAAGGCAGGCGGCTTCCGGGTGCTGAGCGCGCCTTGCCCTGCGGCGTGGCAGCGCGCCTGGATCGCGGTCCGGCCGACCTGGCTGCGCTGCGTCGCTACGCCGCGCGGCTCGACGCGGATGTCGTGGCATTGCAGGAGGTCGATGGTCCCGGGGCTGCCGCACAGGTGTTCCCCGGCCATGAGTTCTGCTTCTCGACCCGCCCGCACCTGCAGAACAACGGTTTTGCGATCCGCGCCGGACTGCCGTTCCGCTGCGAAGCCGAGTACCTGCCGCTGGCGCTGCCCGACGACAGTTCACGGCGCGGCGTCGTCGTCACGTTGTTTCCGGACAGCCGGGATGCGATCACATTGATGAGCGTGCATCTGAAGTCGGGCTGCCCGGCGGGCCCGCTGGGCGCGCCGGACCGGCCCGCCTGCGTCACGCTCGCGCGCCAGGTCGAGCCGCTCGAGCAATGGATCGATGCGCAGGCGAGTGCGGGTCGACGGTTTGCCGTGCTGGGCGACTTCAACCGCCGCTTCCGCCTCGAACGCGGCCCGGCGCGCGATGCTGTGGGCGCGCTGCAGCAGTTCTGGCCGGAGATCAACGATGGCGAGCCGCGTGGCGCGACACTGGTCGACGTGACGCGCGGCCAGCCGTTCGTCGGCTGTCGCCCGGGCGACCGGTACGCCGAGTACATCGATACCGTGTTGTTGGGTCAGGCGTTGGCACGCGATCGACTCAAGGGATCGTTCGTGCGGCAACCGTACGATGCCGACGACGCGGCGACCCGCAAGCTGTCCGATCACTGCCCCGTCGGCGTGGACCTGCGCTGGCAGTCCGCCGCATCGAAGCCGACATCGACCCAGACGAGGCGATGATCCGTCGCGGCGAGCGCTGCGGCGGCCGCGGCGTCGGGCTCGGCCGGCCAGTACACGCCACTCGCGCAGACGACCAGATCGCGTGACGGCAGCACGTAGTCGACGCGCAGGTTCCCGGGCGAGGCACCGGTATCGCCGAAGTCGGCAGTGTCCTCGCCGGGCGGTCCCGCCTGGCCGCGATTCGCGCCGCCCTGCTCCAGAGCGGCCCTGACCGCCCCATCGCTGCGGGTACGCGCGCCGCGCCCACGCGCGGATGCTCCAGCAGCTGGCGGATCGCCCGCGGACGGCTGCACCATCGTGCGGGTCGGCATTCAGGTCCCCGGCAATGATGAAGCTCGCGAGCTTGCGGTAGCCCGCCCCGACCACCCTGATCGTCCCGATCCAGTCGCCGTGGTCCGTACCCAGGTAGTCGGCCCAGAAGCGGATCTCGTCGTGATTGCGCCGCCCGTTGCGGTCTTCCGGTCCGTCGAACGCCGGTGGCGTCGGGTGGCTTGCGAGCAGGTGGAGTGTGCGGCCGCCAGCGAGTCGCAACGGCAGGTCCCAGTGGCTCTTCGACGACAGCCGCAGCACGGCCAGCGCGTCGGCGCTGTACCAGTCGGGCGGCAGCATCGCCGCTGGCATGTCCGCCCAGCGCAGCAGCCTGAAGCTGCGCGCGCTGGCGCGAACGATCGGTCGTCGCGAATACACCAGCATGCCGTACTGCCCGGGGAACAGGCCGAAGCCCTGCGCATCGCCCGGTCCGCCCAGGCGGCCATCGCGGTCGAGATCGAGTCCTGTCGGCTCGCCGGTATTGACTGGCGCGCTGAAGCGTTCGCGGTAACGCAGCGGCGGGGCCTTGATGTCGGCACGACGCGTGGCGAGATAGAGGTCGTGGAACAGCGCGGCGCCGCGGCCGGCGGCGTCGTGGTCGAATTCGTTGAGCAGCAGAACGTCCGGTCGAATGCGGCGAATCACGGTCGCGAGCGCGACGGCCTGCGGGTCGGTGCCGCTCGCCAAATCACGCGCCAGTTGCCCGGAGGTACTGCGGTGCAGGCTGGCGTTGAAGGTCGCGACACGCAGCGTTTCGGCCGGCAACGTCGCCGTGCCGATCGAGAACAACAGCGCGAGCAGGGCACCGTGTCGGGCGGGTGAAAAAAGAGGGCGGCTTGCGCCGCCCCCTGTGCCAGTTGCCATTCGCGGCGTGCGAGCGGCGATGCGTCAGAACTCGAACCGGACGCCCAGCTGGACTCGCCACACCGATTGCAGCGCCGTCAGCGACCGGAATGGCGCGTTGACGCCGGTGGCTCCAGCGACCGGGCGGTAGACGTAGCGACCGTTCACGATCGACGCGTCCACCGTCGGCGAGAAGTGTGGGAAGCCGACCTGCTCCAGCCGTCCCCAGTCGCTGTTGAGCAGATTGGCGAAGTTCTCGACGTCCAGCGTCACGACACCCTTCGTGCCCTTGATGAAGGTCGGGATTTCCTGTGACAGGCGCAGGTCCGCGGTCGTCACCCAGGGGCTGCGGAACGCGCTGCGCGGCACGATGCCGCCCTGGTATTTGGCCAGGCCGTAAGTGTCGATGAAGGCCTGCAGGGCCGCGGCGGTCAGTCCGCCCGCGTAGTCGATGTCCGTCAGGTTCGCCGGCAGGAACAGCAGTTGCCGCTGTTCGCCACCTTGCGAAGGATCGCCGAACACGCTCGTGCCACGGCCGAACGTCAGGCTGTATGGACGACCCGACCGACGTTCGACGAACAGTGACGCGCCGGTCTCGTAGTCGCCCCAGAACGCCTTGCGCCAGTTCAGTGAGATCGGGAAACGATGGCGCGTCTCGTAGTTCGACGTCGCCACCACCGGGTTGTTCGGGTCGGACGTGCCGACGCGCCCGAAGCTCGAGAACGCGACCGAGCTCGTACCCGGGTTGACGTCCTCGGCCTCGTTGTAGGCGTAGCCGACGAACAGGTCGAACTGACCTGCCGCCGTGCGCCAGGTCTTGCTGACATCGATGCTGAACAGCAGCGAATCACCGCGATCGGTGTTGGTGATCAGCAAGTCGTTGCCACCCGGGGCAATCGACGAATAGATCGGGCGGCCATCCGGCGCGGTGCCCGTCTGGCGCAGGCGCAGATCCTGCCAGAACACGCCGTCCTTGACGTCCGTGTAGATCAGCTCCGCCTTGGCTCGGTAGCCGTCCCCGAGGAAGCCCAGGTTCAGTCGCCGATCGACGCCGAGGCTGTAACGCCACGATGACGGGATCTCGAAGTCTGGATCGATCGCGTTGACCGTGCCGTTGCCGGGCAGCAGCAGCGCCTGGACTTCGGTCGGGATGTCGAAGCCGTTGACGTTCTGCAGCGCGGCCGTCTGCAGCGCGGCCGGCGACATGGCATTCACGGTCGTGTTGACGATCGTCACGCCGTCGTTGCTGAAGCTGTTGGACAGCCACACATTGGGCGTGCCGCCGCCAAACTGTCCGAGACCGCCGTACAGCGTCGTGTCGTCATCCAGCAGGAAGTTGAACCCGAGGCGCGGCAGGATCAGGTCGCGCCCATCGAATGTCTCGGTGTTCGCAAACCCGTTGCGCGTGACGAAGTTGGCGTTCACCGGCGGCCGGTCGCCGGACGAATAGCTCGAACCGCAGGCCGCCCTGCAGCGTCAGGCGGGGCGTCACCTGCCAGGTGTCCTGGAGATAGAACGTCTGGACATCGAAGCTGAAATTCGCCGCGCCGTCGAACTTGTTGTTCGTCACCGCGTTGGTGTAGCGCAGTTCGCGCGCCGTGCGGGTCGAGAACGCGTTCGTGCAGGTGGCGGTCGGCGTGATGCAGTCGAAGAAGTACTGCCCTTCGCTGTTCGGCACGAACAGGTTGAAGATATCGAGCTTCTCGATTTCATAGCCTGCGACGAGCGTGTGGTTGCCGAGCAGCCACTGACCCTTGATCTTCAGCTGATCGAGGTCGTTCTCGCCGGCGTTGGCCTGGCGGAACTGGTCGGGGCCAAGGAAGATCGTTCCGCCGGACGGCGTCGCGATCTGCATCTCCGCGAAATCCGTGCCCTGCAGCGAGTCCTGGAACGCGTCGACCTGCTTGCGGCCCAGCTTGAACTCGGTCGAGAAGGTATCCGTCCAGTCCGAGAAGACCTGCAGCGACACCTGGTCCAGCGTGAAGCCGCGGTTGTACCAGTTGGACGGCGTCGAGATGCGGCGCTGGGAAGCGCTCGAGTTGGTCTGGATGATCTCGTTGCCCTCGGAGCGCTGGAACGCCAGCGAGGCGCGGTGGCCGTCCGTGATGTTCCAGTCGAGCTTTGCGAGGATCTTCTCGTCGTTCTCGGGGAGGTTGCTCGAACGCTGGCCGACGTCGAAGTTGTAGACGGACTGGGCCAGCGACACGACCTGGTCGTACTCGGCCTGGGTCACGGCGCTGACTTCCACCGGCAACCCCGAGCCGAGCGGGCCGGTCTCGACCGGCGCGGTCCGCTCGAGTTTCTCGTAGGACAGGAAGAAGAACAGCTTGTCCTGGAGGATCGGACCGCCCAGCGTGGCGCCGTAGGTTTCCTCGTCGAACACGAAGTTCAGTGTCCGGTCCTTGCTCTTGTTCCCGACGAGGCCGTCGTCGAACTTGTAATAGAACACCGAGCCGTTGAACTCATTGCCGCCGGATTTCGTCACGACGTTGATCGTGCCGCCCTGGAAGTTGCCGTACTGGACGTCGAACGGCGCGGTTTGCACCGAGACGGCCTCGATGGCGTCGAGGGAAATGGGTGCGCGCTGCGTCGGGTAGCCGTTGTTGTTCAGGCCGAAGTCGTCGCTCGGGCGGATGCCATCGACCGTGATCGAATTGAAGCGCGGGCTGTTGCCGGCGATCTCGATTGCGTCGGAGTTGGTTGCGTCGATCTTGACCTTCGGATCGAGGCGCACGACGTCCTTGACGTCACGGCTGATGCTCGCGGCCGCGGCGATGTCGCGCTTCGAGAACTGCGACGACACGCCGAGGGCGAGTTCCGCCTCGCGCGCAGACGCCACGACGACTTCCTCCAGCGTCTCTGCCCGCAGTTCCGCGAGCAGTGACACGGGTGCGCCCAGCGTCGTGACAAGGTTCTCGGTCTTGCTCGACTCGAAGCCAGCGCCGCTGACCTCGACCGAGAACGGTCCACCGAGGCGCAGGCCACTGGCGGTGAAGCGGCCGTCCGCGTTGGTCGTGGCCTGCGAGACCGTGCCCGACGGCTCGTGCGTGATCAGGACCGTCGCGCCCGCCACGGCCTTCCCGGATTCATCGACGACACGGCCCGTGATGGTCCCGGAAATCTCCTGTGCGTAGGCGCTTTCGGTGCTCGCGAGGGTCAGGAAAACAACGCCGCCCATGGCGGCACTGATCGCGAGCCCGGAAGACAGGAAAGCGCCCAAGGGCCTGATGCCCCGGGGGTGGCGAGACGTAGCCATAGCGAGTAGCTCCGCAAAAAAACTGGTTGGATGGTTCTTCTTCGGGCCGTTGCGGCCCGCGTGCGGAGTGAACCCTAAACGGATGACAGGCGCGTGACAACCTGTATGCAGCGCATCATCCAGACCGGTTGTTGCGCGGAAGCAACGATCAATGGCGATGCAACTTCACGCATTTCCTCAGGTATGTAGCTGACCCTGTTCCAGCGCCTCGACAAAGTGGCGCCGGCACAGCGGCACGTAGCGGTCGTTGCCGCCGATCTCGACCTGGGCGCCCTCGCGCTCCACGGCCCCGGCCGCGTTCACGCGTACGACCATGGTCGCCTTGGCGCCGCAGTGGCAGATCGTCTTGAGCTCGACCAGGTTGTCGGCCCAGGCCAGCAGTTGGGCGCTGCCGGGAAACAGCGCACCGCGGAAGTCGGTGCGCAGGCCGTAGCACAGCACCGGGATGTCGAACTGGTCGACGACGCGGCCCAGCGCGCGCACCTGGTCGGGCGTCAGGAACTGCGCCTCGTCGATCAGCACGCAGGACAACGCGGCGTCGCGGTGGGCCTGCTCGACCTGGCCGTACAGGTCGTCGCCGGGCGCGAAATGCAGCGCGTCGCTGCTGATGCCGATCCGCGAATGGACGCGACCGCCGGCGCGGTCGTCGAGCTTGGCGGTGAACACCAGCACGCGCATGCCGCGCTCGCCGTAGTTGTGCGCGGCCTGCAGCAGCGCGGTGGATTTCCCCGCGTTCATCGTCGAGTAGTAGAAATACAGCTTGGCCATGGGTGCTCCTGTCCGCGCCACCTAGCCGGCGACGATGCCGCGAACGACGCAACCACATGCACGACGCCAGCGTCGCGGCGACGAACGCCCGCGCAGCGCGAGGTCCGCCAGGTCCGGTGCGCCATGCGCCAGGGCACATCGCGCCGATGCCGCTGATCTGGATGCCGATGCTGGCGAGGTTCGCAAAGCCCGCGAGGCCGTAGATGATGATCAGCCGGCTGCGGTCCGACAGTTCGTCGGCCGGTATTTCGGCGAGCTGCAGGTAGGCGATGAACTCGTTCAGCACGGCCTTGACGCCCAGCAGCGAACCCGTGGTCAGCGACTCGCTCCAGGGGATGCCCATCAGCCACGCGAACGGCGCGAAGATCCAGCCGGCGATGCGTTCGAGCGTCAGCGGAGCACCGGCGACGTCGGGCAGGCTGCCGACGATGCCGTTGCCGAGTGCGACGAACGCGATCAGCACGATCAGGATCGCGAGGATCGACAAATAGATGTTGAGGCCGTCCGAGGTGCCGCGCGTGATCGCGTCCATCGCGCTGTGGTAGATGCGGGGTGGCTGCTGCAGGTCCTGGCTGCTGTCGTTGTCGTCGGGGAGCATGATGTGCGCGAACAGGATCGCCGCCGGCACCGACATGATGGACTTGGTGATCAGGTGACCGAGCACGCCCTGGAACTGCTCGCCGAGCATCGCGGCGTAGATGACCATGACCGAGCCCGCGATGGTCGCCATGCCGGCGGTCATGACGAGCAACAGTTCGTACTGCGTCATGCGCGCGAGGTAGGGCCGCACCAGCAGCGGCGCTTCGACCTGCCCCAGGAAGATGTTGGCGGTTGACGCCAGTCCCGCCGGGCCGCGCGTACCGAGCGCGCGTTCGAAGACGACCGCAATGCCGCGGATCACGAGCGGCAGGATCTTCCAGTACCACAGCAGCGCCGACAGCGCCGACATCACGATGACCAGCGGCAGGATCTGGAAGGCGAACGTGATGGCGGCCCCCGGGTTGGTGACCTCGAACGGTGCCTGCGCACCACCGAGGTAGCCGTAGACGAAGGACGTGCCCTTCAGCGTGGCGTCGCTCAGCGCGCCGACGGCGCGGTTGATCCAGGCCAGGCCTTCCTTGATGACCGGTGCCTTCAGCAGCAGTGCGCAGATCGCGAACTGCAGCGCGATCGCGATCCCGACCAGCTTCCAGTTGATGCCGCGGCGGTTGGCGCTGAACGGCAGTGCCAACGCGGTGAACACGGCGATGCCCGCGAGGGCCTGCAGGTACAGGGTCCAGTTCATTTGAGTTTGATCTCGCGCAGCCGTTGCTGCAGGAAGTCGTCGGCGGTGATCGGTTCGGGGTAGGCGTTCGGGTGTGCGGCGCTGATGCAGCCCGGCAGCGTGTCGATCAGGAAATCCGGGTTGAAGTGCAGGAAGTAGGGCATCGAGATGCGCGCGAAGCTCGCGCGCTCGTGAGGCGGGTTGACGACGCGGTGCGTGGTCGAGCGCAGCAGGTTGTTGGTCAGGCGTTGCAGCATGTCGCCGACGTTGACGACCAGCGAACCCGGTTCAGGTTGACGGCCAGCCATAACGCCCTGCTTGGTCAGCACACCTGCAAGGCGGGTTCTTCCGCGCCCATCAGCAGCGTGATGACGTTGATATGCGTGCGCGCCGGCGCACGCTCGCCATGGGCGTTGGCGGCATCGGTGGATGATGGATGACCCGCAGTACGCTGTTGCCGAGGTTTACGGTCGGCTCGAACCAGTCGTCGGCGAGGTCGAGCGAACGCTAGCGATCGCCCGCAGCAGCGCCCGGCCCATCACGTCGAAGGCCGCGAACATCTCGAGCGACGCCCAGCGGCCAGACTGCGGCAGTTCGTCGACCCGAATCTTCCAGGCGGCATGCGCCAGTGCGAGGGTGGCCAGCCGGCAATTTCGCGGCCGACGTGCCAGAACTCCTTCAGGTCGTGGTGGGTCGCGCCTTCAGCGATCTCGATGCCGAACAGCGTGTAGCCGCGTGCGCCGCCGCCGCCTGGCACGTGGTAGCGAAGCCGGCTCGCCTCGGGCAGCGCAAAAGAACGCCTCGTAGGCGGCGAGGAACTCGCGGGTCAGCCACGCGCATCGATGCCATGGCCGCGAACCCACGACGAAGCCGTATCGCTGGTAGGCGCCGAAGATCTCGCGCGCGAACGCGGGCGTGTCGACGACGGCGAAATCCAGGGTCGGAACGGACTCGGTCATCCGCGCATTGTGCACGCAAACCCGCGCGTGCCGCGATACGATCCCCGGCAGATGTCCGCCGCGCCGCCCCTGTCGCAGACTGCCCAGCATGTGCTGTTGGTGCGCCCCGCCGCTTTCGGCTTCAACCCCGACACGGCGGGCAGCAATGCATTGCAACGAGCGGACGCGTCGCCCGGACAGCCGCCGGCGCTGCGTGCGTTGGCCGAGTTCGATGCCTTGCGACGTGCGCTCGAAAGCGAGGGTATCGGGGTGGTGGTCTGCGCGGACACGCCGGAGCCGCGCAAGCCGGACGCCGTGTTTCCGAACAACTGGGTCAGTTTCCACGCCGACGGCAGCGTCGTGCTGTATCCGATGCTGGCGCCCAACCGCCGACTCGAGCGACGCCGCGAGGTCATCGAGTCGGCGACGCAGGCGAGCGGGTTCGCGATACGTCGCTGGGTCGACCTGTCCGGAGCCGAGGCCGACGGCCGTTTCCTCGAAGGGACCGGCAGCCTGGTGCTCGATCACGTCGCGCGGATCGCGTACGCCTGCCGCTCGCCGCGCACCGATCCATCGCTCGTCGAGCTGTGGTGTGCGGAGTTCGGCTATGCGCCGGTGCTGTTCGACGCCACCGATGCCGACGGTCGGCCCTATTACCACACCAATGTCATGCTCAGCATCGGCTCTGCATTCGCGGTGGTTGCGGCCGAGTCCATCGCACCGCCCGACCGCGAGCGCGTGCTGGGCGAACTGGCGGACTCCGGGCGTGAGCTGGTGACGATCGATCGGCGTGCCGTGGCCGGTTTCGCCGGCAACGTGCTCGAACTCGCGAGCTGGGACGAGGCGCTGGGCGACCTGCGGGTGCTGGTGATGTCGGCAGCGGCACGCGCAGCGCTGGGCGAGACAGACTATGCGAGGCTGCGCGCGTGCGTCGACTCGACGCTGGTGATACCGGTACCCTGCATCGAAGCGGCGGGCGGTGGCAGCGTGCGCTGCATGATCGCCGAGATATTCACGACATGACGCGACGGATGCTGGACTGATGGACTTCGCTATCAAGGTGCTGGCGGCCTATCTGCTCGGTTCGATCGTTGGCAGCCTGCTGCTGGGTCGGTTGCGGGGCGTCGACATCCGCCAGCAGGGCAGCGGCAATGCGGGGGGTACGAACGCGCTGCGGACGCAGGGAATCTGGTTCGCGTTGCCGGTGATCCTGATCGACATCGGCAAGGGCTGGCTGGCCGCGGCATGGCTGCCCGCGCTGGCGTTGCCGGGCCTGTCCGCCGAGGGCGGCGAATGGGCGCTATGGCTGCCGGTGGCCTGTGCCGCCGCCGCGGTCGTTGGCCATGTCTATCCGGTGTTCCACGGCTTTCGGGGCGGCAAGGGTGCGGCGACCGTGGTCGGCGCCGTCGCCGGCCTGGTGCCCGCGGCTTTGCCGCTGATGGTGCTCGTGTGGCTCGCGGTCATCCTCGTGCTGGGTTACGTTTCGCTGGCGACGATGACGGCTGCCGCGCTGCTGCCACTCGTGCAGCTGGTGGTCGGCGCCGTGCCGCGCGGGCCGCTGCTGCTGTTCTCGCTCGCCGTGGCGGCTTTCGTCATCTACACCCACCGCAGCAATATCGCGCGGCTGCGCGCTGGCACTGAACCGCGGGCGCGACGCCTCTGGTTGCTGGCGCCACGGCGCTGAACCCGCCGCCCATGCGCACGCTGATCGCATCCCCCGTGCCGGCATTGCCGCGGCGACTGTTCGCGGCGCTGGCCGATGGCCAGCTGCATTCCGGCGCCGAGCTGGCCGCGCGCGAGGGCGTGACGCGCAGCGCCGTGTGGAAGGCGATCAACCAGCTGCGTGCCGACGGCGCGCTGGTCGACGCGGTACCCAATCGCGGCTACCGGATGCAGTTCGCCTGCACGTTGCTCGACGCGACGGCCTTGCGCGCGGCAATGCCGCCACCGGTCGCGGCGACGTTCGAGGCGATCGACAGCGTCTGGTCGGTGGATTCGACCAACACGGCCTTGCTGGCCTGTGGCGCGCCGCAGCCCGGGCGGTGCCGCCTGCTGGTCGCGGAGCATCAGAGCGCCGGGCGCGGGCGGCTCGGTCGACGTTGGGTCGGCGTACTCGGCGGTTCACTGCTGTTGTCGGTGTCGGCGGCACTGACCGAACTGCCGCGCGACATCGCCGCGCTGCCGCTGGTGGCGGGGCTTGCGGTACGGCGGGCGCTGGCGAGCCAGTCCGTGCCCGACGTCTGGCTGAAGTGGCCCAATGACATCGTCACGCGCACGCCGGCCGCGGCGCACGTCGCGGGCGGCGGGTCCATATCGCTGCACAAACTGGGCGGCATCCTGACCGAGCTTCGGGCCGAGGCCAGCGGTCCGGCCCATGTCGTGATCGGGATCGGCCTGAACCTGCGCCGGGCCGAACTGTCGCCCGCTGTGGCGGCCGCGGGGGCGCTGCCGCCGGCGGCGCTCGGCGATCTCGTCGACGCACCGCTGAACCGCAACGTGCTGGCCGCTGCGATCGCCGCGGAATGCGCCGCAGCGCTCGTCGCGCTGCAGCGCGACGGATTCGCCCCGCGGCACGCCGAGTGGAACGCGGCCGACGCGCTGGCCGGCGAAAGCGTCATCGTCCGTGGCGCCGGTGCGGCGGACCTGCACGGGATCGCACGCGGTATCGATGCCGGCGGCGCGCTGCAGGTCGAACAAGGCGGACGGCTGCGCGCGGTGGTGGCGGGTGACGTCAGCGTGCGGCCTGCGCCATGACGACGTTGCTCGTCGATCTGGGCAATACGCGGATCAAGTGGGCGAAGCTGGGCGCCGCGGGCCCCGGGCGCATGCGGACCGCTGAGCACCGCGGCTGGACGCGCGCCGACTTCGAGCGGGCGTTGTTCGGCGGTCGGCGGTCGGCGTTGCGCCGGGGTGCCGCAGCGGTCGACGTGATCGCCGTCAGCGTCGCCGCCGCGGCCGTGCAGCGGCGCTTCGTCGCGGCGGTGCGTGCGGTGACCGGTCGGCCGCCGCGGCTGTGTGGCAGCCAGCGTGTCGCCTGCGGCGTCCGCAACGGTTACGCGGACGTCTGGCGGCTGGGGGCCGATCGCTGGATCGCACTGCTGGGCGCGCGCCAGACGGCACCGCGGCGCGCGGTCTGTGTCGTCGATGTCGGCACGGCGACCACGATCGACCTGCTGGCGGCGGATGGTCGGCACCGCGGCGGGGCGATCCTGCCCGGCCCGCAACTGATGATCGCGACGCTGCTGCGGGATACGGGCGGCATTCGCCGCAGGGCGCGCGGCAGGACGGCGACGCGCGACGTGTTTGCGCGCGATACCGGCGCGGCGCTGCACGCGGGCGCGTTGCTCGCAACCGTCGGTGCCATCGAGCAGGCCTGGCTGGCCGCCTGCCGCCGCACCATTGGGACCCGGCCCGTGCTGCTGCTGACCGGCGGGGCGTCCGGGGACGTGGCGCGGCGCCTGCGTCCCGCGCACCAGCGTGTGCCGGATCTCGTGCTGCGCGGACTGGCGGCGCTCGCACGCCGCGCCCCGGGCGCATAAGATCCCAGCCCCATGCGCCTGCTGTTCCTGTCGCTGCTGTTTGCCAATCTCGCGCTGTTCGCGTGGACGCGCTGGCTCGCACCTGGCGCCAGCGCGGCGGCGGCCAGTCCGGCGCTGGAGGTGCCGCGCATCCTGCTGGCTGGCGAATCACCCGCGGCAAATGCGCAGGACCCGGTCGCCGCGGCCGCTGGGGCGGGCGAGGCGGCCGAGGGCGGCGACGCCGACGCCGCGGCAACCGATGCGGATGGCATGCGTTGCGTGTCGGTAGGGCCGATGACCGATCTGGATGCCGCGGCGCGCGTCAACGGCGTGCTGGTCGAACTGGGTTACCAGCCGCGGCAGCGACCCGCCGACGGGCCGGTTCCCGACGGTTGGCTGGTGCTCGTCGGAGACCTCGCCGATACGGGTGCGCAGGCAGACGTCGAACGGCGCCTGAAGCGGGGTGGGCTCGACGACGCGGTGCGCCTGCCGGCGACCGACGGCGCGCTGGCGGTCTCCGCCGGGCTGTTCAGCGAGCGGCGCCGTGCCGAGCGACGCGCGGAGGTCGTGCGCAAGATCGGCCTGACGCCCAGCATCGCGCCGCGCCTGAAGCCGGGCACCGTCTACTGGATCGACATCGACTTGCGCAATGCGGCGGATGCGGAATCGCTGCAGGCCATGCAGCTTGGGGATGGGGGGCTGCGGATCGAACCCTGTGTCGTCGAACCGGTTGCGGCCGATCCCGGTTAGAATCCAGCCCACGCCGCCTTAGCACAGTTGGTAGTGCGCCTGATTTGTAATCAGGGGGTCGGGGGTTCGAGTCCCTCAGGCGGCACCACTACACCGCCTGTTGCGCCGCTCAGCGGCTCGCGCCGTAGGCATCCATCATCAGGCCCGTGCCGCCACGGGAGACGTGCGCGACGATGGCGGTGCGGCGATGGATCTTCGTCACGCTGCCGAGGTTGATCGCGAACGACAGCTCGACCTGCTGGCCCTTGCGCAGGCCGAGGTCGGTGGTCTGGATGAACACGCCGGTGGCGCTGAGGTTCACGGCGCGACACAGCTTCTTGCGGCCGCCCGGTATCGTCACGTAGACGCTGGTGCGTGCGCGGTGCCGCGTGTGCAGCCGGCGCTCGACCGACATCGAATCCTTGCTGGGCGTGTTCTTGTTCATGCGCCTCCCCGTGACGCCATTATGCCGAGCTTGAGCCGGGCGCCGATCGCGGAGTCAACTTTAATCGACGGGATGGGCCCGTGTCAGTGGGTCAGGCGCACCCGGATCGCGACGGGGCAGTGGTCGGGCAGCTTCAGGCGAAGTGCGTCGGCTTGCGCGTAGACGACGCGATCGAAACGAGCCCGATGCGTCGCGCGGCGAGTTCGCGACAGCACGATGTGATCGATAAAGCCGCCGTAATTCTGGCTGGGTGCGCAATTGCTGAACCGCTGGTTCTCCGTGGCGAGCGCGAGATCCGATTCCGGCGGATCGCCGTCGTCGATCTCGGCCCACAGGCTGCGCAGCGCGCCCGAGCTGCCGCGGGCCGGACCGCGATCGTCGAGCAGGTCGCGATTGAAATCGCCGAGCACTGCGAACGGCAGGCTGCGCGCGGCGCGCGCGTCGATCCAGCGTTCGAGTTCCGGCACCTGCATCGCGAGTACGGCGCACTGATCGCGCCCGGAATCGAGGGTGCGCCGGCCGCAACCGGATTTCAGATGCACGTGGACAGCAGGTGCAGTTCACGCGCTTCGCCCGGGAACAGCACCAGCTCGGCGCCGCGGCGCACGCGGCCATTCAGCGACAGGGGCCGGTACTCGCCGCAGCGGAACGGCAGGCCACGACGGATCGCGAAGCCGGTGTTCTGGACATGCTTGCGACTCGTGAAGAGCCTGTGGTCCGGGAACACGCGCCGCGGCGGCCGGACCATCGACTTCCTGCAACGCAACCACGTCGGCATCGAGGCGCTTCGCACAACGGGCCAGGCGGCGAAGTCGGTGTCGGACCGGTCCAGCTCCGTCGCGACATCGCAGGGGATGGCGCTCGCGGCGGCCCGGCGATGCGCCACGCGGGACGCAGTTCGGCCTCAGCAGCGAGCGCTCGGTGCGATCAGCCATTCGAGATCAGCAGGTCGCGAGCTTCAGTGTCTCGCCGTCGACACCGGCAGCCGCCTGTGCCGCGGGCAGCGTCGCCTTCGCCGCGGCACGCGGCGGTCAGCAGCAGCAGCGCGACGAGGCAGCCGGCCGCAACGTGGTGGCGAATCAGTGTTGCCATGCGTCGCATTCTCACACGCCGCGCGGCCCTGCTGCAAACGCGATTCGTGGCATGTTAGGTTCGCGCCATGGGCAAAGACGGCCTCTCGGTTACCGGCGGCTGTTCGGCGTGCTCGGACCTTCGACCAACACGATCGTGCAGCCGGATTTCGACGACATGCGGCCGCCCGGCGTCACCAACCACTACAGCCGGATATTCACGCCGGACTCCAAGGCCATCAGCGACGAGACGTTCACCGCTGGCACGCACACGATCGCGGCCGGCGTCATCGACGCGGTACGCAGCGTCATGACCTGCTCGCCTGATTACCTCGTCATGGGCATGTCGGCGGTGACGTTCTACGGCGGGGCGGCTGGGGCCGACGAATTCCAGCGCAAGGTCGAGCGGGAGGCCGGGATCTCGATTTCGATCGGGGCGCATGCCTGTGCCGCGGCGCTGAAAGCCTATGGCGGCATCAAGCGGATCGCGTTCCTGTCGCCGTATTACCCGGTCGCGAACGCGGAGGTGCGCGGCTATTTCAAGGACATGGGTTACGAGACGGTCCGGGACGTGCCCCTGCGCGCGCCGTCGTGGACGGGCATCGCGCAGATCCCCGAGAGCCGGCTGCGCGAGACGATCCGCGAGCTGGATGGCCCGGACGTCGACGCGATCCTGCAGGTCGGCACCAATCTCTCCATGGTGCGGCTCGCCGCCGCGGCCGAGTCGTGGCTCGGCAAGCCGGTCATCGCGATCAACACCGCGACCTACTGGCACGCGCTGCGTGCCAACGGCATCGCCGACCGGATGCGCGGTTTCGGCGCGCTGCTCGAGCAGTTCTAGCCGTCCGGGGCCCGCGGGCTCAGCGCCAGCACTCCGCGATCAGGTCGACATCGGTGGACGCCGTGCCGCCCAGCGTCACGCCGCGAACGCCCGTGTCCGTCAGCGTCAGCGTGTCGCAGCGGTCGTCGTCTTCCTGGCCACCACCCGCGGCGGGTGTCGCGACCGCGGTGTAGCTCTGCCCATCACCGCCGAGGTCCACCGTGATGTCGTACTTGTTGGTCTCGGTATTGCCCGCGAGGCCCAGCCCGTCCGGCGACGCGGACGTCACGTCGTCGGTGTAGGTGTTGCCGTTGAGGTAGAACTTCTCCTGCGCTGCCTGCAGTTGCAGCAGGGCCGTTTTGGCTTCGGTCCGTTGCGTGCGCAGCAGGTAGTTGCGATAGCTCGGGATCGCGACGCTCGCCAATATGCCGATGATGATGACCACGGTCAGCAGCTCCATCAGGGTGACGCCACGTTGTTGCTGCTTGAGCATTTCCAGCCTCCGCGGCAGGCGGCGCATCAGCGCCGCTGCCAGTAGGTACGCACGCCCGAGTCCGTCGACGGACACCGCCCGAGGATCTCGACGCCCGAGTTGCAGGTCGTGCCCGGCACTTCCGGCGGCGGGTCGTTCGGATCCGGCGGCGTACCGTCGTCGACGAAGCGGTTGTTCAGCAGCACCGAGATCTCCGCGGCGATGCCCGACTGCTTCAGCTCAGTATACCGGTCCGACGCCTCCAGCGACTCGTCGTCGTCCCAGTCGAAGTTCGGCCGGCCGTTCTCGATCCGGATCGCGTACGCGCGGTTGACCATGCGGGCGGTACACGGGTTGGCCGGGTCTTCGCCGAGCGGGATGAAGGTCGGGAACAGGATGACACCCGAGATCGTGATCGACTCGGCCAGCACCTTTTCGCCGATCCAGCTGCCGCCGTCGTTCAGCAGCAGCTTCCAGCCACGCGAACCCGTCGGCACGGTCGCGGTGACGTCGGTCGTGATGTCGACCAGGTCGCCGTCGAGCGTCGGCGTGAACGCGTTGTACTGGGCCTGCGTGCGCTTGGTGAACGGCGCGTAGTCGCGCAGCGAGTAGAAGCGGTCGCGGGTCTCGTTCTCGAGCGGATGGCCGCAGTAGCCCGAACCGATCGCGACATTGAAGTACGGCGGCGAGCCGCGCGACTGCATCAGCACCACGTCCGGCGCGTTGTAGAAGCGGCGCGCGGCGCTGCGCGGTGCGCCGGCGATGCTGCCGGCACCGAGTCGCGCGAACACGCCGCCGGTGACCAGCGAACTGGCGGACTGGCCGTTCCAGATGTCGAAGCGCCAGACGCGACCGCCCATGTCGCCGACGTACATGCGGTCGGCGTAATTGTCGGCGTTCGTGTCGATGACCGTGACGCGGCCGGGGATCGAGTTGTTCATCTCGGTCAGCTGCAGGTTCGCGCCGCCGTTGTCGCCGGCGTACCAGAGCAGGTCGCCGTCCTCGAGGTCGAGCATGAAGATCCGGTTGCCGATCGAGTCCGTCGTGTAGACGTAGTTCTCCTGGGCCTCGTCGTAGCCGCCGCCGAAGATCAGCACGAAGTCGCCGGCGCTCTGCGCACCGCTGTTGACGTCGACCTTGGCGACCGTGGGCGGCGACCAGGCCTTGCCCAGCGCCGGCAGGTTGGTCGCGTCCTTCTTCCACAGGAAGCGCGGCTGCGTCTTGTTGGTCACGTCGAGCGCGTAGTAGGTCTGCCCGCCGCGGCCGAAGCCGAAGAAGAGGTAGACCTTGTCGCCGGCGGCCGGTTCGACCACGCCGTCGCCATCGACGTCGTACTTGAAGACCGTGACGTCGCCGTCGAGTCCGTACTCGCGCTCCGGCGTGACCGGGTCCTCGTACAGCCGCTTCAGCCGCGGCAGGAATTCCGGCGGGATGAAGGCCCACAGCTCCTCGCCCGACTGACTGTCGAACGCGTGGATGTAGCCGTCGTTGGTCGGTACGTAGACGACGCCTTCCGGGTTGGCGGCGTCGCCACCGTAGATCACGAGGGCGGGCTTCGCGTGCATCGGATCGCCCATGCGCATCCGGCGTTCGCTGGTGTTGCCGTCGCGGTCGACGTCCTGCAGGTCCTGGCCGCGCGCGAACATGATGACGTTGTCGCGGGTCGGGTCGCCGGGGGCGCCGAGGTCCAGCGCCGCGTCGGTCAGCGACGCGTTGCTCGGAGCAACGTTGTTCGATGCGTGGTAGAGGTTGGTGTTGCTGCCGAGGTAGGTGTACAGATTGCGGCTGCCGGCGCCGACGTTGAATTCGGGCAGCTGGCTTGCGGCACCGCCCAGGGTGACCTCCGGACCATCGACGATGTCGTTGCCGCCCGCATCGACGGACCAGAAGCTGCGCGACGTTTCCTTGAAGAAGCCGGTGTCCGGATCGACCGCATCTTCGTCGTTGGCATCGACGATGCGACCGTTCTTGACCTGGTACTTCTTCAGGTTGCCCGGCCAGTGCAGGCCCTGCGACGGACTGAACACTGACACGTACAGGTCGTTCAGGTTGCGCGTGCGGTTGAATGCGTTGACCGACAGCGTCGGCGAAACGAAGGTCACGTCGCGACCTTCGAGGATGTTGGTGAAGATCTCCTGCAGCGTCAGCGCGAGGCTGCCGACGCTGTTCGCCGTGTAGGCGGCGCCGGTGCCGCCGGCGGCGGCGATCTCGTCGAGGAAGTCCTTGCTGGTCGCGATGTCTTCACCGAAACCGATCATGTAGGTCTTGACGCTCTGGCGACCGATCACCGCCGTGTTCAGGTCGGCGCTGTTCAGGTAGCGGGCGAGCGCCACCATGCAGCGACCGGAGTTGGGCCAGCTCGGATCCGGGTCTTCGGGCGAGCAGCTGCCGCCGAATTCGGCGAAGTCCGGCAGGGCCGGGATCTTCGTGTTGCGCGGCGTCCCAGGTCGGCGGCAGGCCGTCAGTCAGGTAGACGATGTAGTTGTTCTGGCGGTTGATCGATCGGCGAGTTGTAGGTGCCGCTCGCGAGCGTGCCGCCGGTGCAGGAACCCGCGACGCTGGGCGGCATCCGGCCATTCAGCCGGCTGTTGACGCCGTAGTCGACAGCGGCGCCGCGGAAGTACTGCGTCGCTTCGTACAGGGTTCCGACAGCGGCGTGTAGCCGTCCGGTCCCAGGCGTCAGCAGGTTCTTCAGCGTGGTCTTGTTCACTGCGGCCGTCAGCTCGACGACCGGGTGCATGATCATGCCACCCTCGGCATAGCCATCATTGAACGTGCCCTGGTTGTTCCGGTAGCGCATCAGGCCCAGGTTGACGCCGTCGAGCTCGTCAATCAGGTTCTTGGCGACGTCGCGGACGACTTCCCAGCGGGTCGCGCGCGCACCTTCCTCACTGCCGTACCACCAGTTGGCGTAGTTCGACGTGTAGTAGGTGAAGCTGGGGCGGCCGTTCCAGTTGATCGACTGGCCGGCATTGGTGGTCCAGCGCGACGCGTTGTTGCGGGCCCAGCGGCTGGTGGAACCGGTGAACGGGCCGTGCACGCCGGAGTCCGCAGCGACATCGATCCAGGTCTCGGATGCCGGAGTACGCCAGGTTCTACCAGTTCCGTCGCAGGGTTGAACTGCTGCGACCGGCCGCGCCACGCGCCGACGTTGTTCAGGCCATTGACCGACGCATTGCAGGTGTTCTGCGCCGCCGCGACCCAGCGGTTCGAGCCGCAGTCGGGCGGTTCCCAGGTGTTCTCCGGTCGCCAGTACACGCGGCCCGCCGGACACGGGCCCGTGTAGGTGCGGGTCGGGTCGTAGCTGGTCGCTTCCGCGGCCATCGAACCCGAGGTGTCGACGACGAACAGGATGTTCGGCCGTGCGCCGGCACCGCTCGTGAATGCTGAGCTGGTGAACACCTCGGAGTCGTCCGCGTGCGCCGGGGTGGTCGTGGCGCCGCCGATCAGGGCGAGCGCCGCGATCAGCAGGGTGGACAGTCGTTGCTGGCTGCGATGCATGGCTGTTCTCCGGAAATCAGCGCGCCGACGCGCGGGTCGGGCGGCGGCGACGCCGCAGGCGGGTGACCAGGTCACCGCGCATCGTGGTCATCGCCGTGACCTGGACCGTGGGGTGCTCGCGCGCAGGAAGGTCGCGAACTCCTGCAGGGACAGATTCTGAGTAAGCGACAGTAGCGCCGTGTTCGCGTTGGTCGCGATCGTCGCGGGCGCGCAGGTCGAACCACTTCGCGGCACCAGGCCCACGCCGCCGGGACGGCAGCACGATCTGGCCCGGGGACACCTCGTAGGACTGCTCGAGCACGCGGATCTGCGCGCTGGCGGGCGTCGCGCTGGCGAAGGCCAACGCGAACAAGGTTGCGATCAGGAGGGACTTCAGTGCGTGCATGATGCGCTCCGCGGTGGAATCAGTTCAGGTTCTGGCCAAAGACGGGGTTGCACAGGTAGACACCCTGTGTGTGCGTGGACGTCGCGCCGCGCGCGGCGGTGCCGACGCTTTCCACTTCGAAGTGAAAGCTCTGCACCTTGCCGCTGGAGCTGCCGGGGCAGATCTGCGTCGAGCCGCGGTAGCGCGTCGTCGTTTCGTACTGCTCGGTGGCAGCGCCGCTCGACGTATTGACGGACGAGCCTTCGACGTCGGTGGCGGCCACGGTGACCTCGGCGCCAGGCACGGTCGGCACGTCGCCGAGCGCGCGGGAGGCGCGTTCGACGCCCGTCTCCGCGGCGCTGAAGGCGCGCACCCGGTCCTGTTCGGTGCCCGCCATCACGAGCTCCGTGCTGGCGATGCTCATGCCGGTGATCGCGAGGATCGTCAGCACGACCAGCATGATCAGCCCGACGACGAGCGCGGCGCCCCGCTGTGCGGCGCGTGCTGGAATGGTGGAAGCGCGGACGGCCATCATGTCTCGACCTCGGTGAACAGGCGCGCGTTGCGCAGCAGCACGGTGCGCGAGACCACGACGCGACGGAAGTTGTCGTTCGCGGTGAAGTCCGTGCTGCCGTAGACGTACTGGTTGTTGTTGACGTAGCCCTGCTCTGGCTCGAGTGCGCGCACGCGCAGCCAGATGCGCACGGACACGACCTGGGCGGAGGTCAGGATCGGATCGTCCGGGTCGACATAGCGCGTCGCATGGCCATCGACGTAGTCGACGACGCCGTCGTTGTCCGGATCATCCGGATTGCCGTCGCCGTCGAGGTCGTCGCCGATGTCGACGCCGAACTGCACCTGCAGGTCCTCGACGCCGCGCATGATTTCCTCGTCCAGCCATGCTGGGCCGGCCACGAGCGACTTGCGTCGCAGCGCCGGCAAGCCCGCGATGCCGACGGAGTTCTGCGAGATGTAGTAGCCCTGCACGACGAGATTGCGCACCTCGGTGACATTGGCCGTGATGGGGCCGGGCGCGGCGTTCGCACGGAACAGGTAGTTCTCGTTCGGCGCGAGCCGGTTGGTGTAGAACTGGATGCGGGTCGAGGTGGGCGCGGACGTGGCCACGGCGACGCGCCGGATGGTCAGCGTGTCCGTGTCCGCGACCGCGCCGCCGCCGCTCGCCGCGCAGTTGGCGCCCGCGGGCGCCCAGTCGTAGGTGTTCTCCGCCCCCTGCACGCTCATGAACAGGTCCAGTGCCCAGTTCGTGCCGCAGCTGTGCAGCGCGGCCGGCACGGTCGCGAATTCCGCATCGTCCTGCCGCAGCGCCGACACATGGGTCAGCGTGCCGGCGTCGAAGAAGCTGATGTTGCCGCCCTGGTTGCTGAAGCCGAAGTAGCCGGCGAGCTGGATTTCCGGTTCGATCACGGACAGCACGTAGCGCGCGTCTTCCTGCAGCCGCGCCTGCGACTCGTTCAGCGTGAAGGTGTTGCGGCTCTGCGAGTAGATGAAGACCGTGCCGGTGATCAGCAGGCCGCCGATCGTCAACGCGACCAGCAGTTCGACGAGGCTGAAGCCGCGGCTGCGGCGCACCGGGCGGCTCATACTTCCACCACGAGCGTATAGGTGCTCGGCTGGTCTTCGCCGGCTTCGTGCCAGGTGACGGTCACGGTGTAGCGGTCGGCGTCTTCGGCGGCGAGCTCCTCGACCTCGACGTCGACCACGGGCGTTGGCCGCCCGGGCAGCGTCGCGATCACGGCGGCCTGCCAGCGGAACAGATCGTCTTCAGCCAGTTCCTCGGGCGTGCAGCCGGCATTGATGCAGCCCTGGTCCTCGGGGGCACCGGCATAGGTGTCCATGTCATAGGCGTCTACGGCGCGGCGGTTCGCGCGGATGCGGTCCGCCATGTCGCTGGCGAGATTGACCGCCTGCGTGCGCAGCAACGCCGAGCGCCCCGCCTTGACCCCCGACACATACAGGCCAGCGATGCCGAGCATGCCCACCGAGAGAATGACGAGAGCCACGAGGGACTCGATCATCGTGACGCCACGCTGGTTCATGGGCAGGCTACTCCGAAAGCGCCGGACCAGGCGGCGATGGTGGTGCGGTTGCGAGTGATCGCGGCGCGGCCGGTCGGCTGGACCTCGATGCCGCGCGCCGCGGACTCGTTGCTGCCGGTCGACATCGGGCTGTTGCCGCGGTCGTCGCAGAACACGGTGCGGGTCACGGTTGCGCGCCCCGCGATCACCTGGCGGAAACCATTGGCCGCGAACGACAGGCAGACGCCGTTCGAATCCGGCAGGATCGCGTCATCGACCGTCGGCTGGGCGCGCAGCACTTCCTCGCTCGCATCGTCGCGCAGGCAGTCATTGTTCTCGTCGACGAACGTGATCCAGCCGGTGAACTCGCCATCGGAGCATTCGGCATCCGGCGCATCGGGGTTGTCGGACGGGCACAGCGCGACCGGCAGCTGGCGCTTCAGCGCTTCGGTGCGGGCGGAGAGGATCGCCCCGATGTAGTCGTTGGCGACGCCGGTCAGGCGGTTGTTGGCGCGAAACTGCTCGAAGTTCGGTGCGCCGATCCCGACGATCACGGCTGCCAGGGACAGCGTGATGAACAGTTCCATCAGGTTGAAGCCGCGTTGTCTGTGCATGTCGGAGTGCTCAGTTGCAGGGCGTGCGTTTCAGTCGCACGTCGCCCAGGGGGCTGACGAAGAGTTCGTGCCGCAGGTCGCTGCCCGCGGCGAAATCGACGGGCTGCAGCTGCCAGCCGGACGCCGCGCCGGTGGGCAGCGTCGAACCGCGCGGCGAGAAGCGCAGCGTCCGCTGGCCCTCGGTCGGCGTGATCGCGAGCCGCGGGCGGGACGGTGGTGTCCAGTTGCGCAGGATCTCGTCGTCACCATCCGGGACGTTGGCCGTGCCGCGATCGGTGAAGGCCATCCAACCGCGGTGCCAGTCGCCGCCATCGCTGCAGCGTTGCTGGTCGACCGAGGCGCAGACCGTCACCGGCGTGGCCAGCTGGATGGCCTGGTTGCGCGCGAAGGCGACCGCGCCGCGCAGGTCGTTGTGCGCGGCCGTCACGGCGGAGCGCTCGACGAAGCTCGCCATCGCCGGTACGGCCAACGAGAACAGGACGGCCCCCACGGCGAGTGCGAGAGGTCAGTTCGAGCGCGGAATACCCTTTGACGGCGATGGCCATGGGCGGCATGCTCGGGCCGTCGCCAGCGTGCAGCGAGTCGTGCCGACGAGCGGTCAGCCGAGGCCGATCAGAGGCACGGGAGTGTGATGCACTTCGCATCGCCGCTGCGACATAATCGGGACAACGTTCTCCGGAGGAGCCGCCATGCTCGAGCTCAAGCACGAACTGAAACTGCACAAGACCCGTGACGAGAAGGCACGGATGAACTTCGTATCCGGCCTGCGCGCCTATGTGCTGATGGACATGGCCAACGGCATGCGCAGCGTGTACGACGCGGAAGTCGGGCCGGCGTTCAGGAAGCGTCACCGGCGGGCACCGAAGGATGGCCCGGAAGTACACAAGGCCATCCGCCCGAACGAGTATTTCAAGTTCTACTCGAGCATGCGCGTGACGGCGCAGGACATGGTCTGGCAGTCCGTATTCGGGCCGCTCGAGCGACAGCGTGCCGACCTCAAGCAGAAGGCCCAGCAGGTCGCCCGGCGACGCAAGCTCGGTTCGGTCGCGCTCACGCCCGGGTTCGAGGTGCCGCGCTCAGTGACCGCGATCGACGTCCACCTGATGTCCGGCAACTATGACGGCGAATACGAGTCCGAGGACATCGCGGCGGGCGCTGTCTACGACAACGGGCTGGCCGTGTTCTCGTTCGGCCTGATGGGCCAGAACCTCGATGATCTAGGCCAGTCGATCGCGCGCTTCATCAGCTATCGTTACCCGGATTTCAGGCCGCGCCGCATCCTGGACATGGGCTGCACGATCGGCCACAACACCGGGGCGTGGAAGGATGTCTATCCCCAGGCCGAGGTGCACGGCATCGATGTCGCGGCGCCCTGCCTGCGCTACGGCCACGCTCGCGCCGAGGCGCAGGGTCGGGCCATCCACTTCCACCAGATGAACGCCGAGCACGTCGACTTCCCCGACGGCAGCTTCGACGTCGTCTTCTCATCGATGTTCCTGCACGAGGTGCCGCGCAAGGGCATCGCGAACGTGTTCCGCGAAGCCCACCGCCTGCTGCGCCCGGGCGGCCTGATGCTGCACATGGAGCTGCCGCCGAATTCGCAGCTGTCGCCGTACGAGGCGTTCTATCTGGACTGGGACAGCTACTACAACAACGAGCCATACTACAAGCCGTTCCGTGACCTCAAGCCGGAAGACCTGTGCCGGCGCGCCGGTTTCGATCCCGGCAAGTACGTGCAGTTCGTCGTGCCATCGATCGGTGGTTACGGCGATCGAGGCAGTGCGGGATGCCGTGCATCAGCAGGATGAAGTCGACAGCGACAAGACCGGGCGGCTCGCGGACGGGGTGCGCTGGTATTGCTTCGGGGCATGGAAGTGAGGGGGACGTGATGAGCGAGTCCAGCCAGCGCAAGCCGCTGCGACGCACGATCCGTGGCGGTCGTCCGTTCTTCTTTTCCGACCCGGCGATCGACAAGGTCCTGAACATCACGATTACGCTCGCCAGTGAGGTGTGGGCGCTGCGTGAGCGCCTCAGCGCCCTCGAAGGGGTGCAGGTGCGGCAGGGTTCGCTGTCCGCCACGGAGATCGACGACTACGAGTTCACGCCCGAGCAGGAAGAGCGGCTCGGTGCGCAGCGGCGCGAGTTCATCGAAAACCTGTTCCGCGTGCTGCAGGAGACGGTCGATGCGGCCGCGGCGGCGTCAGGTCGCGGCGCTGGCTCCGGCACGGGACCGGTGTTCGGCGCGCGAATCAGCCGCGTCGCGCGCAGCGCGCCGGCACGCAAGCCCGCGCGCAAGCCAAAGCGCAAGACGGCCAAACGTCGCACGCCGGCTGGCCGCCGTCGGTCGTAGTATCTGCGCCAGCAGGGGTGTTCGCGCTGACACCCCCGTCCACTGACCGAGGGTCTGACAGATGTCCTGGATTCCGCTGATTGCCATCATCGTGCTCGTCGTCTGGGTCGTTGGGGTCTACAACCGACTGATCGCCGGGCGAAACACGTTCAAGAACGCCTTCGCACAGATCGACGTGCAGCTGACGCGCCGTTACGAGCTGATCCCGAATCTGGTCGAGGTGGCCAAGGGATACCTCAAGCATGAACGCGAGACGCTCGAAGCGGTCATCAAGGCGCGCAATGCGGCCGTCACCGACCTGAAGGCGGCTGCGGCCGATCCGGGCAGTGCGGCCGCGATGCAGCAGCTTTCCGGCGCCGAAGCGCAACTCGGCGGCGTGCTGGGCCGGTTGTTCGCGCTCGCCGAGGCCTATCCGGACCTGAAGGCCAACCAGACGATGATGCAGCTGTCCGAGGAGCTGACGTCGACCGAGAACAAGGTCGCGTTCGCGCGCCAGGCGTTCAACGATTCGGTACTGACCTACAACAACCTGCGCGAGCAGTTCCCCGGCAACATCGTCGCGGGCATGTTCTCGTTCCAGCCAGCGCAACTGCTGGAGGTCGCCTCGCCCGAGTGCGTGAAGCGCCCAAGGTCAGCTTCTCCTGAGGCCGCCGGCGCCCGGCGCCGCCATGGATTTCTTCGCCCGGCAAGCCGCCGCACGCCGCAGTTCGCGCGTATGGCTCGCGGCATTCGTCGTCGCGGTGCTGCTGGTCGTCGCGGCGTTGACGTGGATCGTGCTGCTGCTGGCACCTGCGCCGAACGGCACCCAGGCTGCCCTCGCGGCGGGCGACCTGGGGCTCTATGCCCAGATCGTCGAGACGCCGGGGCTCGCCTGGAAGACCGCGCTGTTCTGGCTGCTGGTGATCGCCGGCGCCAGTGCATGGCGCGGCCTGGACTTGCGTGACGGCGGCGGCGCGGTCGCCACCGCGCTGGGCGGCACGCGGGTCGAGCGCGACACGCGGGATCCACGGCTGCGCCGGCTGCACAACATCGTCGAGGAAATGGCGATCGCATCGGGCGTGACGATGCCCGAGGTCTACGTGCTGGAGCGGGAGGCGGCGATCAATGCGTTCGCCGCGGGCCAGAACCCGGCGAACGCGGCGGTCGCCGTCACGCGTGGCGCGGTCGAGCGGTTGAACCGCGAGCAATTGCAGGGTGTCATCGCCCACGAGTTCAGCCACATCCTCAATGGTGACATGCGCCTGAACGTGCGCATGGTCGGCTGGCTGTTCGGCCTGACGTTCATCGCGCTCGCCGGTCGCATGATCCTCGAGTTCGGGGGGCGCGGCGCGCGGCGCTCGAACGACAAGGGCGTTGCGCTGATCTGGATCGTGGCGCTGGCGATGATCGTGGTCGGGTATCTGGGGGCGCTTGCCGGCCGCATCCTGCAGGCCGCCGTGTGCCGACGCCGGGAGTCACTGGCCGATGCGTCCGCGGTGCAGTTCACGCGCAATCCCGATGGCCTGAAGGGCGCGCTGCTGAAGATCGCCGGCCTCGACCAGCACGGCCGTCTCGCGGCGTCGCGGACCGCGGAAGTGGCCCACATGCTGTTCGCCGCCGGTCTGGATCGGGTTTTCGCGACGCACCCGCCACTGGGCGAACGGATTCGCGCCCTGGACCCGTCGTTCGATACCTCGATGCTCGAGCGGGTCGCGAAGCGGGCGGTCGCGGATGCGACGCCCGACAGCGATCTCGAACAGTTGACCTCGCGGTTGCAGGAAGCGAGCTACACCCTCGAGCCTGAGCAGGTCGTCGCAGCGGTCGGGCGCATCGAGCGAGTCGACATCGCCGAAGCCGCGAGGCTGCGCCTGGCCCTGCCGGCTGGTCTGCATGAGTTCGCCGAGTCGACGGGGCTGGCCCGCAGCCTGACGGTCGAGCTGCTGCTGGCCCGCGACCCGCAGGTCCGTGCGGCGCAACTGCAGCGGCTGGAGGCGGCCTTGTCCGATGCCGACACTTGGCCGCCCGATGACCCGCAACGCCGCGCACAGACGCGCGCGCTGGCTGCGCAGATCGATCCGCACCTGCGCCTGCCGGCCCTGCTGCAGCTGTTCCCGGTGCTGCGCCAGGCGCCGCGCGAACAGCGGCTTGCGCTGCTGCGCCTGCTGCGTGACCTGGCACGCGCGGATGCGCGCATCGATGTGCAGGAGTTCTGCCTGCTGAAGCTGCTGGCCGATTCGCTGCGGGACGAACTCGAGGCAGCGGCCACCCATGGCAGCCTGTCGCTGGCCGGCGCATCGCAGGAACTGGGCACGCTGTTTGCGATCGTTGCGGCGCATGGTGCCGTCACCGCGCTCGACACGCGCCGCGCCTACGAGGCGGGCATCTCGCGGGTGCTGCCGCGGCACAGGCCCGAGTTCGCCGCCGTGGCGGACTGGCCGCCCGCGCTCGATGCGGCCTGCACTCGACTCGCGCGCCTGCACCCGTACGCGAAGCGCAGCGTCGTCGAAGGGCTGGTCGCGACGATCTCGCACGATGGCGTCATGACGCTGGCGGAAGTCGACCTGCTGCGCACGCTGTGCGCCGTGCTGCAGTTGCCGCTGCCGGCGTTGCTGGGCGGCGGTGATGCGGACGCCGACGCTCAGCCCGCGCGCAGCGCCTGATCGAGGTCTTCCTTCAGGTCTTCGATGTGCTCGATGCCGATCGACAGGCGCACCATGTCTTCGGACACGCCCGCCTTTGCGAGCTCATCGGGTGACAGCTGGCGGTGCGTCGTCGACGCGGGATGCGTCGCCAGCGAGCGCGCGTCGCCGATGTTGACGAGTCGGATCACGAGCTTCAGCGCATCGAGGAACTTCTCGCCGGCGGCGCGACCGCCCTTGACGCCGAAGGTCAGGATGCCGGACGCGCGGCCGCCCATGTACTTCTGCACCAGTCCGTGCGAGGGGTGATCGGCGAGACCCGCGTAGTTGACCCAGCCGACCTTCGGATGCGCGCGGAGGAATTCCGCGATCGCCTGGGTGTTGCGGCAGATGCGGTCCATGCGCACCGCGAGCGTCTCGATGCCCTGCAGGATCAGGAACGAATTGAACGGCGACAGCGCCGCGCCCATGTTGCGCAACGGCACGACGCGCGCGCGGCCGATGTAGGCCGCCGGGCCCAGCGCCTCGGTGTAAACCACGCCGTGATACGACACGTCGGGCGTGTTCAGGCGCGGGAAGCGCTGCTTGTGCTCGGCCCAGGGGAACTTGCCCGAATCGACGATGACGCCGCCGATGCTGTTGCCGTGCCCGCCGAGGTACTTGGTCAGCGAGTGCACGACGATGTCGGCGCCGAAGTCGAACGGCCGGCACAGGTAGGGCGAGGGCACGGTGTTGTCGACGATCAGCGGCACGCCATGGCGGTGCGCGATCTCGGCCAGCGCGCCGAAATCGGTGACGTTGCCGAGCGGGTTGCCGATCGACTCGCAGAACACCGCCTTGGTGCGAGCGTCGACCAGCTTCTCGAACTGTTCGGGATGCCGGTAGTCGGCGAAGCGGACTTCGATGCCGAACTGCGGCAGCGTGTGCGCGAACAGGTTGTAGGTGCCGCCATACAGCGCGCTCGACGTGACGATGTTGTCGCCGGCCTCTGCAATGGTCACGACGGCGTAAGTGACCGCGGCGCTGCCCGAGGCGAGCCCCAGCGCGCCGATGCCGCCCTCGAGCTCGGCCAGGCGCTTCTCGAGCACGTCCGTCGTCGGGTTCATGATGCGGGTGTAGATGTTGCCCTGCACCTTGAGGTCGAACAGGTCGGCGCCGTGCTGCGCACTGTCGAACGCGTAGGACGTGGTCTGGTAGATCGGGACCGCGACGGCCTTGGTGGTCGGATCCGGCGTATAGCCGCCATGGACGGCGATGGTTTCGGGGCGCATGCGGGGTCTCCGGGAGGGGCTACGGTTCGCGGAAGCTACGGTTCGCTCAGATAGCGCCGCAGTGTAGCGTCGAAGCGCGGAATGTCGACCAGGAAGGCATCGTGGCCTTCGCGTGACGGCATGGTCACGAGCGTGGTCGGCACGGCTGCGTCGACCAGCGCCGTGGCAATGCGCTCCTGCTCGTGCAGCTGGAACAGCATGTCCGACTGCACGCCGATCACGAGCGCGCTCGAGAGGCCGGCGCGCGCGAACACCTCGCGGGGCGGCGCATGCGCCGCGAGATCGAAGCGGTCCATCGCGCGCGACAGGTACAGGTAGCAGTTCGCGTCGAAGCTGCGCACGAAGCGCTCGGCGTGCGCCTCGAGGTAGCCCTCGATCGCGAATTCGGGGGCGAAGCCGCTGGCGCGCACCGCATTGCCGCCGAGCGGCTCGCGTCCGAAGCGCTCGTTCCACTCCAGCGACGAGCGATAGGTGATGGTGCCGATCTTGCGCGCGAGCCGCATGCCGGCGCGCGGCGGCTGGTCCGGGTGGTAGTTGCCGCCCTGCCACTCAGGGTCGCGCAGGATCGCCTCGCGCTGGACCGAGCGCAGCGCGATCGCGACCGGCGACGCCGCGTCGGTGCCGGAGATCGACACGAGGCGTCGCGCAACACCCGGGAACTGCGCGACGAACGCGAGCACGACGATGCCGCCCAGCGAGGGACCGATCACGGCCTCGAGGCGCTCGATGCCGAGGCTGCGCACGGTTTCGTATCCGGCTGCCGCGATGTCCTCGATCGACAGTTCCGGGAAATCCAGCCGGTAGGGGTGGCCGGTGGCCGGATTGATCGACAGCGGACTGGTCGAACCGAAGGGACTGCCGAGGAGTTCACGCAGACGACGAACCAGCGATCGGTGTCGATCGCGCGACCGGGGCCGACGATCGGCTCCCACCAGCCCTCGCTCGGATCTTCCGCCGAGGACGCGGCATGGGCCGACGGTGACAGGCCCGTGAACAGCAGGATCGTGTTGTCGCGCGCCGCGTTCAGTTGACCCCAGGTCTCGTAGGCGACGACGGCGTCCTCGAGCGTACCGCCGCGGTGCAGGCGGAACGGGGTCGGCAGCGACGCGAAGCGCCGCGCGCTGCCGGCCAGCGGCTGCGGTCGCGTCGGTGCATGGGCCGCATCGAGCGTGTCGCCCATCAGTGGCGGCCTGGACTGGCGCTTCGCGCTCATGGCTCCGGGTCGCTGCCTTCCGGGATGTCGGCGAACAGCGCGGTCGACAGATAGCGCTCGCCGGTGTCCGGCAGCATCGCGAGAATCACGGAGCCGGGCGCGGCTTCCTTCGCGACCTTCAGCGCGGCCGCGAACGTGCCGCCGCAGGAGATGCCGCAGAAGATGCCCTCGTTGCGGGCCAGCGCGCGCGCGGTCTCGATCGCTTCGGTGTCGGTGACCGGCACGATGCGGTCGGCGATGTCGCGGTTCAGCACGGCGGGCACGAAATCCGGCGTCCAGCCCTGGATCTTGTGCGGCGTGAACGGCTTGCCTGACAGCAGCGCCGCGCCCTCGGGTTCGGTCGCGATGATCTGGGTGTCCGGGCGGGCGAGCTTGATGACTTCGCCGGCGCCGGTCAGCGTGCCGCCCGTGCCCCAGCCGCTGACGAAGAAGTCGAGCCGCTTGCCGGCGAAATCGCTGAGGATTTCGGGGCCGGTCGTGCTGCGGTGGTAGGCCGGGTTGGCCTGGTTTTCGAACTGCCGCGCGAGGAACCAGCCGTGCTTCTCGGCGAGTTCCGCGGCCTTCCTGACCATGCCCGTGCCACGCTCGGCCGCGGGTGTCAGGATCACCTTGGCGCCGAGCGCGCGCATGATCTTGCGGCGCTCGATCGAGAAGGTCTCGACCATGACGGCGACGAACGGATAGCCCTTGGCCGCGCAGACCATCGCGAGCGCGATGCCGGTGTTGCCCGAGGTCGCCTCGACGACCGTCTGGCCCGGCTTCAGCGTGCCGCGCTTCTCGGCGTCCTCGATGATCGCGATCGCGAGGCGGTCCTTGACCGAGGCCATCGGGTTGAAGAACTCGCACTTGACGTACATGGTCACGTGCTCGGGTGCGAGGCGGTTGATGCGCACGATGGGCGTGCGGCCGATCGTGCCGAGAATGTTGTCGTAGATCATGGGGCGAACTGTACGCCGCCACAGGTTGCGGGCATGTGGCGAACCGGCATGGCCTGATAACCGTTGGTTATGATTCGCCGCAGCATGACTGAACCCCCGGCAGGCGAACGGTTGCAGAAGCTGCTGGCGGCGGCCGGCCACGGCTCGCGCCGCGCCATCGAGGAGTGGATCCGGGACGGCCGGCTGACCATCGACGGACGGGTCGCGACGCTGGGCGAGCGGGCGCTCGGCAGCGAGGACATCCGCCTCGATGGCCGGTCGCTCGCGGTCGCGGCGCCGGCCGGGCCCGCACGGACCGAGCACTTGGCCTACCACAAGCCGCTCGGCGAGATCACGACGCGCAGCGACCCGCAGGGCCGGCCGACGGTGTTCGATGCGCTGCCGGCGCCCGCCAGTGGCCGCTGGGTCGTCGTCGGGCGGCTCGACGTCAATACTTCGGGCCTGCTGCTGTTCACCAGCGATGGCGCGCTGGCGCATGCGCTGATGCACCCTTCCGCCGAGGTCGAGCGCGAGTATCTCGTGCGGGTCCGCGGCCGGCCGTCACCGGCCACGGAGCAGCGCCTGTTGCGGGGCGTCATGCTCGACGACGGTCTCGCGCGCCTCGACAGCCTCGTCGCGACGCGCGCCGACGGCAGCCACAGCTGGTACCGGGTCACGCTGCACGAGGGCCGCAACCGCGAGGTGCGACGGCTGTGGCTCGCGGTCGGGCACGAGGTCAGCCGCCTGACGCGAGTGCGCTATGGCCCGATCGAACTGCCAGGCGACCTGCGCGCCGGCGAGTGGCGGCGTCTCGACGCGACTCAGGTCGCGGCGCTGCGCGCCGCAGCCAGTGGTTCAGCCAGCGGCGTGGCGCGCAAGCCGCGCTGAACCGGCTGGGGAGTGCGCGCCGTGCCGCGTGCAGCCGGCTTGACGGGCGTGCAGGGCGGCATCCAGACGAGGTCCTGCACCGGCGACGCGTAAACGGGCTGCCAGCGCTGCAGCGCGAAATCCTGCAGCGCGGCGCGCACGTATTCGAACGCCAGCTGGTTCCAGGGCAGGTCGCGCTTGTTCCACAGCGCGGCCTCCTGCGTCTCGTCGCCGGCGGCGTAGCGGCCTTCGCGCAGCGTGCCGCGGAACACGGCGACGATCTCGTTGAACTTGGGCAGGTTGTAGACGCGGTACAGCGCGAGGTCGTCGGCGATGGCCTGTGCCTCCTCGAGTGTCTCGCGCGCGGCCGCGGCTTGCAGCGGCTCGCCGGCCTCGACGTAGCCGCCCGGCAGCGTCCACTGGCCCGCGCCCGGCTCGATCGCGCGCCGGCACAGCAGCACCTGCCCATGCCACTCGGCAAGGCAGATCGCCACGACGCGTGGCTGCCGCCAGTGCGTGGCGCCGCAGCGCCCGCAGTCGAACCGCTGCACCTGACCCTGGCCGCCCGCGACGCTGCGCAGGTCGATCGAACCGCAATCACTGCAGAACTTCATGTGTCTCCCCGGAGTTGGCTTCAATCTGCGTTCGGATCGGCCGCGGCGCTGCGCGCGCCGCGGGCCGACAGCATGTGCAGCCGCATCTGCGTGGCCGCGAGCGCCGGATCGCGCAGCTCGAACGCGCGGATCAGCTCGCGGTGATGCCAGGCGCTGCGCTCGAGGTGCTCGGCGATGGTCTCGCGATAGCGCTGCAGCAGCAGCAGCTGGATCTGCAGCACCGGCCGCAGCGCCGCCTCGAGATGGCGCGCGGCGGCGGCTTCGAGGATCAGCTGGTGGAAGGCGTCGTTGAGGTCTGCGAAGCGCGCGATGCCGCTGGGGTCGGTGATGTGGACCAGCGCCTGCATCTGCGCGTCGAGCTCGCGCAGCCGCGCGAGCTGCGCGGCAGTCAGCCGCGTCGCCGCCCGTTCGGCGGCATAGCTTTCGAGCCGGGCGCGGATCTCGAACAGCTCCTCGACCTCGCTGGCGTCGAAATCGCGCACTTGGGCGCGGCGGCGGCCCTCGGCCCGCACCAGGCCCTCGGCCGCGAGCCGGCGGATCGCCTCGCGCACCGGCGTGCGGCTCACGCCCAGCGCGCCGGCGAGGTCCGACTCGACCAGGAAGCTGCCCGCCGGCAGGGTGCCGCGCTGGATCTGTGCCAGCAGCGTGGCGTAGGTCTTGTCTGTCGCGGAGCTCAATTCTGTATACCAAAAGACCAATAATCGCGCTGGATGAGGTTGAATTGTGCGTTCCTGTATACCAGAATGCAAGCAGGGAGGGGGTCATGTACTCATTCAAGACACGCGACGTCACGATCGCCGGCAGCCGCATGCAGGTCCGGGAGGCGGGCGAGGGGGCGCCGCTGCTGTTCCTGCACGGTGCCGGCGGGGCCGAATCCGCACTGGGCTGGCTCGCGCCGTTCGCGAAAGCCGGTTTGCGCGTGATCGTCCCGGATCACCCCGGCTTCGGCGGCAGCGAGGACCCACCCTGGCTCGACAACATCCACGATGCGGCGTACGCCTACCTCGACCTGCTCGAGGCGCTGGACCTGCGCGGCCTGCACGTCGTTGGCATGTCGCTCGGCGGCTGGATCGGCCTCGAGGTCGCGGTGCGCGATGCGAGTCGCCTCGCGTCGCTGACGGTGATCGGCGCTGCGGGCATCCGGCCGGGTGACATTCCGACTGGTGACCTGTTCATGTGGAGCCCGGAAGATCGCATCCGCAACCTGGTCGCTGACCCGGCGCTCGCGGAGAAGATCCTGGCGCTGCCGCAGACGCCCGAGCAGCAGGACGTCGCGCTGCGCAACTTCATCACGACCGCGAAGCTTGCCTGGGAGCCGCGGTTTTTCGACCCGCATCTCGAGAAGTGGCTGCACCGGCTGCGGCTGCCGACGCATGTGATCTGGGGCGGTGAAGATCGCCTGTTCCCGCCGGACTACGGCCGCCGGCTCGCGAGCCTGATCCCCGGCGCGCGCTTCTCGGTCATCGAACGCTGCGGCCATCTGCCGCAGGTCGAACGACCGGCCGAGTTGACCGCGCTGGTCCAGCAGTTCGCCCACGCCGCCTGAGGAACGCCGCATGAAATTCACGCTGTTCCACCTGATGCCCTACGCCGACCTCGACCTCGACGGCGCCGCGCAGTACCCGACCGCCTGGGTCGTCACGCCCAACCGCTTCTACGACCCGAAGGCCGGCGCGCGGCTCTACAACCGTTATCTCGACGAACTCGAGCTCGGCGAGCAGTTGGGCTTCGACGGCATCGCGGTCAACGAACACCACCAGACTGCGTACGGCATGATGCCGTCGCCGATTGTCATGGCGGCCGCGCTCGCGCGCCGCACCAAGACCGCGAAGATCGCGATCCTGGGCAGCGCGATCCCGCTGCGCGACCACCCGCTGACGCTCGCCGAAGAGCACGCGATGCTCGACAACATCACCGAGGGTCGGCTGATCACCGGCTTCGTGCGCGGCATCGGCGCCGAGTACCACGCCTGGGGCACGAACCCGGTGTTTTCGCACGAGCGCTTCCACGAGGCGCACGACCTGATCATCGAAGCGTGGACGCGGCCCGGGCCGTTCCGCTTCTCGCGAAAGCACTACCATTTCGAGTACGTGAACCTGTGGCCGCGGCCCTACCAGCAGCCGCATCCGCCGATCTGGGTGCCGTCGCAGGGCAGCAGCGAGACCATCGAGTGGGCCGCGCACCCCGACCGCAAGTACACCTACCTGCAGACGTTCAGTCCGCTGAAGTCCGTCCGCAAATACCTCGAGCAGTACCGCGAGACCGCCGCGCGCCACGGTTACACGGCCAGCGACGACAAGATCGGCTGGGCCGTGCCGATCTACGTCGCCGAGACCGATGAAATCGCGCGCCGCGAGGCCAAGCCGCACTTCGAGAACTTCCGCAACAAGTTCCTGAAGATGCCAATCGAAATGCTGCTGCCGCCAGGCTACTCGTCGATCGAGTCGATGCGCGGCATCGCCAAGGCCAAGCAGCAGATCACGGGTGACATCACGCTCGAGATCGCGGTCGAGATGGGCATGTTCTTCTGCGGCTCCGCGGCCACCGTGCGCGAGCAGCTCGCGGCCGCCTGGCGGGACATGCGGGTCGGCCACCTGCTCAGCATGCTGCAGTTCGGTACGCTGCCGGCAGACCTGACGGAGCGCAACATGCGTCTGTTCGCCAGTGAAGTGATGCCCGCGCTGCGCGCGGCGTCGTCCGGTGCCACGGTGCCCGACGCGGCAGGCGCGCTGCGTGGCGCGGCTGCCTGACGCTGTAGCGCCGGGACGCCAAAGGGTGCCGCGCTGAGCGGCTTGCGGCGCCTGCGCGGGCTGCTCTGGAGCACGCTGTTCGCGGCGACGCTGCGGCGCGAGCGCGACAGTTCCCCCGAGCCGGAATTCCAGACGCTGATCCGCGGCGGCACCGTCTGCGACGGCAGCGGTGCGCCGCCGTTCATCCGACGTGGGCTTGGCGCGCGGGCGCGTCGCCGCGATCGGCGACCTGTCGGCGCGCGCGCCCGCGACGAGATCGACGCCCGCAGGCTCACGGTCGCGCCCGGCTTCATCAACATGCTGTCCTGGGCGACCGAGTCGCTGCTGGTGGACCCGCGCGGCGAGAGCGACCTGCGCCAGGGCGTCACGCTCGAGGTGTTCGGCGAGGGCGTCTCGATGGGGCCGCTGACGCCCGCGATGCGGCACGCGTCGAGGCGCGGCAGACGGATTACCGCTTCCACGTCGACTGGACCACGCTCGGCGAATATCTCGACGCGCTCGAACGGCGCGGCATCGCGACCAATGTCGCGTCGTTCGTGGGTGCGACGACGCTGCGCGTGCACGAGATCGGCCATGCGGCAGCCGGCGCGGGCCGACGAGCTCGCGCGCATGTGCGAACAGGTGCGCATCGCGATGCGCGAAGGCGCGCTCGGCGTCGGCTCGGCGCTGATCTACGCGCCGGCGACTTGCGCGTCGCACGAAGAATTGCGCGCGCTGGCACTGGCGGCGGCGGAGTACGGTGGTGCGTACATCAGCCATGTCCGCAGCGAGTCCGGGCGACTGCTCGAAGCGATCGACGAGGTCATCGACATCGCGCGCACGACGCGCCGCCATGCCGAGATCTACCATTTCAAGGTCGCGGGCGAGGCCAACTGGCCGCTGCTCGATGCAGCGCTCGCACGTATCGAAGCGGCACGCGCTGAGGTCTGGATGTCTCCGCCAACATGTATCCGTACATCGAGGCGGCGTCGGGACTCGATGCCTGCATGCCGCCGTGGGTGCAGGAAGGCGGGCACGCGGCCTGGGTGGCGCGGTTGCGCGATCCCGTGATCCGCAGCCGCGTGATCGACGAGATCCGCGCGCCGGCCGGGGACTGGGAGAACCTCTATCGGCTCGCCGGGGGAGCAACTGGCGTGCGCCTGCTCGGCTTTCGCAATCCCGCGCTGCGCGACCTGGCTGGCAGGACGCTGGCCGAGGTGGCCGCCGCGCGCGGTCGTGGCGCCGAGGAAACGCTGCTCGACCTCGTGATCGAGGACGACAGCCGCGTGACCGCGGCGTTCGCGCTGATGGCCGAGGCCAACGTGCGCCGGCAGCTTGCAGTGCCATGGATGGGGCTGTGCTCGGATGAGGAATCGCTGGCGCCGCGCGAGCCCTCCTCGCGCACCAGCCGCATCCGCGCGCCTACGGCAGCTTCAGCGCTTCCTCGGGCGCTATGCGCGCGACGCGGGCCTCGTGCCGCTCGCGCAGGCCGTGCATCGCCTCACCGGAATGCCGGCGCGCCAGCTCGGATTGCGCGACCGCGGCTTGCTGCGACCGGGGTGCTGGGCGGACCTGTGCATCTTCGACGCCGCAGGCATCATCGACCACGCCGACCACGCCACGCCGCAGCGCTTCGCAATGGGTGTGGCGCATGTGCTCGTCAACGGCGTGCCCGTGCTGCGCGATGGCGTCGTGACGGGCGCGCGCCCCGGGCGGGCCGTGCGCGGACCAGGCTGGCGAGGCGCCGCAACGGGCGGCGCGCAGGACTTGCCGCGCGCAGCAGGCTGAGCTTGCCGCCGCCGCGCGGCGTCGCGGCTAGAACTTGTCGGGCCGCAGCACTTCGACGTCGTGCGCGAACAGCACCATCGCATAGTGCGCGTAGTACTTGTCGCGCAGCGCCTGCATCAGGCGCACTGCGTGGTCGGCATCGCAGATCACCTCGACGCGGATGTTGCCGGTGTGGCCCCAGCTCGAAGAACGCGTGCCGCGATCGCCGCGACCGCGGGCCTCGGTGATCGTGTAGCCGCGCACGCCGAGCGTGTCGAACTCGCGGATCAGTTCGCGCTCGAGCGCGGCCTCGGTGATGACGGTGACGAGCCTGCGGGTGTGGTGCGTGTCAGCCATAGACGTACTCGACGGCACGCTGGTACAGCGGGATGCCGACCAGGATGTTGAACGGGAAGGTCACGGCCAGTGCCGCGGTCAGCGACAGCGCCGGATTTGCTTCGGGCACGGCCGAACGGAGCGCCGCTGGCGCCGCGATGTAGGACGCGCTCGCCGCGAGCGTCGCGAGCAGGATCGCACCGCCTGGCGAAAGCCCCATCAGCTGCGCGAAGCCGATGCCGACCGCCGCGAACAGCAGCGGCCCGACCACTGCGAATGCCGCGATGAACAGCCCGTGGCGACGGAAGCCACCAAGATGGTCGGAGGCGATCAGGCCCATCTCGAGCAGGAAGATCGCGAGCACGCCCTTGAACAGGTCGAAGAACAGCGGCTTGACGGGGTCCAGGCCCTCCGAACCCGCGAGCGCGCCGATCGCGAGTCCGCCCAGCAAGAGCATGACGCTGCGCCCCAGCAACACCTCGTGCATGATTTCCTTCCACGGCGTCGCAGCGTGCAGGCCGCGCGCGAGCACGATGCCGATCACGATGGCTGGCACCTCGAGCAGCACCAGGTACAGCGGCATCTGCGGTTCGTAGGGAATCGCGGCCAGCCCGAGGAAGGCGACACCGACCGCGAACGTGCCGACGCTGACCGAGCCGTAATGCGCGGCGACGGCCGCCGCGTTGACCCGGTCGATCCGTCCGACGCCGCGCAACAGGCCATAGGCGAGGAAGGTCAGCACGCAGCCCATCAGGATCACGAGCAGCATGTCGCCGACGATTGCGCCCATCGGCTGGCGGGCGAGTTCGATGCCGCCCTTCATGCCGATCGACAGCAGCAGCAGGGTGCTGACGAACTCGTAGATGGGTTGCGGCAGGCGCAAGTCGGCCTTCAGCACGCCGGCGGCGAGCCCCAGGATGAAGAACAGGACGATGGGATCGAGTTGGGATGCCATTACTCTATATATATACAGGTCGTCCAGGCATCGGCCGGTCGAGGCCGGCCAAAACACCCAGCAAACAATGTTCCAACGCCATTGACACCCCCCGGTCGCGAAATCAGAATACGCGGCTCGTTTTTCGCGGAGGGGTACCCAAGCGGCCAACGGGAGCAGACTGTAAATCTGCCGGCTTACGCCTTCGTAGGTTCGAATCCTACCCCCTCCACCACTCGAAGCGAGAGCTTCGTGAGCGGTGGTGGCAGAGCGGCGTGTGCTGGTGGATGCGGGACGGGAGACTCGCTCGCGAGTGAAAAAGCGGGTGTAGTTCAATGGTAGAACCTCAGCCTTCCAAGCTGATGACGTGGGTTCGATTCCCACTACCCGCTCCACGTCCTGCTCTGGCGGTGAGCCGACGGATTGCATTCAGCTCACGTAGCTCAGTTGGTAGAGCACGTCCTTGGTAAGGACGAGGTCACCGGTTCAATCCCGGTCGTGAGCTCCAGCTTCGCGAAGACGGATGATCGATAAATTCTGGCCGAAGGGCACCACGAGGAAGCCATGTCTAAGGAAAAATTCGAACGCACGAAGCCGCACGTCAACGTTGGGACGATTGGCCACGTTGATCACGGCAAGACGACGCTGACGGCTGCGCTGACGAAGGTGATGGCGGAGACGCACGGCGGCGCGTTCATGGCGTACGACCAGATCGACAAGGCGCCGGAAGAGAAGGCGCGCGGGATCACGATTTCGACGGCACACGTGGAGTACCAGTCGACGGAGCGCCACTACGCGCACGTGGACTGCCCGGGTCACGCGGACTACGTGAAGAACATGATCACGGGCGCGGCGCAGATGGACGGTGCGATCCTGGTGGTGTCGGCGGCGGACGGTCCGATGCCGCAGACGCGCGAGCACATCCTGCTGGCGCGGCAGGTAGGCGTGCCGTACATCGTGGTGTTCCTGAACAAGGCGGACATGGTCGACGACAAGGAGCTGCTGGAGCTTGTCGAGATGGAAGTTCGCGAGCTGCTGTCGACGTACAAGTTCCCCGGCGACACGACCCCCATCATCGTGGGTTCGGCGCTGAAGGCGCTGGAGGGCGACACGTCGCCGATCGGCGTGCCGGCGGTGGTGAAGCTGGTCGAGGAGATGGACAAGTACATCCCGGTGCCGGAGCGGCAGATCGACAAGCCGTTCCTGATGCCGGTCGAGGACGTGTTCTCGATTTCGGGTCGCGGCACGGTGGTGACGGGTCGTATCGAGCGCGGCATCGTGAAGGTGAACGATGAGATCGAGATCATCGGTCTGAAGGACACGCAGAAGACGACGTGCACGGGCGTTGAGATGTTCCGCAAGCTGCTGGACCAGGGTCAGGCGGGCGACAACGTGGGCGTGCTGCTGCGCGGCACGAAGCGCGAGGAAGTGGAGCGTGGTCAGGTTCTGGCGAAGCCCGGCTCGATCAACCCGCACACGAAGTTCGAGTGCAGAGGTGTACGTGCTGACGAAGGAAGAGGGTGGACGTCACACGCCGTTCTTCAAGGGGTACCGGCCGCAGTTCTACTTCCGCACGACGGACGTGACGGGGACGATCGAGCCGCCGGAGAACACCGAGATGGTGATGCCTGGCGACAACATCAAGATGAACGTGGAGCTGCTGGCGCCGGATCGCGATGGAGGAAGGCCTGCGCTTCGCCATCCGCGAGGGTGGTCGCACCGTCGGTGCCGGCGTGGTAGCCAAGATCCTGAAGTGAGGTTCTTCGAAGTCGATGTAGCCGGTCGCGCAAGCGACCGGCAGCAATCCGGGCGGTAGCCCTAAACTAGGCCAGTAGCTCAATTGGCAGAGCGGCGGTCTCCAAAACCGCAGGTTGGGGGTTCGAGACCCTCCTGGCCTGCCACTCAAGGCATATGAACGAAGTCGTCAAACAGGAAGGTGCCGGTCCGGCCGACACCGCGAAGCTCGTCGCTGCGATTCTCGTCGCGGCGGGTGGCGTCGTCGCGTTCTATTGGCTGAAGGGTGGGCAGGAGAACTGGGTGCGCTGGCTCGTGTTCGTCGGTGCGCTGCTGCTGGGCGGTTTGATCTTCGCGTTCTCGCAGCAGGGCCGGACGTTCTGGAAGTTCGCGCTCGATTCCCGCATCGAGCTCTACAAGGTGTTCTGGCCGACGCGCAACGAGACCTTGGTGACGACACTGGTCGTATTCGGGTTCGTGGTGATCATGGGCCTGTTCTTCTGGCTCGTGGACATGTTCCTGGCCTGGGCAACGGGTTCGCTGCTCGGTTCCGGGACGGGAGGCTAAATGGCGCTGCGTTGGTATGTCGTGCACGCGTACTCGAACTTCGAGCACCGCGTCGCGGAAGCGCTTGGCGATCGCATCAAGCGGGCCGGCCTCGAGAGCAAGTTCGGCGAGATCCTGGTGCCGACCGAGGAAGTCGTCGAGATGCGCGACGGGCAGAAGCGCAAGAGCGAACGCAAGTTCTACCCGGGCTACGTGCTCGTGCAGATGGAGATGGATGAGCAGACCTGGCACCTCGTCAAGGAAGTGCCCAAGGTGCTCGGCTTCATCGGCGGCACGCCCGAGAAGCCCGCCCCGATCAGCGACAAGGAAGCCAACCAGATCCTGCGTCGCGTCGAGGAAGGCGTCGAGAAGCCGCGCCCGAAGGTCATCTTCGAGCCGGGCGAGGTCGTCCGCGTGGTCGACGGCCCGTTCAATGATTTCAATGGCGTCGTCGAGAACGTCAACTACGAAAAGAACCGCCTGCAGGTGGCGGTGCAGATTCTTGGGCGCTCGACGCCCGTGGAGCTCGATTTTTCCCAGGTTGAAAAGGCCTGATTCCGTCAACAACCCATGGGGAGCCCGCGTAGCGGGCGCTTGTACCCAGGAGAGATAGCATGGCTAAGAAAGTCCAGGGCTATGTGAAGCTGCAGGTCCCTGCAGGCTCCGCAAACCCCTCGCCACCCATCGGTCCGGCGCTCGGTCAGCAGGGCGTCAACATCATGGAGTTCTGCAAGCAGTTCAACGCTGCGACGCAGAAGATCGAAAAGGGCCTGCCGATCCCGACGGTGATCACCGTTTACGCGGATCGCAGCTTCACCTTCATCATGAAGACGCCGCCGGCGTCCGTGCTGATCCGCAAGGCGATCGGCATCGAGAAGGGAAGCGGCACGCCGAACACGAGCAAGGTCGGCAAGATCAGCCGTGCCCAGATCGAAGAGATCGCCAAGACGAAGCAGCCGGATTTGACGGCCGCCGACCTCGACGCCGCCGTTCGCACGATCGCAGGCAGCGCGCGTTCCATGGGCGTTGACGTGGAAGGAGTCTGACCATGCCGTTCGTCGCCAAGCGCATCAAGGCCTGGAAGGACAAGCTCCAGCCAGGCAAGCAGTACCCGGCCGATGAGGCCTTCAAGCTGGTCAAGGAATTCGCCAAGGCCAAGTTCAACGAGTCCGTCGACGTGGCCGTGAACCTCGGCATCGATGCGTCGAAGTCGGACCAGCAGGTCCGCGGTTCGACCGTCATGCCGCACGGTATCGGCAAGTCGGTTCGCGTCGCCGTGTTCACGTCCGGCAAGAACCAGGACGCCGCGCGCGCTGCCGGCGCAGACATCGTCGGCCTCGAGGACCTTGCCGAGCAGGTCAAGGCCGGGCAAATGGATTTCGATGTCGTGATCGCCAGTCCCGATGCGATGCGCGTCGTCGGGCAGCTCGGCCAGATCCTGGGTCCGCGCGGCCTGATGCCGAACCCCAAGGTCGGCACCGTCAGTCCCGATGTCGCCGGTGCCGTCAAGAACGCGAAGAGCGGCCAGGTCCGCTACCGCGTCGACAAGGCTGGCATCGTGCATTGCACGATCGGCAAGGCGAGCTTCGAGCCGGAGAAGCTGCGCGAGAACCTGCAGGCGCTGCTCGGTGATCTGCA